>NZ_CP012996.1:4303103-4917832 GCF_001412655.1 Pedobacter sp. PACM 27299 | reverse complement strand
GATGGAATTACAGATATTTATGGCGTGATGTATAAACCGTTTGATTTCGATCAAAACAAAAAATATCCAATTATCGAGTATGTATATCCAGGTCCTCAAACAGAAGCTGTAAACAAAGCTTTCAGCAAAAGCATGGATAGAACAGAGCGATTGGCACAATTTGGCTATATCGTGATCACGGTTGGGAACAGAGGTGGAAATCCTGCCCGTTCTAAATGGTATCATACCTACGGTTATGGCAACCTGCGTGATTATGGATTGGCTGACAAAAAAGCCGCAGTAGAGCAATTGGCTGATAAAAACAAGTTTATTGATGCCACTAAAGTAGGAATCACCGGCCACTCTGGTGGTGGATTTATGTCTACAGCCGCGATGTTGGTTTATCCTGACTTCTTTAAAGCAGCAGTATCTAATGCCGGTAACCATGATAACAGCATTTATAACCGTTGGTGGAGTGAGAAACACCATGGTGTGAAAGAAGTGATTTCTGCTAAAGGCGACACGACTTTCAAATATAGTATTGATAAGAATCCTGATCTTGCTAAAAACCTGAAAGGTCACTTGATGTTGATGACTGGTGATATTGATAACAATGTTCACCCTGCTAATACAATTAGAGTAGCAAACGCGCTGATGAGAGCTGGGAAAAGATTCGAATTTGTGATCGTTCCTGGTCAGCGTCATGGTTTTGGCGACCTAACAGAATATACGTTTTGGAAACTGGCAGATCATTTCAATAAATACCTGATTGGCGATTTTTCGCAGACAGGCGAGGTTGATGTAACTGGTATGGAGTTGGAGCCGAAGAAATAGTTCTAATTTTTAAAAGCCCGGGTTCTTTTCGTACTCAAATCTTTAAAGGAGAGGTTTGCAGGTACTCAAAAAGTCCGGGCTTTTTTATGTTCAAAATTAGCTGCTGCTAAAAATAAGCTGTGATTTAGGTAGTTTATTTCATAAGCTGCTTCTACATTGTGAAGAATGTTCTGGGTAGTTTTAAGGTCTAATTGAGGATTGTTTTTTGATATATAGATATCAAGGTGTATTGATTTAATTGTGTATTGATGTAAATATGCATCATTGTGTTTTGAGAACCATAAAAAAAGCCTGTGTACTTTAACTATGTTAATCTCATCATTCAAGATTTTCTGCAGTTAAAGCGCACAGGCTTATATTTTTCGGAATTAGATCCCTAATTTCTTTTTCAATTCTGAAGAAAGTGCTGCTTTTGGCACTACCAAACTCACCGTGTTAATCGCAAAATAAGGTTCAGACACCTCAATATATCCTTTGAATGGGCCTACATCACCCCAGGAGTTTTTCACTTTAAAAAAGTACTTGCCATCAGTAGCTTGATCTAAGCCAACCAAATGCATCAAATGATCATCCTGTGTGGTCAAATCCTCGTACAATTTCTGACGTAATTCCGGGGAATATGCTTTTTCTTTTGCATTAGGGTTTAACTTTTCCGCTTTTACATCTGCATCATCAGCAAACAACATCGCGTAACCCTTTTTCTGCTGGAAGTTTTTGCTGCTCACATCGGCATCCCACATCACGGTATATCCGTTTTTAACGGCAGTTTTTGTCAGGTTTACCATCTCCTCCAGTGGTAAGTTGTAAAAAGAACCATTGGCAAAATTATCCGGAGCTTCTAGTACAAAAGAAGAATAATACGGATGGTGTGTGAAAGAAGAAATATTTACATAGTCGCTGGCATCAAACTTTAACACCTCTTTCGCAAAGGTTTTTGGCGTGTAATTTTTTCCTTTATAATCAAAATTTGCAGGTGGAGTACCCAATTTTTTATCTAAAATTTCCTCGTAACCTATAAGCCAGTTGTTTGCAATTGGGCGCTTTGTTAATACCGTATCCAGATAGCTTTTAAGCGCTAATTCCAGTCCGCTATGGTCTGGGATTTCTCCGCTGACACCTTGAAAAGCTTCTTGTGGCATGGCACCATACAGGGAAATTGCCCGGATCAGGTCATGACCTAAGCCACCTTCTCCAAATTGCGCTTTCCCCTGACGAAGTACGTAATTTTTTGCTTTCTCGATATAGATATTTCTAGCGGGAAACATCTCTGAAAGGTTAAATTCGCCCAATCCCTTCCGCATTTCTTCAGATTCTATAAGGGAAGTGGTAGAGTAGTTCCAGCAAGTACCAGACTGACCCTGGTTTTTCACGGATGTTGCCGCATTGTCTTTAATCTTTTTTAAAGGGGCTTCCTGCGCATACAGGGAAAAGCTGAAGCCAATACTGCAGGCAATTAGAAATATTTTTTTCATGTATAATAATGTTAGGTTAGTTAGGCGCTAAATCAAGAGCTAAATTAACGAAAATCAATAAAATAAACAGCCGTAAAAGTAGAAAGCTTTGTGAACTGTAAATCTGTGTAAACTATAAAGGCCCGGAGAATTTCCCCGGGCCTTTATAAAAAACTAAATTAAGTAGAGTGCTTAGAAATGGAACTGTACACCGATTTTTGGAGAGAAGAAGTTTGCACCGAAGCTAAACTCATCATAACCTTGACCTTTTAATTTTTCATCATTCACACCTTCTTTACGAAGTGTATTGTAGTTTAATCCATTTAATGCGAATTCAATACCGATTTTCTTAGTAGGATAGAAAGCAAAACCTGGAGATAAAGCTACACCGATTTCAGTAGTAGTGCCAGTTTTTGCGCCTGTGTTACCTGCTGCATCTACTGCTTTGTCTTTACCGAATGCCATTGGAACTGATAATTGTCCGAAGAATTTAAAAGACTCAGATAAGTTTGCATAGTAACGTCCGAAAGGATTTACGACAAATGAAGTGTTTTTATTACCAAATTGTGCCGTAGTGTTGTCAGCACCTGCAGTGCCATTTGTTTTGCTATAACCATATCCGATACCAGTACCGATTGCGATGTTATCAGAAACAAAGTAACCTACACTTGGTACGATTTGAAAATTGCTGTTTGATTTTGCACCAGCAGCATCACTTTTTTGAGTATCGAATGCAACATTACCACCTACAATAATTTTTCCTTTTTCAGTTTGTGCTTGAGTGCTGAAAGCAAATGCAGAAACTGCAACTAATGATAATACTAATTTTTTCATTTTCTTGTTTTTTAATGATTAATCTGGTCGTTAATACTTTTGTTATTTCTGACCATTTACGTACTATAGTCAACACTTATGCCAAAGCACATCTTTCTTGCCGTGCCAGAGAGCCCTGTTTTTTGTAAGTACTTAATTGATAATCAAATAGGTTTTATGCGATTAATTCATTATTATTTTCCGGTGACAAAGCCCTGAGTATTGTCATTTTAGGGTCTGATAATAGACCCTTCGTCCTGACTATTTTTGTAGGATTGTCAGGTTTATTTGTATGCCTTTTTGTACAAAGTCTGACAAAAAGCCGGTTCACGTCAGACTTTGGTACCCACTATTTCTCGAGGAATTCAAGAATAATTCTGCACACCGCAGTATTTATTTTAAAAAATGTATAATTTCATAAACCTTTTTACCCCTATAAAACGTTAATAACACATGAGATTATCTGTAGAACGAAAACCGGTTAAAGTATATCCCGATCCTAAACGCGTGATTGCACGTTTTTTCTTTAATGGTGAAGAGCGGGCAGTAGAAGTGATCAAACATGTATTGGCACTTTCTGAGCAGGAAGTATTTGGCATCATCTCTCCATTGCTGCAAGAATACTCGAAAAGGCATAGGAACATTACAAAAATCCTGACCAGGCATTGCAAAAAGGTAGTCAATGCCATTAAAGAAGCGGGCCATGATCCTGAATCGCTGGATAAATACCAACGTTTATTGATCGGTTCTTATTTTACACATGAATATTCTATCGAGTCAGCAGCCTTCTTCAATCCTTCTATTGTAGAAGATCCAGATCAATCGGAACTAGTGGAAGGCGAAAAAAGAGTCATCATCAGTTTTAGAGCAGTGGGAGAGGGACACATCTCCTCAGTCGTTTTTAGAAGGGCTCTGATCGATAAAGACAATAATATTACGGTTATCCCTGCTGGAAGCTATATTGACGAAGCAGAGGTGATTAAAAATGCCGTTTATAACAAGAAACTATTCCTTAAGAAAGCTGCGGATTCCAAGATTGATATTGAGATTTTGGATGAGCTAGGTCATAAGCTAGAAGATAAATTCGATTATGCGACCTTAAGGAGAATCATACTGGACACTAAAAGCCTTCAGGAAGATGACCTGAGAAAATTGGAATATGATAAGATTCTATGGCTTTCTGATACCTATCACGAAATTAGTTTCTCCAGGGATACCGATATTTCAGACCGTGTGATCTTCCCAATCTCCGAATTTGAAAGGAAAGGAATTGAAGATGCACGATTTGTACGCTTTGTGAAAGCTGATGGATCGGTCATCTATTATGCCACTTATACTGCTTTTGATGGTGCGATGATCATGCCTAAGCTGCTTCAGACCACAGATTTCTACGATTTTAAAGTTAGCCCATTACATGGTATTGGAGCTCAGAACAAAAATCTGGCATTGTTTCCAAGAAAGATCAATGGGAAATATGTAATGATGTCCAGAATCGATGGTTGGAACAATTACCTGATGTATTCCGATAAGTTAACGGTTTGGGACAATCCAGTGAAACTGCAGTCGCCAAAGTTCCCTTGGGAATTCATACAGATTGGAAATTGCGGTTCCCCTATTGAGACCGAGGATGGCTGGCTGGTGATCACGCATGGGGTAGGGCCAATGCGCAGATATTGCTTAGGTGCAAGTTTGTTTGATCTGGAAGACCCTTCAATAGAAATCGGCCGACTAAACGAGCCCCTTGTCATCCCAAATACAGATGAGCGGGAGGGCTATGTGCCCAATGTGCTTTATTCTTGTGGATCGATCATTCACAATGGTGAATTGATCATTCCTTATGGCTTGTCCGATTATTGTTCTTCATTCGCTTCCGTTAAAATAGACTTGGTTTTAGCACGTTTGAGAAGTTCTGAATGTCTAATCAAAGCTGGGGAAAAAAGCGAAGAAGAGGAAACCGAACTGTTGATGGAAAAAACTGAGGCTGAATTACTCATAGCTACACCAACTGCTATAGAACAAAACAAGGAAATTCCAAAAAAAACTAAGTAGCTAAAATATGATGGTAAAGGCTGATATAGTCCTTTACCATTTTTTCTTGCGAAAATTGACTCAATGCCCAATCCCTGCAGTTTTTCCTATGGATACTAGCCAATTTATGAACTGCATCTACAGCTCCTTCCACATCAGTTACTAAAAAACCAGTTTCCTGATCTTTGATGAGCTCAGACATAGATCCTCTGTTAAAAGCGATCACTGGTGTTCCGCAAATCATTGCTTCCGCAACACTCAAGCCAAAGGGTTCTTCAAAGTTTATTGGATGTAACAAGGCAGAAGCCTGTTTCAATAATTGATTTCTTTGTTCAGGGCCAGCAGCACCTACAAATTCAATAGCTCCGTTTAGAAAGGGGGCAACGTGGGAATTGAAATAACCCTGATCCTGGATAATGCCTGCAATAATTAACTTTTTGCTACTCTGAATGGCAATCTGTATCGCTTCAGCAGTTCCTTTATCCGGATGAATCCTCCCAAAAAATAAAAGATAATCCTCAGGAACTGCATTAAACTCAAAACCTGCAGGGTCTATGCCATTGTAAACTGTTTTAAGGTATTCAAGAGCAGGATGCCGGTCCGCATCACTAATCGACACATAATGCCCCCTTGAATTGTATTTTTGATACACAGGAATGATCTTTTCTGAAGAAAAGCCATGGATGGTAGTGATCATAGGCGTCTCTATCAAACCAGTATACGTTAATGGTAGAAAGTCATAATGGTTGTGGATCAAATCAAATGATCCAGCCTTTTCCATCAGGTTGCTGATATGCAGACATTCTACAACTTTTGCATCCTGATCTCTATTTTCTTCATATCCTGCTCCGATTACGGCATCCAGTTTTCCTGAAGTCAGCGAATCGCCGGTTGCAAATAAGGTGACTTCCAAACCGAATTTAACCAGCCCTTCTGTTAAATTTGAAGCCATCTGCTCCCAGGGCCCGTAGTGCCTTGGAGGAGTTCTCCAGGCTACGGGCGCTAATACTGCGATTTTCATACTTATATTAAACGCTTGTTCTCTTCTTTTTGAATGCCAAATAATTCGCCGCTTTGAATATATTCATACTCTGATTCCAATGCCTGAAGTACAATTAAGTGTGAAATCCAATAGGCCAATGTACTTTCTGCACCTTGATTTCTATTGACACCATGCGGCTGTAAACCATCGCCGCAACCTTTAGTCTCATGGTCATACAATGGAAGTTTTAAGCTGTTTTCGCCTAAAAACCATTGGTAACACAAGTACATTTGCTTGATATACCCAAGGTCTAAGGTGATTTCATAAGCTTTGAAATACATCAATACCATAGCCATAGTTTCAATGGCTTGCTGATCGTAAAGTGCCATTTGACCGCCTTCTTTAAATAGCCAGCCATCATTGCCTACTGGATTCAAATAACCATCAGAAATGGTGTGTTTAGATAGGAATGCCATGCTTTCCAATGCCATGCTTAAAGATTCTTCGTCTTTGGTCACCTGATAATGGCAAAGTAAAGCGAGTGGAAGAATGCCATTGTCGTACGTCATTTTTTCTTCAAACCAATGCCATTTATCATTGCGATGGGTCTGGTAAGCTGCTTTTAAAGGCACAATCAGCATGTTCATCTGCTCTTTGATATGGCCGTCATAAGGATGCGCTTCCAGGTATTTTTCTAGGCCAATTATTGTGTTGGCGATTCCTCTTAAATGGGTCAGCTTGCTGAAATGAGGGGCAGATTTTAAGAATAAATCTTTACCAAATTCCCGGTATGAATTGTTGGGTGCATTACTGATCAGGTAGCCTAATGCCCATACCGTACGTCCAAAAGAGTCTTCAGAGCCCACTTCATCCAGGTATTCGCGCTTAAAGCTGAGGAAGTTTCTGAAATTCCCGTCGTCGCATTGCATGTATTGGATGAAGCTCAAATAGATGGGCAGCAATTCCAATGCAGCTTTACTTTTATTTTGCTGATAAGCCAGGATGGCCAGAATCAATGCTCTGGAATTGTCGTCCAAACAATAACCTTCTTTAAGATTTGGGATGCCATATTTTGCATGCTGCACAATTCCGGTGTCATCTGTTAAGCGCTGCACATGCGCCAGACTAAATGCAGGCATCATGTCAGGATCTATAATTTGTTTACCACCTTTTTCTTTTTCGGAAAGATATTTAGAAACGGCTTCGTCTAATACATCAATAAATACTTGTCCGGTACTTGGCCAGCGTAAATGCAAACCATATTCATAAGCATTAGAACGTAATTGTTCTAGTTTATCTTTCTCTTTAAACAATTCATTTACGATGTTAGCCAGTCCGTCGCTATCTCTGAAATCGAATAATCGACCTCTATTGTCAGCAAGTAATTCTTGCGCATGCCAATAGGGGGTAGAAATTACTGCTGCACCGGCGCCAACTGCATAAGATAAAGTACCGCTGGTAATTTGCGCCTCATTTAAATAAGGTGTGATGTACATATCTGCTGCAGTCAGGTAATCAAACAACTCTTCCTCCGAAACAAATTTGTTGATAAAAGTCAGGTTGTCTGATACATTCAATTTTTTTGCCAGCTTTTTTAAGCTGTCGCGATATTCTTCCCCGGAGTTCTTAATGACTCCTGGGTGGGTAGTCCCGAGGATCACATACATCACATCTGGATTTTGTGCTACGATTTTAGGCAAAGCCTCAATCACTGTTTCCAATCCTTTATTTCTACTGATCAGCCCGAAGGTAAACAGTACTTTGTTATTTTTAAAAGCCAGGGATTGTTTTACTGGATTTTCAATTTTTGCTTCCAGATCTGGAACACCATGCTCAATAAGCTGTATTTTTGAAAAAGGAATCCCATAAATTCCGGTCAGGAAGCCTACTGCACGATGGCTCATCACGACTACTCTGGAAGAGTGTTTTGCAATCTCTCTGATGATCGTTAGCTGCAGGTAATTCGGATCCTTTAAAATAGTATGGAAAATCGTGATTAGTGGTTTTTGTAACCTGGCAATTAAAGGAAGGATATAAATCCCACTTTCTCCACCATAAATTCCAAACTCATGTTCCAGAATACAGGCGTCAGCCAGACTCGTATTGATATAATCTGCTGCCCTGATATAATCTTTTTGATTTTCCTGGCGGATGACATATTTCACTTCTTTAGGGTACTCATACTCGTCTAAGTGCTCTGAATCATTCATGGCCACTACGAAACTGTCGTCTGATACAGCAACCTTATCAGATCCAATTGCCCGAAGTAAATTATGGTTAAACGTAGCGATGCCACATTCTCGTGGTGGATAAGAAGAAATATAAGCGATTTTCATAATAATATGCGTTTTTTAGCTTCAATAATAGGGGTTCATGCAGATGCGGAGATCTCATTGCTAACAACATATATGAAAGGGGATTGTTTTTTATACCTTTGGGCTTAATTATAGTTTTATTATGAATTCTGCTCCTTCTACGGGGAAAATGGTAGAAAATACCGTATTTCCTATTCTTTTCGCCATCAGTTTCTCCCATTTGCTGAATGACACCATCCAATCTTTGATTCCTGCCATTTATCCGGTAATTAAAGAGAGTTATAAGCTTAGTTTTTCGCAGATTGGTCTGATTACCTTAATGTTTCAAATGGCGGCCTCTATATTTCAGCCTTTTGTTGGAATGTATACCGATAAAAAGCCGCAGCCTTATTCTTTAGCCATAGGAATGGGCTTTACATTGATTGGTTTGGTCACATTATCCCTTTCCAATGGTTTTTATATGATGTTAATATCTGTGGCATTAATTGGTACAGGTTCCTCTATCTTTCATCCAGAGGCATCTAGGATGGCACATGCAGCTTCTGGTGGCAGAAGAGGCCTGGCGCAATCCATCTTTCAATTGGGTGGAAACGCAGGAAGTTCTTTGGGACCATTACTGGCGGCCTGGATCATTGTACCGCAAGGACAATTTAGCGTGATCTGGTTTTCGTTGATTGCATTACTGGCGATTCTGATTTTAAGTAGGGTAGGGAAGTGGTATAAAGGACATGTAATCAAGAAAGCCAAACAAGGTACTCCTGTAGTGACCGTAGCCAGTCAATTCTCTAAAAGAAAAGTGATTTTTGCAGTCTCAATTTTATTGATCCTTATTTTCTCTAAATATTTTTACATGGCTAGTCTGACGAGTTATTTCACGTTTTATGTAATTGAAAAGTTCCATGTTTCTGTGCAGACTTCCCAGTTATACCTGTTTGTGTTCTTATTCTCTGTAGCGGCAGGAACATTGATCGGTGGACCTATTGGTGATCGTTTCGGTCGTAAATATGTGATCTGGTTTTCAATTCTTGGTACCGCCCCATTTGCTTTGATGCTGCCTTATGCCAATTTGTTTTGGACGGGAGTATTGATTGTACCGATTGGAGTGATCCTGGCTTCAGCTTTTTCTGCAATTCTTGTGTATGCGCAAGAGCTGATTCCTGGTAAAGTAGGCCTGGTGTCCGGATTATTCTTCGGTTTCGCTTTTGGAATGGGCGGGATAGGATCTGCATTGTTAGGTAATCTGGCCGACAGTACCAGTATTGCTTATGTGTTCCACATCTGTTCTTTCTTGCCGCTAATCGGTCTATTGACGGGGTTCCTGCCAAATATTGAAGGCAGTAAAAAGAAGGCCTAGAAATTATGTTAAAAAAAATCCCGGTTAAGTCAGAGTTTAACCGGGATTTTTTTTTTAATACAAGGACAATTCTTTAAAAATGGTAGTTTACGCCGATTAAGGGACTCAGTGTACTTAGTCCGAAATTAAAGTTGTCACTAATTATAGTGTAATCAGACGACCTGTCAACTTCTTTAAAAATATTTTTTTGAGTCTGTCTTGTGTAACCGAATAAAGGGAATGACATCTCTATTGCCCAATTTTTTGTAGGGAAAAAAGCCAGGCCTGGTCTTAGATTTGCGCTGTACACGTTATATCTAGCGTACTGTTTAATCACATTTTCATTATTTTTAGTAGGTTCATTTTTTGAGGTTATCCAGGAAAGCTCAATTTCAGAAAAGAATCTGAAGCGCTCGGTGATGGTTAGGTAATGACGTAAAAAGGAGCCAGCTCCAAAAGAAATAATGTTGTTCTCTGTTTGCGAAGGCGAATATCTGGTTTTTGTGTAGACAATTCCCAGGTTGGCCCCTAGTACAAAATTATTACTGATGAAATAGCCTGCCTTTGGGTTAAATGAATAGGACGAGTTTTTGGATACATTTTCTGAATTTCTACTATTGTTATTGCTATTGAAACCAAAATTACCTCCAATGAATTTGGTTCCTTTTTCTGTTTGAGCTTGAAGGGTAAGTGTGCTTATGGATAATGCTGCGATTGTTACTATGATTTTTTTCATTTTGTTGATATAGATGGGGATAAGAAAAACTGGATTATAGGTGGTACTGGACTCCGATTGATGGATTTAAAGTGTTTAATCCAAAATTAAAATTATCGGATCCAACATACTTTGTATTTTCAGCATTTGGGCTGTTGTTCTTTACACGTACGTTCGTGTAATCTAAAAGGCTAAAACGTAAGTCTATTGACCATCTTTTTGCAGGTAGAAAAGTAAGCCCTGGGGAGATGCCTGCTCCGAATTCCTGAGTTTTCTTTTTAAAACGCTGGTTGTCGTAATTACTCAATCCTTTTGACCTACCCATTCCAGCAATAGCCACGAATTCCGTGAAGAATTTGAAATCAGTAGTAATGTTTAAATAATAACGGACAAAAGGGATGAGAGCGAAATTTGATTGTCTTTCAAAGTTACCTAAATCTCCAGAGTAACTGTGACCGTAGCGTACGGAAGTCCCAATAGCAAGATTGTTCTTTAGGAATAAACCTGCTGTTGGAGAGATGCTGTTATAAGTCGTCTCAGATTCTGGACCATTCCTGTAAACGTTTTTATAATAGCTGACATTGCCTCCAACCATTACTTTCCCTTTTTCAAGCTGTGCGGTTGCAGCTGTCCCGACGGCGCATAGTACCGCCATCATGATTATTTTCTTCTTCATGCGTTGATTTCATTTGTGTGTAGTAATGTTAATGAAAACAACTGGTTATTTTATTTTTTATTAATTATAAATTTTTTTAATATAAAAAAAGCCTTCAGATTATATCTGAAGGCTTTTTATTTAACAACTTTCGCAATTAAATAAGCGATGACGCTTAGTTGTTGTTTAAGAATACGAATTTGTTGTCGAATGTATCTAATTTTATCTTACTGTCTTTATCTATTTTTCCAGCAAGAATCTCTTTAGATAATTCATTTAAAATTCTCTTCTGGATGACGCGTTTTAACGGTCTCGCTCCAAATTGAGGATCATAACCTAATTCTGCTAACCAGTCTAAAGCTTCTGTAGTCGCTTCAATCTGGATGCCCATCTCAGCAAGCGTCTCTTTCACATGGTTGAACTGTAGGTTCACAATGTTTCTGATCTCGCTGCGGTTCAATGGTGTAAACATGATCAGCTCATCAATCCTGTTTAAGAACTCCGGTCTGATGGTTTGTTTCAAGATTTCGAACAGTTCGTTCTTCGTCTTTGCAATCACCTCTTCTCGGTTTCCTTCGTTCAGGTCTTTGAAATTATCCTGAATCATGTGTGCACCAATATTGGAGGTCATGATGATGATGGTGTTTTTAAAGTTCACCATGCGGCCTTTATTGTCTGTTAGACGACCATCATCCAATACCTGCAATAAGATGTTGAACACATCCGGATGCGCTTTTTCAATCTCATCCAGCAGTACCACTGAATATGGTTTCCTACGAACGGCTTCCGTTAATTGTCCGCCTTCATCGTAACCTACATATCCTGGAGGCGCTCCGATCAGTCTGGATACCGCATGACGCTCCTGATACTCACTCATGTCAATCCTGGTCATGGCATTCTCATCGTTAAATAAGAACTCTGCCAATGCTTTGGCCAGCTCGGTTTTACCCACACCGGTAGTACCCAGGAAGATGAACGAGCCAATTGGCTTGCGTTTGTCCTGTAATCCAGCTCTTGACCTGCGAATCGCATCAGAAATGGCTTCGATTGCTTCATCCTGTCCGGCCACACGTTTGTGCAATTCATCTTCTAGGTGCAGCAATTTCTCCCTTTCACTGGAGATCAGTTTTGTCACCGGAATACCGGTCCATCTACCTACAACTCCAGCGATATCATCAGCGGTCACTTCTTCTTTCAGCATTCTGCTTTCAGACTGCTGACCTTCCAGTTTCGCTTTCAGTTGTTCAACTTTGTCCTGCGACTCTTTAATTTTTCCATAACGGATTTCCGCTACTTTACCATAATCTCCGGCACGTTCCGCTTGGTCTGCTTCCAGTTTATAATGCTCAATTTGTTCGCTTTCTGCGTTAATCGCATCTACAAGGTCTTTTTCACCTTGCCATTTAGCTTTCAGCTGATCTCGTTCCGCAGATAAATTGGCGATTTCCTCGCCGAGAGACTGTACTTTCTTGTCGTCATTCTCTCTTTTGATGGCCTCACGCTCAATTTCCAACTGCATGATCTTGCGGTTCAGTTCATCTACTTCTTCCGGAACACTGTCCATTTCCAAACGTAGTTTAGAAGCGGCCTCGTCCATTAAGTCGATGGCTTTATCCGGCAAGAAACGGTCAGCAATATAGCGCTGCGACATCTCTACTGCGGCAATAATCGCCTCATCCATTATCCTCACCTTGTGGTGAGTTTCATATTTTTCTTTCAGTCCACGCAGAATAGAAATCGCATCCTGAGTATCCGGCTCATTCACCATGACCTTTTGGAAACGGCGTTCCAGGGCCTTATCTTTTTCCAGATATTTTTGATACTCATCGAGGGTAGTGGCTCCGATTGCGCGAAGTTCACCTCTGGCCAATGCAGGTTTTAGGATATTGGCCGCATCCATTGCGCCTTCTCCACCGCCGGCACCCACCAAAGTGTGGATCTCATCAATGAAAAGGATGATGTCTCCATCGCTTTGAGTCACCTCCTTAACCACTGCTTTAAGCCGTTCCTCAAACTCTCCTTTGTACTTTGCACCTGCAATCAGGGAGCCCATATCTAAAGAGAATACTGTTTTTGTCTTTAGATTGGTAGGAACATCTCCTTGAATAATCCTGTGGGCAATCCCTTCGGCGATGGCAGTTTTACCAACACCAGGTTCACCGATCAGAATCGGATTGTTCTTGGTACGTCTGGAAAGAATCTGGATCACTCTTCGGATCTCTTCATCACGACCAATTACAGGGTCAAGCTTTCCTGATTCTGCATATTCATTCAGGTTTCTTGCATATTTATTTAAAGCATTAAATGTTGCTTCAGCATTTTGATCAGTGACATGATTGTCCCCTCTCAAAGCCACAATGGCTTTTTTAAGGTCTTTCTCAGTCACCCCTTGATCCTTTAGTAGCTTAGAAGTGTTGTCGTTTACAGACAGCAAACCCAGTAAAAGGTGCTCTACTGAAACGAATTCATCTTTGAACTCTTTCAAATAAGATTGCGCCTTTTGAATTGCGGAGTTACTGCCTGAAGTTAAATACGGACTACTTCCGCTCACTTTAGGGAACTTTGCAATCTGGCTATCTAAATGTTGATTCACCACATTTAGATTTACATTTAATTTCTTTAAAATATAAGAAACCACATTTTCATCAACAGTGAGCAGCCCTTTAAGTATATGCGCTGTCTCAATAGCTTGTTGCTGGTTGCCTTGAGCTATTTCAGAAGCCTGTTGAATCGCTTCCTGTGCTTTTATAGTGAAATTATTGAAGTTCATATCATCTGTTAAACAAAGTAGATGCCATATTGTTCTTAAAAGAAATTCCGGAAATATTGTCTGTTTTAATGAGATTGATATGACATAATGGCTGCTTAATCTGTGGCCACCTGAAGTTTTGTCCGGCAACCCTGGAATAGTCTATCGGAGCTGCTAAAGGATAATTCGAATCTGCAACATCATTTTAGAAATTGAATGCCCAAATATTGGTCTTAAAGGCAATATTCTTCTTAAATTCGCAAGCCTGGCATATTGATGAATTTTATAGTAAGGAGAGAGATGAAGGAGTTTTTACGGTTATATTTAGATGCCTATCGTGGGCTATCCACACCAGCCTGGATGCTGGCGCTGGTGATGCTGATCAATAGGAGTGGTGCCATGGTGATCCCTTTTCTGGGGATATACATGATCAATCATTTGAGTTTCTCTTTGGAGGATACCGGAACGGTATTGAGCTGTTTTGGGGTTGGAGCGGTAGCGGGCTCTTTTGCCGGCGGCTGGCTAACCGATAAGGTGGGACACTTTAAAGTGCAGCTATTTAGTTTGATTTTTACAGTGCCTATGTTTTTTCTGCTTCCTGAGCTGAATACTGTTTTAAAATTAGCGGTAGGCGTATTTATATTGAGTGTAATTTCCGAGACTTTCAGACCCGCAAACTCTGTATCGATTGCCTACTATTCAAAACCGGATAACATCATTCGTTCCTTTTCTTTAAACCGGATGGCGATGAACCTCGGTTTCTCTATAGGCCCAGCACTCGGTGGTTTCCTGGCGGCAATCTCCTATACCTTTTTGTTTTATGGCAATGCCATAGCTGCGTTTTGCTCTGCCATCTTGTTTTTCATCTATTTTAGAAATAGAAAAGGGAATGAGAAATCTGAACAAGCGAAAGCAGCATTACATGAAGATCCAGTGTCCACAGTCCCGGCGAAATCTCCTTATAAAGATTTGCTATTTATGCTGTTCAGTCTGCTTTGCAGTATCTTCACGATCTGCTTCCTTCAATTGTTAAGCACACTGCCTCTATATTACAGAGAAGTATATCAGATGACGGAAGGAAATATTGGGATCATACTCGCCTTTAGTGGGATTGTTGTTTTTCTTTTGGAAATGCTGCTGGTACATATTGCTGAGAAGCGCTTTACCCCTAGAGACATCATGGTAATGGGGACGCTACTTTGCGGCTTTTCTTTCCTGATCTTAAACCTTGCCCATGGAATATGGGTACTCTATATGGCAATGTTCGTACTTTGTCTGGCGGAAATTCTGGCCATGCCTTTTATGGCAACTGTCACCTTGCAGCGTTCTACAATTCAAACTCGGGGGGCGTATATGGGGGTTAATGCACTTTGTACTTCTGCCGCGCATGTGTTTTCCCCTTTTCTGGGAACCCGTATTGCGGCAATTTATGGTTTCAATACCTTGTGGTGGGGAACAGCAGCAGTATTATTGCTAACCGCCATCGGCTTCTTTTTCGTGATGAAAAGAATGAAATTAAATACCATTAAATAAATATCTTTTGAGAAATTCCCTTTTGTGGCTGCGTAGGAATACGCTCCTGGTGCTGTTTGCGTTTTGTTTTTTTAGTGCCTCCGGGCAAAGTGTTCGTGTAGGTTCCTGGAACCTTAAAGATTTTGGCCAGTCCAAAACAGATGAAAATATCCTTTTCATTGCCAATGTGGTCAAGCGTTTTGATGTCATTGCGATTCAGGAAGTAGTGGCTGGTTATGGCGGACCAAAAGCGGTCATCAGGCTTGCGGAAGCATTAAATAGGAGCGGAGAGCAATGGGAGTATGTTTTTAGCCATGGTACTTCGAGCGATAGATACAGCAAAGAACGTTATGCTTTTATGTGGAAGAGCAAAAAGTTGAAAAAAGTTGGGGAGCCCTGGCTGGAGACAAAATATCATTTGGAAGTAGAGCGAGAGCCATATTTCGGGAGGTTTCAAGTCGGAAAGAAAACATTTACGCTGGTTTCTTTTCATGCGAAGCCAAAGGCGAAACAGCCGGAAACAGAAATTAAATACCTGAAATTCATGCCGGATCTATACCCGAAAGAAACACTCATCTTTTGCGGGGACTTCAATCTGCCGCAATCTCATTCTGTGTTTAATCCGTTAAGGAATATGGGCTATGTATCGGCAATGGTAAATCAGAAGACCTCTTTGAAGCAAAAGGTGGTCAAAGGTGAGTCTCTGGCTTCAGAATATGACAACTTCTTCTATCATGGAGACAAGCTAAAGGTGATCAGCACCGGAATTGTTCCTTTTTACACCGAATTTGGGGACTTAAAAGAAGCGAGGAGCATTTCTGATCATGTGCCTGTTTACCTGGAATTCTCTCTTAATTAAATGTGGCATCTCTGAAAATTGAACATAAAAAAATAGCCGGTCCTTGAGGGATCGGCTATTTTTTTATGTGTTTAAACTAATTCAATATTTCTGATAGTTTTTGAGTCTGATGGTCAGCCAATTTTTTTAATGGGCCAGCAGCAAGCATTTTCATCATCATGTTCAAGTCTGCAGAAATGATCAATGTTGCGGTAGTTCCACCATTTCCATTGTCTGCAACTGTCCATTTTAACTCTAAATCAAACGGAGGTTTCTCTGTTGGGATAGCGGTTAATTCCTGGTTTTCTACACGATTAGAAATCTTGATCGCTAATTTAGCCATGTTCTGGATGGTAAAGCTAGCTTCATCAGTAGTGGACGACCAGTTGTAGATGTTTTCCGGCATCAATTGCTGATGATTGTTCATATCAGCTAAAAATGTATAGACTTTTGCTACAGGTTGGTTGATGTCAGTAGTACTCTCAATAACTGTCATTATGATTTTAGGTTAGTTGTTCTAATTCTTTTCCCCACTCTGAAGGGTTTCTGCGCCATTTAGTCAATAGATCAACATCATTTTGAGCGATGAAGCTATGCTCAGCAGCATATTCAATTAATGTATTGTAATTAGATAGGGTGGCGAAACGACATTTTGCCGCTTTAAAGTTTTCTTCAGCCTGGTCAAAACCATAGGTAAAGATAGAAACCAAACCTGCTACTGATAGTCCAGCATTTCTCAATGCTTCCACTGCCTGTAAACTGCTTTTGCCAGTAGAAATTAAATCTTCTACCACAACTACACGTTGACCTTCTACGATTTCTCCTTCAATCAGACTTCCTGTGCCATGTTCTTTTGCTTTCGCTCTCACATAAGCAAAAGGTAATCCCAATTCTTGTGCAACAAGTACGCCTTGAGGGATACCAGCCGTTGCTACTCCTGCAATGATGTCCACAGAACCGAATTCTTCCTGGATCAATTGCGTCAGTTTTTGTCTGATGTATGTTCTTACTGAGGGATGGGAAAGTGTAACTCTATTATCGCAATAAATTGGAGATTTCCAGCCTGATGCCCATGTAAACGGGTTATTCGGTTGTAACTTTATTGCTTTTATTTGTAATAAAAATTCAGCTACCTTTAATTCAATATCACTTTTATTATACATACTACAAAATTACAGATTTTCATACGTTTGTCCTAACACTAATTGCTAATGTGAAGGGCAAAATAAATAAATCCTGGTTTAATTAATTATTTGTGTCCCATAAAGGTCGGTAATTATTGTTAGCAAGAAAAGGAGTTTTTTCTGAGTCGTTGAACATCAGGGAAATAAATAGAAATTTGTTGGGAAACCTGGAAAAACATAAATTTTCCTGGTTAATATAAGAAGGGTCTCCTGCTTAAATTCCTTAATGAGGTTTGATTAAAGGGAAGATAATTAGCATAGCCCTTTATCGTGCTGCTTGTTTTCCATAGTGCTACACTAAACGTAGAAAAATAATCTGCTAAAAATCTCTGATCCATATTTTTTTAGTCATCCTCCATTCTTTTGATGGGGATTATTAGATAAATATTTATAATTTTAAAAACTCAAACATCCAGGCGATTTTGTAAGAAATTTGATTGAAACCCCCTTTAGAATGCAATTCAAAGGGGTCTGTTTTTTCTAAGGAAATTTTACAGCCTGTCATAAAAAGCATTTTAAGCGTTAAGCATGAAAAAATACAGCATTTATATCAACGACAATACCTTGTTTATTGCAGATTCTAAGCCTACACAGGAAAAAGAAATTCAGCAATTGGAGCTGGAAGGTTTTGATTTCAGATTGTTCTACAAAAATCTGCCTTTAAATGCTGCTACAGATTATCTACTGTTGGTAGCTGACCCTAAAGCGGTTTTTAAGCAGATTAAAAACAACCTTACTTTGATCAAAGCTGCCGGCGGACTCGTTAAAAGTGCAAAAGGCAATTACCTGTTTATCTTCAGGAATAAAAAGTGGGACCTGCCAAAAGGAAAAGTAGAGAAAGGCGAGAAGATGAGAGAAGCCGGATTGAGAGAAGTGGAAGAGGAATGCGGCGTAACGATTTATACCAACGATGAGAAGCTTTGTAAAACCTACCATGTTTACCCAATGGGGAATAAACTGGTTTTAAAGAAAACCAAATGGTACAGCATGACCGTTAAAGGAGAACCAAAATTGATTCCCCAAAAAGAAGAAGGAATTACGAAAGCCAAATGGCTAAGTAAAGCTGATTTGGCTCCTGTACTCGTAAACACTTACCCTTCTATCATCCAGGTGTTGGAAGTAGGTTCTTTGTTAGAGGAACGGGATAGCATCTTGAGGTAAAAACTGACTCACATCTCCGTGATTTCTTAGGATGTCACGGACGATGGTGGAGCTGATTGCCGAATATTCCGGCTTACTCAGGATAAAAATCGTTTCCATTTCTGGCATCATCGTCTGGTTGATCTGGGCAATGGCACGTTCGTATTCAAAATCACCTACAGAACGGATTCCGCGAACCATATATTGCGCATTAATCTTCCTGCAGAAATCTACAGTTAGCCCTTCATAAAGCTGTACTTCCACTTTAACTTCTGCTTCAAACACCGTTTTAACAATTTCTTCCCGTTTTTCTGCAGATAGATAACTCTGTTTAGAGCTGTTCAATCCGATACCCACTACCACTTTGTCAAATAGCGGCAAAGCACGTTTCAGGATATCCACATGGGCGATAGTAATCGGATCAAATGATCCTGGGAACAGGGCGATTTTCATTAGTATCAGTATATGTAGGTTATAAAATCGCCACCCTTAAAAAGGTGGCGAAGTGATTATTTTACTTTTTCAAAGAAGCTAAAGGACGAATTCCCATATCTTCTGGTCTCTTTAAACCCGGGTTGATTGTTCATTTTTAACAATGAAGGGTGCTCCACGATCAATAAACCATTATCAGTCAGCAAATCATTTTTGATCACCAATTCAGGAATCTTTGGAATCGTAGGTAAATCATAAGGAGGATCGGCAAAAATGATCTGGTAAGATTTTTTATGCGTATCTAAAAACTTGAACACGTCGGCCTTCTGCACCTCAATCACGTCTAGTTTATGTTTGGCAATCACCGACTGTACCCAAAAGATACATCCCGAATGTTTATCCACTGCTGTCACGCTTTTTGCTCCTCTGGAAGCAAATTCAAAGCTGATATTTCCTGTACCACAGAAAAGATCCAGCACATCGCAGCTATCAAAATCGTAAGTATTGTAAAGAATGTTAAAAAGAGCTTCTTTGGCCATATCTGTAGTGGGCCTTACCGGTAAGCTTTCCGGGGCATTGAAACGAATGCCTTTTAATGTACCGCCAATTATTCGCATATATCCAGTGCTAGCAAGCTGCTGTAATAATGAGCAGGCATGTCTTCTAAAATTTTGTGATCTACCTGATCACTTAAGGGAGTGTTAAATTTTATCTTCTGGAAGTATTTCTCCAGACATTGATGGTAAGCATCATCTTCGTGAACAATGCCACTCAATAATACCTCCGTCTCTTTAGTATCGATTTGAACCTGGTTCATCATCAGCAGCAGATAATAGTTAAACTCTTCCGCATTTTCAATCTCATAGGAATTGCGGAAAATCAGCTTTTCTCCTGCTGTCAGCACTGCTGTAAAAGAGGCTGCGGTAAAATCAAGTACCAAAGTCTTGCTGGTTTTATCCGGAACCATGGCTAGTATTGGCGCCATCTGGTCGAATAATTTACAGCTCAGCAGCGCATCCGCTAAGGTCTCATCCATAAAACGCTGCAGCGTGAAAATAGAAGTGAATCCATAATTAGCAAATGGCCTGACATAAAGGTTATCCGATTGTTCATCTGTGAAGAACTTTGCATATTGATCCAAATTCTTGGCATCAAATAACTCGGTTGGGATAGAAATTGAGTTTTGACTGTATACTGCTACTTTGATGTCTTTAAAAACCAAATTCAAGTAACTGTCGTTCTTTAATTTTACAGCAAGATCATGAGGAATATTTTTAGATTCCTGTTGATCATAAACAGCTTTCAGCTGATTGCTGGTTTTGTCAATAATGGCGTAAGAGAAGCTATCTGCGGTAATTTTTAACAGTAAATTGCAGTCTGGCGCAGTACTAGGATCAAATTCCGGATCAACTAATAAAATGCTGTTTTTATGGCTCATCTGTATCTAATTATTTAAGATCAAAATTAATCCTTTTTTCTATAACATCACCATTGCATCTTTGTTAAATGGATAAAGCATCAATTATAGCCCAGTCTTATGCCTTTACACCGACTGCCGAACAGCTGGTTTTCTGCCAGGAAATGGCTGCTTTTTTAAGTCAAGACTTAGACGATCAGTGTTTTATATTGAGGGGATATGCGGGTACCGGAAAGACTACTTCTGTTGGGGCACTGGTTAAAGCTTTACCAAAGTTTGGTTTTAAAGCAGTGCTGATGGCGCCTACAGGGCGTGCTGCAAAGGTGATGAGCAACTATACCGGGCGTAAAGCACTTACTATTCATAAGAGAATTTACAGGAAAAAATCTGCAGTATCCACGGATATGTCTTTTCAGATTACGCCAAATATATCAGAACATACGGTATTTATTATCGATGAGGCCTCCATGATTGCCGATGAATGGAATACACAAACCAGTTCTTCATTTTTGAAGGATCTGATGCAATATGTATACAACCAGAAAAATTGTGCAGCAATTTTTGTTGGGGATACGGCACAGCTGCCACCGGTTGGCAGTATTGACAGTCCGGCACTAAACAAAGAATATATAGCGGCTAATTTTGGGATGTCAGTGCGGGCGGTAGAACTTCAGGAGGTGGTGCGACAAGAAAAGGAATCCGGAATTCTTGCCAATGCCACCATGCTGCGGAAACTGATCAATGAAGGATCATCTGAAGAGGCTGATGAAATTGAACTGCCTAAATTTATCACCACTGGATATAAAGACATTTTCAGGATGACCGGCCTTAAGCTAGTTGAAGGGCTGGAATATGCCTATAGTAAATTTGGTATGGAAAATACACTGGTGGTTTGCCGGTCTAATAAATCAGCCAATGTGTACAACCAGCAAATTCGCGCAAGGATACTTTACCGAGAAGAAGAACTAACCGGCGGCGACCAGATTATGGTAGTTAAGAATAATTATTACTGGCTCCCGGATAATGAATCTGCTGCTTTTATTGCCAATGGCGACATGGCTAAGATCGTACGTGTGAGGGGTACAGAAGAGCGTTTTGGCTTCCGTTTCGCCGAAGTAGCACTGGAATTTCTCGATTTCCCGGATGCCGGACAAATTTCCTGTAAAGTGATGCTCGATACGTTAACCGCCGAAACACCAAACCTTTCTTATGAATTGGGAAATAAACTGTTTGAAGCACTAAATGTTGAATATGAACACCTGACCAATAAAAGAGCACGTTTTGCAGCCATCAAGGAAGATCCTTACTATAATGCGCTGCAAATCAAATTCGCCTATGCGGTTACTTGTCACAAAGCACAAGGTGGCCAATGGGAGGCTGTTTTCGTAGACCAAGGCTATTTAACAGAAGAAATGATCGACCTGGATTTCCTGAGATGGTTATATACTGGGGTCACCAGGGCAAAAAGAGAATTATTTTTAGTAAATTTTGCAGCTAACCTTTTCATTACCCCTTTGGAAGACTAATTCTAAAGCCCATTAAACCTGAATGCTATGAAAGTTGCTTATTCTTTAAAACAGAAAATGAAAATCGCTACGTTCCTTTTTGCGATTATGGCCTGTATGATTCTCATTAGAATCCTCGAGGATAAGAGTGTGAAAAGTATGAATGAATCTTTCGTTTCCATGTATAACGACCGTCTGGTTCCTGCAACAGACCTTTTCTACATCGCAGAAAACATCTTTGCGAAAAAATATACCCTCGATAGTTTTCTGTACTCTGGAAATCCCGATAATAAGGATGTCAATTTACTGAAAACCCAATTTGGAAAGTTCAACACTACGATTGACTCACTGATGAAAAAATATGAAAAGACTTTTTTGGTGAAACAGGAAAAGGAACAGCTGAAAGAATTGAAAATTCGGTTGATCGGCTCTATCGCAGCAGAACAGCACGTGATTGCTTTAAGTGATAGCCATAGTATTGAGGATGGAAGAAAACTTTATGAGACGGTGGGAAGAGCAACTTCGAGAAGAACCTTGCAGCAATTAACAGAGCTGATGACCATCCAAACGCAGGTAGGGCAGGAATTGATTCAAAGTTCTGCATCTATGGTGTCCAGAAGCAAACTCTACTCCACGCTGCAAATCGCATTGGCCATATTGATCGGGATTCTGGTAGTCGGTATTATCTCTGCTTCTAATGTGGTACAAGTGAAAAGTGATAAGTTCAACCTCAATTAGATGAGCTTTATTAAATAAAAGAACGAGTACCCGAAAAACTGTCTCTAAACTCTTTTGGTGTGCAGTTTTTTTTCTTTTTAAAAATTCGGTTGAAGTTAGAAATGTTGTTAAACCCACATTTATAAGCGATTTCTGAAATCGTCTGTGTACTTGAAATCAACATTTTTGTGGCATGACCTAAGCGGATCTCATTTAAGCTGTCGATAAAAGTGCTCCCTGTCCTTTTCTTGATGAACCTGCTGAAAGATACTTCCGGCATACTTGCCGCCTTCGCTACTTCTTCCAGTGAAACGCCGCGATTGTAATTCATGTTCATGTAATCAAACGCTTTTTCTATCCTTCGGCTGTTGTAATTGAACTGCTCATTATTGAAACTGGAATTTGATAACGTGCGCATGTTTCTGGAAATTGACAAGTCGTGAAGAATAGAAAAAAGCTCCAGCACCGAGTCGAAACCCTTTTTCTGACTTAAAGAAAGGATGCGTGGAGTCAATCTTTCAATCGTATCCGCAGCAAACAATATCCCTTTTTGTGCCCGTTCAAACATATTAGAAATGAAACTCAATTGATTTCTTTTGAGCAGGCGATCGTCAAACAGGTCTTTGTGAAACTGAATGGTGATTTCCAGAATCTCCTCGCCTTTACATTGATGAGTAAACCAGGCATGGTATAGATTGGGGCCAATAAATACCAGTTCTGCATTTGTGATCACCTCAATATGATCTCCAACAATTCTTTTTGCCCCTTCCGCATGGAGAATCAAGTTCAATTCGTACTCCTCGTGGTAGTGTAAGGGGAAATCGAACTCCTTTTTAGTTCTGGAAAAGATAGTAAAGCAATCGCTTTGTGTTAAAGGGGTAATTTCCCTGACTATATTATTGGCCATCATATAAATATAATAATTGAGTCGTAATGAATTAGCTTTATGTTAAAATAGTACTAGTCTAAATTAGTACTAATGCCATAGTAATAAGTCTTTTTGTTTTGTGAATACAATTAATTGTTAAAATAGTATTGAACCTGTATGCGAAAATAGTATAGTTTTGATTTTATGAAGTTTCAACTCATTGATGTGCTCATTATCATTACTTATCTGATTAGCACCATTGTTATAGGTTTTTGGTACCGTAAAAAGGCTAAAGAGAATAACCAGAGTTATATCATGGGAGGTAAATCATTGCCTTGGTATAAACTGGGATTAAGCGATGCCTCTGATATGTTTGACATTAGCGGCACGATGTGGATGGTGAGCCTTTGCTTTGTTTATGGCATGAAAAGTATTTGGATTCCATGGTTATGGCCGGTATTTAATCAGGTCTTTCTGATGATGTATTTGTCCAAATGGCTGAGGCGTTCCAATGCGACTACTGGCGCCGAATGGTTGTCTACTAGGTTCGGATTGGAAGGAAAAGGAGTTGGTGCTTCACACAAGGTAGTGGTGGCCTTTGCACTATTGAGCTGTCTGGGCTTCCTCGCTTATGGTTTTATAGGTCTAGGGAAGTTTGTCGAAATCTTTATTCCCTGGGAATTTGTGAAAGGATATGTGCCCTTTGAAGTCTCCCCGCATTATGTACCTCACTTTTACGGTATCATATTCACGCTTTTTGCGATGTTTTATTCCATTTTAGGAGGAATGCATGGGATCGTGTTTGGCGACATGATCAAGTACGCCATCATGACAGTGGTTTGTATTTCTATAGCCGTGATTGCCATGATTAACTTGCATGGGCAGCATTTAAATGTGCCAAAAGGTTGGGATAACCCTTTCTTCGGAACACATTTGGAGCTCAATTGGACCGGTATTATCGACGATGTCAATAAAAAAATTGAAAGTGATGGCTATTCTTTATTCAGCATTTTCTTTATGATGATGCTGTTCAAAGGGGTTTTTGCCTCTCTTGCAGGCCCGCCACCAAACTATGATATGCAAAAGATCTTATCTACAAAATCGCCAAAAGAAGCCAGTAAAATGAGTGGCTTTGTATCTATTGTATTGCTGCCGATCAGGTATTCCCTGATTGTAGGACTCACCGTTTTAGGTATTCTTTACTACGATCAAATGAACTTAAAAGGGCTGGACGGAGCGATAGATTACGAAAGAATTTTACCGGCAAGTATCAAAAGTTTTGTACCTGTAGGTTTGTTCGGATTGGTATTAACAGGCTTGCTAGGTGCTTTTATGGGTACTTTTTCCGGAACACTGAATGCTGCACAGGCGTATATCGTAAATGATGTATACCTCAAATATATCAATCCGAATGCTTCTGTTAAAAAGGTCATTTCCATGAACTATATATCCGGTGTATCGGTCGTTATCGTAGGCATCATACTAGGTTTCTTTGCGAGAGATGTAAATAGCGTACTGCAATGGATCGTATCCGCTTTATATGGGGGCTATATCGCTGCAAACGTACTGAAATGGCATTGGTGGAGGTTCAATTCCAACGGTTTTTTCTGGGGAATGTTTACTGGTATTGTAGCTGCCTTGGTATTTACGAGATTCTTCTCTGGTGTAGAATTTCTATACTATTTCCCATTGCTGTTCCTGCTTTCCTTAGCTGGATCAGTGATCGGGACATATATGGCACCGCCCACAGATGAAAATACCTTGAAAAGTTTTTATAAGACAGTGCGGCCATGGGGATTCTGGAAGCCCGTTCATGAAATGGTCTTAAAAGATGACCCTTCCTTTGAGGCGAACAAGAATTTTGGCAGGGATATGTTCAATGTGCTGCTGGGCATTATCGCACAGCTTTGCCTCACCCTGTTACCAATGTACCTGATTTTAATGATGAAAATGCCATTGATGATCACCATCGCCATATTGGCTGTGATTGTGTTCATCCTGAAAAGAACCTGGTGGAATAAACTCGAAGATTAATAGAATTATATGATGGATTACGACAAAAGACTGGAGGAGCTGAGCCGCGCCCATCAGTCTTTAATTACGCGCAGAAACAAATCTGAAAACTTAGGAAATGGTATTTTCAACCGTTATGAAAATCCAGTATTAACTGCTGCCCATACGCCGCTTTACTGGCGTTATAATTTGAGCAAAGAAAATAACCCTTATCTGATGGAACGGATTGGCATCAACTCTGTATTCAATGCCGGGGCAATCAAGTGGAACAATAAATACCTGTTGATGGCCAGAGTAGAGGCTAGCGATAGGAAATCTTTCTTCGCCATTGCGGAAAGCGATAATGGGATTGACCAGTTTAAATTCTGGGAATACCCGGTAGTGATTCCTGAAACAGATTTGCCGGATACCAATGTGTATGATGTGCGGCTAACAGCGCATGAAGATGGATGGGTGTACGGGTTGTTTTGTACGGAAAGAAGAGATCCTTCCGCATCGATAGGAGACCAGTCGGCAGCATTGGCACAATGTGGAATTATCCGAAGTAAAGATTTGTTGAGCTGGGAACGCCTGGCAGACTTGAAAACAGGCTCTCAGCAGCAGCGAAATGTGGTGCTGCATCCAGAGTTTGTAAACGGAAAATATGCGTTTTATACCCGCCCTCAGGATTCTTTTATTGAAGCAGGTAACGGCGGAGGAATTGCTTTTGGACTTTCCGAATCTATGGAAAATGCAGAGATTCCCGAAGAACAGGTGATTGATAGAAAAGAATATCATACCGTTTATGAAGCTAAAAACGGACAAGGACCAGCACCAATAAAAACAAAATACGGCTGGCTGCACCTGGCTCATGGCGTTAGAAATACTGCTGCAGGACTGAGGTACGTACTTTATATGTTCATGACAGACCTTAATAACCTTAGTCTGGTGACGCATAAACCTGCTGGATATTTTATTGCACCAGAAGGATCAGAGCGCATTGGTGATGTGTCTAATGTGGTGTTCAGTAATGGCTGGATTGCAGATGAAGATGGTAAGGTGTTTATTTATTACGCTGCTTCAGATTCCAGAATTCATGTGGCTACCAGTACCATTGATCAGTTGCTGGACTATGTGCTGCATACACCAGAAGATGATTGGAGATCAGCAGCCACTGTGCAGCGCATTCATCATTTAATTGATCAGAATAAAGAAAACGACCAGCCCGGATCAAAATAAAACATCCTGAGCTTAGCGTACTAATTTCAAAGATGTCAGGAAGAAATCAGATTTAAAGGGTAGACGTTTAGTAATGCCCAGGAATTACTCTAAGTAGATAAATAATTTCAGTAGAAGATACTATTGGGGAATTGAAGTTTTTTACTGGTACTGGTCGGGAAGTGTTCGGGAAGAGACCTGCCTTACAATGGGGAGAGGAAGGGGTTCGGTTAGGGGTCGCGTAGGGTTGCCTTAGTCTCTGCTATCCAAACCCTAACCGAACCCCTTCCTCCCCCCACAGGCCAGCAGGTCTCTTCCCGAACCATCCCTGAAGCTTTAAGGAGTTTGAAATCCTCCGAAAATGAAATTAATATGTACTTTTGCGAAACGTACCGATTTCTATTTCTATGATGAAGCTTGCCGTAATTGAATTTAGTCCTACTTTACTGTATAAGTTTATCAGATTCGGTGTGGTGGGATTTTCTGGTCTGGCCATAGATTTTGGCATTACCTACCTCTGCAAGGAAAAACTTAAGATCCATAAATATGTATCCAGTTCATTGGGATTTATGGTGGCTACGGCCTCCAATTACACCCTCAATCGCAACTGGACCTTTGAAGACCATGACGGAGCCAGCTTCACGCAATTCGGTAAGTTTTTTATGATCGCCCTCGTGGGCCTATTCCTCAGCAACATCCTGATTTATCTGCTTCATGATAAATTGAAATGGAACTTTTATGTGGCCAAAGGCTGCGCCATAGTGGTCATCTCCTTATGGAACTTCTTTGCCAATTACCTATATACTTTCTCCAGTTAAAATCAATCTGTAAATGCTACAAACGAAAAAGAGTACTGAGCAAATATTATTTATTTTCTTAGGCGTGTGGACGTTGCTGAACATCATACAAGCTAGTTTTGTAGAGGTTCATTCGGATGAGGCTTACTACTGGATGTATGCTAAATTTTTAGATTGGGGCTATTTTGACCATCCTCCAATGGTGGCACTGTTTATCAAAATCGGTGATCTGTTATTGCCCTCCACGTTGGGGATGCGCTTTATTACGGTGATCACGAGCTCCTTATCGGTGCTGCTGCTCTGGAAAATTGTAAAGCCTTATGGGGAGAATATCAAGTTGTTTATCCTGCTGTTCAGTTCCATCGTGCTCTTTCATGTCTATGGTTTCATCACCACACCAGATGCACCTTTGTTCTTTTTTACGATCTTATTTTTTTATATCTATCAAAGATATGTCGCAGCGGATGAGTTGAAATGGGCCTTATTGCTGGCCATTGTTATTGCTTGCCTGCTGTATAGCAAGTACCATGGGATTTTAGTATTGGGCTTCAGCATTCTTTCTAATCTGAAACTGCTCAAACGCCCTTCTTTCTGGTTGATCGTTGGGCTGGCTATTCTCGCTTTTCTCCCACACATCTGGTGGCAGGTAGAAAACAATTACCCTTCATTTTATTACCATGTAATTGATCGCTCTGCGGCTTTCTATAAATCAAAGTTTACCACAGAATACCTGTTGGCTCAATTGGCATTGGCAGGTCCATTAGTGGGTTGGTTTCTATACCGTTCAGCAACTTTGCTGAAAACTCCTGATGCTTTTGTGAGGGCAGTTAAAGTCAATTTTTACGGGGTATTCATTTTCTTCCTGTTCAGCACTTTTAAAGGCAGGGTAGAGGCACACTGGACTTTACCAGGAATGATCTGCCTGTTTATCCTGGCGTATCTTTATTTATCAAAAAGACCTGTTCCTAAATGGTTCGAAAGGCTGGCTATCGTTAATATTGTCCTGATTTTATTGGTCAGAATGGTATTGTTGATTCCGATTCCTTTCCTGATAAAGAATAGGAGTGTTGCTTATTATTTTGGCAATGAAAGCTGGGCAAAACAGATTCATGAAAAGGCAGGAGATGCTCCGGTGATCTTTATGAATGCCTTTCAGGAGCCTTCGAAATACAATTATTACAACAAAACCACGAAAGGTTTTGGCTATGATTCACGCGATTATCGCAAAAATCAATACGATATCTGGCCATTGGAAGATAGTTTAAGAAATAAACGGGTGTACTGGGTGGTAGAAGATAGTAAAGGTTTACCGGGTCAGGATACACTGAATACGGCAAAGGGACTGCTTTATGGCAACTGGGTGGATTCGGTAAGGATGTACCAGAAGGTAGCTGTTAATCCGCTGGAAATTCCTTCCATACTTGAAAAAGGCAAAACATTAAAGTTAAAACTGAAGATCGAAAATCCTTATGATCAGGAAATATACTTAGGAAATGCTGGGCAGAAATGGGCTTGCGTACTGGAGTATGGCTACAAAAAAGGGGAAGATTTCGGGGAATTTAAAATCCTGAAAGCTGATTTGGAAAAGCTAAGGATTCCTGCAAAACAATCAGTAACGATAGATGCAGAAATCGAAAGTCCTGAAGCAAACGGTAAGTATAAACTGATCTTTTCTTTAAGAACAGACCCTTTTTCAGGAGCCAGGAATAGCAATATGATTTCCGTTACTGTTAAATAGACAATTGTTTTAACAAGCTCATCTGGTCGATAGTACCAGAATGCCTCCAAACAATTTCTCCATTTTTAAAAACCATAAAGGTCGGTACAGACCGTACATTATATTTTTGTGCAGCGGCCTGGTTTTTATCAATGTTGATTTTGATTACACGAGCAGTGCCATCAGTAATTCTGGCGACTTCCTGCACGATAGGGTTCATGGTTTTGCATGGCCCACACCAATCTGCATAAAAATCAACGAGTATTGGCTGACCTGACTGGATCAATTCTTGAAATGCACTCATAGCTGTTTATTTTAAAATCCTAATAAGGTGAGATAATGTATTCCAGAGAAAACAACCTGCTTAGCGTATTGTTTTTCTCTGGTTTTTATATGGATGCGACAATTTTAATTAAAATAAAACGGACATTATTAAAAAATTAATGGGCGTCGTAAATGATTACTTTCTCAAAAAGACCACGGAATTCATCCAAAAATGCTTTGTGTAAATCGTGAATCTGGTATACATCGTGTCCTTCCAGGTCTGAGAAAAATAAAATTAAAGAAAAAGTATAAGTCGTGTCCACTACTGCGCGGTCAATTGGAGCGGGAGTTCCGATGTGGAAAGCTTCTACCGTCTCTATGGCTTCTAATCCTTCCAGACCGATTCTGAAAGCGGCTTTTTGATCTTCTGTAGTGTCGGCTTTTAGCCAGAATAAAACGTGATGAGCTAACATATATAAGGGTTTTTTGGTAAATATAGGGAATTGTATGGTGCCGGAGAAAGCGGAATCGAATATTCCGGCTGGCAGGGAATCGTGAATCCCCTAGTCAGGGCTAGTGGTTTGCTGTGGAAAAGAAACCGGAGAAAGATATGGGTCTCCCTCCGGTAACATAATCTAGCGTGCATCTAAATAAACGAGATTGATCTGCTAATCGCTACAGCAGCTTTGAAAAATTTTGAAATCAACAGGATGAAGCAAAATTTTAGCACTTATATTAAGGAATTGGTTAATTCGAAAACATTAGGGTAACATTGACTTAATTTCGATAATTTAGTTTCGGGGATTTCTAAATGTCAATAAAACATACCATTTCTGATCAGGAGCTGCAGGCCAAAATAATGGCAGGGGAGGAGTCTGCTTTTTCTGAGCTCTACGATAGGTATAGTCCTTCTATTTTCCTGTACATCAAAAGATTTGTAAATTCTTCAGATCTATCAGAAGACTTGACTCAGGAGGTTTTTATTAAAATATGGCAGCACAGATCTAAGCTGGAAGAGGTCAGATCGATAAAGGCTTACTTGTTTATTATGGCAAGAAACCATACGCTAAATAGCCTTAAAAAGGCAATGAGGTCTGATGTAGCCATGGGCGAGGTGATCAATAATTTTGTGGAACAAAGGAACAATACTGAAGAGGAGCTCTTGGCAAAAGAATACCTGGAATACCTGGAGAAAGCGCTTGCAGCTTTGCCATTGAGGACAAGGGAAATTTTTAAACTTTGCAGGCAGGAAGGGAAAAGTTATGAAGAGGTGGCCCTGGCCTTGGGAATTTCCAGAAATGCAGTCAAAAATCACATGGTGGGTTCCATGAAAGTATTGAGCGCTTCCGTGAAAAAAGACCTTGGAATATCTTTAGGCATACTTCTGACCGTCTTCTTAAAATAATTACAGAATAAATAATTTTCAGCTACCCTGAGCCCCCATAAATATTGTCTTAATATTTGAATGGACATCCTATGGAAGAGAATAGATTTTATGAACTACTTGTTGAACGTTATCTGAAGAAACAGCTGACGGATCAGGAGCTGGAGCTTTTTGCTGAACTGCTGAGTACAGGTAAACTGGACAATCAATTGCTTAGGGCATGGAATGGGGATGCTGAGATCACGGAAGCAGATGAATTGGATTTTAACCGCAGTCAGCAGCCTAGGGTCCTTTGGCCAAAAGCTGTTGCTGCCGCGGCTGCCGTTGTTTTAATGGTGCTGTCTGTTGGTGGATACTTTTATTCTCAAAACAGGTCCATAGAGACTGAAAATCGGCTATCGGTAAACACTCATGATGTAGATCCTGGCGGAAACAAAGCAACTTTAACACTCGCCGATGGTTCAAAAATTTCCTTAACTGATGCCAATAACGGAGAGCTTGCCAAGCAAAGTGGGGTAAAGATTTCCAAAAGTAAAAATGGAGAACTGGTGTATTCAGTGATTGCATCTGATGCCACACCATTAGCTTTTAATACCATCAGTACCCCCAAAGGCGGCGTCTATCAGGTCAATCTTCCGGATGGCACAAAAGTATGGCTGAATGCCGCATCCTCCATAAAATTCCCTACCACATTTGCGCAGCTGAGTCAGCGAAAAGTTGAACTCGAAGGAGAAGCCTATTTTGAAGTAGCAAAAAATAAGAAAGTTCCTTTTGTAGTCTCTACTGGTGGTCAGCAGGTACAAGTATTAGGTACCCATTTTAACATCAGTTCTTATAGTGATGAAGGAGAATTGAAAACTACACTTCTTGAAGGTAGCGTAAAGGTGATAGCCGCAAATACCATTGTGCTTAAACCGGGGCAGCAGTCCAATTTGAAAAGAAATGGATCAGGAGATTTAAAAGTCAGTACGGCAAATATAACACAGGTGATGGCATGGAAAAACGGGTTTTTCCATTTTGAAAAAGAAAACCTGCATGAGGTCATGAGACAGCTTTCACGCTGGTACGATATAGAAGTTATCTATGAAGTAGACCGTCATGATGACGAATTTATGGGAGATATTCCCAGAGGAATTAAGCTCAGCGAAGCACTCAAAATATTGTCTTTTGAGGGAACTCAATTTAGGATTGAGGGACATAAGCTGATCGTTAAGAAGTAAAATCTAATTGAACCTTAATCAAACACCTGAACCAGTAGCTAAACTTAAACCAGTACCTAAACGATTAACCTATAAATAAGCACTTAAACCTATAAACAAGCTAATAAATCCCTAACCAAAGGAACAAATTCTAACGAACTAAAACCACCACCAACGCTTATGGAAAGATAATACCTGCAAAACAACGCTGTTAGGAAGGAAAAAACAGGACCCTGCTCGCAACAGGGCCCTGTCTGCCCAATCCGATCCTATCAGAATGGAACAATGTTCCGGTTGACCTCAAAAAAACTTATTGGATAATTAATGAATAAACCAAAACATTCAAAAATATGAAATTAAACTCATGTAGTAAAGCCCCTTTTATGAGGTGGTTATGCTCAACACAGACCGTATTGGCCATGAAACTCACCGTAATTTTAATCTTCTTTGGCTGCCTCCAGGTATCCGCAGATGGGTTCTCCCAAAAAATTACATTGTCGGAAAAGAACACCACTTTCAATGCCCTTTTTGAAAATATTAAAAAACAAAGTGGTTATACGTTCTTCTACAATAATAAATTGATCAAGGAGGAAGGCCGGATCAGCATTGAAATGGAAGAAGTCAGCCTGGAAGATGCCTTAAACCAGATTTTTAAAAACAGACCTTATTCTTATATGATCCTCAATAAAACAGTGGTGATTAAGAAGAAAATAATTGAAAAGGAGGCAAGTTCAAGGGGGAAGTTGTGGCTCTTTTGCCGATTAAGGGAAAAGTGGTAGATACAGAAGGAAATCCCCTGCCAGGTGCTTCAATTATTGTGAAAGGCACAAAAGAAGGTGCTTCAAGCAGCACCTCTGGTGATTTTGTGATCAATGCAAAAGCAGGAGATATACTGGTAGTCAGGTACCTCGGTTACGGCACCAGAGAAATTACTGTGGCATCTGCCAATGGAGTGCTAAACATCGTACTGGAAGCGCAAAAACAAGATTTATCTGAAGTAGTCGTTACCGCTTTAGGAGTGAAGCGTTCGGAAAAATCTCTGGGATATGCCGTTCAAAAGATTGGCGGCGATAAAGTGCAGACTGTAAAAGGTGTGGATCTTGGTACTTCCTTAACAGGGCAGGTGGCCGGATTGGTGGTTAAGAATTCTACGGAATTTAATGAAAAGCCAAAACTGGAACTTCGTGGGGAAGGGGTATTATTGGTCATTGATGGGGTACCTTATGGGAATATGACACTTCGCGATGTGCCTGCTGATGATATTGAGAGCATGGACTTGTTAAAAGGATCTACCGCTTCTGCTTTATACGGTTCACGTGCGGATGGTGGGGTATTGCTGATTACGACTAAAAAAGGGGCAGCTGGTAAAGGCTTCGCCGTTGATATCAATAGCAATACAATGTTTCAGCTAGGTTATCTGGCTGTCCCGGAAGTACAGAGTTCTTATGGCCGCGGACAAAATGGGGTGATCGACAACGATTATGTTTGGGGCCCTAGGCTGGATGCTGGAAATACTGCCAGAGATTGGAATCCGGTAACGAAACAGTTCGAAGACAATCGCCCGCTGGTATCTGTCGGCAAAGACAACCTGAAGAACTTTATGAATACCGGTATCGTAACCAATAATAACATTTCGATTGCCCAGACCGGGGAAAATGGCAGCTTCAGAATTGGCTTAAATCACATTTATAATAAAGGACAGTTTCCTAATCAGAAGCTGAGCATGATGAACTTGACCTCCGGTGGAGAGATTAGAATCAATGATAAATTTAAAATCGAAAGTCATTTTGGTCTGAGCAGGCGTTCTGCACCTCAAATCTGGGGTGGTGGTTATGACAACCAGGGCTACCTGTATCAATTGGTGATGTGGACGGGTACCGAATACGATATTCGTGATTATAAAGATTACTGGGTAGTGCCCAATAAAACGCAGAATTGGATGTACACCAACTGGTATGACAATCCTTATCTGATTGCCCATGAGAAGTTAAATGGAAAAACGGAAAATACCGTCAATGCGAATGTAACCGCAAATTATAAGTTTAATGAAGCGTTTAACCTGATGCTGCGTCTGGGTTACGACAATTACAACAACTCAGAAACAAAGCGGAATCCGACCGCAAATATCTTCTCTACCAGAGGAGGTTGGAATGCCAGAGGGATGTATAGCATCGACAATACCACAGGATATAGTACCAATGATGACCTGATTTTAACCTATAAAAAGAAATTGAACAAATGGTCATTTGATGGATTGGTGGGAGGAACGATTTATTATTTCGCGGATCAGGGATTGAAATCTACCACCAGAAATGGCTTGATCTCTCCGACCTTCTTCTCTCTGGCAGGTTCTATCGAGGCGCCAACTGTGGTTCCTTTTCATAATTCCAGACAAATCAATAGTTTATATGGCCGGGCTTCTATTGGCTGGAATGATGCGGTTTTCTTAGATGTAACCGGTAGAAATGACTGGAATTCGGCACAGCCGAAATCGTCAAGAGACTATTTTTATCCTTCTATAGGTTCCAGTGTGGTGATCTCTGAACTGCTGAAATTCCCTGAAGCAGTGGATATGTTTAAGCTGCGTGGGTCATGGACAATCTTTAAAAAAGCCTTCGATCCTTATGCAATCAATAGCGTATACACGACGAATACCGCAGCCTGGAACACACTCAATGCCGCTACCTATCCTAATTACTTATTGGGTGAAAACCTGTTGCCAAGTTCACAGCGTACCTGGGAGATTGGTGCTGTAGGGTACCTGTTTAAAAAACGTCTGCATTTCGATGTGGCTTATTTTAATAAGTACTATTATAACAGACAAACCGACCTTAAGGAAAAAGGAAATACTGCTTATCTGCCTAATTCAAGCGGTTTTAGTATGGCAATCGTCAATACTAAGGAAACTTACGAACGCAGGGGAATTGAGATTACTGTAGATGGATCTGTGATTAAAGGAAGAGATTTTGAATGGTATGCTACCATGAACTGGGCCCAGCAGCACCGTTATTATGTAGATATCGATCCTTTATATTCTCCAGATGATTTATGGACTAAAAAAGGAGAAAGACTGGATACTTATAAAGCCAGTTATTGGCTGAGAGATCCACAAGGAAATATCATTTTCAATAATGGTTCTCCAGTGGAAAGTGATTACAACAAAAAATATGGTTATGGAGAGCCTGATTTTAGCTTCGGCTTTATCAATAGTTTCAGGTATAAAAACTGGAACCTGAATGTAAATATTGATGGCCGCATTGGTGGTCTGATGTACAATTATATGTACGATAAGATGTGGGATACCGGTACAAATCCTGATTCTGATAATGAGTATCGCTATGACCAGGTGGTCAATGGCAAGAATAATTTTGTAGGTAAAGGGGTAAAAGTAATCTCCGGAAATGTCACCTATGATAAGTATGGCCAGATTACAAGCGATACCCGTCAGTATGCCCCTAATGATGTAGAAGTAGGTTATCAGGATTATGCACAGAACTTTAGAGGTGGAGATAAAGGGATTCAAAATGAGTCTTTTGTGAAACTTCGTGAGTTGTCGCTGGGCTATAGTTTCAACCAGAAATTCGTTAGTAAACTAGGGTTAAAAAGAGCTTCCTTCTCGGTAACAGGACAAAACTTATGGATGTGGACTAATTTTAAGTATTCCGATCCAGATGTGGACACAGAGAACTTGAATTCACCATCGCAGCGTATGCTGGGTTTCAATTTTAAAATAGGCTTCTAATCATTAAAAAATTCTTATGAAAACTAACGTTTTAAAATATATATCGATTTTGCCGGCATTGCTAATGTTGGGCACTGGATGCCAGAAGTTTGAAGATATCAATTCGAATCCGGATAAGACGACAGAGGTCAGCTCTTCTATCCTGGCCACAGGAATGATTCTGAACATTACCAAATCTGAAATCGCCAATACGAAGGGTTTCATACAACCCTTTTTATTAGCTAAATACATCACCTGGGGAGAAGGTCAGGAAAACCTGCAGTACAATAGGCTGGGGAGAGCAGATTTTACCCGCCTCACCGTTTTGCGCAACATTCCGCCAATGGAAAAATATGCGACAAGCGATGGATTGAGAAAATCTTATCAGGCTCTGGGTCATTTTATTCGTGCATGGCAGTTCTTTAATGCCAGCATGCAAGTTGGAGATGTACCGTATATAGATGCCATTAAAGGAGAAAGTGAAAAAGTGCTGCAGCCAAAATATGATTCCCAAAAAACTGTGTTTCTAGGGATCTTAAATGAGCTGGATCAGGCCAATCAATTGTTTTCCGAAGGCGTTAATTTTGAGGGCGATCCAATTTATGGCGGGAACATAGACAATTGGAGAAGGCTGACGAATAGCTTCGAACTTCATGTCTTGATGAATTTGTACAAAAAAACAGGAGATGCAGAGTTAAAAGTAACCGATCGTTTTAAAGATATCGTAGCCAATCGCCCGCTGATGAGGGATTACAAAGACAACTTTGCATTAGCTTATAACAATGTTGCCGGACAAAATTACCCCTGGTCGGATGTGCCGGCAGGTTCAGGAAATTCATTTGTAAAATCCAATTATACGATGCTTTCCGATAACTTATTAGCACCAATGAAAGCCTCAAAGGATCAGCGTTTATTTTATTATGCGAAACCATCAGCCATCAAAATTACTGCCGGACTATTGGCCTCAGATTATAATGCTTACCCTGGCGTAGCACCTTCTGATGCTTTTTCTAGTCTGCAGACCCGTAGGGTAGGAAAGGATTATGCAGATTTAAATAACCGTTATGTGCAGTTGGTGAATGCAGAAGCAGTGAGCTTATTCAGCTTTTGGGACCAGCAATTTATCCTGGCAGAAGCGAGTTTAAGAGGATGGATCAGCACTGCTACTGCACAGTCTTATTATGCTTCAGGCATCAGCAGTTCAATGACTTTTGTAGCCTCAAGTACGCCGGATATGGCCGATTATCACCACAATATGAAAATGGATGCGGCCTATATTTCGTCCTTTCCAAATTCTGCAGGTGTAGCACTATCAGGAAGCAATGCACAGCAGCTGGAACAAATTATCACCCAAAAATACCTGGCTAATTTCTTACATGGGGGCAAGTATAGTGCCTGGATGGAGAACCGAAGAACGGGCTATCCGGTCTTTACTTTAAACAGCAGTACCAACTTAAATACACCTACTACTAATTTCCCATTGCGCTGGCTTTATCCTGCCAATGAACTCGATTATAATGCAGCCAATGTTTCAGCAGCTATTCAGAGTCAATATGGTGGTAGTGATGATGTTAATCAGACGATGTGGATCTTAAAGTAAGATTTTATGTTATATTTATAATACGGTAAATTCTATGTAAATACCTAAACCAGAACGGCCAATGACACAAAGCAAGGGTTTAAAAAAAACACTGACTCCTTTTATGTTATGGGGACTTGGCGTTGGATATGTCATCTCAGGAATGTATTTCGGCTGGAATCTCGGCCTTGAAAAAGGAGGGACCGGAGGGATGGCCATTGCCACCCTTGCCATCATGCTGATGTACATTACTTTTACATTTAGTTACGCAGAGCTGGCATGCGCAATTCCTAAAGCAGGAGGCGTATTCGATTATGCAAAAAGAGCAATGGGAGAAAATATCGGCTTTATAGCCGGTATTGCCCAAATTGTCGAATTTATATTGGCACCGCCCGCAATCGCTTTTGCGATCGGTGCCTATTTTAATGCTTTCTACCCCCAGGTACCTATTCTTACCAGTGCCATTTCCATCTATTTCATCTTTACTGCACTGAATGTGTATGGCGTAAAAGCAGCAGCTTCATTTGAAGTGATCATCACGGTTTTTGCCGTTGGCGAATTACTGCTGTTTTCTGGAATTGCCATGCCGAAGTTTGAAATGCAAAACCTCACACACAATGCCCTGCCCAACGGTTGGAGCGGGGTATTTGCAGCACTCCCTTTTGCCATCTGGTTTTTTCTGGGGATTGAAGGAATCGCAAATGTAGCTGAAGAAACAAAAAATCCTCAAAGAGACATCAGCAGAGGGTTCGGATGGGCAATTTTTACACTGGCGATTTTGTGTGTCCTGGTTTTTGTGACGGCAACAGGGATTGCCGGTTGGGAAGCCATCGTTTATAAAAACGGAATGAGCGGTGAGACTTCGGATTCGCCACTTCCACTGGCATTAGCGAAAATCACCGGAAATGACCATTTGATGTATCATTTATTGATTACAGTTGGTTTGTTTGGACTGATTGCCTCTTTTCATGGATTGATTTTGGCCGCAGGACGCTCCACTTATGAGATGGGACGTGTGCATCATATTCCTTCGTTTTTAGGGAAAATTTCCCCGAGATTTCATACGCCTGCAAATGCGCTGATCGGGAATATGCTCATCGGTATTCTGGCGCTGCTTTCAGGAAAAACTTCGGAAATTATTATCGTTTCCGTCTTTGGAGCACTCACACTTTATATCATCTCGATGATCTCCATCATGATTTTAAGGAATAGAGAACCCAATTTGCCGCGTCCATTCCGACTGCGTTTCTATCCTTTGTTCCCAATTATTGCATTAATCATCGCCAGTATATCCATCATTGCGATGTTTATTTTTAATCCTAAACTGGGCTTGATCTACTTCTCCATTTTAGCGGTTACCTTTTTATTATACAGGACTTTTAAATCTGCAGATAAATGACAACAGAAGAAATTTTAGCTTATGTAAAACAACATCCCTCAGGTAAAGTAAAAGTGGCTGTTGCAGATATTGATGGGGTGCTGAGGGGTAAATATATTGCAACAGAGAAATTTCTCTCTATTCTGGAGGGGAGGTTGGGCTTTTGTGATGTCACCTTTGGCTGGGATATGGGTGATGTTGCCTATGATAATGTTCGTTTTACAGGCTGGCATACCGGTTATCCTGATGCTCAGGTGAAATTAGACCTGCAAACCTTCCGTAAGATCCCCTGGGAAAATGACCTTCCTTTTTTTCTTGGTGATTTTGTGGATGAGCAAGGTAAAGCCTTGTATACTTGTCCGAGGCAATTGCTTATTAAAATACGTGCAGAGGCTGAATCCCTAGGTTTTAAGCCTTATTTTTCCCAGGAATTTGAGTGGTTTAATTTCGCCGAAACGCCAGAATCCGCCCATCAGAAAAATTTCCAGCAGCTCCAGCCTTTAACGCCTGGAATGTTTGGCTATTCCATCCTGCGAGGCAGTTTGAAAAATAGTTATATGTCGGACCTGTTTGAGCTCCTCTGCAAATTCGGAATTCCTATTGAAGGACTGCATACCGAAACTGGACCGGGCGTATATGAAGCCGCCATTAAGTACGCAGGGGTGTTGGAGGCCGCAGATCAGGCGGTTTTATTTAAAACAGCAGTGAAAGAGATTGCTTACCAACATGGTATCATGGCCACTTTTATGGCTAAAATCAATGAAAATCTTCCTGGCTGCAGTGGCCATGTACACCAAAGTTTATGGGATTTAAATAGTAAACAAAATCTGTTTTATGAAGAGAAAGATCCTTCTAAAATGTCGGCGATGATGAACTCTTATATTGCCGGACAGCTCCATTGTTTACCCTATATCTTACCCATGATTGCACCGACGATCAATAGTTATAAAAGATTGGTGGAGGGTGCCTGGGCACCTACAACTTTAACCTGGGGAATCGACAATAGGACGGTAGCCTTACGCGCATTGCCTGGGCATTCTAAAACCACAAGGTTGGAAACAAGGGTGGTAGGTTCAGATACGAACCCATACCTCGCCTTATCGGCCTGCCTGGCTGCGGGACTGTATGGGATCAAGAATAACCTGGTATTGGATAAAGCGGCAACCACCGGAAACGGCTATCTGGATGTTTCTAATGGCATCCTTCCAGGTAGTTTACAAGAGGCGACCAGAAAAATGAAGGAGTCGCCTTTGGCCGCCACTTTATTTGGAGCCGACTTTGTTGAACATTTTACGCTGACCAGGGAATGGGAATGTAAGCAGTATGCTAAAGCTGTGACCGACTGGGAGATGAAAAGATATTTTGAAATTATTTAAATTCGTTGAGCCATGATATTTGATAAAATACACCAATTTAATTTTCCGACTACGATTCGTTTTGGTGCAGGTGTCATCAGAGAATTACCTGCCTATTTAAAGTCCAATGGGTTACAACGTCCCTTGCTGGTCAGTGATCCTATAGTGGCGACGCTGCCTTTTTTTAGCAGTATTGTAGCCGACTTAAGAACACAGGGTTTTTCCGTGGTAGTTTTTAGTGATATTCATAAAAATCCAGTGAAAAGTGATGTGTATAAAGGGACAGAGGTATGGGATGAAGAGGATAGGGATGTAGTGATCGGAATTGGCGGTGGGGCTGCTTTAGATGTAGCCAGAGCTATAGTTCTAAGGGTAAACCATCGCGAAGACCTGTTCAAATATGATGATTTGATTGGTGGAGATGTGTACGTGACCAATGAAGTACCGCATTTTATTACGGTACCTACTACTTCTGGTACAGGAAGCGAAGTAGGCAGGAGTGCCATTATTTCTGATGATGAGACGCATCAGAAGAAGATCTTGTTTTCAGCTAAACTGATGGCGAAAATCGTGTTTGCAGATCCGCTTTTGACGATGGACTTGCCGCCGCACATTACTGCAGCCACCGGGATGGATGCGCTTACTCATAATATGGAGGCCTTCCTGGCTAAAAACTACCATCCGATGTGTGATGGAATTGCCTTGGAAGGGATTCATTTGATTAAAGATGCCCTGGAAACTGCGACTCATCGACCAGATGTAGAAAGTCGCAGCAAGATGTTGATGGCTTCTATGATGGGGGCAATTGCTTTCCAGAAAGGTTTAGGAGTAGTCCATTCTTTGGCGCATCCGCTTTCTTCCTTGCTGGATACGCATCATGGTTTAGCAAATGCCGTCAATATCCCTTATGGAATGGCCTTTAATATTGCTGGTTTCGAGGATAAATTTAAGCGCATCGCTAAGGTATTGGAGCTGAAAGAAGAAAACGGTGCCGCAGTAGTAAATTACCTTTTTGAACTCAATTCCAGTTTAGGAATTCCGCATCATTTGAGAGATATTGGTGTGGGAACGGAACATATCGATACCTTGGCAGATCTCGCTTTTGCAGATTTTGCGCATCCGAATAATCCTAAGCCAGTAAGCAGGGAAGATTTTAAAGCTTTGTATTTAGAAGCACTTTAGAAATTATTTGATCATTGTTAATGTATTTAATCCATGCGGAAAAAGATAGGAATTAGCTTCACAGAAGCAGGATTTCAAAATTATTGGAATTGGTTTAGCACTGCAGAACTGGCAGAAGATCTGGAATTGCTGGAACTCTCTTTTGAAAAGGGGAATACGAAAGATATTGAGCAATGCGATGGTTTTGTACTCACAGGAGGGATCGATGTAACGCCTTCAATTTCTGGTGGAGCAGAAGATTACCCGCATCGCCCAGCGGCATTCTCGCCGGAAAGAGATGAATTTGAACGTCAGATTTATGAATTTGCGAAAACAAAGCGATTGCCCTTACTCGGAGTTTGCAGAGGTATGCAATACATCAATATTATGGAGGGAGGAGCCGTATTTGATGATATTGGTGCGCCTGAAAATGAACTTCATAAAAAAGGAGAACTGGATAAAGCGCATGAAATAAAGGTGGTCGAAGGATCTTTGCTGGGAGAAATCACAGGAGAAGATTGTGGTATCGTGAATAGTGCACACCACCAGGCAGTGAATCCGGATCGTCTTGGTCAGAATTTAATGATCAATGCGTATGCGGTGTCGGGGAAAGGAATAGTGGAAGGTTTGGAGTATAAGGATAAAACGAACAGCGGTTTTATGATCGCTCTGCAATGGCATCCAGAAAGAATGAAAGAGAAAGAAAGTAATCCTTTCTCTCAAAAGATCAAAAAACAGTTTATTCAGGAAGTAAGAAATCAATTTATTTAGGATTTAGAACTCATCAGAAATGAATATCATCAATCCCGCTACAGAAGAAATTATAAAGACGGTTCAGGACGACAGTCCTGCTGCGTTACATGAAAAATATACGGTATTGCGTCAGGCTCAGAAAGCCTGGGGCTTGAAAAGCTTGTCGGAAAGGCTGGCAGTAGTGCAGCGCTTTTATGATTTATTGGCTGAGGAAATTGAAAATCTGGCAGCAGTTTTAACAGCCGAAGTTGGTAAGCCTTTGGCGCAATCCCGCAATGAAATTAATGGAGCCAGAGCAAGGATACTTTGGATGCTGGACAATGCTGCGCGTTACTTATCTGAAGAATTGATCAGCGATACTGAGGCTATGCAGGAAAAGATTTCTTATGAGCCGCTGGGTGTGATTTGTAATATTTCGGCCTGGAATTACCCTTATCTCGTTGGCGTAAATGTATTTGTACCGGCACTAATGGCAGGAAATGCGGTGATGTATAAGCCCTCAGAATATGCGACTTTAACAGGTTTGGAAATTGAGCAATTATGGGAAAAAGCTGGATTGCCTTCCGGCGTTTTTGAAGTCGCTATTGGTGCTAAAGAAACAGGACAAGCTTTACTGGAACTGGATTTTAATGGTTATTTTTTTACCGGTTCTTACCGTACCGGAAAGTATATTTATGAAAAGGTGGCGCATAAAATGGTGCCTTGTCAGCTGGAATTAGGAGGAAAAGATCCGCTGTATGTTGCTGATGATGTACTGGATGTGGCTGCTGTAGCTGCAGGAACTGCCGATGGTGCCTTTTATAATAACGGACAAAGCTGTTGCGCAGTAGAGCGGATTTATGTGCATGAGGATGTTTATGAGGCATACGAAGCTGCATTTTTGAAAGAAGTACAATCCTGGAAAATAGGTTTACCTACAGAAGAAGGCGTTTATATAGGGGCCTTAACTAGAAAAGAACAATTGAATATATTGGAAGATCAGGTGCAGGATGCCTTGTCAAAAGGTGCAGCCTTGCTGTATGGAGGAAAAGAAGAGCGGGTAAAGGTTATTATTTTGAGCCCACAGTATTGGTCAATGTGACGAATGAGATGAAAGTGATGCGCGAAGAAAGTTTTGGTCCTATTATCGGTATCATGAAAGTAAAAGATGATGAGGAAGCTTTAATCTTTATGAAAGATACTGCTTATGGCTTAACAGCAGCGGTATATTCCCAGGATGTGGATCGGGCACAGCGGATACTTTCTGATATAGATGCTGGTTCTGGATATTGGAATTGCTGCGATCGGGTAAGTGCAGGTTTACCATGGAGCGGGAGGAAGCATTCTGGCTTTGGCGCTACGCTTTCCCATCAGGGATTTAGGGCTTTTGTGAAACCCAAAGCCTGGCACCTGAGGAAGTCCTAAAGTTGATTACGGTTTGATCAGCAAGATCTCAATAACAGCAATTATCGTTTTCTTTGTTGGGAAGACCATAATTGCTGTTGTTTTTTTATAGAGCTACTGTTTATTTTTTAGTTTCTTTTCTAATCACTGGTGCAATCTCTGTACCCAGTAATTCTATGGTTTTCAAGACCTGTTTATGCGAAATTGATCCGGTAACCAGTTGTGCCAGGAACCTGGTATTCTGGAAGAGTTCATACTGATGCATGATTTTATCAATCGCTTGCTGCGGACTGCCGACCACTAATGGTCCATCACTGCGTAAATAATCGAATTGTTGTCTGCTCATCGGCGACCAGCCTCTGTCTTTTCCTACGCGGTTCATCAATTGCTCATAAGAAGGGTAAAATTCGTCGGCTGCCTGCTGTGCATTTTCTGCGACGTAAAACTGCGAACTGATGGCCAGCTGAAGTTTAGCGGGGTCATGACCGGCTTCTGCAGCAGATTTACGATATAGATTGATAAAAGGCACGAATTGTTCTGGCGGACTGCCCAAGATCGCTACTGCCATAGGGAGGTTCATTCTTCCTGCGCGCTGTGCAGAGGCAGGAGTACCGCCTACGCCAATCCATATTGGGATAGAAGGTTGTATCGGACGGGGATATACTCCTCTTTTTACAATTGATTTCCTATGTTTTCCTTGCCAGGTGACGATTTCTTCTTCATTGAGTTGCAGCAATAAACCTAGCTTTTCCCTGAAAAGGTCATCATAGTCATTCAGATTGTACCCAAATAAAGGAAAGGATTCTGTAAATGAGCCTCTTCCTGCAATGATTTCTGCCCTTCCATTAGAGATGAGGTCTACGGTAGCGAAGTTTTGGAAGGTCCGTACCGGATCTGCTGAGCTCAATACGGTCACAGCACTGGAAAGTTTAATTTTTTTAGTAATGGCTGCTGCGGCTGCCATCATAATTTCAGGGGAGGAGATGACAAAGTCCGAGCGGTGATGCTCTCCGAATGCATAAACATCAAGACCTACTTCATCTGCAAGTTTTACTTCTTCTAATAATTCCTGAACTCTTTTATGCGCGTTAACGGCTTTTCCTGCTACACCATCTGGTTGTAGTTCTCCAAATGTACTGATCCCAATTTCCATTATATAAATTTAATATGCTTTGCTTTTATACGTTTTATACCTTCTGCTGTTATCTTATTAAGGCTTATTCCCTTGTGATTTAAAATAGAGGAATAGTCTTAAAACAGCTTATGTTTTTAATTAAACTTGGATTTTCTCACCTGAACTCATTTTCAACGCTAGATCTCAAATCGTAAAGCAACCATTGCTGCTGGTTGATGGTCGATTTCTCGGTAGCCAATAATTTAATAAAATCTTTAACGCCAATAGGCTCATTGCCGTTTCCATGAATCAGCACAAGACTTCCGGCATGACTCGCCTGTCCCTTTGCCAGCCAGGCATCACTTCCAATGGGTATAAGGCCATAACTTGTCACCTGATTCACTAATTTTTGATCAGATACCAATCCTGGAAATCTGAAGAAAACCGAAGGTAGTAATCCCCGCTCAATCATGGCTTGTTCCAGACCTAATATTTCAAAATTAAGGTCTGTCCCTGGTTCCATTAGGAAGTTGATATTTAAAGGCGCTTTTGGGTTGTAATGGTGGTTGTAGGTGTGGTTGGTCCAGGTAATATCCAGGTCTCCGGTTTTTTGAAGTTCCTGTAGCCAGCGGATATCATCGGCATGGCTGAGCATAAATTTTCCCGTAATTGATAAAGCGACAGGAACTGGTCGCTCTTCTTTTTGAAAGGCAGCAATCAATGAGGTAAATATGTTTCTGTCTAATGGTTTATGAGAAGGACACAAGTCTATGGTTAGTGTTATCCCTTTTTCTTTGGGAAAGCCATGGATAATTCCCGCATCCTGAAGATTCAGCGATTGCTCCTGCGCAGTTTGAAGCGCCTTGTAATAAGGGGTATTTTTGAGGAATGTTCCGAATTCCTGAAAGGTAATCGGTTTTACTGCTACCTGTCTGCTGCTGATGATTTGTGTTTCCAGGGTCTGTGGATTTACAATCAGATAGGATTGCTGTGCGGCTTGGTTAAATTGCCGTAAGATCAATATATTTTCCCCTGCGTAACTGCCAGTTGCATAGTAAGTTTTGTACTGCTGTATTTCGTTTTGAGCCTGTGAAAAAAGACAGAAAAAAAGAAGCAGGAGTGTGCTGTATAATTTTATCATTTGTAAATGGTAAAGATTCCTGAATCAAGATAGTAGTTTATGTTCAGAATGTGATCCCTGGTTTTATTTATCATGATATATATTCCGATCTTTGGAAAATCAATGGTTCAAACTAAGTTTTGACGCCATTTAATTGATTTATTACGAAGACACTACTGCTAAAAAGTAACATCAGATGACGGAAAAAGAATATTTAGATTATTGCAATGCTCAGGTAACTGGCGAATTAAAAGAAGAAGATTTGATCTTAATGCTGACTGCCTGGGGGCATATTAAATATTCTATAGGATATAATCAGGCATTAAAGGACAATGATATTGAGTTGAAGGTGGATAGGGAGAACCCTTAATCTTAATCACATGCTTGCCGCAGACTTGTGGGGCATTTCATAAAATGATGCTCATATTAGCGATTTGAATGGGTTAAAATGGAAGAAATCGGGTATTTTATTCTGGAGGAGAAACCTCAGGAAACTGCCAGTCTGATGATAGAACTTCTAAAATAGCTATGATAGATAATCCCTTCTTTTTAGTGGGGGATTATCTACTGTCAGAAAACAGATTAAACTATTAGAATGCTGGAAAAGAACATTTGCTGACTAATTATTATTGATTAATTCCTCATCGAATAATTCAAAAAACAGATTCTGTAATTTATGGACATGCTGCAGTGTTTTAAAATCACCGGTATCGTCATTTGCCGGAACCTGCTTATAGCAATCATAATACTCATCTTCTTCTACATGAAATAGGAAGAAGTTGAAATCTTCATGCTGATAATATCCGCCACCATTATCTTTAAATCCTAACCGGTTTACTAGCCAATCCGCATTGATGAGAATAGGGTTTACCTGATCATGGCTGCATTCCATCAATTGGACTGGATCTTTGCTGTTTCCCTGGTAGGCTATCTTTTGATTAGGCAGGATGCCAAGTACTTCGCAAGGATTAGCAAGCCCGTTGAGGATTTCATTATTTGGGAATACATAATTACCAATTCTTAGTTCGTTTACATTCATATCTATTTGTAATTATTGTAATTATTGAAATTTTGTTAATTTACAGCTCGGGTTACCGTTTATTCTAATTATTTAACATTCGCTTTAAAAGCATGAAAATCACGGTGAAGCTTTAATAACTCTGCTTTTAGCGACTCTACTTGCTGGCTGAGTATTTGTTGATTGGTTTCCAGTGTTTTGATGTCTTTGATCAAACTTGCTTTCTCTGGGGTATGTTTTCTATTTCCTTTACCTGTGTAAAACCATTCAAAAGAGATATTGAATACCTCATGGAGCTTTTTGACAAAGTCGATGGGAATATTTAACCGGTTATTTTCATACCTGCTGATGACAGAATGATCTAGGCCGAGACTTTTTCCAAACTCTTCCTGGCCCATCTTTTCTGCTTTTCTGAATATCTTTAACCTTTCTGCTGCTTCTGTGGTTTCTTTTATTTCTGCCATTTTTTGAAGAGTTACTTAGCCCTTGATCTAAAAGTACATTTGATTAATTATCGCTTTTGTAAGACATTGACAATGTTAAACATTTGTTTGACGTCGTCTAGTTGAACATCAAAATCAGGATATCTTTTTTTATCAGGATTAAGGGAATGACAGGTAATGATGCCAGTATCCGTATCATGATGTGTAATTCTTTTGGTCATGATGCCATATTTTTTATGAACGATGATGTAGTCTTTGAATCTGTGTGTGTGGAATTTGCTGGTCCACAGATGCTGTTGTATTTCTCTTCCGGTAACAATACTTCCGTCGCTGATGCTTTCTTTGGTATTGTCATCCATGCTGTCTCCTACAATTTCAAATGCTCTGTATTGACCTCGGTGATGTTTGTCCACTATAATCGTATGCTTTGGTAATTCTTCTAAATATTCGGGATCTTTGTAGCCAGGTAAATATCCGGCATATGCATATTCATTAACTAAGGGAACAACCATAATGTATTTTCCTTCTCCAAGGTCAATAAATGGAGTTTCTCCCACCTCTAAAGGGTAATGTATCTCTCCAATAAAGGTACTGTTTTCTTTTTGGGAAACACTAGGCTCCAATAACATTTCTCCATCTCCTTCTTCAAACCATTTTCTGGATACCCCCAAATTATCTTCTAGCTTTTGCCCCATTGTTTTTGGTGCTTTTTCGCTTTTAAGGATTTCTGAAACATAAGATTTAGACATTTTGATCGCTTTTGCGAACTCGCTGTCGTTTTTAAATTTAAAAAAACTGATAACTTCTCTCAGTCTCTGGAATTTATTTGAAATTTTTTCTTCTTGATTCACAGATTGTTATAATTTAAGTATCGTAAAAGCGAACGTTTGTGTTTTGATAGTTCGTAATTACGAACTATATTTGATTCACTGATTCGGCAAATATAAATATAAACGTGGCTTATTAACAATTTTAAACTCATGATAAATATGGAAACTACTTTGAAACCAGAATTAACACCTGAATTGGAAACATCAGGGGTTCCAAATCCAGCGCCTGAAAGCGGAACTTCTCCATTAAGATATTGTTCGGTAAAAGGAGAAAGCGAACTGATTTCTCCGAAGGCTGATGTAGCATCTAATCGGGCGGAAGTGCTGGAACATTTTAATTACACGACCTGGGAGTCTAAGGTTGAAAGTCTGGAAATAGGGGGACAATTTGAGTGTTCATTTGAGCAAATGGGGCTGATCAGACTGATGATTAGCAGGGTGATTACTTTTAAATATTCCGATCGGATTTTTGATGTTCAGAAATCAGAAATACTTGGAGAAGAAATCTTGGTCGTTAAAAGGTTGGAGGATAGGTATGACAGATAAACGCTCTAAAATCAAAAAACTGCAGCAAAGAGTTAAAGTACTGGAGGGAATGCTGTTGGAAGAGGTTTTAAAAAATGATTTGTTATGTCAGAAATCAAATGCACTGATCAGCTTATTCATGGTTCCTCGTGGTAAGATAAAAAGTGTTATTAGCCTTCAGGAAATACTATAAAAATAGCGTATGAACAAACAAACATTGAAACCTGCAATAAAGAAAGATGATCTTCAGACCTTTATTTTGTTATTCGATCCTGGAAAATATAAAAGACTGAAAAATGGGATTGAATTGAGGGGGCAGCCAGATCTGGAAAGAAATGTTGCCGCTGCAAAATTACTGATCTTTAAACTGAAGCTAAACCTCATGGTCATTTCAAATGCGAACATGGCCACTTACCGTGCATTTGAAGTAAATAATATATAAAATTTAATTTTAAACGGAGTATTTGTGCAAAAAGGAACTATTGCGCACAAAACATCCTTATCATCAATAATTATGGAATACAGTTCAAAATTAATGGTTGCAGTATTGCGCAAAGAGTATCCTGAAATTGCACAGGTCATCACAGAAAAAATTAAAGATACTTTACCCGAGGAACGGTTAACGGATCTTTCTAACATAGAACGAATTGTTTCTACATTTAAAAAGATCAAAGGAATTGAAGTAGATTCCTGGACTAATGGAAAGGGCAGGGTAAACATCACTTATGAAAGGGAATTGCTGCTCGCTGTTCTTTTGTTATTTTATGATCCAGAGAAGATCATGCAGCTGGTACGGAGGAATACCTTACCCGGACTTCTGAAACAGGCATCTGCCCTGATTGGGACTTCTCAAGAGGTCCTCAGTATGTCTATCCCCGGTGTGATTGTTGCATTCAAAGCTTATGAGGACTTTAGAGAAGAAGTTTATCGTATTTACGACCTCATTAGAATTGAAAATGAATTTTTCGACTGATATACTTTATAGTATAACGTTCATAAAACCTTAAAAAACAAAGGTATTGATATTTGAAGTACCTTTATATTCAATCTCAGCGAAAGCTAAAAAGAAAACAAATTCTAGTATTCAGCAGCACCTGCATCTGGCTTAACGCCATTTCGCAGAGGGCGTTCAATTGCAATATATTTAATCAAATAATACAATAATAATATCAAAATTATGACTTCAAACACAGTGATCAATTACACTACAGCATTAGAAATTTCTGCTATTCTTGGTAAATGTACCATCAAATCTTTAGGGGCCGAGCTTTTATTCCCTGTGATTAAACTTAAGACAGATTTATCCTTGGCCACCAAGAGATTTCATGAAATCAGAGAGGCCATTTATAAGGAAAGTGGTTTAGTATTTAATGCGGATGGCACACTAAGCGGCGCCACAGATATCGAGGAAGTAAATCAGGTAAGCCAGGCGCTCAAAAGATTAAGTGAGGATGAAACCGAGGTCAGTTTGGCGGCTTTAAAGCTGCTGAAGGAAAAACAACTGGAGGATTTATTTGCAGAGAATTCTACATTAACGACCAATGAACTGGAAGTATTGATGTTAATGCTGGCTTAATCTTTTCCTTTTAGCGGGTTGAGTTCCTATTGATGCTGGTTTCTTGTTGACCTCATCTTGTAAAATTAAAATATTGTGGTGTGGCGGATACCTCCTGGTATCTGCCAATAGATGAAAAATGATGATAAGTTCAGAACAATTAAATGCAAAATATGGAATTCCCAATGCAAATGGTATAGGCTATTTAACTACGATTGAACTTCCTTTTGAAATGAGAATTGCCTGGCAAAGAAGTTCTTACGTCACTAGGATTCAGTGTCATAAACTGATTGCTGAGCCACTGGTGGCTACTTTCGACGATATTCTGGTCCATTATGGGGTTCAAAAGATTGTCGAATTGGGAATAGATTTATACGGCGGATGTTTCAACTATCGCTTTATGCGTGGCAGTACACAAACCTTATCCCGCCATTCCTGGGGAACGGCTATTGACCTGGATCCGGATAGAAATCTGTTGAGAGAGAGTTCGAAAACGGCAAGATTTGCCAGGTCTGAGTATAGGGATATGATCGATATCTTTTACCAGCATGGCTTTCTTTCCTTGGGCAGGGAAAAGAACTACGATTGGATGCACTTTGAAATTGCGAAATAGATGGAACCGATGCATACTAATAATCCAGACCCTAACCAGGATCTTATTGACAGAAAGACGGCTTGGATAGAGAGGATGTTTGATCGTTTATTTATGGCGGTTCAACAGAATCCTTTTGCCACCATGCTCATTCTTTCTGTAGGATTAAATTTCTGGCAGTACAACATCAATAATGAAATGAACCGTCTGCGGATTCAGGACATTACTATGCTAAATGAGAAGATAAATCTTGCAGTGGTTACTGGTGTTCAGCGGGAACTTCCCAGGCAATTGGCGCCTTACAAAGAGCAGCAGGATAGCAATAGCAGGAAGTTGGACACTTCTTTACTCAACTTAAATGGAACTGTAGAGTCCGTAAAGAAATATTTTAACAAAAATAAGAAGAGATGAAAAAGAGAATGATAACCACAGTGATGGTATTGGTTCTGTGTGTATCCGGGGTGTCTTCAAACCGACATTTTTCCCAAAAAATACCTGCAGGGTCTTATGGTACTCCAATGAATAAGAAGCTCGACAGCATAAACCTTAAAGCGGCAGAACTAGAACTTTTAATCAGAAAATTATGAAACATTTTTTAAACTATATTTTATGCTTTTTAGTGCTTGTGCTTTCTGGTTGTGGAATGTTTAGGAAGGTTTCCATAGACCAGACGGTTGACCGTTCGGAGGAGCGTAAAATACATCGTTTGGATTCAACAGCTGTGATTAGAGACCAATCGGTGATCCAGATTAAAGTAAATGCGGATACGGTGGTTACTCTGGCTGGACAAGAAATTAGTCAGGCGAGTTATTTTCAACTGGATAGTCTGCTGAATGGAATTACGGCGATAAAGAATGAGCTTGTAGATGTCAGACTGATTTTAAATCCACAAACTCAGCGGCTAACGGTGTCGGCGGTTTTAAATCCGAGGCATATACCCATCAAAATCCAGAAGGAAACGCTGATCCATAAAGACTTACACACTAGTGTCGGAAGTTCAGAAAGCTCATTTTCAGCATCAGAAGTGACGAAATCCACATCGGTAAAACTGAAAGAACCTGGTCAAATTCAATATTGGCTGATAGCCATGGTTGTGCTGATCATTGCAGTCACTTTTGTATTCATGATTGGAAGAAAATAGTCTTTCCAATCTAATTATTAACCCCTTTTTTTACGATAAAACAAATTAAAATGACAGTAAACAACTGCTTGTTTGGCCCTGCCTTTTCCATTAATGGAGATGCGTATTTTAGCGACAAAGGCGCTAATTTCCAGGCTGTATTTAACAGTTCTTCAGATCAGGGAAAGGTGCTGACTTATCAATGGTACCTTAATGGTATGCTTGTGATTGATCAGAGTATCATAAATTTCAATGACAAGATCAGCTGTGGAACACATGAGCTTGGATTGAGGATTTTGACTGCCGAAGGGTGGTCAGGCATAAAATCAATTCCTTTTACGACCTGTAAAACTCGTACCTCAGTGACCCTATATGGTGCGGCTTCGGTAGATGCAGGCAGCAGCACCCAATATGAGGTACTGCAATTCTTCTCCGATGGGTCTCATCAAAATATTTCAGCGCATTACACTTTCTCGGCCAGTGCTGCGGGTTCATTTACCAAAAATACATTCCTCGCCAGCAAGGATCCAAATCATATTGTTGATGAGGAAATTACGATTTCTGCAGCGAAAACTGGTGCTGAAACTCTAACAAAACAGGTGATGATACAAAATGTCAAGCCGGTTACATTATTGTCTACTGAGATTTCAGGTCCGGCAAATGTAGATCAGGGCGGTCAAGCAAGATATGCTGTTATCGGTCATTATTCTGATGGAAGTCAGAAGGATATCTCCCAGGATTTTGTACTCGTTGCATCAGAGGGCTATTTCAGAGGACAGACCTATGTGGCTAGTTTAAATGGCATTGCAAATGAAGTAAGAGCAGTTAGTATCACTGCGATGAAAAATGGATTTGTACAGGTCAGCAGACAAATTAATGTACATATTGACCAAATGAAGTCGGGAGTACTGATGGTTGACTTCTACAATGACCCTAGTATGAACCTGGTTGCCATGATTGATACTCAGGTCATTTCTGGCTACCGCATACCAGCACATCAACATGCTAATATTATTCCTTCAGATACATTGTTGGCGGAAGATGCGCTGGTATTGGCTTCAGATCTTAACCAAGCCTCTTCAACAAATTGGAGGTTTGAATTTAACCTGGCAAAGCTGATCAGGGATAATCCGGGAACTGCAGATTTTGCATTTCAAATCAAAGGAAGGTCTGCTCATGCTAAAGCCGTTTCAGGAGCTTTTAGTCTTAAAACCAGATCCGCAAAAATGGCTATGAACGGAAGTGAAGGTACGTATATGCCAAATGTAATTGGAGGTGCGGATGTGGGGTCACCTGTGAATTTTAGTGCTCAGGTCTCTAATGGTGCTAATGGAGATTATAACTCTGATAATTTACCCCTGGTCATTAGTTTCAATTACAATGTGCCGAATTCTTTGTTGACCTATTCTTTAATACAGCCACCAATAGAAGTTGCTGAGTTTGATTATATGGCGGTCAGGTATCATTGGGAAGAGGGTGCAGGACAAGATCTTGATATTCTTGTTGGCTATGAAAAAACGGGAACGGAGTACGATGGTCGGTATGTAGGGTATGGCCAGGGTAATGTAATAATTCCATCTTTTGAGCTTGATGGATCTAAAGGTTATTTGTGGTGGGCAAGAGATAGTACCGGAATAAGTGGCTATGAAGGAGTCCTGGTTGGTATGAATAAATTTTTAGCAGCATATCCTTCTTTACCAGAGGTGGTTGAGGTTGGCTTATACGCCGCCTGGTATTCAGGTGCAGGAAGCGGAGATTTCAGTGTTGAACTGATCACTTACAAAGGTGGTACCATGAATACCCAAGGGACAGACTTCGTCAATATTGGAGGCAGGAAGATTTCTTCTAATCTCGTAATGATGAATACTAAGCTAAGAGTAGATAACTCGAAACTACCTTACAGTTACTTCAAAATAGGCACGCTGCGCTATAATAAACGGACAGCATCCGCTGTCATCTCAATTAATGAATCTACTTAATCAATTTTATGGCAACTAAAAATAGTTATAGGTCAAGGTTTTCACCAGAATCACACTTTTTTACGGATCCATCTGTAATGACTCAAAATGAGGCCCAAATATTCGGGCCGATAAACGACCGTGAATTTCGTCTGACCACCAAATTTAACGCCCCCGCGGCAACAGCCTTTGCAATCTGCAAAGGAATCGTATTGATACAGCCACAGGTTGGGAGTAGTGATAAGGTGAACCTAATTTTGCGACCTTATACACAACCGATCACAGGATTTAATATTAAATATTTCATCTATAGAGGGCTGGACAAAAGTAGTTTTTTTGCTGCTGATCAGGTCATTGAAAAATCAGATACTTCCTCTGATTTGATCAATAAGGTAAATAAGGATTTTCTCTCTTTTCATCAGAAGGAAAATGAACCAATACCCCCATTTCTGGCCAAGTACCTTGGATATAATCCATTGGTGCAGGAAGATGCGCTGATGATTGATAGCTTCTTTTTTAAAGAAACAGAGCTTGTTGAAGAGAACGGATCCTCTTCTGAAATTGATGCAACTGCTTTTGAACTGCCTCTGGTAGAAATGGGTGAGTCGTTGGGGAATTTCTCTGGAGCTGAGGCAGGTATTGATATCGTTTTGAATTATGGCGATTATCAGCTGCCATTACCAAATGAAGAGTTTGTTTTTGATCTGGCTTATGCCAGGGCGAAAGAAGCAGTGATCACCCTTGATAATAACCTGTCCGATTTTAAAAAGAAGGTTAAACGTGAACAGATCTTTCAATTTCTGGATGCAGCTGCATTTTTTGGTTTTCACAGTGATGGAGGGAAGGTTAAAATTGATCACAATGGTACAAAAGTTAGCAAAACTGCTGGAGCGATTTATGATGAGGTCATCTTTAATTTTAAAACGAAAAATAGGCTCTATCTATATATTCAAAGTGACAGGACGAGATCGTATAATTTTTACGGAAATTATACCATCTCTGAAGGGAATGCCAATTCAATTAAAATTGGAAACAGTTTAACGGGCTTAACAGAAGGTGTTTATGGAATACAGGGTTGGCCAATTATCATTAATGAAGCAGTTCAGGGGCACCAGGAGTCACGTAATAAATTGTTTTTACAATTGGTGACAGATAATCATATTAATACAATGCTGTATGGTCAGGTGGCAGAGATTGAAAATGCACAGCACAATAATTTTTGTAATGCGGAAGACCTGAGGTTGCCGGATTCTCCGGAAGGAATTCCCAGTTCATTTACGAAGATCATTGAACTTTCTAATCCAGCAGTCGGACCTGAGGGAGCCAAGGTAAATGTAGCATCTTTTAATATTTTGATATATCAGGGAAGAGTATATAATTACTTGAGGAGGCAGGTTCTTAATGATCAGAATCAGTCTATAGCAGTGTATGACCAACCCAATTTCTTTGATGAAGTATTTCATGGAATTCAAGCTATGTCGCTACTAAAAGCGGGAAATTATGGATATTACTTGATTTCACATCAAAAAATAAAATTGATCAACCATTATTATGGAAAAGAACAAAAAGGAATTTCTGCAGTTCAATCCGTTATTGTAAGAGATAGGATCAAAACAGGCACTGCTTATACTGGAAGGATAACTTACCTCACAGACTCAGTGGACCAGCTCAAAACAAATGTTTCCACAACGAGTAAAATTTCAACTGATATTAAAGGAATTTCATCCGTGTCTGCATCCAATGAGGATAACTATGAATACCAGCTCCCCGAGCCTTTTTATCATACGTTAAAGCCTTTTACAGACAATGCTCAGTTGATTAATGGCCTGATCCTGAATACCTCTGATCAGAGTATTCCGTCAAAGATAATTTTGGGACTTTCTGAAGTTGAAAATGAGTTGCTGAAAAGTCTGATTGCAGGTAAGAATATGTATAATTCCAGTTTGGTTCTTATAGATCTCTTTGAAGATGGAAGTGAGTTTATCTCGACTGAAAACATCTGGTTTCAAAAATACAAAGTAGGAATTGTTGGTGAAGAAAATGGACAATTAAAGCTTTATCTGCCTGAGAACGATATTATGGTATACTCATTAGATCGGAAATATCACTTCTCGGATGAATACAGCAAAAATGTAAAGGAAGAGGTAAAACTTGACCTGATTTTAGATTTAGATATATATATGTAATTATGGCAAATTCAGCAGTATTAAAAGGGGAGTATCTAAAAAGAACAAACCACCTTAGCAACTTAGGTTTTAGCCATAAAAGTGGATATCTGGTTAAATTCACGTTAAATAACAAAGTCTATGTTCATGTCAACCATACAGATTTTAGAAGTGATGATCAAGATTCTGCCTATACTACAGCAGGTTATTATGAAGAAGCCAAGTTCTTACTTTATAGTGTAAAAAAAATCGAAAGAAAGGAGCTTCCAGGGTTCAAATTAAATTTAGACACGATTGAAAATGGATCTATTGGTGATCGGGTTCAAGTCAAAAAATTGAAGATTAAGGGACCTGATTTCGAATTTTGCAAATTATATGATATCTCCTGGACCTATGAAGGTGGTGAAATTGTAGATGGTAACTTTGATATACCTAAGGAACCTATATCTACTGTAAGTACTGTGGATATTCCAGTGCATAGCGTAGCAAAAGCATTTTATTTAAGAAATATTGAATTGGTGAAAAGTAATCTTTTTCCCGATACTCAAAAGGAGAATGCAGCCTATATAATTGCAAAAATTGCATTATACATCAATAATATCCAAAATAATATTTATCCTCTTTTTATGGGAGATGAAAAATTTCAATCCTACATCACCTCTCAAAATCTGGAGTGGAGTAGTGTCGATATTTTTAATAATCCAATTTTGGAGGATTATAAAACTTATCTGGAGAATATAACTGAATTCTACGAGGCTTTATATTCGAATCAATTGACTATTAAAAATGCTAAATCCCAGACCAAATTATATTGGCTTGGATTTGTTCTTTCTGAGAGGAGTTTAAAAATAATTCCAGCCTATGATAAGATAGAGATTTTGAGGTCAATTGCAGAAGGGGTAATTCTTGGTGCGTTGAGTAACTTTGTTTTAACAACTCAAAATGAAGAAGAATATGCAATAAAAATCCTTCGATCAATAATAGGTGATCAGCAGGATGATCTTTTAGCAGGATTATTAAATGTAGCATTTATTGATGGAAAGAAGAGAACAACTCTTTATCAATCTTTATATGATAAGATTAATGATACTGGTATTGGCGCAGAAAATTTAAGAATTTTTATAGATGAAATTTATCGAATATGGGTTGGAAGTTCTTATAATCCATATAGTTTAGATGGATCACCAATGAAAGATAACTTGATCAATCCAGGTACTTATCGCAGTAATCCAATTCTTTTAAAGTATGAATCATCAAGAATTCTGGGAATGTTTAATGCCTCTAACTATGATTTTTCATTCAATTCCTCAAGGATAGAAGTTACGGAAGAAATGGATCAGGTAGGTGAAAATACAGTGACCACTTTTACCAATAAAATTGGTGATTATGAGATGTACCAGGCATTAACCATTAGTAATACACCTACCAATACTAATGATACTAAATTTCTTGCCATCAATCTGAATGGCACGTCACAAGTTGCGATTCCCATTTTTTATTTAAAATATATTGATGATAAAAAATCAACAGAAAATTTAATCACTGGGGCAGAATTAACTGCTGAGTTGATTATGACTCTTTCTGCGGTAGGTAATCTTTCAAAACTGAGGCATTTAAGGAGTTTAGGTAAATTGGGCCGAGTTGCATTGAGTCTTGAAGCGGCAGAACCTGGGTTAGTGTTGATCAGGTATGAATTGGCCCAGGGAGTATTAAGTGCAATTGAGATCACATCAGAACTAGCTTCTATTTTTATTAATTATAGTACGAATTACAGAGAAACTTATTGTGATGTAAAAAGTTCTAAATACAATGCCGATGATTGTAAATTCTACACAAGGTTGGATAATTTCTTTTTTGCCTTACAATTGGTGGGATCGGTAATTGATTTGGCATTTTCTAAAAAGCTGCGAACTGCAGCAAGCGAGATGTTAAATGGTCCTATCCCTAATGATTTTAACCCGGATGCCTTAAATGTTCTAAGGAAATTTGCTGGTTCCTTAGATGAAATCAGAGAAATTTTTCGTGTAAAACTGATGCAAAAATATGGAGATAATTCTAATATCTGGAGGAAAATAGATAGAAGCCAAATAAGTGAATTGTCGAATGTAAAAAAAGATGATTTTATCTTCGAATTTGAGAATGCAACAGAAGATTTACTTGATTTATTTAATGCTGATCATGGTAGTTTAATCGATTTTTGGGGAAAATTAAGCCGTGATGACTATAACCTTTTTAAAGGAAAAAGAACATTTTTTAGTACTTTCAAAACAATTCAGAATTCTAAGGAGATGATCGAGGAAGTTTTTAAGGGAAAGTGTGTGGGGAAATTAAAGGAAGGAGCGACAGATCTATATATAAATTATAAATGGAGAGTTGTAGGTGTGCATCATATCGATGCACTGGATGAAATTGGCGCTCGAATGATTGGTCCTAAAAGAAACATAGGAGATAACATTGCTTCAGGATATTATACTTGTAAGGTAGAGGTTTATGATGTTGCTTTTAAAGGGGCTTCTTCGATCGATGGAGCTATAGGTTGGAAAGTTAAGGCACATTTGAGTACTTTTTTTCCAGATGAATGGACAGCTTTAAAAGTTAAGCGGGAAATGGCTTTGGCATATTCGAAGAAAGTTTACTCCTATTCTCAGAATGGTACTGATATATTTAAGGGCGTAATGTCGGACGGTGTGGAGTGTATTTTTTATATTAGAAATGGGAAAATAACATCCGCTCACCCTTCATTTCCTAAAATCTAATAAACTGTTATTATTTTAACTAAAAAGAATATGAATCAAAATATAATCAAAAAATACGGTGTAGATTTTAAAAACAAGAACATCAATAATAAAATAGATAAAGTTCCTCATACTAATATTCCTGATCTCACCATTTTTCTTTACGGTTGGGGATCATCTGAATTAAATGAAGATCTTCTTCCTCAGATTAATAAAGTATTGAATGAACCAGATAAGGAGTTTGAAAGTCAGAATGAAATAGTTTTAATTGACGTTAATAAAGACGATGTGTATTTTTATTCTGATGAAATTCAGCAATTCCATATGCCTACAATTGAATTCAAACAAATTGTTGAAGGCTGGCGTGATTTTCTATTATCGCCCCCTTTAAACGGAGCTAAACCATAATAACAAAATTTTTCAAGGAATTCCTATAGGCATGTGCTAAAACATACCTATCAAGAGATAAATATGCCCTGTTGTTGTCTCCCGACATCTGCACAGGGATTCTATTGCCCAAAAATTTAAACAAATGACTATGTCAGAAACAACAGCCATAACCAAAAGATACTATCCTGCCTTATCAGAAGTGATCAAGGTGGATGATCTTCCAGAGTTCTTGCACTTTGCGGAAAATGGGTTGGGTTCTATTCTGGATCACATCCATTATAAGAACTTTCAATATTCCAGAAGCCCAAGAGGGGACTCTGCATTTTACAGTCTGGATATCATATCAAAAAGCCTGGGTATAGATTTACCATTTGGTTTGCGACTGGTTCTTAATCCTGATGAAGATTCCAGTATCTCTTCATTTCCTGTTTCCCTGCAATACCAATGGGAAGTACTTGCTTTTTTAAGGTCATTCAACCTGGATAGCTTTGCATTTACACCACAAGCTTTTTTTGAGCTAGGTCTTAAGATCTTTCGAATATCAGAAGAACAGGTGATTGCACATGTGCTCAATCGCTTTGTGGAAGAGGAAGAAAGCACAAGATTAAAATTTCAAAATGTAATTGATGCCATAAATGAGGCATACCCCAATGCTCAAATCGCTTTGCCTCTAGAAGGAGAAGTGACTGTGGAACAGGTAGCTGCTATCATCTCTACAAATCCGAATATTCCAGAAAGCATTTCTGAAGTGATGTTTGCCATTTATATTTTGGATACGGATACTTCCATAGTTAAGGACAATTTGGAGCGATTTTATGTCTCCATGGTACCTGAAGGTATTGAGAACTATATAAAAAAGCTGTTGATCCCTAAAATCAAAGCGACTTTAACACTAGCTGCAGGTATAGAATTCCCAAGTCATGTACTAAAACCAGTAACAGCTGATGGTACTGCGATTCCCAATGCCAAAACACTGTTTAAATTTGCAAAGGCTACCTTCTATGCAGATACTGAAGCAGGTATTGGTTCACAACTGGAATTGGCAGGATCACTGGTTCCTGAATATTCACAGATTGGAAATACTGGTCTAATGATTGGTTTCACTAATGCAAAGCTCGACCTAAGCCGAAAAAAAAATATTCCGGAAGCAGATGCAGCAGGCTATTTACCGGATTTTATGGGATTGTATGTAAAGCATGCGGTCATCGGTTTTAATAAATTTGGTGAAGACCATCAGCAAAAGCTGAGTGCGAAAATTATTGGAGACGATCTTTTAATTGGTACAGGTGGTGTTTCTGGTAAGATCGCACTAGAGTCAAATGGTTTGCTGCATAGGCAATTCGGTAATTTCGATGTGGAATTGAATAGGTTTGCGATTAATTTTCAGCAAAACTCGATTATCAAATGTGATATCAAAGGTAAACTAACGATCGGTCACTTTAAACAGGATGGCTTGCCTGCAGTTATTGATATTCAGGCACAAATTATGGATAATGGTGATTTCAATATGACCGCTCTATCTACGGGATCGCCCTTGAAAATCACTTTGCCGAAGGTTTTTGAACTAGAGGTAAGAAGCCTGAGCCTGGGTAAGCAAGACCGTGGATTCTATGTAGAGGTAGCAGGGAAGCTTGATTTTATTGCAGATTTGCCAGGTTTAGGGAAGGTGCTGCCTAAAGGAATTGACATTCAGAAGCTCCGCATCTGGAGTAATGGGGATATTGAGTTTGAAGGCGGAGGCCTGGCTGTTCCTAAATCTTTCCGTCTGTCAGTAGGACCGGTAAAACTGGAGGTAAATAATATCTCCCTGGGTGCCTACACCAGAAAACATAATGGCATCGAGCGTAAATATCGTTTCTTCGGCTTCGATGGAATGATCAATACAGGAAGAGCAGGTGTCAATGCGACAGGTAACGGAATTAAATACTATTTCACAGTTGACGATAACGATCAGGATAAACCATTTGATAGTTTTGCCAGTATTGATAAAATCGGAATTGACCTGACCGTACCCGGTAATGCAAGTAAAGATAATGCGGCATTCCTGCTCAATGGTTATTTGAGTATGAACAATCCTGATCCGACAATATCTGGTTCGAATGCCGGATCAGAATACACGGGTTCTGTATCCTTCTCCATGCCTAAGTTAAAAATGGCAGGAAGCGCTGGAATGAGGATGAATCCAAATATTCCAGCATTCGTTGTAGACATTGGTATGGAACTTTCTACCCCAATTCCTTTAGGAGCTACGGGTTTAGGGATCTATGGTTTCAGAGGTCTGATCGGACAACATTACCTGCCTTCCAAATCTGCTACAACACCTCAGGTTCCGGAAACCGGTTCCTGGTGGGATTATTATAAAACCAAGAGTACAATTACCAAGCGTGAAGGTATTGAACTGGATAAGTTTGCCGATAAGGCTGGATATTCTGTTGGGGCAGGTGTTTCTATTGCTACTGCTTTTGATTCAGGAAAGGTATTCTCCAGCAAACTATTTTTATTACTGGGCTTACCAGATGTGTTTTTAATACAGGGGCAAGCAGGGATTTTAAGGTCCAGAATAGGGTTGAAAGATGATGTTGATCCTCCTTTCAGTGCCTTTATTGCCATTGATGGAAATTCATTCAGAGGTAATCTTGGGGTTAATTATAGACTTCCGGAAGGGGGATCTTTTGATGGGGATTTATTCTCCTTAAGTGGTAACCTCGACATGGCCTTCTTCTTTAATAACTCCTCTGGATGGTACCTGAATGTTGGTAAAGATCAACCGGAAAATGCAAGAGTAAGGGCGAAAATATTGAGCTTATTTAATGGTTATGCTTATTTGATGATTTCCTCCCGTGGGTTTAAAGCAGGAGCCGGTGCAAGGTTTGATTTTAACAAAAAATTCGGTCCAGTGGCAGTCGGTATTGGTGCCTTCCTGGATATGGGCGGATCTATCAGTATTAAGCCGGTACAAATTGGTGCGTTTATCCAGTTTGGGGGATACGCTTATCTGAAAATCTTCTTTATCAAATTAGGTTTAGCCGTACAGATTGGCCTTGCTGTGGAAGCACCTCACCCTTTCAATATTTCAGGATCACTGGAAATTAAATTAAAACTTCCATGGCCAATTAAGAATATTAAATTCAGATTTGAAGTCAGCTGGTACATTAATAATAATGATGGACCACTGCTGCAACCGGTTGAAGTGCTGCAATTGCCGGATCCTGAAAAAGGCTATCTGCCAGCAGTAGCAACCAATATTTTATCCAATGAAACCTTTCAGCTGAACTATATAAACCAGGACATCGGTATGGAGCTGAACTCTATTCCAATCCCAGGTGACGGACGTTGGAAATACAATTTTAATGATCAAAATTCTGAGCTCAATTTTACGATTCCGATGGATAGTTTTATTGACATTGAACTACTGAAGCCAGTTAAACCAGGACTTTCAAAATTGGGTGGAGGAGCCAACCAGCTTCCTGATGGTTATTCAGAGTTTATGCCTCCTCAAAAAGGATTGGGTGATCAGATCCGCCATGAATATGAACTGACAGGCCTTGATATTTATGCTTGGAATCCTTCAGGTGTAGGCTCATGGCAGCCTTATCATATTTATGAAGCAGTAACCGCTATTACCTCTGAAAACACTGGTGCAAATGCGATTGATTTGAGTACACTTAAGGATGGATTCTGGCAGTTTACAGAGCCGAATAAGTACAATAAAATTCGCCTGATGTCTCAGAATATGTTCAGCTATGCGAACCAGACCACTAGTGCTGCAGCCGATCTGGACGGATTGAATTTTAAGAGTAAAGACCTATTCTGCTTCGAAACGGTTAATAAAGAAACGGTCATCAATTGGAAAACGGAAGCTCTGGATAAGATTTATGAAGAAAATATTGATTTCTCTTTTAAAGGAGAAACGTTTGTTCTTGATGGTGTTAAAGCTAAGGTAACTTATAACAGTAGTTACGGTGGAAATAGCCTGGAATTGGCAGCATCTACGGGGATGATGACGATTCACTTATCAAAGCCTGTTTCTTATTTGAAACTGGACTTCGGACCAAATGAAAATAATATCCTCGTCGATTACTTCAGCAGAGTCAATAGGCCTGGTTTATTAGGGAAACTATTAGGAAAAGATGTCAAAAGAAAAGAAGAAAAGCTTTTCGATTGGAATCAGAATAGTAGTTTAATCTACAATGACCTGGCCAATCCTATAAACAAAGTCGTGCTTAAGTTTTTCAAAAATGAAATGCTGGATTTTGAGGCAGATCTTTTAATGGGTGGATATTACGATACAGGTACGAACTATGAGCTGCAGGAATTAGACAAGTCCATATTATTCGCCAGGTTATTTAACCGAAGTCTGAATGCAGAAGAGGTACTAAATAAAACCTACGATCAGATGTCAGGACAGGTAGGTTATTGGAAAATGAACAATAGCAACGACCAGCTCGGAAGAAATCTTGGAATGATCTTAGGAAGCCCAGACAAGGTTCCTTGTTTTTATCAGAAGGATGAAAATCAGGTAGAAACGATAAACTCCAGCTATTCATTCACTGCCAGAACTGATGCTTTTTATGTACCGTATGACCCTGATCTGAAAGTGGAGAATGGAAGTTTTGCATTTGAACTTCTGACAGTTTTTAATCCCTTCATTGCTGGAGCATCCACATTGATGTACAAGGTAAACGAAGATTTCAGTACAGGAGAAAAGAAAGGTTTTGTTATGCAGCTGATTCAGGAAACACCTGGTGATGCAGAGACAGCGTATGATCAGAATACGATCCCACAGTTCAAGGTGGTATTGACAGTTTATGATGGACATAGCCATACTGTAGTGGAAAGTACAGATACGTATACTTTGGATTGTAATACAGGTCTGCTCACAGAGAAACAGCATAAAAATATATTCCTCTCTGTGGATCGAGAAACTGGAAAACTGAACCTTTACATCGATCAGATCTTAAAAACAAGTATCGCTTTAGACAATGTGTTTAAGCCCTATGAGCATACTGAGGGAGCTACCATGCTGAATCAGATCAGTTATCTTTCTGAAAGCTTACAACGCAGAAAGGAAGAAAATGATGTCACAGAAGAAGGCTTGATCAATGAGATTCAAGTGCTTGGAGATGGAATGAGCAAAACGGTTCAACCGGTATGGCGGCCTGATACTACTTTTGCGATTGCAGTTAAAACGAGGGATAAAGTAACAAAAGGAAATTCGAGCTCAGGAACGGTTAAAACCCATGTTTTTGGATTTAAAACTGCCGGACCTATTGGCCATTTTCAGCAGAAAAGTAAGGTCTATAAAGAGTTGGCAGCCCAGGATCGTGCGGCTGAATTTAAATTGGCTAACCTTAAACATTATATTGATTACGAACGGTCATTTCCTGATGCATTAAGCCGTTATGATTTGAGTAAACCTGTTTTCTGTCAGGATCCAAAAATCAGCTTACTATTTACCAAGCCATATATTCATGCAATGTATGCCAATTGGGATAGTTACAAAGGCCTGCCAGAGGTAAAAAGCAGGTTGGAACTTCAGTTAGTTGATCCATTTGGTGAAGCGATAAATCCGGAGTTAATATGGGAGCAATTACCTGATCAGGAAATCACCCTTGATAATTTCCGCTCGCTGCCACCAGACCAGCAGATTTTATTCCTGATGAACTTATCGGCACTATCGGACTCTTGTAATGCCAATCCAATCGCCATTAAAAAGAGAACAAAACAAGGGGCATATCACCTTCCTGATCTGGAGCCAAAAAGACTTTATACGGCACTGTTTAATGCAGTTTATCAGCCTCAGGGAGAAGAGGAGCAAAAAGAAGAAGTACATAAGTTTAGTTTCAAAACTTCCGCTTTCCCTAATTTTGCCGCACAGGCAGGCAGTTTTATCCTCGATAGCTCAGCAGAAAACCCAGTGTATGCCATTGATCCGGAATTTGTAGGTTTTACCAATCAGGAGATCAGAGGTACCTTACAAAATCTGATAGATAATGATTCAGAAAATGATCCCGAGGCAGTACTGAATTATGCGGTTAAGTTCGACAGATTAATTTATGGCGGTCTAAGACTGAAAAATCCGGAGGCGATTTCGCATACGGTGATCCAGCCTGTGATTAATGTCAACCCGGAGGATCCAGCAGATCGAAAGATCCTTGGGATTTTAATCAGAAATCCTGAACCTTTCAATGATCCTAAGCTTCCGCTGTCAGAATTATCAAATACTGTTAAAATGATACTGTCCTCAGCTGGTCAGGTCATTTCAGCTGCGGGTCAATTGATCTACATCCATTCCAGGGATACTTCAGCTGTTTTTATAACCAATGCAGCTATGGAAATTCCTGCAGCCGATATGCAATTGAACTTCAGATATAAAATCTTCAACGGCAATGACTATCGGACTTTGCATGAAGATTACACCAGTCCTGTAATCCCTATTACAGCAGCTGTTTAATCAATCCGTTCTTAAACGGAATTTAATTATTGATTTCACCTATAAAATATTTCTCAATGCCGACAAGAAGCAGGGCTTATGCCTTTTGTGCTGATTACAATGAATTATCAGCATGTTTATTCTCAATACAAGCTTTAGAAGATAGTGGAGCCCTTAATGCGAAAGCATTAGGGCTGCTTAAACTTTTTAAAAATGACATCCTGCGTAAATTATATCTACGGGTTATCAGAATCCTTGGGATTATTAATGGCGTAGAAGAAGTTTCAATGAATCCTGGAAGTGGCAGAAATTTCATATATGATTTTGGCGACTTTGATGCTGTTGATTTCTCCAGCCTGGATTTTTGGGTAGGATATAAGGACGATAGCAATGATGGTTATGGTTCTGATTTCAAAACCGTACTGAACATGCTGCAAGCGCTTTGCAGCAGAAGTGCTGAAATTACTGAAGAAGGAAAAGCAGCGATTGATGATGCGCTGATTCCGGTACTCGAAGCTTTGGATGAAATTAAAGATTATCTATCCATTTTAGGGTTAAATCCTTGCGGGAATCTGGATGATCGGTTTAAAAATAACTCACCTGGTGTTTACCTTCAGGCTTCGGGTTCTGATGGTGCAGACGGTATTGCCGAAGGACTACACCTTCGCTGGAGCTTAAGTGGGGAATTGGGAACCAATCATATACCGAAAGGTACTTATAACAATACCAGCGGCTCTAGTCTTGGTTTTAATAAGCCAGATGATTTCGCTCACATCTCCCGTACGCCGTATGTCAATCCTGCAATCATGGATGTCGATTTTGAGTTGGACAAGCCGGTGGTTAACAACAGCAAAAGGGAATGGACTTATGTGATCACTAAAACGATCAATGGACAGCGCATTACTAACAGGATGAAGCTGAGTTTTACAGATAAGAATAAGTATAACCGCCTGACTCAAAGTTTGAATCCTGCAGTAAGTTCTTTCCAGTTCCTGAATAGCTACACTGGAGTGATTAAGCTCGGAATCATTAACAAAACCGCATTTAAGGTAGCCTTAGGTTTTCAAAATTCTTCTGCCTCAATGGAGGCTAACCTGAAAATGGAGGCATTTTGCCAGTCTTCCAATACTGTTGAAGCCTCAGAGCCGGTAAATGTTAGAAAGACGCTCATTTTACCGCAAGGTGCTATTGATCAGGTAGAGCTCATTGGAGAAAATATAAAAACTTTAGGGCTTAGGAAATCAGCGACTGGTGTATTTAAAACTTTCTTTTTTGAAACCTATCATGATTTCCTGATCACTAGGTCCTCTGCAGAATGGACTCCTGTAGGGAATGGTTTTGGTCTTTCCCTTGATGATGCCGAAGTGATGGAGCGTTTGGAAAGTACAGCTTATCCCATTGATAATAAATGGCCGCATTACAACAACGGTTCCAGAGTAAGAATTGCCAATTACCAGACCAAATGGAATTCTTCAGACCCTGCTGAGCCAGGAATTAAAGATGCAGTAACGCGTTACCTGAAATTAAGTGAGGTTGATCCAAGATCGGTTGATCTCTTGAAGGATGATCAGGACGGGGCAGACATCCCCGGGCTGTCTGTGAGCTACCTGGATATTTTAAACCTGCAGGGAATGGACTATCATATGGCAAGAATGCTCGGACTTGGGCATATTGATACCCCTACAAATGCAGCGTTGAATGATCAGTTCATCTATCGACTGGAGTACATGAATCGCAAGGAATTGAACGGGGCTGAAATGATAAATTATACCTATACCAGCTTACCTGTAAAAAAGTCGGACAGTCGTTTACCTGAAAAACCAGTGATGAGAGCGGTCAATTATGGTCTCCCTGTAATGGATACTGAGCTGAACAATAGTTTTGACGAGCAGGGATATACTAGTTTAGATAATGTAAGAGCGGTGAATATTGGCAGGATCCCTTTTAATGATGAAATGCCAGCCCATGATTTCTTTGCTGATCTTTCTTTCATTGAAAATGAGAATGTTTTTGAAAACCCAAAACCGGTTCTTTATGGTATTGAGTACCGTGCACAAAATCAGCAATCTTATATCAAACCTGAGATTACACATGAAAAAGCAATTGGTAGCTCATTCTATAGTTTTGATGATGAATTTCCATCAACAGGAGTTCTTGAAACGGTCCCTGTTCCTGATGACCCTACAAGTTTGTACATACACTTTGAAAGAAAATCAGGAGTGCATTTTTATGCCATCTATGGAATCAATTGGTTTTCCAGAGCTTCTGCCATCAGCGATGAAGCAGCTACCAATGCTACTAAAATTCCAGTCAAAAATTCGCTAATGCCGCCTACCGATGTGACGGTTCAATATATCCAAAAAGAAGATCAGCTACTCTTTACTACGGGATTTGAACAAAGCTGGTTAAAAGATCAAAACAGTACTTTTCCAGGTCAGGATACGAATTTTACAAGAACCACTTTCAGTTGGATGGACATTGTGGATGTCTCTCACCTGGAGGATACCTCAGTTGAGGAATTATCCACTGTGGTAAGACCTGATAAAATCAAAGCACATTTCAAACAAGGACTCCCTTTGGAAGTAATTGGAATGATTAAAAATATACAACCGATTAAAGGATCTGATACTTTATTGAAGCTGTCTACCGGAAGTTATAAGTTGATTGATGGTACAGTGGTAAAGCCTTTTGTTCCCCATGAAGATTTGTTCAGGTTTAAAGATTGTATTTTGTCTACACCAGCAGGTCAGTTCAGAGTTGTTCAGGTAGATTACGCCTTGTTGGGTCCGATCATTACCATTGAAAAGGCTTATGATTTGAGTCTGGTTGATGACGAAACAGATCCGGGATTGTATGCTTCACAAAGGAATTATAGTGCACCTGAACTGAATAGCAGGTTTTCTATAGTAGAGAACCTGAGTAATCAGGAAAATTGGAAGCCTTTGGCTGAAAGTATTTCATTAGTCAGCTTTACCAATCCGCAGCAGCCGAATATCGAAAGCTCAGTGGATTCCGAAGGTAACGTCAGTAAATACTGGATCGGTGGACTGCATAGTGCTGCAAAAGTGATTCCTTTATTTAGTGATGGTGGAAGTCCGGATGATCTACCCGGTTATTACATGATCAGCTGCTCAGAATCATTGCCCGCACATCCTCAGAAAAACCTTCCTTTTGATCCAGGAAATCCTCAGAAAAATAATCCTGATTCTTTAAACACCACACACGTAGAATGGTATAAAGGGCAGATTAGGATTCCTCAGGTAAAAGAAGGTGCGGAGATGAAAGTGTTAGAAGTGGCCTTTGTGGAGGAAACCAATCCGCTGATCTTATATGTACAGGATACCAGCTACCAGGAGTCGCCAATTACACATTCCAGAGATCAATGGGAGTGGATTAACGTCAACTATCACCCAGGGTATAAAGCTTATATATACCCTGAGTCGGCTCCCCATGGTTTTAACGGATCAAACATCTTGCCTGTTGATGAAGAGAACGATAGGAAATCATTATTTGGTTTACAAAGTGTAGATACAATTTCAGGAAATGATTTTGTATCGCAGGTATCTGTGCCGGTAGTGCTGTTGGCACGTAGAATTGAAGAACCAGTGGAACTCGAAGCACCTATAGCTGTTGGCTTGAAGGTGAGGCCGGATGAGACAGGAAAAGCGGCTTTTACTTTTGATATGAAGATAGCTGAAAGTCAGAAAGGAATGATGAGGAACCCATTTGGTTTTATGTTTTATAGGACTACTCTGGAAGAAATTCTTTATGTACTTTATGAGCCTGAAACGGTACATCAGATACTAACTGATCTGGTATCTCTGGAGGAAGATCCCCATTATAATCTGCGAGCTTATGAACTGGCAAACCTGATTTTTGATCCACTCAAAGACCTAGAATTTAAGATTTATGAAGCGAGACCTCAGGCTTATGGTTTTCCTGTTCCGGATAAAGTATTGTTAAAAAATGCAGATGATTCTGATGCGCTGAAGAAGGAAAAATTATACGCAGCTATTCAGGGTACATTAATGCCGCTTACAGAGCAGCCACCGATTTTCAGTTTTCTTAAACAGGGGCTGCAAACAGAAAATACTTTACCGATCATCAGAGATGTTGATGGTCATTTACTGTCTGGGTTAAGTCCTGATTTCAATCCATTTCCGATGGTAAGAAAATACGGAAAACCGGCAGAAGAGAACGTGACCTATGTTAGGTTTACTGATTATAATTTGAATGCATCTTCAAGAAATTTTTATTTCTATACTGCAGCAGAAGTAACGAATCAACTGGTTCCTGGCCTTTTGAGTTTGTTTACCGGACCTGTAACCGTACTAAATGTTGCTGCTGCTGCAGCGCCATTGGTTAATCAGTTTGAAGTAAAACCTTATGCTTCAAATGTTCACGGAGTTGCGGTAACTTTTCTAGTTGCACCTTTTTCTCCAGCAGATCACATTTCTAAAATTAGAATTTACACTACCACAGATCAGGCTAAAACAAGTAGTATTTATGCGATGGATCGTTACTTTGAGGTAGATATTGAAGAATCAAATCTTGCTGAGTTTGAAGTTACAGATGATTTTTCTGAGCTAAGTAGCGCACCATTGGGACAAACAGTTTACTACAGGTTTGTTGGAATCAGAACGATTATTAATGAAAATGAAATGCGGGAAGAGGTGTTTTCAAATCAGTCAGAATTGCTGACAGCCAGATTGATGGATACCCAAGCTCCAGAAGCACCTCAACTAATTTATCAGGCTTCAGCGCATAAATTAACCTGGATACCAACTACCAGTTATGGTACTTACTACCTCTTTAAACAGAACAGCCGTGGTAACTGGGAAAGAATCTACAGTGTTTCCCATTCGGAATCTGATGGGCTTGCCGAATACACTTTAGCCACTCCTTTAGTTACTGTGGATGAGGATGGAAATCGAATTTACCATAGGTTTAAAATGCAGGTCATAAATGCATCAAGTTTATTTAATCTGATAGATAATGAGCTTACTGTATAAAATTAACAATTCAAAAATAAATATGAAAAATCAACAATTAACCCCTGAAAACGCATTTAAAATCGTGTTCAATGCGATAGGTGCCTCACAATTAAATTCTGAAGATAGCCAAACTTTGGAATTTCACTAAGGCATTCAGATAACTTCTTATCCAGCTCAATAGTTCGTATTGCCAAAGCTTAAACAAAGAAGCTGGAGATCATAAATCATTTATTTAAAAAAAACAAAACATGTCGGAAATTCCATTTATCGATGATCAGTATATTGATCAAACTATTAAATCAGCTGGAGTGTATAACCCAGCATTAAATAAAACTCAAGGTGTTAAATTGAGGGAGCTGATTAAGCGACTTCGTGACCGCATAGAGGAAAGTAATTCTGATGTCGTAAATATTAGTGGAACTCAGCACATCACTGGTACTAAAAGCTTTACTCAGATCAGTGTGGAAGAGCTTTCTTTTATAAAAAATGGCTTCGCCAGTTTATTGAGAAATCCCTTAAATCAGAGTCAGAATTACATATATACATTACCAAGAGAAAGCGGGGAGATCGCGCTCTTTAGCCAGTTGAATAAGGCCGTTATTGATCTTGAGAATGTCGATAATACCTCAGATGCGGACAAACCAATTTCAGTAGCAACGTTGCAGGCACTGCGAGACAAACAGAATGCACTGAATTTTAGCCCGGAAAATACGTCTAATAAGGCGGTCAGTCTGGATAATCCAGATCACACGAGATACCCGACAACACAGGCAGTGGTAGACGCGATTAATGACATTGTGTTAACACCGGGGCCGAAGGGTGATACAGGTGCTTCCGGTGCGACGGGAGCCCAGGGAAATCAAGGGGTGCCTGGTTCTGATGCAACAGTCCAGGATGCTTCAGCTGTGTCAAAAGGAAAGTTAAAATTGGCGGGTGATCTTGGAGGTACAGCTGATGCACCTACTGTGCCTGGCAAAGCGAATACTAGTGGAGACAACGCAACAGGTACATGGAAAATAGATATTACCGGAACAGCAGCAGTAGCGACTAATGCAATGAATTGGGGAGGGCGAAGTGCTGAACTTAATAATAATGCAGCACTTGTGTTTGCTCCTGTAGTAATAGATGGTACAGATGGAAAAGGGAAGTTGGGTACGGTACCTTTATTTCAAAACTGGCTAGGATTGAATAATGGTTCAGTATTGAATAATGCAGCCAACAGTTGGGGTGATGCTACAAGTCAGGCACAATATAGTGGCGATGGTACAACTGCTGTGAATACTTTTTTAATGGGTTTCAGTTACGATAGCAAGTGGAGTCCAAAGAGCAAAACAGCGGTTCAGACCTTTATAGATGTTAACAATGGGGCTACATTGTTCAATAATATATCCGGTACCTCGGCATTATCTTATAATTCAGCTCAGTGGAATGGCTATGATTTTGATAAGTCTAATGCATACGGTTCCGGTTTTGATTTGATATTTGGCAGGACTACCGGTACTAATGAGGCAAGACTTATTTCACAAGAGGGAATGCAGGCGTATATTGGAGTAAATCCAGGAGGTGAAACTTTGCGTAGTGTATTAGCGAGAGGTACCCAAGGCAATCAAGGGCAATCTATTCAATTACAAGCTACAGACCCAGGAAATGGTTATTATGAGCTAAAAAATGTATTAAATTCAGAAGGAACCTCATTCAGATTAATCTCAGGAGTTTGGGGAATTAGTCAAGATGGTTTTTCAATTTATAATAACAGAGGCACAACGCCATTTTTTATAGCTGAAAGCGGCAATACACATATTGGTTATACGTCTGATCTAGGATATACTTTTGCTGTCAATGGTAATTCTTATTTCAATGGACCCATAGTTGGTCATTCATATGCGATCGACGGATGGATTAGTAATATTGCTATAGCGAGATTTGGCCATAGGGATTTTAATACAGCTAGTTATTACGGGTTCTTGCAATCAGCATCTGGAAAAGTCAGTATATGGGGAAATGGTATTGATATTGACGGCAATGTCAATTTCTCAGGAAATACAAGAATTAACGGCTCATTAGTTTCAGATGGCGTATTCGTTGGCAATAGCACTGGCACATTTGCTAGCAATTTAGAGGTCTACGGAAGAGGTGTGTTTTTAGGAGGCACAGGTAGCGATTTTGAAAGTGCAAATTTAGAGGTTCGCAGTTCATCAGGAAGGTCACCAAACCTATCCTTCCATTGGCCTGGTATGGTAGCTTCTCAAATTTCAATAGAGCCAAGTGGCAGAATCGCTATAAAAAATAATCCCGGGACATCTTATGAAGCATTTATTGCTGAGACTATATATGCAAACGGAGGAATTTCAGCCAATGGTAACGTCTCAGGAGGCAGGGGGAGTTTTGGTTACGATTCAGGTCTTCAAGGATCAGTATGTGCTTCTAACTGGTTTAGGAGTAGTGGAAATACAGGATGGATTAATGAATCCTATGGAGGAGGTCTTTATATGTCAGATTCTACATGGATTCGAACATACAACAATGCTAGTATTTTTTCTGGAACAGCTATACAAGCCGGACAAAGATTCGAAACATCAGGTCACTATAAATGCTTTGGATTTAGAGGTATAGCCGGTGATTATGATACAGCTGGAACTACCGATAAAATAGTATGGACTATTGGTGATAACTGGAACACCATTGAAAGTATGTATGGAATTGGTTACTCCTATAAAACTAAGTATGTAGATGGAAATCATCAAATGGTATTTAGACAAGCTGGAGCTGTTCATGCTTCTATTGATTTAGATGATGGTAGAGCATTTTTCGATGGAATGGTAACTACTCCGATTGTAAAAGCTACCAGCAAACTTCTCATTCCATCAACCTCAGGCAAACAATGGTCACTTTACGTACAAGACAATTAACATGAGCGCATCAAGCAACAAATATTTATTCGGTGGGACTGCCACTTTACCTATTCATATTGAAGGGGAGGTAAAACTGGATAGCTCTCCAGCCTTATTCCTCCCGAATATGAGGACAAAATTAAAGAGTTATTTTATGTTGATGCACTCCTGGTAGTCGATGATGAGCAGGGAAATAAAGCCTTCTTAGGCATTTTGAAAGATATCCCTGGATCCTTGAATTATCGAATGCACAATACGACGCGTTGGTTTAAGCAACGGTTAGCTCCAGTAGAGACAAATCAACCCTACATCGTAATGAACGATGCTGGTTTAAACACTAGAGCCTTTGTTCATCCACCTGTGATCACCAATACCCGGGTTGGAACCCTCGCCGGGTATGTGAAAACCAAATCCGCTTATTACGTCCATTCGGATGAAGTTAAATGGCAGTATTCAGTTAATGGTGAAGCTTGGACCACACCAGCCGGTATTGGCGGTTTAGGTCAAACATTAGAACAAGATATTCCATTTAATCACACAGATTTATTTAAAGCAGATGATCAGGTTTATTTCAGGGCCCAGGTTACTAATGCAGAAGGAACCTTTATAAGCGATTCATCAATATTATATACAATGCGTGTCAGGTTGGTAACTCTTGCTAGCAACGACTCTCCATCCATAGCTTACCAGGATTGGAATACCGGAGAAAGGATCAATTATTATACTGATTCCTTGCCCTTAACTTTTGGAATTGGTACCAGAATCTTCCAAAATGATCCCCCAGTTTTAAACGACGGATATGAAGTTGCAGCTGGCGCATATTCAGATGGTGTAAGGTGGTATCTGGTTTCTTATATTAATGCTAGAGATAGAAACGAGATTACAGCAATGGGAAGCGTGACATCCTCAAGTGGTTATCCCGACAACTGGCCGCCTAATGACCCAGCTTATGATAAGCTGGTTAGTAACTCCCGTCAAGGTGTGTATTATGAAGGTAACAGTAAGGAAGATGCTTGTGTAAATGGTCAAAATCAGGAAAGACCAGTTGAGGTATGGCTGAGAACTACGCAAAAAGGTCGAAGAACATATTACAGAGGCCAGGATGGCCTTATGTTAACTGGTTACTTCCACACTGGTGGTGGTGTTTACCAATTTGTAGCAGGGTCTAGGGGAAGTACTATCTATCAATGTGCAAATTAAGAAAAAAATATTAATTTAAATTATTGTATTTTTAATTATTATATTTTTTTGATTTATTGGATTATAAATTATAATAGGGAAATAATAAGAAACTACAAAATCTTATAAATTCAGATGTATAAGGTGGAGTGTGTGTGTTATTAGTTTAAAGCAATAAAACCCCGGCTAACAACCGGGTTTTTTGTGTTAAATATAAATTTCAGACCAACAGCTCTATAATCAAAAACTCTTCTGCTTTCCAAAGGAGTCTCATGATAGCTTTGTTGAAAAGTTAAACATAAAGGAGACATGAAAAAAAGGAGACATGAAAAGAGATTAAAGAAAGGAGTAAAGTTTGGTATTCCTGTTTCATCATCAGGCTCTGTACAATTCTATTGTCAAGAAAGGGTTTCCTTATCAAGAAATAGCTATGGTAATTTAGCCATATGCTAGAATTAAACTTCAAAATTACCGGTGAAGATCGCGATGTAAAGACAACTCCATATACCTTGCCTTTAAAAAGGGAGAGTTTAAGTGTGATTTTCATGGTGTCAACAGTTTTTCAAAGCCCGGTGTCAACATGGTGTCAACAATAAGGAGTTTAGAGTGGTATCAAAAATACTAAAAAAATTATTAAACCGTCTTAAAAAGAAAAGGCGGCTATGTTTGTTTCCAAACTTAACCGACTTGTTCGCTGATTGTGGAGCCGAAGGGGTTCGAACCCTTGTCCAGTTGTGTGATAAGTTATGCCTTCTACATGCTTGTTTTCCAATTTATTGTCGGGAGCAGACGGGCCGGAAACCTACCTTGTCTTTTTCCTTAGGTACTTTATCTCGCCGCTAATCCGTACCTATTAGCAGCCAGCATTGTTATTTCGATGCCCCATATTCTAACCTAACAATGCAGCAGTCAGAGGGACAAAAGCTAGCGTAATTCTAAATTAGGCAGCTAAGGCGTAGTTATTTTCGCCAATTATAGTGTGAACGTTCTCTTTTAAGTGCTCGCCGTACAACGCACTGCATGCTAACATACGTAGCGCCACCCTGTCAAATCCAAAACGGCCCCATGTGTTAGTAACACAAATCTACGAAATTTATGCCATAGTTCTACCAGGATATTGTTTTAATGCAATTTCCAGACAATCCATAGCTTGGTTAATATCATCAGTATTTAAGACATAAGCCATTCTTACTTCGTTTTTTCCAGAACCAGGGGTAGAGTAGAAACCTGTAGCAGGAGCCATCATAACTGTTTGATTGTTATGCTCAAAGCTTTCCAGCATCCACTGACAAAATGCGTCAGCATCATCAATTGGAAACTTCGCTACCACGTAAAATGCACCACCTGGATTCGGACAAAAAACACCTTCAATTGCATTCAATCTTTTTACAATTGTATCTCTGCGAAGCGTATATTCTTTATTCACAGCCTCAAAATAACTATCTGGAGTGTCTACTGCTGCGGTACCGGCAATCTGTTCTACCATCCCCGGACTTAACCTTGCCTGAGCAAACTTTAATCCAGATTGGATCACTGCCTTGTTTTTAGTAATCAAACAGCCTAATCTTGCGCCACAAGCACTGTATCTTTTTGATACAGTATCCATAATTACCACATTCTCCTCTAATCCATCTAAATGCATTGGAGAAATAAACTCTTTGCCATCATAGCAGAACTCGCGGTAAGCCTCATCAGAGAACAAGAATAAGTCGTATTTCAGACAAAGATCTTTCAACGCTGCTAATTCTTCTTTAGAATATAAATAACCAGTAGGATTATTCGGGTTACAGATGATGATTGCTTTGGTGCGTGGCGTGATTAATTTCTCAAACTCAGCGATAGGAGGAAGGGCGAAGCCATTCTCAATATGAGATAAGATTGGTTTTACCACTACATTGCTCATACAGGCGAAACCATTATAGTTCGCGTAGAAAGGCTCAGGAATGATGATCTCATCACCTTCATTTACGCAGGTTTGCATAGCAATAGTGATGGCTTCAGATCCACCTACAGTCACTAAAATATCTGCTGGAGTAATGTTGTAACCTAATTTGTTATAGTATTCCGCTAATTTGGTTCTGTAAGAAAGCGTGCCTTCTGATGGGGTATAAGCCCATACATCAAAGTCTATATTTTTGATGGCATTTAACATGCCTTCTGGTGTAGCTATGTCTGGCTGGCCAATGTTCAAATGAAATACTTTCTTGCCATCTTTTTTTGCCTGGTCAGCAAATGGAGTCAGCTTTCTGATTGGTGATGCGGGCATTTGGAACCCTTTTTCTGAAATGTTAGGCATATAGCAAAAATAAAAGACCTCGTTGTAGAACGAGGTCTTAATAAAAATATCGTTTATAAAATTACTTAGTAGGAGCCGCTACAGTTTCACCTTTAATGTATAAAACTTTAGTAGTGGTTTTAGCATTTGAAGTGATCGTAATCGCTTTGCTAAATGGCATTGCAGCACCAGTTGGGTTATAAGTAACTTTGATGGTACCAGCTTCTCCTTTTTTAACAGGAATTTGAGTGTATTCAGGAACAGTACAACCACAAGTCGTTTCTACTTTTGAAATGATTAATGGTTGATCGCCAGTGTTTACGAACTTAAATTCCACGGTTGCAGCTTTGTTAACAGGGATTTTACCAAAATCGTTCAGCTCCTTATCAAATTTGAACTCAGCCGGTTTAGTTTGAGCATTAGTAGCAATACTTACTCCTAAAATTAATGTAAATAATAGTAATAACTTTTTCATGATTATGGTGATTTAAAGCAAATTTAAACTTTTGATTCATAAATCAAAAAGTATTCCAATATATAAATTACAGAACAGCCATAAGTCATACTTTAGATTTTATGTATCTTTGTGCCCTAACTAATATTGCTTATGATGCCGGATATTACACCTACTACCAATCCTATTGATGCTTCAGAGTTAAGTTTTGAGGACTTTAAGACTATTGTGGTAAACGATTATAAAATAGCTTTCGAAAGTAGACAAGCCAGTTTATTAGGTCGTAAGGAGGTATTAACGGGCAAGGCTAAGTTTGGTATTTTTGGCGATGGAAAGGAAATTCCACAAATTGCCATGGCCAAGGCCTTTAAGAATGGAGATTGGCGCGCTGGGTATTACAGAGATCAGACTTTTGCATTTGCGACAGGCATCTGCACCATCAAAGAATTTTTTGCCCAATTATATGCCAACCCTAGTGTTGAAGCTGAACCTGCATCCGCAGGCAGACAAATGAACTGTCACTTTGCAAGCCGTTCTATTGATGAAGACGGAAATTGGAAAGATCAGACAGCCATGAAAAACTCTTCTTCAGACATTGCACCTACAGGTGGACAAATGGCGAGATTAGTCGGACTGGCTTATGCATCGAAATTATTCAGACAAAACCCTGAACTGGAATACCTGAAAAACTTTTCGGTGGAAGGAAATGAAGTGGCTTTTGGAACGATTGGCAATGCCTCTACTTCTGAAGGTATCTTTTTTGAAGCCATTAATGCCGCCGGTGTATTACAGATTCCTATGGCCATCTCTGTTTGGGATGATGGATATGGAATTTCTGTTCCTGCAAAGTTTCAAACGACTAAAGAAGATATTTCTGAGATTCTCAAAGGTTTTCAAAGGGATGAAAATGCCGATGGATATGAAATCTTTAAAGTGAGAGGCTGGGATTACCCGGCTTTATGTGAAACTTACCAAAAAGCGATCGATGTATGCCGTACAGAACATGTACCGGTAATGATCCACGTAACTGAAGTGACTCAGCCACAAGGACATTCTACTTCTGGTTCTCATGAGCGTTATAAAGATAAAGCGCGCCTGGATTGGGAGAAAGAGTACGATTGTATTCTTCAGATGCGTAAATGGATGATTGAATCTGCCATTATCTCTGATGAGGAATTGCTGGAAATGGAAAACACGGCTAAGAAAATGGTTCGTGATACCCAAAAAGAAGCCTGGAATGAGTTCCTTGCCTCTATTAAAACTGAAAAAGACCAGGTAACTGAGCTGATCAATAACGTAGCCAACGGAAATCCTACAATAACGAGAATTACCGCTCAATTGGCCAGTACGCCTGATGCAATGCGTAAAGAAGTGATTTCTTCTGCGAGAAAAGCATTACGCTTAACCGTTCATCAGTTGAGCAGCGAAAGAACAGCATTGTTGCAATGGTATAACGAACAGCATGAGCTGAATGCAGAAAGATACAATTCAAAATTATTTACCGATGGAAAAGAAAGCCCATTCTTAGTGAATGCGGTTGATGCGGAGTATAATGAATCCAGCAAAATGGTGGATGGACGCGAATTGTTAAATGCTTGTTTCGATGCAAACTTTGGCCGTGATCCTAGATTAGTTGCTTTTGGAGAAGATTTAGGTGCCATTGGCGATGTAAATCAGGGTTTTGCTGGTTTGCAGGCTAAATATGGTGATCTTAGAATTACCGATACAGGAATCAGAGAAATGACGATTGTTGGTCAGGGAATTGGATTGGCGTTGAGAGGCTTAAAGCCAATTGCTGAAATTCAATACCTGGATTACCTGTTGTTTGCACTGAATGTATTGAGTGATGATTTGGCTAGTTTATCCTACCGTACTAAAGCCGGACAAAAAGCCCCAGTCATCATCAGAACCCGCGGACACAGATTAGAAGGCGTATGGCATTCTGGATCTCCTATGGGTATGATCTTGGGTTCATTGCGCGGATTACACATTTGTGTGCCTCGTAACATGACTCAAGCTGCCGGTATGTACAATACTTTGTTCAGATCTGACGAACCCGCTTTAGTGATTGAATGTCTGAACGGATATAGATTAAAAGAAAAACTTCCTGAAAATGTAGGAGAGTATACCGTCCCACTAGGTAAAGCCGAAGTGGTAAAAGAAGGAACAGATTTAACCATCGTTTCTTATGGATCCACACTTAGAGTGGTTGAAGAAGCGGCAGAAGAACTGGCTCAATTCGGTATTTCTGTAGAGATCATCGATCCTCAGACCTTACTTCCTTTTGATACAGATAAACTCTGCGCCCAGTCTTTAACGAAAACCAATAAATTACTGGTGGTAGATGAAGATGTACCAGGTGGCGGATCTGCTTTTATCTTACAGCAGATCTTAGAAGAGCAAAAAGGTTATTATAGCCTGGATGCACAGCCAAAAACGATCAGCGCAAAAGCGCATCGTCCTCCTTATGGATCTGATGGCGATTATTTCACTAAGCCATCTGTAGATGATATCGTAGAAACTGTTTATCAGATGATGCATGAACATAATGCGGTTAAATTTCCCGCTATATTCTAATAAATACTGACTTATATAAAAAAAGGTGTTTCTCAATGAGGAACACCTTTTTTTATGAGCCAGATTTCTGACCATTAAGCCGCGATTGGATTAATCCAATTTGCTGCTCTTATTTCTAAGAAGCTGATCTGCTAATACCAAAGCTGCCATTGCTTCTACAATCACGACTGCACGAGGTACCACACATGGATCATGACGACCTTTCCCTTTAATTTCTGCGGCTTCACCCGCTGCATTAATGGTCTGTTGGTTGTGCATAATCGTTGCTACAGGCTTAAAGGCAACTGTAAAGTCGATTTCCATGCCATTAGCAATACCTCCCTGAATTCCTCCAGAGAAGTTGGTTAGTGTTTTAGGCTGATCTTTTCCAACAAGGAAGATATCATTGTGTTCTGATCCCCTCATTTCGCTTCCGCTGAATCCTGAACCATATTCAAAGCCATGTACCGCATTGATGCTCAGCATTGCTTTTCCAAGCTCTGCATGTAATTTATCAAAAACAGGCTCGCCTAAGCCAACAGGACAGTTTCTGATGATACAACTTACTTTTCCACCAATAGTATCTCCATCTTTTCTAATACCATCAATACACTCGATCATTTCCTTTGCCGTAGCCGGATCTGCGCAACGTACGATGTTTTCTTCTCTGATCTCCAATAACTGATCTACAGTTAAAGAAGCTTCCAGATTTGGTGCATTAATTTTGCCTACCGCAGATACATGAGCAAAGATTTCAATGCCATGGTGCTTTAAAAGTAACTTGGCAATCGCACCCGCAGCTACGCGTGCAGCAGTTTCTCTTGCAGAGGAACGGCCACCACCACGGTGATCGCGGATACCATATTTTGCATCATAAGTATAATCTGCATGAGAAGGACGGTAAACATCGGTATTGTGACTATAGTCTTTACTGCGCTGGTCTTCATTTGGAATCAACATTGCAATAGGAGTTCCAGTACTCTTACCTTCAAATACGCCGGAAAGAATTTGAACGGTATCGCTTTCTTTCCTTTGTGTGGTAATTTTCGATTGTCCGGGTCTGCGTTTATCCAGTTCCGACTGAATAAAATCCAGATCTATGGGCAATTGTGCCGGACAGCCATCTAAAATAACACCAATAGCTGCACCATGTGATTCGCCAAAAGTGCTGATGCGAAATAATTGTCCGAATGTATTACCTGCCATTTTTTCGTTAGTTTATAGGTTAATTTAAATCACTGTAACTGTAAATCCTGCTTTTTCCAGGTCTTTCCAAAAGTCTGGATATGATTTCTCTACCACATCCATTTCTTTCAATACCACTTCTTTGATCAGTAAACTAAGCGGAGCAAAAGCCATCGCCATGCGGTGATCTTCATAAGTGCTGAAAGTAACACGCTCAGGGAAATGAAGGTTTTCGCAGTTTAAAGTATAAACCAGGTTGTCTTCATTTAAAGTTACGCCAATTTTTGCAAGTTCAGTTTGTAACGCCTTAACGCGGTCTGTTTCCTTAATTTTTAAGGTCTCCAGTCCAGTGAAAGCAAGGTTTTGCTTCAATGCAGCCGCACATACGATAATCGTTTGTGCTAAATCCGGACAATCTTTAAGGTCTAAAACTTCTTCACCGAAATTTTTATCAGTAGAGCTAAGCGTAATTCCTTGAGCTGTAGTTGCTGTTTTTACACCAAAAGCAGTCATGATAGATCGGATTCGGCTATCGCCCTGCAAGCTTTTTTCCTTTAAATAAGGAAGCGAGATTTCTGCCTTTTCAGACAGACAAGCAATGCTGTACCAGTAAGAAGCAGCGCTCCAATCTGGCTCTACTACTAGCGTTGCCGCTTTAAAAGGCTGTGGTTTGATGCTGATATTTTGACCATCCCAGGAATGACTGATACCAGCTTCTTCCAGCATATTCAGCGTCATGTTGACATAAGGAAGGGAGGTTAATTCGCCCTCAATCTGTAAAGTAAGACCCTGTTCCAAAGTCGGGGCAATCATTAGCAAGGCAGAAATATACTGACTGCTGATGTCTCCCTTAATTTTCACAGTTGCCTGAGTTTGTTTTAATGGACCCTGGATGTTCAACGGTGGGAAGCCTTCTTGCTCAGCATAGCTGATATCCGCGCCTACTGCTTTCAAAGCTTCTGCTAAAATACCGATCGGACGTTGTTTCATTCTTTCGGTACCAGTCAGTAAAAACTGACCTGGAAGAGTAGGGAGGTAAGCCGTTAAAAAGCGCATGGCAGTACCCGCTGGTCCCACATCAACGGTTTGTTGATGTGGAGCTGCGGTTGAAATCTGATTTAAGATGCGTTCAAGTGTTACGGAATCGGCAGCGATAGACATATTCTCTACTTTTACCGCTCCTTTACTTGAAGCACTAATGATTAATGCCCTGTTGCACTCGCTTTTTGAACCCGTAAGGGTGATCTCTGTATGGATTTCTGTGTTTCCGGTAAAAGAAACAAGTGCATGCTTACTCATTCTTAAGATTTAACTTCTGTATGTGTTTCTGCTGCAAGACCTTTTTCTGCTTTGCCAGCATTCATAATTTCTGTTTGTTTACGGATAGACTCACCGTGAACCAATTCTAAGAATTTCTCGGTAAAGCTCAGGTCTAATTTCAAAGCCTTTGCAAATGCCTTACCTTTATTCATGATCGAATCCCAACGGTTAACTTGTAGGATCGTTACCTGGTTGTCACGTTTGAACTCACCAATTTTACCAACGATCGCCATACGCTCACCTAATTTCTGTAACAACTGATCGTCAATTTTGTCGATCTGCTTACGTAAATCAGCCAATTGATCTACAAATGCTTCGTTTTGAGATTCTGGTTCACGAACAGTTAAACGCTCTACAAGCTCGCTTAAAGCTGCAGGAGTCACTTGTTGTTTAGCATCTGTCCAAGCTACTGATGGGTCAACATGTGACTCAATCATTAGACCTTGCATGTCTAAATCCAATGCTTTTTGTGAGATGTAAGGGATTAATTCGCGGTTACCGCAGATATGACTTGGGTCGTTGATGATCGGAAGATCAGGACATAATGTTTTCAATTGAATCGCAAGTTCCCACATTGGTTCGTTACGGAATGAGCTTTTCTCGAATGAAGAGAAACCACGGTGAATCGCACCTAATTTAGTGATACCAGCACCATTGATACGCTCTAATGCACCAATCCACAATTGAAGATCAGGATTAACTGGGTTTTTAACCAATACTGGAACGTCAACACCTCTTAAAGCGTCAGCAATTTCCTGTACACAAAATGGATTTACAGTTGAACGTGCGCCAATCCAAAGGATGTCTACACCAGCTGCTAAAGCTTCTTCCACATGTTTTGCGTTGGCAACTTCTACAGCAGTAGGTAAGCCTGTTTCTGCTTTTGCTCTTTTCAACCACTCTAATCCAATGCTTCCGATACCTTCGAATTCTCCTGGACGGGTACGAGGCTTCCAGATACCAGCTCTAAGTACAGATACTTTACCTGTTGCAGCTAGTAAATGTGCGGTAGTTAACAATTGTTCTTCAGTTTCTGCACTGCATGGTCCTGAAATGATTAGTGGTTCGTTGTTGGTGTTCAACCAAGTACTGATTGGTTGGATGTTCAATTGTAATTTCATTTTTTTGGGGGTTTTTATTGTATGTTTTATGAAGGGTTTTCTATTTGTATCGGGGTTTTTCTTGTATTATACTTTGTCGTTTCTTAGGTATTCTCCCATGATATTGAAGTTGACCGTATATTTTAAAGTTTGGCGGATGGCTTTGTCATATTGCTCATTGCTGTTCCATTCCATATCTACATAGAAGTAGTATTCATTTCTTTTTCCAAGAACCGGCATACTTTGGATTTTTGTCAAGTTCACTTCCTGTTCCGCAAAGATGTTGAGCACTTTAGATAAGGCACCAACATGGTTACCTACCTGGAAGCAGATAGATGCTTTGTTGATTTCTGGCAGATCGTCTGTTTTGTCTTTTTTTAACACTAGGAAACGGGTATAATTCTTTTTGTTGGACTCAATTCTTCTTTCAATGATATTTAGTCCGTATAATTCTGCAGCTAATGTATTTGCGATAGCCACGGTATCAGTTAGTTGTTCTTCTTTAATGCGTTTTGCACAAGCTGCAGTATCATTGCTTTCAATCACCTGGATGTGTGGGAAATCATCGAAGAAATCTACACATTGACGAATCGCAATAGGGTGGGAAGTCGCAAATTTAATGTCTTCAAATTTAACCCCTGGCAAAGCCATCAGGTGCAATTGAATCGGCAGGTAAACCTCACCAACGATGGCGAAATTGTACTCACGGATTAGCGTGTAGTTTGGTAAAAGGCTACCCGCAATAGAGTTTTCAATAGCCATGATTACAAAATCAGACTGCTTGTTTTCCAGGCTTTCGCAAGTCTGCTTAAAAGAATTACATTCTATGGTTTCAATGTCTTTTCCGAAGAACTTGAAAGCGGCTTCTTCATGAAATGACGCTTTAATACCTTGAATTGCTACTCTTGTTTTTTTCTGTTTCATTTTGCCTAATTGAATTTTCTGTGGTTCTTATCGCTTGCGGAAGGATGGTATTGCTGTTCTTCTGCGGGGTCCAAAATTTTTTTTAAAAAAAAAGTCCCGGCTTTAGGCCGGGACTTTTCATATACACTCTTATCTTATGATTTATGTTGCATATCAGTCCCGGCTCTTACTAAAGTAGTAAAAGTAACCAAACCAATATGTAGTAACATTTTTCATCTCGATTGTTTTTTCGTTTTCGTTTTTCCAAATGTACTAACAAAATTTAATTTGTCAATACTTTCTTTAAAAAAATTATTTATGGTGTGTCGGTTGTTATTCATTGTATCACAAAACATTAGGTGTTTTCTGAAAGACAGGCCGACAATTATTTTATAAAATAATGCAGTAAAAATCTATTTAACGCACTATTTAGCCTGATTGTTATAGTAAGCTAAAGCCTCTAAAATATCCTTTTCTGTAACGATACAATTATAGTCGCAAACACCAATTTTGCTGAGTAAAGAAAACATAATTTGTCCATGTTCGTTCTTTTTATCGCTCTGCATGAAACCTAAAAGGTCAGTAAAGCTTTCCTTTTTGATGTGATATGCAGGGTAAATGCTAAGGATGTACCTGGTAATATCTTCCAGCTCTTCAGAAGTCAGCGTGTTATTTGTGCTGGATAAGTAAGCTTCTGCAACCATTCCTATGGCGATAGCCTCCCCATGGGTCAGCGGCGCTTTATCATTAATCAGGGCATAACTTTCTACGGCATGACCGATCGTATGACCAAAGTTTAAGATTTTACGGCGACCTTTCTCCTGAGGATCCTCAGTCACTACTTCATTCTTGATCTCTACCGAACGGTGTACTTCAATTGGAGCAATGTTTTTATAGTCTGCAACTTTTAAACGCTCGTAATAAGCGGCATCCACAATCAAACCATGCTTGATCATTTCCGCAAATCCAGATAGCAATTCTCTTTCCGGCAGAGTTTTTAGGAAGGATGTTTCGATAAATACAGCTTGTGGAAGAGCAAATGTGCCTACCATATTCTTTACATTATCAATATCGATACCTGTTTTTCCGCCTACAGAAGCGTCTACTTGTGCCAATAAGGTAGTAGGGATGTTGATGAAATCAATGCCCCTTTTATAAGTTGATGCAATGAACCCACCCATATCTGTAATCACACCTCCACCAAGGTTAATCATCAAACATTTGCGATCTGCTTCAAAATCTAATAAGGTTTTCCAGATACCAATACAAAAATCGATGTTTTTGTTCTCTTCTCCAGGGTCGGTTTCAATTAGATCGAAATTAGTATAATCGTCCAGCATTCCCTGCAACAGCGGCAAACAAAATTCTGATGTATTCCTGTCTACAAAGATAAAAACCTTACTGTAGTTACCCTCTTCTATGATTTGTGCTAATGGCGCAAGTTCCGATTCAAAGTGGATGTTATGGCCTGAGCTTTCTATAACGTTCATTAAATTACGGTTATTTGTTGACCCATAAAGCTAATTACATCGCCTACGCGTACTTTCAACCTCTTACGGAAGTCTACTTTGCCATTATATCTTACCAAACCGTCTTCTACAACTGTTTGTGCTTCGCCACCACTTTGTACTAGTGAAGTTGCTTTTAGCAACTGAATGAGTGGAATAAACTCACCTTCTAATTTGAATTCTATCATTATACCTGCAAATTTACAATTATTTATAAAGTGTTGTACCATGGATAGCCTTGGAATTTATACTTTTGCATGCAATATGACTAACCATACGAATTAAATGGAAATTTTCCCCAAAAAAACACTAAACTTTGACAACACCGAGGTTGCTTTTCGTAACCAATCTAATTCAGAACTAAACGCTGGATATTGGCTTTTCAAGGTAATCAGCAGTAATTTCTTAACAAAAGTTGGCCCTCCAATCACCAATTTTTTTCTAAACATAGGCTTGCCTATAAAATCAATCATTAAGGCTACAATTTTTAAACATTTTTGTGGTGGAGAAACAATTGCGGAGTGTGAACACACGATTGAGCAATTGGCTGCCGGAAATGTGGGTACCATTCTGGATTATTCTGTAGAAGGAGAAGAGGAGGAATCAGTATTTGATTTTACCTGTGAAGAGATCATCAGAACGATAAACAGAGCGGCAGGAGATCAACGTCTTCCGATTTCTGTATTTAAAGTAACGGGGATTGGCCGTTTTGGATTGTTAGAAAAACTAGATGCAAAACAAGCGCTTACTGCAGCTGAAGAAGCAGAATTTGCTAAAGTGAAAGCCAGATGTGAGAAGATTTGCAGAGTAGCTTATGATAAAAATGTACCGATCATGGTGGATGCAGAGGAAACCTGGATTCAAGATACGATTGATGAGTTAGCTATAGATATGATGCGTTTGTTTAACAGAGAGCGTATCATTGTTTACAATACTTATCAAATGTACCGCCATGATAAACTGGCTGATATGAAAGCAGATCATTTGATCGCAAAAGCAGCAGGTTATATTTTGGGTGTGAAAATGGTAAGAGGTGCTTATATGGAGAAAGAAAGAAAAAGAGCCGAAGAAATGGGCTATTTGTCTCCGATTCAACCTAACAAAGCAGCTTCTGATAGAGATTATGATGAATCGTTAAACTATTGCATGGCTCATATTGAAGAGATTGCTATTGTTTGTGGTACGCATAATGAAGACAGCTGTAGAGTGCTGGCGGAACTATTAGATAAACATAAAGTAGACCATAATCATCCTCATGTGTATTTCGCGCAATTATTGGGAATGAGCGATAATTTAAGCTTTAATCTTTCTGATGCTGGTTATAATGTCGCTAAATATGTGCCTTATGGGCCAATTAAAGCGGTTATGCCTTATCTTTTCAGAAGAGCACAGGAAAACACTTCGATTGCTGGACAAACGAGCAGAGAGTTGGGTTTGATCATGAAAGAGAAACAACGCAGAAGATTATAATTCGATACTAAATAAAAAATCCCCGTCTGAACATCAGACGGGGATTTTTTATTTAGAACTTTTACAAGTTTTTGATTAGTGTTTACTGGCCATAGCCTGATCCACGTCTACCCCCAATCCTTTAGCCACAGCCATTCCCAATTGAATATCAGCTCTAAAGAAATGGCACAATTGTAAATTGATAATTTGTGCTTTCTTAGGGCCGGTGATGCCGCTCATCGCAGCCACAATGTTATTCACCAGATTTATACGGTCCTCAGGACTCATTGCTTTGCGGTAAAGATCACCTGGCTGAGTATAATGATCGTTATCGCCAGGACCTGCATTTCTATCGTACCAATCGGCTACGTTAGAATCTAATTCCCATGCCGGCTCTTTATAGCTTTCGTCAGGTATGACATCCCCAAAACTATTCGGGTAGTAATTTGGATCGTCATTTCCATTGTCATCAATCCTCATTTGCCCATCGCGATGGTAATTGTTCACCATAAACGGACAAGCATTTACAGGAATTTGCTCGTAATTTACGCCTAAGCGATAGCGATGTGCATCTGCATAAGACAAAATACGGCCCTGAAGCATCCTATCTGGAGAATAACCAATTCCGTCTACAGTATTAGAAGGTGCAAAAGCCGCTTGCTCTACATGAGCGAAATAGTTTCTAGGGATCTGATTCAATTCAAGCACGCCTACGTCTATCAGTGGGAATTCGCCATGCGGCCATACTTTAGTCAGGTCAAATGGATTCCATCTAAAAGTTTTTGCTTCCGCTTCAGTCATGATCTGGATTTTTAAGTTCCATTTAGGGAAGTCACCACGGTCAATAGCATCTACTAAATCTCTTTGAGAATGATCCATGTCTTGCGTACGCATCGCATCAGCTTCCGGCCCCGTAAAGTTTTTAATGCCTTGCTGTGTTTTAAAGTGGAATTTCACCCATACGCGCTCGTTGTCTTTATTGATGAAGGAGTAAGTGTGACTTCCAAATCCGTCCATATTGCGGAGCGAGTAAGGAGTGCCGCGATCAGACATTAAGATCATCACCTGGTGTAAGCTTTCTGGATTTAACGACCAGAAATCCCACATCATAGTAGGGCTTTTCAAATTTGTTCTTGGATCTCTCTTCTGAGTATGAATGAAATCGCTGAATTTCTTAGGGTCTTTAACGAAGAATACCGGTGTGTTGTTTCCAACAAGGTCCCAGTTCCCATCTTCGGTATAGAATTTAATGGCAAAGCCACGTGGGTCTCTTTCAGAATCGGCACTGCCTTTTTCACCACCAACGGTAGAAAATCTTAGAAATACCTTGCATTCATTGCCAATAGCTCCAAAAATTTTAGCTTTTGTATGTTGGGTGATATCGTTTGTTACTTTAAATGTACCATAGGCACCAGTACCTTTTGCGTGAACTACGCGTTCAGGAATCCTTTCCCTATTAAAGTGGGCCATCTTTTCATGGAGAATAAAGTCTTGAAGAAGTAATGGGCCACGGCTTCCTACAGATTGTGTATTCTCATGTTCAGCATAAGGTCTGCCAGATGCAGTAGTGAGTTTACGCTTGTTCGTGTTGTTATTTTCCATAAACATTGATTTATTGATTTTTATAAATCTATGGTTAATAATTTTCGTCCACAAACTGTAAATATCTATACTGATATAGAGTTTTTCTATGCTGAAAATCTGGAGACTACTTTACTTTGAAATCCTGATGTCCGGTCAATAAATCCCAGAACAAAAGGAAGTCGCTGGCCAGGCTATACATCGGATATTTGAAGGTCGAAGGTTTGTTCTTTTCGAAAAAGAAATGGCCAATCCAGGCAAAACCATATCCCAGGAATGGCGTCGCTAAAATGAAACGCCATTCATGAAACAGGATTCCTGTAAATACAGAAAGAATAACGAGGCCTGTTCCTATAAAATGTAACACTCGACTGGTTAAATTTGTATGCTCTGTTAAATAGTATGGATAGAATTCTTTCAGAGTTTTAAACTTTTGCTCAGTCATTAGGTGTGATTTTTATTTAGGCCCGCAATTTACAGTTTTTTCGGGAGCCATTATAAGATCTGATGCTCAATTAATACATCCTCGAGGTATTTCGGATGTTTTGTCATCAATAAGGTCTGCATACCTGCGGCTTTTGCGCCAACCAGGTGCTGCGGACTGTCGTCGATAAACAAAGTCTCTTCCGGATCGAGGTTGTTCTCTTTTAAAACCTTTTCAAATATTTCTACATTAGGTTTTCTTAAAAACATTTGCTGAGAATAATAAGCTTTTTCAAATAGTCCGCTGTTATCCGGCATATCGAATTCTCTTTTCAAATAATCCACGATCCAGTTGTAATGGATTTCATTGTTATTGCTGAGTAGAAATGTGCGGTATTTGTCCTTCACTTTTAATAATACTTCGTGCACATTTTCTGGAACTCCGATCAATAAACTGTTCCAAGCAGCATCAATTTGTTCATCTGTGATGTCTTTTTTTGAGGATGCTTCCCTAATTCCGGCCCTAAATTCGGCTGGACTGATTGCTGCGGTCTCCAAATCATTAAAAATATTGTGGTGACTTTTATGTGCAAAAAAGTCTTCGATATTCTCGATACCGAGTTGTATAAGAGCTTCTTGAGCCCTTTTAAAGTCTATTTCAAAGATCACGTTGCCATAATCGAAGATGATATTTTTTATTTTTTTCATATAAAGTGTTTCCAAAATTCGATTCAAATATGTAACATTGCATTCGCAAAATCAATATGATTTTTCAGGGCCATTAGCTCAGCTGGTTAGAGTAGAAGACTCATAATCTTTTGGTCGATGGTTCGAGCCCATCATGGCCCACAAACCCTCTTTACAGTCCGTAAAGAGGGTTTTGTTTTTAGCTGGGAAATTTATCGGCCTTAATGGTAGTATAAAGGTTGTTTTATAGTTAGAGTCCATTATAGTTTTACTAAAGACAATACGTGAGAAATACTCGATTCAATATTCCACACTCCAAAGATTACGGGTTCATTTCATTTCGAATGAATGCTTCTAAAGTCTCTTTGCTAGGTAACTGAACCAAATATTTTGAGACGAAGACTTCATTTGATAAGCCGGTTGTGGTATATTCTACTAGGGCATCATTTTTATCTGCACATAAAATAATCCCTACAGGGGGATTATCTCCTTCACTCATTTCATGCTTACGGTAATAATTCAGATAGAGATTCATTTGTCCGGCATCGGCATGGTCATAACGGCCTAATTTTAGATCAAGAAGGATATGCGATTTTAAGATACGGTGATAAAACACTAGATCGATTCGGTAATGGACATTGTCAAAAGTAATGCGTTTTTGTCTTGCCTCAAAGCAAAATCCCCGGCCCATTTCTGTTAAAAAGTGCTGGAGATGATCAATAATGGCCGATTCAAGATCATGCTCTGTGTATTCTGACTTTTCTTCCAAACCTAAGAATTCTAGTAAGTAAGGATTTTTGATCACATCTGTCATTTCGACCTTTTGATTGTTTCTGATTTTTGCAATCACAGCGGCCTTATTAGCCGATAAGCCTGTTCTTTCAAACAATAAAGTATCAATGGCACGGGCAAGATCTCGGACTTTCCAAGCATTTTTAACAGCTTCCACTTCGTAGAAATGTCGTTTTAAAGTGTCTTCTACCCTAATCAGTTCTATGAAATGTGAGAAATTAAGTTGGGTCAGTAATTCTTGAGGGCTAAGAGAAGAGTCCGGATGTTTTTTACCCATCAATTGGTCAGACGCTGTCTGACCAATTGATGGTAGTCCCAGTTGTTTGAATTGGTCGGACAATGTTTGACCAATTTCAGGGTAGACTTGATAAAACTGTCTGAATAACTTTTAATTCGTCATTGACATTCCCTTAATGTGGATAAGTTTTCCAGCTAAGTTCTTTAGTACTGCATTTCCATAGGTAGCTCTGTCTTCACCATATTGTTCAAATTCTATTATAAAGTAACCAATTAACCAGTTGCGAATGGTATTGTAATAATTGACTTGGCTAATAGCTTTTCTATTGAGCTTGACATGGGTCTCTTCAATTGCTATTAAAAGATTTTCGAAATTCATACTTTTACATGTACTGTAAAATTACTGCTTTTGTAATTAATGTGGTAATTCGATACATATAATAAATTTTGATTTGAATGCAGTTTTTTATCATAGTATACACTATCAGAGTAGAAGACTCATAATCTTTTAGTCAGAGTTTATTATACCTCATCGGGTGTAATTTGATGTTTTGTAACTTTGAATATATTTTATTTCATTATCAAATTATAAATTTGGCGATATGAAATCATCATTATTACTACTTTTTTGTGTGTTATCCATATTTGCTAAAGCACAGGAGAAACCTACAGCCTACGCCTTGGATGAAGAATATAATTTATGGAACTTCCAGAAAGCGGATACCGCTTATATTTTTGCAGATTTAGCCTATATCCGTGACTACCCAAATCTTGAGGCAGGAGTAATTGATTCTTTAACACAAGGAAATCAAGTTATCATTAAAAGCGTTGCATATCGTGGTAATACCATTAGAGGTTTCTATGCCCCATGGCATGAGGTTAGTTATATAAAAGATAATCAACAAAAAAAAGGATTTGTTTGGCTAGGACTTTTGGCCCTTAACGGTTCTAAGAATAATGAAGGAGAATTGTTTATTTGCGGTCTCAAGAAATTTAGGCCTGCTACAGCATATTCTCCCTCATATTATGAATCGGAATTGAAAATTTTTGATAAAGAACAAATGTTCATTACTAAAGAGATTTTCCATGCTAATATAAATGGTCAGTCGGGAATAGAGACCAAAATATTGCCTGGAATGGGCTTACAAAATATCAAAAATATTCACCGCTTAGGTTTTTTAGGCGAAGCCTGCGGCATTGCAAGTCAGTATTATTACTTTGCCTGGAATGGGACCAACCTCATTCATTTTCCCGAAAAAATGTCGGTGTCTGATGCCGGTGTTTTTTATCACCAGGAGAACATCTTATTCCCGTCCGAGCACAAAGGCGATCCATCAATGATCTATAAAAATATTATTGATGCCGAAAATACCAGCGAGAATCCGGATGATCTAAAATATAAAGAAACAAAAAGTCAGAAAAAATATACTTGGGACGGAAAGTTTTTAAGTGAAATCATCACAATGAAATAATAGATACCGATAAACCTAGGTCAGACAACAAATGCTTCGATAAGCATCCTGTTGGACGCACAGTTTAAAAAGCCGTTGTTCGATAAGAATAACGGCTTTTTTGTTTCTAATGTAAAATGTATCGATAAACAACAAATTCTAATGTTGTTTAATCTTACAATACCCATGTTTCATCGGCAAAAGACGGGTTCTCATCGGTAGAATTTTAATCTGGTTCAGGGTTGGATAGTTTTGATAAAAATTATAAAAGATATGTCACTACTAACACCACTTATTTGGATTCTAATCCTCCTGCCAATCATTCTCCTCGCATTAATCAAGTCAGAAAAAGGCCAGCTAAAGTATTTAGGCTTCTTTATTTTGTATTTTTTAGCGGACTGTTATATTCAGCAACTGTCAAAACAATACATAAGCATGGAATTTATGGGACTTAAGTTTTCTTGGATTGGAAAGATCTTAAGTCTACTGATGTCTTTAATGATCATTTATGCGGTATCAAAATCCAACAGGCAGGAAATTGGCTTTACGACAAAAACGAATGCTAAAAAGCAGGTGATTATTGGTCTTTTGTTCTTCTTTGGATTTTTATTTTTTGATTTCATTTTTAAGATGATTCTATTCCCAAAGGGAGGTGCTTTCGATCTGGAAACCTTTGCTTTTCAGGCCACACTACCTGGATTAACGGAAGAACTTGCGTTTAGAGGAATCGGTTTATGGCTGCTGGAAAAGGCCTTTTCACCAAAATGGACTTTTAAAGGAATAAAGTTTGGCTGGGGATTTATTATGGTCACTGTTTTATTTGGAGTGGCTCATGGAGTATTTCTGACACCGAATCATGAACTTAAATTCGATTTAATGACGATTGTTTATCTGTCCCTAATTTCATCGTTAAGCGTTGGTGTACTTAGAAAATTTTCCGGTAATCTAATTTATCCTATTTTGGGACACAACACCATCAATATTATGAATGCGATCATCAGAATTTTATAATTGAAATATAATCAGGCGAACCAAAAAACTATCTTTGGTTTGCTTTAAAAGACACAAATGCAGAATAAACAGGTTTTCTCAGAATATTTTACAGACAGGATTGGAGCGTTTGATTTTGATAAATTCTATACTAAAGGGAAACGGTTTTTGTTTCATAGTTTGATGTGGTTGAGCTTCGCTGTACTTTTATTCCTGAGTTACAGAATCGCCTATCACCTGACCTACTTTAACAGTTTTATATTAACGTTGAGGATGACCATTGTGAATATGGTTGTTTTTTATTTGTTTTTTTATGTTGCCTTACCCAGGATTTTTAAAGTCAGGTTAAGTACGGCGATTTTACTGATCATCATTACATTTCCAGTGTTTGTGGTGATCTGGCTTTTAGTGACTTACTTTTTTTCTATTGCATACCATTCACTTGGTTTCGAAATTTTAGATGGCGAATTGAAAGGGGCGATCGCAGGGGCTGCAAGTCAGACTTTTTTCCAGGCTATAGCTGTAAAAAGGATGGTATCCCAGGCAATTATTATTATCTCCATTTTGGCGCCGTTTTTTATTGTCAAAATTCTTTTTGAGATCTCCAGGCTTTATAATAGAACACTAACTGTACAGAAGCAAAAAGCAGCATTGGAGATTCAGAATATCAATATTGAAAAGGATTTTCTGAAGGCCCAGCTCAACCCTCATTTTCTTTTTAATACATTGAATAACCTGTATAGTTTAAGTCTTAAAAAGGATGACCTGGTTCCAGAAGTTGTTTTGAATCTTTCCGATATGATGAGCTATACCTTGTATGAATCCAATACAGAAAAAGTTCCTTTCAGCAAGGAGCTGGAATTCATTAAAAATTATGTGGAGCTGGAAAAAATGAGGTATTCAGGAAGCAAAAATATTCAATTCGAATTTCCTGCTGAGGAGGAATGTTCAGGGTTATATATTGCACCGCTTTTAACATTTACTTTTATTGAAAATGCTTTTAAATATGGGCTGAAGTCCAAAACTGGTTCATTACTGAATCTATGTATAAAGATTGAAGATGGATGTTTTTATTTTGATGTCGAAAATGATATTGATGATACTAGGAAAGTGGTAGATTTTGGTGGAATTGGTTTAGAGAATTCCCGGAAACGATTACAGCTATTGTATCCGGATAAATATGAATTGCAAATTCAAAATCTCGGAGGATGTTTTAAAGTATCACTAAAGTTAGCGCTAAAAAATTAATGGAAAAATTAAATTGTGTCATTATTGACGATGAACCTCTGGCAAGGGATGTTGTGGAGTCTTTTGTTAAAGCCGTTCCTTTTCTGAATGTTCTGGCTGCATTTGAAGATCCTGTTGATGCCCTTTTATTCGTAAAAGATCAGCCTGTAGATATCGTCTTCAGCGATATAGAAATGCCTAAGATGAATGGTTTAGAGCTTGTACGGGCTCTGGGAAATTCTATGGTGGTAATATTCATCACGGCTTACCGGGATTTTGCGCTAGACGGTTTTGAGACTGGGGCAACTGATTATCTGGTTAAACCGGTAAGGTTTGATCGTTTTTTAAAAGCCGTTAATAAGGCAAAAGAATACCTGGATCTAAAACGTTCCTCTTCTCTGCAACAGATAAATAATGATCGAATTTTTATAAAATCAGAAGGAAAGCTGATTAAGGTTTTATTGGAAGAAATTTTATACGTTGAAGCCCAGGGTGATTATTTAAAAATCGTGATTTCTTCAGCTATTTATAGCACACAGGCAACGCTTAAATCTATGGAAGAAATCTTGTCCTTACCAAAGTTTTTCAGAATTCAGCGTTCATTTATCCTGAATCTGGAGGCAGTAAGAAGTGTAAATGGAAATATGGTAGAACTTATTAATGGCAAGTCTATTTCTGTTGCATTAAACAAGAAAGAGGAATTATTTGATCTTTTAGGGATTAAATAAGGCTGACGCACCATATCAGCTATCTGCAAAACAATTGGTAGTAATTTCAAGCTTATATCCTTTGCCACGTATCACAACAATGTTGATGTTCGGATCAAATTCCAGTTTTTTCCTAAGTTTTGAGATAAACATATCCAGACTGCGGCCTACAATAACACCTTCATCTTCCCAGATCTCTTTTTGTAAACGGCTTCTTTCTATAGTCTCATTAGGAGATACCGCGAAAATGCGCAGTACACGTGTTTCAGTTCCTGTTAAGTCTATTGTTTTTCCGTTTATGATAAGCTTCCGATGTTTCGCATCGAACAGCACCGCACCTAAAGTTAACATGTCTGTATGCTGATGCTCAGTGAAGGCTTTTCCTGGCTTAAACGATCTCAAAAATATAAAACCAAAAATTGCTAAAAATGGGAGGCTGCCTAGAAGATATCCATTCTTTGTTATAGGTATGCCCGTTGATTTGAACTTAACATTGATCATGTAACATGCTCTGGGTTGCTTTCTTCCCAGGCATGCCACAATATCATCCTTTTTATTTTTGGATATAGCGTACCCATAGGCTACACTGGAGTTGCCACAGTTCAGCACATTAACAACATAGTCACCTGTGAGGGGATCTTTGGCTAGTAAACGCAGGCTAGTATTCACCAGAGAATCCGGTTGAAAAGTAAGCTCATCCTCAAACCGGATTTCGTATTCATTTTCTGAGATCTTTTTTACCGGCAGCACCCTTGATGTACTATCGCCCGACTGAAGAAGCAGCTCATGCCCGATCCTGCGGAGTAAAACCTCCCGCCTGGCGATATGGAAATCGTCATTGTCTGATATACTGAAAGCTACGCAGATGGTAGAGATAAACAAGAGTAGTATCAATCCAAACACGTACTTGTGTTTCGCGGCGCTGAGATTTCTGCTAACATGCATAGTGTCAATTTTTTATTTACAAAGTTTACATTTTTATTTACAATCCAATTCTCTCCAGCCGAAAAAGATCAAAGTAGATTCGCTGAATCAATTTTAATAGCATATGAAAAATAAAAGAAACGTTTTTTACAACCTGCTGATCATATTGGCTGGAGTAATTTGTTTTCCTGTACAGGCGCAGCAAAAAAAAGGCGCTAAAGATTTCGTTGAAACCAAAAACATTTCCACTTCCTATGGGCCAAAGAGTATTGTTCGTACGATCAAGCAAGACAGTAAGGGCAACATTTGGATGGCTTCATGGGAGGGTGTTTTTAAATACGATGGAAAGTCTTTTACCAATATTACAAATAAAGTGAGTCCGGCGCGCTTTTTTTCTGTTTTAGAAGATAAAAAGGGAAATTTCTGGTTCGCTTCTGTTGGCTCAGGGGTTTACCATTACGATGGGGTATCCTTTCATAATTTTACAACCAAGGATGGACTTGCAAATGATCGTGTTACCCATATTTATGAGGATAAAACCGGTAATATTTGGTTCGGCACTGAAGGGGGAGCAAGTCGCTACGATGGGAAATCCTTTCGAAATTTTAAAATGAAAGAAGGGGCATTCGCTAATGCTACAGATTCTGTCCAGGTATCATTTTACCAACAAGCGCTTCCAGAAGGTCATTGGATGCATAATGATGTGAATGCGATCATCGAAGATAAAACAGGAAAACTTTGGTTTGGTACAAGAGGTTATGCCTTCTTGTATGATGGAAAAACATTTACTACGATCACCAATAAAGACGGAAAACCTTTTGAGAATGTTCGTTCGATCATCAAAGATAAAAAAGGCAATATCTGGCTCGGGGGCAATGATGGCCTTTGCCGCTATGACGGCAATACATTTACCAATTTTACCAGGAAATTTGTTGGTTATATTTACGAAGATAAAAAAGGTAATATTTGGACCAGTTCAAAAAGTTCCAATGACCTAATTAGCATGCCTTCTGGTGCTCGTTCTAATACTGCAGCATGGGCACTTTCGCGTTATGATCAGCAGTCCTTGTCTGGTAAAAAGCCAACTGTAACTGAAATAACAAATAAACCAATGATCTTCGGGATTTTAGAAGCCTATGACGGAAGTATCTGGTTTGGTGGTTTGAAGGGAGTATATCGTTATGATGGAAAGACCATCACTGACTTTCAAAGTAAATAGGAAGAGAAATAATAGGTATGTTTGATATTTACTTCCGTTTAATATAATAAATGCCGTTATTGGACTTACAAATACAACCTAATATTATTTTGTATTTCAATATGAAAAAAGCGCTCGTATTTTCCTGGTTAATATTTTTGTTTTCTCTCATTGGGTATCTATTCTGGTACAACGATATCATCTACCAATTGCCAACGCCAATTCCTAAAAACTATAAATCTATGGAAACAGGAAGTTTGATCGTTAACGAGGCTTTGAACAATAACCATAGTAAACCAATTTTTCTTCATTTTTTTAATCCAGACTGTCCCTGTTCAAGATTCAACATGAAGCATTTTAAATCACTGGTTAAAGAATACGGCAATCGTATTGATTTTAGAGTAGTGGTATTGAGTCCAAAATCTTTTACTCCAGAAAGCATCCAGGATAAGTTTGGTCTCCAAATCCCTGTTCTATTTGATAAAAGCCTTGCCGAAGCTTGTGGTGTGTATTCTACCCCTCAGGCAGTTTTATTAGACCAGGCTCAGCATTTATATTATAGAGGGAACTATAACACCACTCGTTATTGTACAGATGAAAAGACCAGTTTCGCAAAAATAGCATTGAATGGTTTATTGAAAAAACAAAATGACTTGGTTTTCAGTCAGGCAGCTCTAAAATCCTATGGTTGTACTTTGCCAGACTGCAGATAATAATTAATTTAAGTAATGATTTCTAACCTTCATACCACTAATTCTGATCACCAAAATCACTTGCTTTTCTTGGGAGTAAAGGAAAGAACCGATCGTTTAATGAATTACTTCTTATGGGGATACTTCATACTTGGGCTAATTTTTGCGCAATTTTATGATACCTGGTTAATTGCATTTGGAGTAGGTGGCCTTTCTTTACTGGCTTATTATTCCGTTAAATATCTTTTACCATCATCTGATCTTTATCAATACGTTTTAAGCGCTGTGCTGGGTATTTTTATGGCACAGTTTATTTACCAGATGCATGGATTATTTGAAATGCATTTCTTTGCCTTTATTGGCAGTACGCTGTTAATCACCTATGAGAAATGGAAATTACAGATACCTATGCTAATTGTGGTGATGGTTCATCATGCATTATTTGGCTATTTGCAAAATAGTGGGGTAATCGGAATCTATTTTACGCAGCTGGATTATTTTGATTTTCAGACTTTTGTAATTCATATATTGCTGTCCGCCATGATCTTTTTTATCTGTGGATTATGGGCCTACTTACTAAGGAAATCAAATGAAAGGCAGATTGTCCAGACCTTAGCAATGGCTGAACTGCAAAAAGAAGCTCAACTATCCTCAGTTCGGAAACAGAATGAAGAGGTATTGGAAAAAGCCAACGAGCAGCTTAAAGAAGCGAATTTAGAATTGGAAAAAGCCAGGACAGAAGCCGATCGGGCCAATCAGGCCAAAAGTGTTTTTCTGGCTAATATGAGCCATGAAATCCGTACCCCGATGAATGGGGTAATGGGAATGGCGATGCTTTTAAAGGAAACTGATTTGAATAAAGAGCAGTATATGTTTACGGATGTGATTGCTAATTGCGGCGAATCATTGATTAATGTGATCAATGATGTACTGGACTTCTCTAAAATAGAATCAGGCAATATGGAATTAGCGTCTGAAGATTTTAATTTGCGGAAGTGCATCGAAGATGTTCTTGACATATTTGCAATTAAATCTGCTGAACTTCAGTTGGATTTAATATATCATATCGACGAAGATATTCCTTCGCAGATTGTTGGTGATCAGCTGCGCCTGAGGCAGGTGTTGATTAATTTGGTTGGAAACGCGATGAAATTTACTGAGCAGGGGGAGGTTTTTGTAGCCCTTTCTATGGGGAGTGTTTTACAAAATGGACAGTTCGAACTCAAATTTGCAGTACGTGATACAGGTATAGGAATACCAGCTGATAAATTGGGTAATCTGTTTAACTCTTTTACACAGGTTGATTCTTCTACAACCCGTAAGTATGGCGGTACTGGCTTAGGCCTTGCAATCTCAGAAAAGCTGGTCAAACTTATGGGTGGCGAAATTAATGTAGAGACTGAGCTGGATCAGGGATCAACCTTCTCATTTATGATGCTGACGCAAACTGGAACTAAGTTACCCTTGCCGTCCAGCAATTACATGATGACTGAGCATGCTGGCAAAAAGGTAATGATTGTTGATGATAATGCGACGAGCCTGAGTATTTTAAATAAGCAGCTTGAGTATTGGAAATTACAGCCTATACCTGCAAGTTCGGCTAAACAGGCATTGGCAATGCTGTCGCTTGATCCTGCAATTGATTTAATGATTACAGATCTGCAGATGCCTGGAATGGATGGTGTCATGTTGGCCAAGTTGATGAAGATGCGCTATCCAATTATTCCGATTCTTCTGCTCAGTTCTATTGGAGAAGACTTTGAAGAGCGTCAGCCTGCGTTGTTTTGTTCTGTGATGACAAAGCCCATCCGCCAACATATCCTTGCTGAACAAGTCTCAAATGCATTGCAAATAAGAAAGCATGAAGAGATAGAAGAACAGGTATTTCAAAACAGATTGTCGACTGATTTTTCAGCAAATTTCCCTTGTACATTGCTGATTGCGGAGGATAAATTACCAAACCAATTGGTAATCGTTAATATTCTTAATCGATTGGGTTATCAGCCAGACCTGGTGAAAAATGGAGAAGAAGCCATTGAGGCTATTCATAAAAAAGAGTATGACCTGGTCTTAATGGACGTGCATATGCCAGTAATGGACGGATTAACAGCAACTCAACTGATCAGAAAAGAGCAAATTAAACAGCCGGTTATTATTGCGTTAACTGCCAATGCACTAAAAGGGGATGAACAAGATTGTTTAAATGCTGGGATGGACGATTATATTGCTAAACCTATTCGTCTGGAAGACTTAATGGCTAAACTAAAAAAATGGTGCAAATAGATACAATGAAAAATGCAGATGAAATATATTGCCTTTGTGAAGGAAACCGGATTTAGAATAATGCTGATAAACCTTTACTTAGACAACCGTTCAACCGCTTCTTCAACTGTACCCAGAAAATTGACCTGCCTGCCTTTGTTGCTTTCATAGATGAACTCCTGAATACGCTGCCCTGGATATTTAGCAAAATCACCAACTATGACTAACTGCACCCTGTAGTTGGAAAACTTTTGTAGGATTTCTCCAGCGATTCCTGTTTTCAGATCAAAAAAATCAGGAGTTACACTTTGCTCTGGAATGATGATTTTGTCAAAGTCCTGATAATATAAATCGACCATCAGCTGCAAACCTTCTTCGGCATTCGTCACTATAATAACATCCGAAATGACTTCCGCAATTTTTACTGCTTCACTTTGGTGGACTTCTATTTTCATGGTAGCTAAATATGATATAAAAATTATAAGTATTATTATCTCTTCTACAGCAGGTAGAACTTTATTTGGAATATCCAGTTACACTGAAGACTCTAATATCAAGATAGCTTTGATTAATTGTATTGAATTCCTTTTTTATAAACATTTTTGATTTTGCCTCTCTTATCGAATATAAACAAGTAACGCGTTCCGTTATTAAACGACGTAGCGTTTTTATAAGTTTCCTTTGGATTGCTGATATTATCCAGAATTTCGGCAGCTAAGATATAATCATGCATTTTGGAAAAAAATATAATAGAAGTTGGGCGATTTAGCTCCTTGTTTTGTTGTTGCTTGAGGTCACTTGTCTCAATCATAAATTCAGCTGAAGTTGTGTGATTTAAACTATCGAGTTCGAACAGTGTAGCATCTTTAGATTTATGAAATTCTAAACTCAACTCAACATAAAACGGAGATAAATCAATATTAACTGTAGAATCAGCAATGGTGAAATTGTTTTTTTGAGATGTTTGATTAATTATTAGATAATCATAAGCTAATTTATATTTGGACTTATATCTCTCCAAAGGTAATTCGACTTTTGATGCATTGCAGCTAAAAAAGTAAAGACTTAAAATTAGTAACCTTGATGATATTTTCATAACAATTAGAATTTAATAAATTTATCGGTGATTGCAGGAACAATGCCTCCTTTTAGGGAATTTAATGAACTAGGGCTAAATGGCAAATACGCAGGACCTCCTGGAGTAGTCATCACAGCTTGGTAAGAAGATCTTTGACCATAATTACCACCTTTGTCATTTAGTTCACTTCTAATAATGTTCATCCTGTCAACCGTTGGTCCTGTTGGACCAAAGCCTGCAGACCTCGATGGATCGGTCAATCCTCCTCCTAATCCTGAATGAGTTAATTCGTGCATAAATGTCATTCCAAAACCTAGTGTCCTAGAATCCACTCCATTTACTCCACTTATAAAGTTATTAATTTGGCTGGGGTTAAGACTCATCAAGTTGCCTCCTAATGGTGCACTGGATCCAGATGAAGTTATTCTTGCATATCCTGTAGTAGTATTATCAATGGCGGATGTTATAAGATTTCTGGCTTCTGCACTTCCTACTCCCATTAAATTATTTCCAGATCCCATTTGAATATTCAAAAATGGGGTTCCTGATACTGGGTCTTTCAGGTAACTCAATTGGCCTTTGGCGTCAATTGAGAGGGATAAACCTGTTTGAGACTGTAAATCAGTTAATGTTTGGCTAACGTGATTTGTGCTATTCGTTTTATCATACTGCTGCATTAAAACTACATTTATACTGTCCCCATTGACATCAATATTCTTTATTGGATTATTTGCCCCATATTGATAAGGGCTCAAATCATAATACTTCTCGGAAAATCTGTCAATAGTATTAAAGCGGCCTGTCACCGGATCATAGAACCTCGCACCGTAATCATATTGCCCATCCAATTCATCTTGAATTTCCTTTCCGTTATATAGATACTTATTTAACGTAGAGGTAAAAGTACCTGAAGATTTACGTTTTCCAAAAGCATAGTAATCATCACTTTGTAAACGGTCTAATAATCCGGTCTCATGATGCTGACGGAAACTATAGCGCACATTTCCCAGATGATCTGTTAAATTATACTCATAACTAAATACACCCGAATTATTTCTGGCAATCCCTTCCTCAGTATGAATCAAATCAACAGTAGTACCTATATACTCAATGCCACCAACATAGTTTCTAATATTTCCGTTACTTATTTTTTGTAACTTAACTCCTTCGGAGTTATAAGTGTATACCACGTTTAATCCTGTTTTTTTTACAGTAGCAGGAAGGTTTAATTGATTATAAGTCACATTAACTAGGTTTCGTCCATCTGTAATTGTATTTCCATTAGCATCGTATTCATATAATCCAGTTTCCAACGGTCCATTACTGATGTTATTCAAACGATTCCCTGTATAATTGTATTGATTTTGTCCAAGGTCGTCTCTGTTTAGCATTGAGATGTTTCCCATGTCATCATATTTTAACTCCTCCGACATACTCACTCCTGTGCTAATTGCTTTGAGAAGCCGGTTTATTGCATCATATGTGTAAGTGAATTTATTTGGATAGTTATTCGCTGAGCCCCAGTGCTGTGCGGATATGTTTCCATTGTATTGTGGTGAATTTCCGTCCTGATAAAGTATTTTTGTACTAAACTCATTTGAAATATTATTTTTTATCCAACCTCGCTCGTTATATTCATAAACTGTTTGTTGGAGAAAATTTTCTCCTTGATCTTTAATGTGTAAACCTTTTTTCCAAATTTGTCCTAGTTCATTATAATCAAGTTTGCTTAACATAACTTCAGGAGAATCATTTATTTTTACAAACGTCCCTGTCTTTCTGCCGCCCTGATCATACTCAAAGCGGGAAGCAATGATAATAGAACTTCCATCTACTGTATTTATTTGATTTTTATCCGTTACATTTCCAACAAAATTGTAAGCAAAATTTACGAGATTTTTCCCCCCTAAGTGATTCTCTTCTTGACTTTGTACTAATTGTCCTTTAAGATCGTAATAATGTGTTTTTAGCATGAATAAATTACTGTCTAAAATACAATTTCTAGTGCCAGTTAGTAGGTCTTTAGTTCTTGAAGTATGCCTAGCTGTATCTCCTTTAAAAGTGTTATTATAAAAAGAATAGTCGTCATAATAATTTACATTTAAATATTGATTTATTTTATATGTGACCCTTTCACTATCCAAAGGTAGAGAAATAGAAGTGTAGCCAGTCCCATTACCACATAAATTATCATTATCACGGTTTTCCCATATATTAACTTGTGCATTTGATTTAAATCTTTCCTGCCAGCTTTCCCTAGTATCCTCACTAGTCAAAGTGCCTGATAAGATCCTTCTTCCCATTACATCATACTTGTAAAAGGACCAATTTTTAGAAATGAACTGTCTTGCATCTCTACTTAAAACAAGTTGACCGATTTTATTATAAACCATTTCTTCCCATCCTTTTCCTGGAATCTTTTTACGAACTAATTTTTTATCTGAATCATAAGAGTAAGCATAAATGAAATTGTTAAAAGCTGGGCTACCTTCGTTAAATGACTGCAAATTAAGCCCTGGTGGAATGACATACCGTAAGTTATTTAAGTCATCATAGACATAGTATGTTGATAAGGAATTCATCTCATTTTGCCATAATCTTTTTAAAATCACTCTGTCTAATTTATCTTTAAACTCTTCAATGGTTCCGGTTTTACCATTTACCCAGTTTTCATCCTTAAAAGTTTTTTTAAATAATTGATTTTCAGAAAAAAATGAATTTCCCACACAGGAATTCCCATTTTCCAACCATAATATAACTTCATCTGTAGCATTGAATCCATATTCAATTTTTGTGGTGTGACCATTGGATAATTGCCAATCAACACCTGGAGCCCCTTCCTCCAACATCCTGTTAAGAGGAGAGTTTTCTAATTTAATCTCTTGATATGGATTTGGAGTTTTTACAATTCCGATAATTAGGTTGTTAGGTGAATTATAGAAAGAAAAAACTCCGGAATTTATTTCTACTGCGTCAGACTTATAATTTCCATTTTGACCACTTAAATCGGAATATGGTAAATATTTAATGACTTCTCTACCATTCGCATCATACTTAAATGTTTTAACCACATCTTTTCCACTTGGACTTGCTCCAATCTGAACGGTTTGTAATGAACGGCCGAGGCCATCAATGAAATTTATAGTTGGCGTGACAGCACAAATACTTTTTGCTCTTAATTGTTCTATTGTTTTTATCCCTTCAACCTTTGGAGAATAACTAAGAATGTAATTTCTGCTCTCAATTTCAAATGAACCTAACCATTTACAGTTCATAGAGGGGCTATTAGTAATAAATGCTCTAAAATTTGCTCCAGAAGGGACATGAAATCCACTTTCAAAAGTGATACTACCTGCAGATGTAATTACTGCTTCTCCATTATAAACGTTTTTAAAAATACTCTCCTGAGCACTAAGTCTTGTCGTACTTAGGGTGCAGATTAGTGCCATTATTTTATACCTTAATCTCATTGTATGCTGCTATTTACAATTTATATCAATTACAATTCACTCCCATTATAACAAACCTAACACTACCCATTAATCCAATACTAACGGAATTAAATATATATATAGAGTTTTTACCTTCTTGTGGGTGTTTAAGACAAATTTGCTGGATTGGCACAGAAGAAGAAGTCATCTTTAATGACTTGTAGCCAGTTTGTTCAATATCTTCGTAATAGTCCCCATGTACTTCTACAATTATTTTATAATTTCCTGTATTCACGTGATGAATATCATACATATTATATAGTTCTGGAGCTGTTAATTGATATAATAGAGTAGTGCCGCTAAGATTATAGAATTTAATACTAACTATTCTAGCATTGTTGTCCGATACAGAACTATCCCACTCTACTTGTCCCATATCACGGCAAGTAAGATTTGCTTCAAGTTGTCCTTGATAAATTAATTTATTCAGGGCTTTATTATTTGCGTCACTTAAGCTGATCATTGAACTAAAGTCTCCAGCATCAACAATATACTCTATTTCATCACCTGCCTGACCAGGGCCGCATTCGGCCTTAAATTTTCGAATCATATCAACATTAAAATATGGTTGGGTTCCTCCTAAGCATTCCCCATGTATATTTGCGTAAGCTTGACCATTTTTCTTTAGATCCTCTTGAGCCATTCCATCAGCTTCTTTTTGACTAAAAGGTGAACTATATTTCCCTTCAGGGATAGTATAAATTATAGAAGAACCCACAGCTTGATTGGGGCATCCTTCTTTTTTGAATGTAATACTTGTCGCTGAGTTTAGAAAATTAGTTGTAATCGTATTATAATGATATATATATGCGCCGATTATATCTTTATTTTGATCTTTTATTGATTCGAGTCTGTTGAAATCATCATATTCAAAATGTTTCACATTTCCTCTCGAATCAGTCAAACTTTCTAGTCCAATAAGGGGTTTGTAGTTGTATATCATTATCTTAGCATCAGAAGGGTAAATACAAATATCATCATAACCTGTTCCTTTGGATAGGGTAAGAGGTCCATCATAGATTTGTTCTTCATATTTCCAAACCAACCCAACAAGATACCAATATGTAATTATGTAAGTTTTGGCATTAGGCTTAATCCAGCCAATAAATAGGCTATTAGCTTTCATGTATCTTAATCCATTATATGAGCTATTTTTATCAGTTAGTACATTCACGTTAAGATTTTCCTCAAAACCATCATAATATACTTCATCAAATGCCGCATTAACCGCACTTACAGTTATTAAACTTTTTTTATAACCTCTTAATAAAGCTGTGTTTGGTTTGTACATTTCATGGTATTGCAGAAGATTATTATTGGAATCGTATGCGTCAAATATTATATTTGGTTTGTAATTTTCATTAAAATTGAATTTGTAATTATTTCCTTCTTTGATAATTTTTGATGAAAAACCCACGTTGTAAGAAATTGGGTTTTGAAGTTTTAACTCAAATACTGATTTAATATTTATGCCAGAAAAAGCCGCAGTAGAAAAAAAATCATACGTGAATAAATTAGAAGATATTACATACTCAGAGTTTTCGCGTTTTATAATGTTTATCTGTTCTATTGGTTTATTAATTATCCAATTAGAAATCATGTGCTTTATTGCTAATGATGCCGCATCCCAATTATTTGTAGTTGCCCATCCATTGATATCAGATGAATAATCTATTGGATATTTCGATTGAACTATTAATTCTGATTTATCACTTAAAGAAGTACGGGTGCCTGAAATGAAATGATGTAATGGAGCTGGCATTAATAAGTTCATTTTCATAGCCCATTCACCATTTTTGAAAACATCAGGAATTCCATCATAACTATATTCTGTGATTATTTTGTTCTCGTTGAATCCACTAAATGATATTTCTTCTTTTTTTACTAAAAAAGCGAAACCAGTATATAAAGGGAAGAATCTAACATTTTCGAAGCAAGTCGAATTAATGAACTTTGCGCAATCTTCCTCCTTTACAATTAATCGATAATACTTGCGATAGATGAAATTAGACTCCTTAATCAACTTTCCTTCTTCATTGTGGGTTGTTTCACGAATTAACTTGCCGGAAAGCAAGCCAGGTTTATTAATTATTAATGGATATACGGAAGCATCCAACATAATGTCATCCGATTCTTCAGTAGAAAAGTATGACTCAGTATATCCATTATTAGGTATACTCTCTCTTACAAGCCCATAATAGGCATTGCTTCCAAAAAAATCTCCAGAAAAATTTATTGGGTTTTGGAAAGCCAGATAAGGTTCTACATAGTTCTCATCGCAATAAGTACTGCCTACTGCTACTGATCCTGAATTAACAATTGTTCCAGGATGCATCTCAGTAATATCATATTGCTGTCTATAAACAGGTATTCCTCCAGCAATAGAAACATTTGAGTATTCGTAAAGCTTAGACTGAACGTCTGCCGTTTCTCCAGAAAAACTTTGAATTTCTTTTATTCTTAATCCGGGTAGGAAATCTGTGTCATTGTCGTAGAAATATTTAGTGGTTCCTTTAGTGGTATGGATAATTTCGTCCAATATAAAAGCTTTGTTATAGTTTGAATGAACAAATCTATCTGCCAAATTACATTCATAAACACCTGAAGAGTTAAGCCATGTATATTGTCCTATCAAGCATAGATTTTGAGAAGCTCCATTGTAGTAACCCCAATGATCTTGAGCATTTGATAATCTATGCGGTAACTTTAACGACTTATTATGCTTATTGTAAGAAAACTTATAAGCTGGAGTCACCTTACCAAGATTAGAGATTTCCAAAATTTCATCAAGTCTTAATCTTTTTTGCAAGTAATCATCAATGATTGATGGTATTCCATTGATTGTTAGTGTGTTATCATTGCTTTGGAAATAGCTGGTTGAAAAAATAGTTTTTTTTATTAGGCTGTTAGACAAATTATCATATATGGAGATGTCATTTAATGCATGTGAAGTTCCCCCGTCTTTTACATCTAATCTTCTTTCAGATTTATAATTGAATTTAACTTTAGTAGTTTTGTAAGAAATTTCACTAATAATATAACCATACAATCTTGTCTGTGCTTCTTTGGTTATACAATTCACACATATACCAGCCATTCCTCCCTTCTCTGTAGATAATGATTTTTCTCTTGATGTATAACTAATTTCGTTGTAAAGGAAATTTACTGTATCGTTTTTATTAGTTATAATTTTTGAAAGGTGCCATGCACTTGTATTTTCAACATTTCCTACTGCTATGTCAGAATATATATTTCTGTCTACTTTGTCCTCAAATAAAAATTTAACTCCATCTGGAGTTTTAATGTTAAATGAGTTAAGGTTGTCGGTTTGAATAATGACATCTTGTTCTGGAATTAAATGTACTTTTTTATTCTTATCGAAAATGAATTTTCCAGAATAACCATTTATGCTAAAATAATAAACATCAGGTTCTAAATCTTGATCGGCATTCGTAAAAGAATCCTTATAATAAGCATGACCTTGAGGTTTAGGTGGGGCATTTACATCAATTATGGTTTCTACGAATAACGGAAAAAGCCCCCATGTGTAAAATAACCACCATCATCATTTTTACCGTTTATCGATCTTGATATTTGCCCTCCGGCACTTAATGCCCACCCCAGCCCTAAAGATCCAGCGACTTCAGAGACTTTAATGCCTCCGGTGTGATATGATAAAGATATCGGTAAACTATATCCATTTACATCAATAGTGTATATTGGTATAGTTATGCCTACTGTACCGGTACTTTTATTTACAGGGAAATCGATAAATTTATTTAGTACAGCAATATCAGGGGCACTAGGTAACTTTGGTATATTCTGTGCGGATGTTGGAAGTGTTAATATGTAAAAAGCAAACAGAAATAATAACTTTAATTTCATAAACTTAGCTAATAGTAAGATATTTATAATTATAAATAATTATAAATATAAAAAATGACAAAAGCTAGAGTAATACGGAAATTGTAGTATTATTTAGTAATTTATTTACATATAATTAATTTTTGTATTAAAAAAAGGATCTAGAATAGAATTTTTTTGCTATTAATTTATGAAGGGTTTGTTGTTAATAGATTGATTTGAGTTTTTTATTGTTTATTTTAATTATCTGTAGTTTAAAGTGCTAATTTTAGGAAAGGAGTTTTATTTACAATTTACTAAAGATTTGCTGCTGTTCCTACTATGTTTTTTTAGATTTAAATATTTAGTGAAATTTCATTACATTAAAGATAATATTTGTAATATTTAGGATAACTCAATAATTGTATTTTCAGTATGAGATGAACAAAATGATAAAGCCAATACGTTTTATACTCTTTTTTATTTAATTGTATCTTGATTTCTCCATTGAAATTGACATTCTGTATTCCTTACCCTCCCGTTCCCGAACATTATTTTAACCCACGAATTTGGTCTTTGTTCTGGGAATACATCGCTAATATTATTTATGCATCGATTCACTATCCTTTTACTGGTGGTTCATGAGCTGGGTGGAAGTAACGAAACCTTCAATAGGTCAGATGGCTCCAGTTATTGCTGGCGGCGTTTTACTGCTGGTTGCCTTTGCTTATATCATTTTTAAATGGGTCGATATTTCCATTCGCAGTTTCTTAAAGCTGAAAATGGATAAATAGATTAAGTTAAAAATCTCAAAAGACTAATTAGGAAAAGCAGGTAAAAAAAAAACACCAGAACATAAATCGCTAGTGGAATCAGGTTCTAGTGTTTTTTGAAAGCATCTTCTGGATGATCCTAATCTATTTTGCGATGGCCCAATTTACTGCGGCATCGAATAATTTTAACCCATTTTCTTTTAGCAATGGAAATGTTGTATTGTCTAAAAAGAAAGCTACTCTTCTCGCTGGCGCAAGAAAGTTATAATCCATAGTTGCTCCCTTTTCGTAACCAAAAATGATCGCTTTATCCGGCTGTCCGGGAATCGTAGCGATAATTGAAGCACCTAAACCAGGTTTCCCCCAACCCATTGGTTGATCTTTCCTGTAAACCGAATTGATGCCGGCAGGAAGTCCTGCTGCGAGTGGGTGAGGGGCATTCACGATCCAGATGTAATGCTCCTTGGTCACCTCGCCGAAATCTACGTCTTTATTTCTACCAGTAAATCTTAAGTCGTCGAGGATGTCATTTTCCCAGCTTAGAATTGGAGTCTCCATATCCTTGTATTTTCCTTCAAAATCCTGTGAGCCTACCGTCGAAGATATAATAATCAGATCATAAGCATGGGCTTTCGGCACCTCCGCCGACTGGTCAGCGAAAGTTACTTTGTAACCCAGGGAATCCAAATGTGCTTTTACTTTTTCATCAATCGGTCTGTCACGATATTCCATCCTTAGGACATAAAGAATATTCCCACGGTTTTTTTTGCTTTGTGCATGAACACCCAGAAAAATAAGACTGAATATCAGGAAGGTAATTGTTTTTTGTATCATCATATTATTTATTGTTAAAAGGAATAAGTAACGGAAGTGAGCCAGTTTCTTGGCGCTCCTGGATATAAACGTGAGCTGTCATAACCACCCACCCAATGGGTTTTATTGGTGATGTTATTCATGTTCAGCTGTAATTGTACTTTATCAATCTTGTAATAGATGGCAGCGTTGAATAGCAGATAAGAAGGGCCTTTGGAAGGCAATATACTTTGCTGACCCTGGAAACCGAAAGTACGATTCCCCACATAGTAGGCACCTGCTCCTAAACCAAGACCGTTTAGTAATGGATTGCTGAACTGGTATTTAGCCCATAGGCTACCCATGTGTTTTGGGGTGTTTGGCTTTTGTTGATTGTTGTACAAACTATCGGCACCACCTTGCGCTCCCTTCAGTACCGCATGGATGTAGGCATAAGTAGCAATAATGTTTAGGTTAGGGGTAATATAACCTACCACATCCATTTCTACACCTTTGGAAATATCCTTGCCGATTTGAATCATCAGGTCAGGATTGTCTGGATCCAAAGCATTGTAAAGTGCATTTCGCTGCTCAATCTTATATACGGAAGCAGTTGCACTTAACCTATTATTGAACCAGTCGGTTTTTAAGCCTGCTTCCAATAAATTACTCTTCAATGGATCAAATGGTCCACCTGATTTTGAATTTTGACTGCTGGCAGTCTGTGGGTTATACCCGGTGGTGTAGGTCGCATAAGCGTTTATATTCCGGCTAACCTCATAAGTTAAGCCAAAACGCGGAAGTAATGCCGTTTGTTTAACACGCTCTACCTGACTTGTTTTATAACCCATATCGGTAAGATAGGTGTCATAGCGTAAACCAAGCAAAACTTTAAGTCTGTTGATGGAGATTTGATCCTGCACATAAATACTGTGTTGCTGCGAGTAAGAAGGCACCACAACGTCTGTGTTGTTGGCCGCATAAACATAACCGTTTACATCAAGTAAGGAGTGAGTATTTTTACTCAGGTCAAAGGAAGGAACATTTGGTTTTGGGATCATTTTTCCTTTGTAGGAATACATTTCATATTTAGCGGAGTCTTTCACTACATATTTAGCAGTTACTGAGCCGTCTTTTAAACGGTATCCTGTTGCGTCTTGCTGTGAGGAGCCAATTGGGATCACACTATTATTGTAATCGTATCCGGTCACCAGCATGTGTTGTAATGGTCCGGTTTTGAAATCTGAAGATAGGTAAGCGGTAAAACTGTCACTAAATTGCTCGTTGTGACGTAAACTCGCGCGTCTGAAAGCAAGTTCCTGAATTTGTTTTCCCTTTTCATCTACTGCAAATGCAGTGCTGCGGTGCTCGAATAAGTCCTGACGATAGCCAGTTCTTAAAAATGAAGTATTAAAGGTGATGTGGTCAGTTAGCTTATGACTAACTGAGGTGGTGACAAGATAGGTCTCCTCATTCAGGAAGTCATTGATGTCTGCCACATTAAGCGATGTTGGGGTGGAGTAAAGGTCTGTCGATCCAAAGATAGATTGTCCACGATCTAATCTGCTGTTTGACTTATTATAAACCAGGTCAAAGTTGATCCTGGTTCTGTCCGAAGGAATGTAAGAAAGTGATGGAGCCACCACTATATTCTTGTCAAACAGGAGGTCACGGAAGGAATTTGCATTTTCATAACCAAGGTTAAGACGGTACAATAATGTTTTTTCCTTATTCATTGGTCCGGTAAAATCGGCATTTGTTCTCACCGTATTGAAGCTGCCCAACTGAAAATTGATGGACCTAAGAGTGGTGTCTAAAGGCTTTTTCGTGACTTTGTTGATCGTTCCTCCAGGATTTGCATTGCCGAAAAGAGCAGAAGCAGGTCCTTTGATCACTTCAACGCGTTCCAGATAGTTCAGCAGGTTTTGTCGCCAGAAACCGTTAAAAGTTCTTAATCCGTTGAAGAGCTGGTTAGAGCTGTTGCTGCCCACACCACCCTGATTTCTAAATCCACGGATAGAAACATCGTCGTAGAAAGTGTACTGATTTACACCACTCACGTTTTTTACAATATCTGTCATCCGTACCGCACCTTGATCCTGCATCAGTTCTTTGGTGACATACTGGATGGATTGTGGGACATCTTTAATCTCTGCTGCGGTCTTGGTACCAGCGAAAGAAACAGAATTTGTATAATTCTTCTCCTTTCTACCTGTGATTTCTACTGTTTGTAAAGTTTCATCACTAGGGATGAGTATTAGTTTAATTTGCTTTACGTTAGTATCCTGGATATCTACTTTACTCGTAGCCATATTATACCCGATCAATAAAGCCTTAATGGTCAGTTTCCCTTTTAAATCTGTACTGAATTGGAAATTGCCTTTCACATCGGTCATGGTCGTACTCTTTTGTTCAACAAGAGAAACGGTCACACCGTCTAGTGCTTGACCATTCGGGTTCTGAATATGGCCTTGGATCAGTGTTTTTTGCTGTGCGAATGCAATGATGTGAATGCTGGTAAATAGTATGATGAATAAGATTTTTCTCATGCTTTGAAATTTCCTGCAAAAGTAGACCTTATTTAGACTTAATCCAAACAGGTCGCTTTGTTTTGTCAGTTTATTCCATATCTATTCCTTAGTTTTGACATTTATATTGCGTTCCTGGTACTGATATCTCAGAAATTGTCAATGGTAGAAAAACGATAAGAATTAATCACTATGAATTTAAATGAATTGGCCAGACATGAAATTGTTCATTTCCATGAACAAATTGAAAAATGGTTTAGGGGAGAGATGAGCCCTTCGGAAATGGAAGAAATGCTGGCATTGAAGGCTTTTCATGCAAACTTCAGAATGATCAGTCCAACAGGAGTAGCAAGAAGTCGCGCTGATCTGGCAGATTGGTTGCCGGAAGTATATGCCGCGAAAACGGGAATCGTATTAGAAGTAAAAGATATCAGTCTGCGTTTTGAGCAGGAAGGTATAATATTGATGGAATATATAGAGATCCAAACCGGAGGAGGAGCAGATAATAAACGCATTTCAACCGCTTTATTTGTGCATCATGAAAATGTCCAATTACAATGGCTGGATTTACATGAAACCTTCTTGCCATAATAACTCTTGTATAAACTACTCCAGGATTGACCAAAGCAAGAAGTACATAGATCAATTGGATGGAAAAACTCAATCAACTCCTTTAGAAAAAATCAGATGATAACATTAGAAGAATTATGAATGCTTTAACTACTTTTACTTGCCAATCATGCGGCAAAGAACATTACGAATGGCCTGCTTTGGCTTTCCCATGTCCCTCCAGCTATGCTGAACTCAGCGAGGAAGAAAAACAATACGGACAAACTGAACTCAATGAGGATTTTTGCGTGATTGACCGCCCAGATCAGACTGATTTTTTTATAAGAGTCACCTTGACTCAAAAAGTAATAGGGAACTGTAATGGATTGGATTACGGCGTATGGGTTTCACTCAGTGAAACCAGTTTTCTGGATTACAGTGAGAATTTTAATAATGAAAATCATGAGGTAGTTTACTTTGGATGGCTGTCAAATTTTCTTCCTGACTATGAATTTAGTGGTTCAATTCCGATGAATGTTGAAACGAGAAAAGGGGATCAACGTCCAGACGTTATTCCTCATCAGGATACCAGCCATCCATTCGTTCAGGACTATTTTTCGGGGATTCCATTGAAAGAAGCTGAGTGCAGGATTGCGGCATTGTTTGCATAAAATAACTCATAAATAACATGATGAAACCTATCTTTAATTATACCTGTTTGCTTTTGCTATGCGTTTTGACTTCTTTTTCAGCAAAAAAAGAGCATCAAATCAATATTGTTTTTATCGGTGATAGCATTACAGAAGGCGGTGCTTTAGCAGATCCTAAAACCGAAGCTGCACCGCTCCATGTCGCAAAGTTATTGAGACAACGTAAAGACATTAGCGCTGTGAATATTAGTAATAAAGGTTTTAGTGGGCATACCACGGTAGATTTTTTGCCAAAGAATAATATTGATTTCCCAAAAGTCCTGCAGGCAGCCGATACCTTTGCAAAAGATAAAACAGCGCTTTTATTGTTCTCTATTATGCTGGGCACAAATGATAGCGCCATGTTCGGACCAAACGGGGCCCCTGTCCAGGCCGCTCAATACAAGGATAATTTGAATGGGCTGATCAATGCCTTGATGGAGAAATACCCCAATGCTAAATTTGTCCTGCAATATCCGCTTTGGTATAGCCCAAATACACACAATAATGCAGGATATATGCAGGAAGGGCTTGATCGCTTAAAGAGTTACTTTACGCAAATAGAAACTTTACATGCAGCGTATAAAATTAGCCAGCCAAATAAGGTTTATCTAGGCGATAAAGGTGTTTTTAGTTTTTTTCAGCAGCAGCATAAAAAACTGTTTAAACCTGAAGATGGCAAGCATGGCCTATTTTATTTGCATCCCAATGCTGAAGGTTCTAAAGCTTTAGCTGAGTTTTGGGTAAAAGGGATTATAAAAGCAACAAAATGATTGTTTAACCAGTATTCTGAACTTCGGCCTATATTGTTCTGATGAGTGTGCGGTCAATTGCTCTTGCCAGCGGCTCTTCTACTTTATAGGCCTGGGCATATTCCGGCCATTTGTTTACCGTATCCAATACTTCAGCGAGAATTCCTTCTGGATTTCTGATTGAATTCTGCTTGGCGATGATTAACAAATCATCTTTTGTAAAGTCTTTCCGTTTATCGTTTATACTTAGGTTGTGCTGACTGACCCAATCGCTCTCAGGTCGGTAAGCATGACATACATCATAGGCGGGGGCAAGTTTCCATTGACCATCAGGTTCCATCAAAAAAGCAAAATTCTTGGTGTGGTCATCACAATTTCGCGCAAAGACGTTAAATACCATCCTTCGGTACATCTGCTCCGCTTCAGCATAACTTAGCCTTAGCTGGCGCATGGTTTGGAACAATTGCTCGTAGCTATAACTTGAAATTTGGTTAAAATCGTAATGCTGTATAGCGCAAAAAGTTTGTACATGAAGCTTTTGGCTGCCATTCCTGCGGTCAAACCTTTTGGTCATAAAATGAGCTCTTCCTTCTTCTTCAATGAGGCGGCTCTCCATCATGTCGATACCAGCGTCAGTTGCCATTTTGTAATAAGCCATTTCTACTCGACCATACCCGTAAGTTGCTCCGAACTGTGTATCTTTCACACCATCAAATTTAATCAGCCAATGTTCAAAACCTTTATCCTGAGAAGTTTGTCCTGAACGGATCATCCCAGTGGCTTCATTATAGGCAATGATCGCTTTTGGGCGGGCACCGCCGGCCGAAGTACCCATTTTTAATACATCCAGCAATACATCCTGCATGGCATGGTCTGTATGAGCCTCAAAATTCTCTCTGCTTTCCAATAATTTCATCGTCATAGTGATCAAACTGGAAAGTTCCAGGGTACTCGCATGATCCTTCTTGGGAAGGGTAGTTGGTTCAAACTCTAAGGCACCCATACCTCGGTTACCGATGAAACATAACAGCTCTACAGGGTTGAGGGAGTTTTCTGGTCGTCCATTTCTGGCCAGCCAGATATTGATCAGCTCATTCCCATATTTGTCCGGCAGTGCATCTGCTAAAAGCCCTGGGAGGCCTTTAAAGGTAGCAGTATTGCGCAGTTCTGGAAAAGAATAGACACGCGTTGATAAGGGCATTCTTAATGGGGAGATATCCAAATTGCCCGCCATAAATTTTTTTTCATATTCAAAATAGCCAAGCTCCTGATTTTCATCCCAGGCTACTGCGCCGATTCTCTTTCCCCATAATTTTACAAAAGCCGTCCTTACCATCCTATATCTCCTTTATTGGGTTGAGAATTTTTCCTGGAAACTCTTTTTCGCATCTTTTCATCTTCCTTTGCCAATTGTAAAGGACTGATCTGCGGGGTGATTCTAAACTGATCAAAGACATAGAGTGCATCCAATACACGTAAGATCTTTAGTAAACTCATAAAGTTGATATTTTCGCCACGCTCTGCCAGACTAAGGGTGGAGCGGCTGATCGCTGCCCTGTTGGCTACTTCATCCTGTGTAAGATTTTGATTTATCCGCTTGGTCTTAATGAAATGCCCGATCTCTTTAATTATAGCAGCATCGCTATAGCTGGAGTTGTATGATATATCATTCATAAAGTACTATTTTTATACTTAATGCATAAGTTTTCATTCAAATATACAAAAATAATCTCTTAATTAGTGAGTTGTATTTGTATGATATTTCATTCGTTATCCCTTTTTTTAGCTTTATTGAATGAGATGTCATTCGTTTAGATGTAATGTGTATTTGTAATACATTATTGACCATTCCAGTTGAGGCATGGTCAAATAAAAAACTTACATTAGGATATTCATTAAAATCAGCATCCAAATGTTAACGCCATCCAAACTCAATCCAATCCTATTTTTTATCGCGCTATTAGCCATAAGTTTTACCTGTTCTAGTCAGACTAAGCAAGATAGCCTAGCGATAAAAATCGCTGTTCTAGATTATATTGAGTCGCAGCATAGCCCTAATGCAGCACAAATGGAACGTGCACTGCATCCCAGAATGGTCAAGCGTACTTTTTGGAAAGATAAGGAGACCGGGAAAGATTACCTAAGGGAAACCAATGCTGAATCCATGACACTCTTAGCCGAAAGCTATAACAAGAAAAAAGATAAATTCCCTGAAGTACCTAAAAAGGAAGTCCGGTTTCTTGACGTTTCCGACAAAACAGCCTCAATGAAACTCATCGCAGATGAATGGATTGACTACCTGCATCTCGCGAAACTGAATGGTTCATGGAAAATAGTGAATGTGCTTTGGCAATATCATGACAGTGACCGACATAAATAAGATCCATATAGCTTGTTTGGTCATTCTTAATTTCTACCTTTATCATCTGTTATACGCTAATTAACATATTATCAACCTTCCATAAAGCCATGCTTTATTTGAAGACCTAATGCATCAGAACCTCTCGGTTATAGATGTAATGGATAATATGTGCATCAATTTCAACCCACAATTTTTAATGACACAAGCATTGATTTTTTAAATCAATTACTTTATCACATTGGCAAAATGGATAATATCCCCTGCAATTTGATAGAGGTTAAAATATTCAAGATGAATAGTAAACAGTTAATAAGTCGAGATATAGAAGTTTTTTATAATAAAGCATCCGAAGAAACCAGACTGAACAAAGGTATGGGCATATTTGAATTTGAAAGGATTAAAACGCTCATCGAAAAATATGTTCCATCCCATCCTTCTAAAATAATTGATGTTGGTGGAGGTACAGGTAAATATTCAGAATGGCTAGCCAAAAAAGGCCACGAAGTATACTTAGTTGAGCCCGTACCTAAACACATTCAAATAGCCAGGGAAAGAGCTAATAAGCTAAAAAATAAATATACTGTTCATTTGGGAGAAGCCAGGAACTTAGATTTCCCTGATAATTTTGCTGATATCGTCATTCTGCATGGCCCGCTTTATCATCTTCAGAAAAAAGAAGATAGAGAAAAAGCCATTCTTGAAGCCAGCCGTGTTGTAAAAAGAGGAGGTATCATTTTAGGATTTTCTATAAACTATACGGCATCAACTTTAGTGGGGCTTTTACAGGGATTAATTCATAAAAGTAGCTTTTTCAATATGTGTAAAGAAGAACTGACAACCGGCATCCATAATCCTCCAGATGATTTTCCCTGGTTGCTGGCAGAAGCCTATTATCATAAACCCAATGAATTAAAAGATGAATTCCTGAAACAGGATCTGACCTATATAAACACCTATGCTGTTGAGGGGATGGTATGGCTGGATAAAGACTACTTTTTGAATATCCTGGATATGAAAAAAAGAAAACCCCTGCTGGAGCTGATTCAGCTGACCGAAAACGATACTAACCTTTTACCTTTTAGCCCGCACATGATGATCGCGGTAAAAAAACAATCAAATTATGAATCATAAAGATAGATACTTTAACGCCTTCAAGGAAAGTAATGGACGTTATAATGAAATAGAATTGGGCGAGAAATTGGGTCTAAATGAAAGTGATACCCGACAGATCATTACCCAGCTGCTATCAGAATATAAAATAGAATATATTCAAAATGGACTTAGCGAGTATAGCATCATGAAAACTGTGAAAGGAAAAAATAAAAGCAGATGATCGTATAAATAAAATATCGGTTTGGGCTAAACCCAAACCGATTTTAATTAAATGAATTCCAGATCCGGAAAAGAGAGAAAGAATTTTAACTTCGCTTTAGAAATGAAGCAAGCAGAATTGATCAAACCACAGATCGCAACAGACCAGGAGGAGTTATTACTAAAATTATTTAAAGACCACCTGGATTTTACAATCCCTGATTTTTCATCCATCAAAAAGCATTTTCATTTTTATAATAAAAAGAAAAAGGACTATCTGGTCAAAGAAGGAACAATAACTACCGATTATTTCTTCATTCTTGAGGGCTATCTGCGTACGTTCTATAACACAGAAAGTGGAACGGAAGTCACCATCGATCTTTTGAGAAAAGGGGAGTTCGCATCCTCAATGTACAGTATATTGAAAGAAGCGCCTTCTTTCGAGTGTATCCAGTGCATCACTGATGTGCTTGTATGTAAAATATCTGAAGCGTCTTTTAAAGAATTGGCTTTGGAAGATCCAAAATGGATCGACTTAGGCATGAAATGCCTCAAATCTGCCTTGCTGAAAAAAGAAGAAAGAATCCTCACTTTTGGTAAATTAAAGGGAAAAGCGCGCTACGCAAAATTAATGCAGGAAAGACCCGACCTCATCAACCATGTACCAGTTCAATATATCGCCTCTTATATTGGTGTGAAACCAGAATCTTTAAGCCGCATAAGAAGTTAATTTCCTAACAATTGTCATTTTTATTGGCCCGGATTCCTCTGATTTTTGTGTCACAATAAATGAAATACAAAAATGGAAGAATTGAACAGAAAAACACAGATTGGAGCAGTAGCTTTTTTTCGTAACTGCCTAAAAAATAGAGAGGTGAAAGACGCAGTGAGCTGCTTTGATCCAGAAGGAGTTTATATTGATAGACAGGGTAAAAAAATAAGCGGGCGGACAGAGCTGGAAAAGGCAATGGAATACCTATGCGCATTGGGACCTGAAATTAAAGGGACCGAACCTCATGTCACTACCATTGGAGATTTATCACTCTGGCTGGACGAATGGGAAATGATAGGTGAAACACCCGACGGGCAGGCGATTAAAATGAATGGACATACGACCTGTATGATGAAAAGAAACACGGAAGGGATTTGGCTATGGTTAGTCGATAATCCCTTCGGTGCAGCAATACTAAAACAGTAAATGATCCCTAAAGGTAATATTTACTTTTTCAGGTAAACAAAAGAAATACTGTCTTTAACCACCAATCCACTCATGTTTTGCCCCACATAAGTAATGGTGTACTGGCCAGGTTTGGCGATGTCATATCCTTTTAAAAGATCAACTTTAGTAGAAACACTGTCTTTAGAATTTACAGACAGGTAACTGCTGGCCGGTGGCGGCATCATCCGTTTCGCCATCGCGCCTTTATAGTTTACTTCTTCACCAGAAGCTGATTTTACATCCAGATATTTGCTGATGAATGGCTCGAAAGGAGTGTGCCATTTGCAAAAACGCTGTGCAGTGTCAGCATGATTATACACTGTAAATTTTAGTTCCACTAATTCGCCAGCTTTAATCGTGTCTTTCACTGACATCTTTGCAAATAGACCTTTTTCAGCTGTGCTATCTACAGCCACAGTAGTCAAAGTGGTGTCAGCACTGTTTTTTGCCGTATTGTTGTTCATCCCGCAAGATGAAAATGCCAATACAATCAGGGTAGATGTTAAGATACTTAAGTTTTTCATACTGTAAAAATATCCTTTTTGCCTGGCTTCCGCATCATCTTTAGGAGATAGCTTGATCATTTCGGGAGCCATTTTTTAGCTTAAGAGGATTTTCTAATGATCAGCTTCGTTTTGAGCACCTTAACCGGCGTTTTCCATTGCGAAGAATCCTTCTTAATCTGATCGAATAACAGCTGCGCAGCCGTGATCCCAATCTCCCTAACTGGCTGGGCAACTGTGGTCAGCGCGGGTTCAATCAGCGCAGAGACATAGTCGTCGCTAAAGCCAACAACGGCAATGTCTTCCGGAACTCGTAAATTGTTCTTCTTGATGATCTGAATCGTATCAATCGCGGTAGGGTCGTTGATGGCAAAGATCGCATCAGGCGGATTTTCAAGGTTAATCAGGTGGTTCACATAAATGGCTATTTTTTCCTTGCTAAAATCATAGGAAATGATCAGCTCCGGATCTGCTGGGATGTTATGTTTTTTTAATGCGGCCAGATAACCATTTAATCTTTTTACGCTGATCGCTAAAGCAGCGGGGCCGGATAGATGAGCAATCCGCTTTCTTCCCGACAGGATCAAATGTTCCACCGCACCAAAAGCGCCTTCATAATCGTCAACAATCACCTTAGGAACCACCATCTCATTGCAAACCCGGTTAAAGAACACAATTGGGATTCCTTTCTTTTGGAATACTTTCAAATGATCGTAGTTTAATGTTTCTTTAGTAATAGAGACAATAACCCCATCCACACGGTTGTCCAGCATAACCTTTGCATTCATCACCTCCGTTTCATACGACTCGTTAGATTGACTGATCAGTACATTATACCCTTCTTTATGTGCTTCCTCCTGTATGGCGGCAATTACATAAGGAAAGTACGAACTCAAAATCTCAGGAATGATGATCCCAATCGTGCGGCTCTGCTGCGTGGCCAATTGTATGGCAATCATATTGCGCTGGTAATCTAGTTTTTCCGCCAGGTCCAAAACCCGTTTCCTCGTATCAGGATGTACGTTCGGATGGCCGGTCAATACCCTGGATACCGTTGATTTAGAGATGTTCAGCTCCCTGGCCAGGTCAAATATGGTGATCTGATGATTTTTCATGCAAATCAAATATATCATAAATTATGTTTCATGGGAGCGATCCCTAAAATTGGGAGCGCTCCCAATTTATTTTGCCCTCATTTTCAATACGTAATTAGGAAGTACCGAATACATTTGGATCCAATACCAAATATATTTCTAAATGATAAGGGAAGAATCTCAAAATAAAAGAGCTGTTAAATCAGCATCTGCCGGGTACGACCTGGTCGTTGTTGGAGGAGGGTTATCTGGTGTATGCTGTGCCATCACCGCCGCAAGAAAAGGCCTCAGTGTGGTGCTTGTTCAGGATAGACCGGTTTTAGGTGGAAACTCCTCCTCTGAAGTTCGGTTGTGGATCCTGGGTGCAACATCCCACATGGGAAATAACAACCGATGGGCCAGGGAAGGTGGAGTAGTGGATGAAATCTTAATAGAAAACATGCAGCGGAATCCCGAAGGCAATCCGGTAATTTTCGACACCGTATTGCTGGATAAAGTATATCAGGAACCAAATATTAAACTGCTTTTAAATACGGTCGTATACGACTTGGAAAAATCTGATACCGATGAAATTTCATCGGTGAAATGTTTTTGTAGTCAGAATTCCACCGAATATATCTTAGCTGCCAATCTGTTTTGTGACGCTTCCGGCGATGGGATCCTAGGATTTATAGCCGGTGCCGCGTTTAGAATGGGCGCAGAGAATAAAGAAGAATTCGGAGAGAAGTTTGCCCCCGAAAAGGAATACGGAGAACTGCTTGGACACAGCATTTATTTTTATAGTAAAGATACAGGCAAGCCTGTCAAATATATCGCCCCTTCATTTGCCCTGGCCGACATCACGAAGATTCCAAGATTCAAGAGTTTTAATGCGAAGGAATTTGGATGTAAACTCTGGTGGTTAGAATTCGGCGGACGAATGGACACCGTTCATGAAAGTGAAAATATCAAACAGGAACTCTGGAAAGTAGTGTATGGCGTTTGGAACTACATTAAAAATTCTGGGGAATTTCCGGAAGCCGAAACCATGACACTGGAATGGGTGGGAAATATCCCAGGTAAAAGAGAAAGCCGGAGATTTGAAGGAGATTACATGCTCAATCAGCAGGATATCGTTGCGCAGCACCAACATGATGATGCCATCGGATTTGGTGGCTGGTCTATCGATCTGCATCCGGCAGATGGCGTTTTTAGCAATAAACCAGGATGTAACCAATGGCATAGTAAAGGCATTTATCAAATTCCATACAGGTGCCTATACAGCAGAAACATCAAAAACCTCTTCCTGACCGGCCGGATCATTAGCGCAAGCCATGTGGCATTCGCCTCTTCAAGGGTGATGGCCACAGGAGCATACCTTGGACAAGCAGTGGGGATGGCAGCATTCATTGCAAAGAAAAATGGCTTGCAGCCAAAAGAACTGAACGAAAAAGAAATCATGAAGTCCCTGCAACTGGAACTCATGAAAAGCGGTCAGCACATTCCAGGTATGACCCTTACAGATGCAGCAGATCTGGTACAATCGGCAGCGATTACCGCTTCCAGTGAAATGAACCTGCAGGAAATCCCTTTTGATTTCATGAAGAACCTCGATATTTCTGCCGGACAAATGATTCCTCTACAAGCTGGAAACGTTCCTTCTTTTTCTTTTAAAGTAGCATCATCGGAAGAAACCACCCTGCAGGTGGAACTCAGAATCAGCTCTAAATCCGGAAACTTTAGCCCTGATGAACTATTAGAAATTCAGCAGATCCCAGTAAAGATTGGTACTCAGGTGCTAAGTGCTGATTTTGCTGCGAAGCTAAACGAAAACGCTTACGTATACCTTTGTTTCAGGAAGAATTCTGCAGTTAAACTCGGCTTTTCTAATACCCGGATCACAGGCGTTTTGTCTGTTTTTAACTCGGTAAATAAAGCAGTTTCAAATTTCGGCCGCCAAAAGCCAACTGAAGACATTGGTGTGGATGAATTTGAGTTCTGGTGCCCGCAGCGCAGACCTGAAGGCCATAATATTGCCCTGAAAATAAACCCGCCATTAAATCCTTTTATAGTGGAACAGCTAAAAAATGGAATCGGCAGACCTGTAAACCAACCAAATGCCTGGGTGTCCTCCATCACTGATCAAAATCCGGAACTCTCTTTAAAATGGAAAGACCAAACCAGCATCAAGAGAATAGAACTTTGTTTTGATACAGATTACGATCATCCGATGGAGTCCGTATTGATGACGCATCCAGAAAGAACAATGCCCTTCTGTATTAGAAATTATACCATAACAGATGGGAATGGAAAGGAACTCTTCGTTAAAAAAGACAATTACCAATCCATCAATATTATCGAATTGCCAGAGACCCTGCTAACCAATGAATTGACACTGAAATTTGAACACCCATCAGCGGAAATTCCAGCTGCATTATTTGCAGTACGTTGTTATAGTTAAGTTTTGTTAACCACAGCAACGTTTTTGTTATCATTTAGATAAACTCGTTTTGCTATTTTCGGCACAAACCGCCACAAGATCCGGGGAAGATAAAACCCTGGATCTAATGATCCTGAACCAAATAACCAAATATAAACTATTGCATGAGAAAAATTTACCCGATTTTTGGAACATGGCTATTGCTATCCATAGTCCTCTGTATGTCCCAGCAATTGCTCTACGGACAGTCAAGTTTACCAGTCAAATTGATTACCGGAAAAGTATCCGATGCCGAAGGAAAACCGCTTATCGGTGTTAGCGTCCAGTTAAAGGGAACAAAAACAGTAGTTTCCTCCGGTACCGAAGGCCTGTATAAAATTAGTGTTCCCGGAGGGAAAGGAACGCTGGTATTCTCCTATATCGGCTTCCTGACAAAGGAGCTGGTCCTGGCTGCAGGAAGTATCTACAATGTGAGGCTCGAGGAGGACCTCAAAGGATTGAATGAAGTAATTGTGATTGGATATGGAAGCACCACCAAGGGGGATCTAACAGGTTCCGTCGGTTCAGCCAATATAAAAGACATGACCAAAGCACCTGTGGGAACCTTTACTGAAGCATTAGCAGGTAGAATTGCCGGAGTTCAGGTTTCTTCAACCGATGGCCAACCAGGAAATGAACTGAATATCATCGTTAGGGGAGCCAATTCTGTGACTCAGGATAATGCACCTTTATACGTAATTGATGGTTTCCCTATGGAAACTTCAGCAGCGAATAGTATCAATAATGAAGAAATTGAGTCCATTGAAGTATTGAAAGATGCTTCTGCAACTGCGATATATGGCGCCCGTGGCGCTAATGGGGTCGTGTTGATCACCACAAAAAAAGGGAAAGTCGGTGCGCCACAAATCAATTATGATGGCTGGGCAGGAATGAATTCTATCATCAAAAAACAAGAAGTGCTGAGCCCTTATGAATTTGTTAAATATCAGCTGGAATTAAACCCGGACATCTATGGCCCTATTTATCTTAAAGACGGACAAACGCTGGAAAGTTATAGAGATAGCAAAGGCATCAACTGGCAGGACGAAATTTTCCGAAATGCCTATGTACAGAACCATAGCCTTTCCCTGCGAGGAGGAAGCGAGCAAACTAGGTACGCAATCTCCGGATCATTGTTAGACCAACCCGGAATTATTATCAATAGCGGTTTTAGACGATATCAAGGACGTATTGTCCTGGATCAGACCATCAATAAAAAAATGAGAGTAGGTGTAAACCTCAACTACGCGTCTTCAAAGAAATTTGGAACGGTAGTCGCCGAATCACAAACCAGTCCTACTGCCAGTTTAATGTACAGCGCATGGGGCTACCGTCCGGTAACCGGAAATGTGGATTTCGACGACAATATGATCGATGAGCTGTATGACCCGGATTTAAACATGACTACTGATTATCGGATTAACCCGCGACTAGCAGCACAAAACGAATATAAACCGGTTTTCAATAATTCATTGGCCATCAATTCTTATTTAGATTATAAGCTATTAAAAAACCTTTCCCTGCGAATTACCGGAGGGATTAACAAAGCAAGCATCAGACAGGAGGTTTTCAATAATTCATCCTCCCGCCTCGGAAATCCAAACAACAATAACAAGGTCAATGGGGCGGTAAATAATATCGATAATACCAACCTGCTGAATGAAAATACACTGACTTATCAGACCAAGTTTAAAGGAGGACATTCCTTAAAAGTACTTGCTGGTTTAACCATGCAGGATGTAAGAAGTTATTCTAATGGCTTTTCTTCCATTCAAATTCCTAATGAGTCTTTGGGCATGAAAGGAATAGGCGAAGGCCAGATTACAGTAGCACCAACTTCAGATCTGAAAAACGGTTTGCTATCCTATCTGGGAAGAATAGATTACAATTATAAATCGAAATATTTAATCACCGTTTCCTTCCGTGCGGATGGATCGTCCAGATTTCCTAAAGACAACAGATGGGCATCTTTCCCTTCCGGAGCCTTTGCATGGCGCTTCAGCGACGAATCATTTATGAAAGAACTCCGCTTTTTAAGTGATGGAAAGTTGAGAATAGGCTACGGACATACCGGCAATAATCGTGTGGACGATTATGCCGCCCTCACTGCCTTGAAAATGCTGCCTTCTTCAGGATATTCTACCGGAAATGTTCCGGGAAAAGGAATCGTACCAGTCAACCTTGGAAATACAAAGCTGAAATGGGAAACCACTATACAGTCTAATATTGGTCTTGACCTGAGTTTCTTTAAAAATAGAGTTGCAGTAACAGCGGATTATTACCATAAGAAAACACGCGACTTGCTGCTAAATGCCACCTTACCACCAAGTATGGGCTTCTTAACTGCATTTAAAAATGTAGGAAAGGTCTCCAATAGCGGTATCGAGCTAAGCATCAATACAAATAATATTAAAGGAAAGATGTTCTCCTGGAACTCCAATTTCAACATCGCATTTAACCGAAACAAAGTGCTGGCACTGAACGATGATGAACCAAGCCTGCTTTCAAGAGTAACCTGGGGAAATTTTAACAATGCCTTCCCCTACATCGCCGTTCCTGGAAAACCTATCGCTCAGTTTTATGGGATGAGGTTCGATGGAGTATACCAGTATAGCGATTTTGAGGTGCAGCCAAATGGAACCTATGTATTGAAAGCCAATGTGCCGAACAATGGTAATCCGCGTGCCAATATCCTTCCTGGCGACATCAAGTTTAAAGACCTGAATAATGATGGTCAGATCGATGATAATGACCGTACGGTGATTGGAGATCCTAACCCAGTTCATATCGGTGGCTTTAGCAACGATTTTAGCTATGGTAATTTCGACCTGAATATTTTCTTCCAATGGAGCTATGGCAATGATGTATTAAATGCCAACCGAATAGAATTTGAAGGTGGAGATCCTACGCAAAGAAACCTGCTAAATATGTTCGCTTCTTTTGCAAACAGATGGACTCCTGAAAATCAAACCAATGATTTATACCGGTTAGGTGGACAAGGCCCTGCCTATTATTCTTCCCGTACCATTGAAGATGGCTCTTACATCAGGTTAAAAACGGTTTCCATTGGCTACAGGTTACCCGCCTCAGTTTTAAAAACCTTAAAAATGAGAAGCCTGAGGTTCTCCCTGTCCGCTCAAAACCTCATCACCTGGACAAAATACTCTGGCCTGGATCCAGAGGTGTCAACCAGACATACGGCTTTGACTCCTGGATTTGACTGGTCGCCATATCCAAGACCGCGGACCATCGCGATAGGATTGAATGCTAATTTTTAAATCTTTAATCAGTGATAGGGATAAACTATCCTAAATAAAATATAGAGGTATGAAAACGAAAATATTAATACTGCTGATGAGCATCATGATGCTTTCCTGCTCCAAACTGTTAAATAAAGATCCTGATTTTGTAACGCCAGATACCTATTTTAACACAGAAGAAGACCTGAAAAATGGTCTTAATGGAGTGTACAATAGATTGATCGACCCTAATGGACGCGTGTATGGCCGTGGATTATTCAGCTATTTTGTAGTAAGTGATGAAGCGTTTTTTAAAAGCATTTCCATCAACAACATCCGTGTCATGGTAATGGATGCCAGTCATTTGGATATTGGCCGACTTTGGGAAGTATTGTATGAAGGGGTGAACCGTGCAAACCTGCTGCTGGAACAGGTAGATCAAGTGAATATGGATAAAACGCAGCGCGACGCCATCAAAGGGGAGACCTTGTTTTTGCGCGGCTATTATTATTACCTGCTCGCAGATCTTTTTGGCCCTGTCCCTCTAAAACTAAGTTCTACTAAATCGCCCAATGATCCCTACCTGCCACGTGCCCCTTTACCAGAAGTTTATGCTTCGATTGTAAAAGATATGCAGGACGCAGAAAAGCTGGTCAACGATATTGACTACTTCTCATACAATGAACGCATCTCCAAAACGGGGGTGCAGGCCATCCTGGCAAGGGTTTTTCTGAAGATGGCAGGTGCACCATTAAAAGACGTGGCCCGATATAAAGACGCGCTGGAATATGCAGACAAAGTGATCTTATCAAACAAACATGCGCTGAACGCGAATTATAAGCAGATTTTCATTAACCATACTCAGGACATCAATGAAAAGAAAGAATGTATCTGGGAAATTGGAATGTATGGCAATAAAGTAGGGACAGTAGACCTTGCCGGGTCCATGGGCGTAGAAAATGGAATTGAATGCCCAAGTGAGGCCATCGGTTTTTCCGGAGGTGCGATGAAAATCACCGCCAAACTGTATGAGCTTTTTGGTACCGCAGATACCGCCAGGAGAAACTGGAGCATCGCGCCATATCGCTTTGTAACGACTGCCGGCAATACCCTAAAGTCTAATTTTACCGATAAACAAATCTACGACCGCAATCCTGGTAAATGGAGAAGAGAGTACGAAACCGGATCCAAAGCAAGGAGCTATACCTCCACTAATTTCCCGGTGATCCGTTATTCAGATGTCTTATTGATGAAAGCAGAGGCTGAGAATGAAGTTAACGGAGGTCCAACAGCCGCTGCTTACGATGCGATCAATAAGGTGAGGAGAAGAGCATTTAATAAGCCGCTCGGTACTGCCAATGCCATTTGTGACATTCCAGCAGGATTAAATAAAACACAGTTTTTATCAAATATTCAGGACGAACGTGCAAGAGAATTGTGCTTTGAAGGAATCCGCAAGCATGACCTGATCCGCTGGGATATTTATGTGAAGACAATGAATGATTTAGGTAAAAACATTACGGCAACAGCACCTTCCACCTATAAATATGCCGCAAATGCCGGCAACAATACGACAGATAGAGATGTGTTTTTCCCAATCCCTACAACAGAATTAACAGTGAACAAACTTATAAAACAAAATAATGGTTGGTAGATTAATAGGACTGATATGTCTTTTCCCATATTTCGTTTTCGCACAGTCTAAAGCACCTTCAAAGTCTAAAGGGCCTGCTTTGGCCAATGGACATTTGAACTTAGAATGGGTAAATTCTGCGAAAGGGTATCACCTGAATAAGATATCAGTCCTCAATAAAGGATCATGGATGGAGCTGTCAGCAAAACCATCCGGAGAATTTTCTGTCCTGTATACTGCAGATACCCTATCTCTAAAGGAGAAAGGTACAGCGCAAGGCAATGATTTTCCGGAATCTATTTACCGTTACATCATTCCGATCTGGAAGCAAGGCACCGCTTTGGTTCAAATGAATAAGGCCGGAAAAGCTTTCGATTTTTATCCCGATAGGACAAAAGAAAGTCCTGATCAACTGATTTTTCAGAAGGAACTTGACCAGTTCTCCCTCAGTTCTTCCTGGGAGTTTGATGCACAGCATCCAAACGACCTGAAGGTGACGCTGAAATTAACAGCGAAAAAGCCAGGGTATTATTCCACTGCTTCGCCAGAACTAGCATTGTTTGATAAAAACAACTTTAAATGGGCAACCGTTCCAGGTGTTTTTCAAGGAAATCAACTAAATGCAAATTTCGTTAATGCTTATGCCTATGGACAGGGGATTCCCGATGTACCAGTGATGGTGAGGGAGCGCACGGTTTCCACCCTTTCGCCTTTAGTTCAAAATAATCAAAACATCACCTTAGCGGTTATTCCAGAACCCGGGACAGGACGAGACCCCTGGGCATCGGATACAAAAACTCAGGGAAGCTGGAATGTTGGACTATCAGTATTGAACAGAAAAGGGAATATGATGCCAACAGCCTATCACCCGGTACTGGGACAAGCCAATTCTTATCTGGCAAAAGGGGAATCAGTCAGCTTTTCTTTCCGCTATACCATCATGGCGGAGGACTGGTTTACAGTCATGAAACATGCTGCGAATGATATCTACCAATTTAAAGAGGTGCTGGCGCTGAAAAAGACAGCAAGCTCCCTTACAGATCGCGTATTTAAAATGACAAAATATGTAACTGACGACAGCCTTTCTATGTGGCAGCTTTCTCCCTATAAGAACATGGAGATCGGTGCTCAGAAATACCTGGGCGGAGTGTATGGCTCCGAAAAAGATGCGATCAAAAATTCAGATTATGGCGCGATGTGGATGCTCGCAAAGTTGACCAGCAATCAAAAGCTGATCAATAACCGCCTTCCTTATGCCAGAAACTTTAAAATCGCACAGCAGCATTCCGAAAAAGATTTCTTCTATGGCGCTTCCGAAGGCCAATACTTTTTACAAAACAGTAAGAAATTCACGGAAGAGTGGGGGCCTTATACAGAACCAATCGGAAGTACTTATTACCTGATGATGGATATAGGAAACATGCTCTTATTCAACCCGGATGATGCGAAATTGCGTGCGGAATTAAAATTAGCCGCTGAGAAATTATTGTCCTGGATGAAACCTGATGGAAGCTGGGAAGTGGCTTACGACAATAAGACCAATCAGGCCATGTTCAAGGATATTTTAGACCTAAGGCCCACATTTTATGGCTTGTTCATTGCCTACAAATTATTAGGAGATCAAAAGTATTTAAATGCCGCTAAAAAAGGGGCCGATTGGTACATCGAGCAGGCGATCAATAAAGGCGCATTTATCGGTGTTTGCGGCGACACCAGGTTTGCACCCGATTTCGCAACTGCACAGAGTGTACAAGCCTTATTGGATCTTTATGAGATTGATAAAGACCCCAAATATCAAAATGCTGCAATTGCTGCGGCTAAAATTTATACCGCATCGGTCTATACACATCCCATCCCTTCTGCACAGGAAAAACTGGTAAATGGAGTTAAAAGAGCAGACTGGGAAATCAGTCAGGCCGGACTAAGTTTTGAGCATGGCGGGATCCTTGGGTCCGCAAACCATCATGGGCCAATTTTACTGGCCAGCCATGCAGGGATGTTTCTCCGGATGTTCTCCATCACCAAAGATTCCTTATTTCTAACCATGTCCAGAGCTGCGGCATGGGGCAGAGATGCTTTTGTGGATCAAAAAACAGGCGTAGCTTCTTACTATTGGGACGCAATGGATAAGGGAGCAGGGCCATTTCCCCACCATGCCTGGTGGCAGATTGGCTGGATCATGGATTATTTGATCTCAGAAGCAAACCTTCGCTCAGATGGGCAGATCTCATTTCCACGAGGTTTTATTACGCCTAAAGTTGGTCCGCATCAAACTTATGGCTTTGCAGCAGGCAAAGTGTATGGTACAGCCGCTTCCTTAATTTTAGAACAAGGACTAGTTAAGGCCGAAAGTCCGTACCTGGAGTATGTAACGGCATTCAATGCTGATCAACGTAAGTGTTTTGTGGTACTCATGAACAATTCAGATCAGAGGCTGAACACACAGGTACAGCTTAACCCCGGAAAAATTCCAGGCCATTCAGCGGGGGTATCAAAAGAACTTGCGCTGATTGATATACATGGTAAGCGCAGCTTATTGTCCGGCAATTCCAATTCCCTGAACATTGAACTGGCCCCCTTTGGCTTAAAAGTAATAGAACTATGCTATTGAAAAAGATAATATTGTGTTTGGTATTCAGCTGCTCTGTATTTGCCTCTGGTAAAATATATGGGCAACATACTTATTTTATCGAAGCTGAAGACTTCCAGTTTCCTGCAGGCTGGGTATTTAGTAAAGAAGCAGGAACAAATGTCTCCGGAAAAGGTGCCTTATATTCGGCGGCTTCGAAAGAACCAATTCCTGATGCACTCACCGTGATTACCCTAAAAACAAAAGGCAGCTTTTTCGTCTGGACCAGATCCAGAGCCTATGCAGACCAAAAGCCGGGAACGAGAAGGTTTCTTTTATCGGTAAATGAACAGGATATGAGCCAGGAATCCGGCCATCATATCGGAGAAGGTTATGCCTGGGAAAAAGTAGGCCGCGCGGATCTTGATGCCGGAGAAAATGTGTTAAGGTTAAAAAATACCAGTAAGTATTTTGTACGCTGTGATGCCATTTTGCTGACCACTGAGGAGGCTTTTAATCCGAATAAGGAAAGTAATGCCCTTGCTGGTTATGCCTTAAAACCAAGTCTGGTGAAAGAAACGCCGGCAGTGTTACCGATTTCCGAACCCAGCACCTTTACAAAAAAGCCAAATACGCTCGCTTCGCTGTCTAATGATAAATTAAAGCTGAGTTTTGAAGAAGTAATGAATGATAAAACGGGGAAACAACAGATCGTTGCCACTACGGCCATCTTTCAGGATAAACGTTGGACCACATTAAAGGCGCAGGTAGAAGAACACCGGGTATTCCTGCTGACTGCCAAAAAAGCTAAAGTAGAATTTGGCGCTTACTTTACCTCATGGAAGAATGTGAAGAGCTTAACCGAGTTCGTGGTAAAAGGAAAGACCTATCATCCGATGGACCAGAATGCGGCCAAAAATCCTTTCCTGGCCGGAGAACTTTCCGCCTGTCTGCCCTCCGCTGTAAAGCAGGTTTCCCCGGAAGAACTCTGGGTAACGTACCTGACGGATAAAGGTCAGGAGGTTAAAGGAGTCTGGAAACTTAAACCCGGAGCCTCCCATTATGAGCTGAGTTTAACATATGTAGCTAAAGACGCTGGCTATTACAGTTTTGTTCTTTCTGCATTCCAGGATGTTCCTGAGCAGGAGCTGAAAAATGTACAGCTTCCTCCAATGTTTAATTATAAACGTTTGCCAGCAGAGCCGATAATGGTTCCCGGAGCGATGACGCCACAGCCGCTGGCGATAGTAGAGCTTGGCCAAAATAACAAGCAACTGAGTTTTTTTGTCACCGGCTCTTTAACTGATTTTCCATTAGACTGGGGAAAAGACAATACCTCCAGAATCGGTTTCTCCCTTAAAAATGCCTTCAATAAGGTACAGCCAGTAGCATTTGCACCAGTCTTAGGGCTGGATGATTCCAAACTCCTGGCCGGACAATCTTTAAAAAGAACATTCAATCTTGGCGCAGTACCAGACAACTGGAATGGCGCATTAGAATACATTTCGAATGCGATTTATCAGGTCAAAGATTACCGTTCTCAGGATTCCAGTTCCCTCACCAATGCTGCATTTAACATGATCGATCTGATCAGGAACGAAGATGCTTCAGGATGGAACCCCGAATTGAAAGGCTTTTATGATATCGAAGCCGATCCAAAAATAGCACCAACAGTAGCACAATCAGCCCCTCTGGCAGTGATTTCTGCAGCGATTATGGGCCGGGATGAGGAACTATACCTCAGTCGTGCACTACCGACCATAGAATATACCTTATCAAGAAGTGCATTCAGATGGGCCAAGGCTGCTGGTGCACCATACAACCTGAAAGAAGCTTCATTGGTGTTGGATCCCTATAAAAACGTACAATTTAACACCGCTTATTTTGATGCACTGAACCAGCTTTTAGAACAAAAGAACCCATGGCTGGTACAGGTAGGTATGCCAGATCAGCAACCTAGAAAATTGTCTGGCTATAGCGTAAACCTTCCGGCATGGACGCAGGAATTGGCAGCCTACCGACTCACAAAAGACAAACAATGGCTTGATAAAGCGGTTTTACATGCGAAGGAGTTTGTCCAGAAAGAGGTTTATGGCCAAAAGACACAGCTATTGACGGCCCAGCCATTTTACAATACCTCATTTTACCCCTATTGGTGGGATTTGATGGACCTCTATGAGATCAACAAAGACAAGACCTTTTTAGAAGCCGCCAAATATTCCTCATTTTTTACCATGGCAGGAATTCGTTCCTATCCGCTGGTTCAAAATAAGCCACAGCTGATTCATGAAGGAGGCAACTATGAGGGCAATACAAACCTGTGGTGGAAAGATGGGAAGAAATTCCGTTTAGGATTTCCACGCATCGCAGGCGATATCACTGAGAAAGAAGTCCCTGAATCACTGATCTCACCTGTAGGTTTGGGCTTGGAACAGCCCATTACTTTCTTCCTTCCCAATAAAAATGTACGTCATATCTTTATGTCTACCTGGGCACCGCATTTATTGCGCCTTTCTGCCGAAAGCAACAAGGATATTTTTGAGATTTATGCGCGGAACTCCATTATAGGCCGTTTTTCTAACTATCCAGGTTACTATGCAACCGGCTATACCGACCTTACTTACCGGGCAGATTATCCTTACAAAGGACCGGATATCAATTCCATTTATTACCATCACATCTCACCGCACCTGGCTTTTACCCTTGATTTTCTGGTTACCGAAGCCATTCAAAGGTCTAAAGGCAGTATCACTTTCCCATGGGGGAAACAAGAAGGTTTTGTTTGGTTTAACAACCGGATTTATGGTGCAGGAAAAGGAACTATTTTCGACGATAACCGCGTGAAACTTTGGCTGAAGAAAGGCCTGGTGACGATTGATAATCCTGCGATTAATTACATTACAGGGATTTCTGAGGATCGCTTTTGGCTGGTCTTATTAAATGAAGCACAACAGGAACAGCAGTTGGAAATTGGGCTGGACCTGGATCAGCTGGCCGTTAAAAATACAGGCGTTAAATTTTATAAAGGTGCTGCTGCTAAGCCAGAAAATATAGCGCTTTCCGGAAAGAACATGAAAGCGGTGATTGCAGGTAAAGGGCTAACTGCCTACTCATTCCCACTCGCAAAACCAGTGGCTGAAAAAGTGCTTTCTCCAGTTAAAAATGGGATGCAGGAAATAAATATTGGCGCTCCATGGGGCAAACTTCACGCTTTTCGGATTCGCTCGCCCTTTGGCTGGGATTCCATTTATGCTTACCTGAGCACAGCACCTTTAGCAGGAGCAGAAGCGGAGATGGAATTGAATGAGGATTCTGCCAGCATGGTGAAACGCGTAGGATATCCTTTTGAATGGTCTTTCAGTCGGATTTACCCGGAAAAGCCTGCATCTATCAGCTTGAAATTGAAAAGTAAGGACAGTAAAGAAGTCCTTCAAGTAGAGCTGCTGTTCGGAAATAATGATAAATAATGAATTTTTAAACTAGAATATATAAAGATGAAATACCTAAAAAATACCTTATTGCTCTGCTTGCTGCTAATCAGCCATATTTCATTCGGACAGGTTGCCGGGAAAGCAATGCGATTGTTTATTATTGGCAACAGCTTCTCCAAAAATGCTACTGCTTATCTGCCAAGTTTTGCAAAGGAAAATAACCAGCAATTGCTGCTGGGCAGAGCTGAGCTTGGCGGTTGCTCCCTACAGCAGCATTGGGAATATGCAGCAGCTGCGGAAGCCAATCCTGAAGACCCCAAAGGCAAGCCATACAACGGAAAATCACTGCGCATGCTTTTAGCGGAAGGTACCTGGGATGTGGTCACCATGCAGCAGTTTTCTTATTTGTCGGCGGATCTGGAAAGCTATAGCCCTTATGCCCAAAAGCTGTACGACTACATTAAATCACTGCAGCCAAATGCAAAGATTCTTTTACATCAAAGCTGGGCATACCGTTCTGATGCAAAGAAATTTGGTCGCGTAGCTCCTGAGCAGCCCGCTAAAAATCAGCAGGAAATGTGGCAGAAATCCAGGGCTGCCTACCATACAGTAGCCAGGCAATTGAACGTAGGAATCATTCCTGTGGGAGATGCCTTTAACACAGTTGCTTCGGGACCGGAATTTCGCTTTACAAAAGATATGAATTTTGATGCTGACCATGCGGTAGCACCAAACCTTCCCATCCAGACCAATTCCTTAAATATGGGCTATTATTGGAAAGACAATGCCTTGGTATTTGATCCTAACCACGCCAATGAAGCCGGAAGATACCTGGGTTCTTTAATCTGGTACGCCATTTTATTTAAGGTGTCGCCGGAAAAACTAACCTATCAGCCAAAAGAAGTTCCTGCTGATTTTGCCGCCTATTTAAGAAATGTTGCTGCAAAAACAGTGAAGAATTTATAATTTAAACAAACTATATGAACTCAGTAATAGACACCACAGTTATCGTTGTATTTTCAGTATTCATTATGATTATAGGTTTACTGTTTTCACGTACAGGCAGAAACCTTAAATCTTTTTTTGCAGGTGGTGAGGCTGTACCCTGGTTTATTGGAGGCTTGTCGCTGTTTATGAGTTTCTTCTCCGCCGGTACTTTTGTAGCCTGGGGATCCATTGCCTACAAATACGGCTGGGTAGCGGTAACCATTCAGTGGACGATGTGCATCGGTGGTTTAGTAACCGGATTATACATTGCCCCTAAATGGAAAGCAACAGGAAACCTGACCGCAGCCGAATTTATAAAGGATAGGCTAGGGGAGAATGTGCAGAAGAGTTTTATCTATATTTTCATGCTGGTATCGCTGTTCATTAAAGGCTCAGTATTGTACTCTGTCTCTAAATTAGTGGGCTCCTCGCTGGAATTCCCGCTTATCCCAGTGACCTTAGTGCTGGGGATATTTATGATTGCCTATACTGCCGTGGGTGGTTTATGGGCAGTAATGGTGACCGATATTTTGCAGTTTGTGATTCTAACCACCGCAGTATTGCTGATCATTCCATTGGCTTTTACAGAAGCCGGAGGAGTACATAGTTTTGTGTCTAAAGTTCCTGATCACTTTTTTGAAGCCGTAAATGGCGAGTATACCTGGGGTTTCATTGCTGCTTTCGCCCTTTATCACATCTTTTATATTGGCGGAAACTGGACTTTTGTTCAACGGTACACCAGTGTGGATACGCCAAAATCAGCTTCTAAAGTGGCTTTTCTGTTCGCTGGATTATACATCGTAAGTCCGGTTTTATGGATGCTGCCTCCAATGATTTATCAAACCATTAATCCTGGATTAACCGGACTGGAAACCGAAAATGCTTATTTGATGGTCTGTAAACAAGTGCTTCCGGCAGGACTCATGGGTCTCATTCTGACTGGAATGTATTTTTCTACCTCAGCCTCTGCAAATACAGCCTTAAATGTGGTTTCTGCAGTGTTTACCAATGATGTTTATAAAGGAACGATCAATCCAGGAGCATCAGATGAGAAACTAATGAAGGTGGCACGTACCTCTTCCTGGTGCTTCGGTTTCGGAATGATTTTGATTGCACTGATTGTGCCTTATATCGGTGGGATTGTAGAATTTACATTGAGCGTTGGCGCAATTACTGGTGGTCCTTTATTGGCCCCGCCAATCTGGGCTTTGTTTTCGAAACGAATTACAGGTAAAGCGACCATTTTCATTACCATGATCAGTTTGGCAGTAAACCTAATATTTAAGATCGTACTGCCACTGCTGACAGATGACAAATTAAGTCGGGCTAATGAAATGCTGCTGGGTGTATTGCTCCCTTTTGTCCTGCTATTAGCCTATGAAATCTATGCTGCTGCAAAAGGGAAACTGAGTGCTGAATACCTGGATTTGCAGCTGCGTAAAGCGGTAAGAGACGCAAAGGTCATCGTAGTTGATGAAAAAGAAGCCGCAGAAATCAAAAGACAAAATAAGTTTGGATTGCAGGTCATCTCATTTTCATTAGGCTTTATTGCCCTCATGTTATACATACTTTGTGCTTTTACAGCCAAAGGAACAGTGATGGTAGCGGTAATTGCAACGATCATATTGCTCAGTGCATGGATTCCGTATCATGCCTCTAAAAAAAATATGGAAGCCTTAGCACCTATTGAATAGGCTTTGCTCAAGGTCGGCAAGCTGAAGCAGCCGTTTTTCTGAAAAGGAGAACGGCTGCTTTCGTTTCCAGCCTCTCAATGGTAATTTTTAATAGCCGGACCAATATGTCCTTTTCTAATTTTTTAGTATATCTTGGTAGATAAATTCTGATCTTCTGAAAATTTATTCTCCAATTTTAACGCTTGTTTATCCTATGTATCACCTCCCTTTTTATAGTACGATTCGTATCTCGGCATTTCTTGGACTTTTCATTTGCTCTTTTAACTCCTCGGCACAAAATCTGCCGCCAAACACTACCTGGGAAGGGAAGCTGATTGGTATGCGTTTCGTTTTAAAGCTATCAGAGGATAGCTTATCTAAACAGCCAACCGCTGTATTCGATAGTCCTGATCAAGGTGCTTTTGGGATAAAAGTTTCAAAGTTGACCATCAGCAGCGATAGCCTTACCGCTTATACAGCCCTTTTAAAAGGTGGTTTTAAGGGAAAGTTCAACGCAGATCAATCGGAAGTATCCGGTAAATGGACCCAAAGTGGTAGAGCGTTCGACCTCTCTTTAAAAAGAGTAGCCAATCAGACTCTCCTGAAGAGGCCACAAACACCTAAAGCACCATTTCCTTATTCGGAAGAGAAAGTAATCTATTTTAATAAGGATAAAACTATTCAGTATGGGGCCACATTAACGCTTCCGCCATCAGTGAAAAATCCTCCTGTAGTCATTTTAATCACCGGTTCCGGCCAGCAGGATCGTGACGAATCACTTTTTGGCCATAAACCATTTTGGGTAATTGCAGATCACCTGAGTAGAAATGGGATTGCCGTTTTAAGAGTGGATGATCGGGGAGTTGGAGAAACTACTGGCAATGTTTATGAGGCCACTTCTGCTGATTTTGCTAAAGATGTGCTCGTTGGTGTAGCTTACCTGAAATCCCGTAAGGAGCTTGGCCTGGGGAAAATAGGTTTAATTGGACATAGTGAAGGTGGTATTATTGCGCCCTTAGCCGCCAGCCAATCTAAAGATATTGCCTTCATTGTAAGTCTTGCAGGCGTAGCAGTTAAAGGTGCTGATCTGATGAAAAAACAATCCTCGGAAATGTACCGCCTGACTGGTCTTAATAAAGTAGAATTGGAAGCTGCAAACTCTTATACAAAAATGCTCATTGAGGTGGCCAGCTTGGATATAGGGGAAGAAGAACGGAAAACGCTGTTTAAAAAATCGATGACAGACTGGCTTAAGCAGCAACCCGATTCATTATTAGTTAAATTAGGTTTTAAAGGGCCAAATGCTGATGATCACATCAGGAAAAGTGCAGAGCTGTACTTTTCTCCATGGATGCGGTACTTTCTAAAATATGATCCTGCACCTGTTCTGACTAAAATACAAATTCCATTCCTGGCATTAAATGGTGAAAAGGATATTCAGGTAAGTGCAAAAGAAAACCTGGCAGGATTTGATCAGCTTTTAAAGAAAGCGGGGAACAAAAATGTTAAAGTAGTACTGCTGCCAAATCTTAATCATCTTTTCCAGCATGCAAAGACCGGGGGAGCAGACGAATACGGTGTAATTGAAGAAACCATTGCCCCAGAGGTACTGGAGATTATGAACAATTGGATCTTAAAAATAAAATAGAGGTATAATACTTGGCTAAGAAACAGCCGAAATCAATACCCTTGTCACTTCCTGAAAATAGTTGACGATTTTAACTGATACAAATACATAAAAAAGGCTCAAGCATTTTCAAAGAATGTTTGAGCTTTTTTTATGTATTTATATAAATATATCTATATGTCTTGCTGTATAGATTGAAAGTTATAATTGAAGATTTAAATCAAGAATCAAACGAAAATTATATTTTAGCTAAATGAAATTAGCACTCTACATTTTGATAGCTGCAATAGCTGCCATCCTGATCAATTTCTGGTATCAGATTTATGTGACCGGCAGGTATTACGCCAGTGCCGGCTTATTCTTTACCACCATCGGTGCATTGATTCCAATCGCGCTGATCTACATTGCCTTCTTATTAATCAAACGAATAAAAAATAGCTAAACAATGAAAAACTTATTGACCACCACCTTATGTTTCGGCCTGATGGCTGTCTCTTTAACTTCCTGCGACCGTGCGCAATCAAATGTACAGACTTTATATACCAGTAACTGCGGAGTGAGTTGGGAGTTGATCAAAGCAGGAGAAACCGTTCCAAAAGGAGTGGGCATGTGCTCTTATAAAATTACTGTGCCTGATTATCCAATGCAAGGAGAGAGCGTTTTCAAAAGTGCCTTCAAAAACCGGGTCATGGCAAAGATTGAAGTCACCTACGATTATTCCATAACTGACGCCAAATTGTATATCGGAGAAGCGAAATACCTGGGGAAAATGAATAGCGACAGCGATAGTGAGGTGAACAGTTCAAAAGCCTACGAAACTGCTGAAAACTCGGTGATCGATAAAAGAATCAAGGAAATAGCCAGGGATCTTTTATTGACGGAAGATATTGTCGATTTCAACCAGAATGAGTTTGAAGCCGAGCTGCTAAAAAATGTAAATGACTTATTGAAAACAAAAGGAGTAACTATAAACTTCCTTTCCTTCGTTCCAATTCCTGAAGAGCAAACCAGACAGGCAATTGATGTGGTGACTGCAATGAAAATTTATGAATCAAAAGGACTGACTGAAATCGGAAAAGCAGTATCAGCAGCAAGGGCAGGAGCGACTAAGGTCGAAGTTACAGTGAAAAAAGACGATCAGCCTGTAAAAGAGGACTAGAAAATTAGAACCTTCCCATTAAAACCTACTTCAGTGGAAAATATTAGAACTTCTTTTCCAGTATAAAAGAAAAGGGAAATTATCCGAAGACAATTTCCCTTTATCTAAATTAACGCTCTCATATACAAAGACGCTGGAACGAAGAAATTATTGTGTTACCCGAATAATTTCTTCGTTTATTTTTGATTGACCACCGCCCATTCCCTGAATTGTAAAATCGCTTTGCTCAATACTCCGGCAGATCCTTTAAACTTACCAGACCCATCAGGAACATTTCCTTTGCCATACCATTCATAAAAACCCTGGTTTTTTACGACACGATTGATCATCGGTCTAACCTCTTCATAAGCCTCTTTTACAAAACCATTGGCTATTAATTGCTGGATCATTCTTCCACCAAACCAGGTCCAATCACCCCCATTTTGATAATGATAAGGTTTGGCCATTCCACCTTTAAAAAAGCCATCCGGATAAGTAGGGTATAAAGTCAGGCCAATACTCGGCATACCGGAAAGTTTTACATTTTCCAGCATCTGCTTATTCACTATTGCAATCTCTTTCTTAGAAAGTAATCCTGCTTCTATGGCAACTGCGGTACCGCCATGATAATGAATGGTGTTTTCATCGAACCCAGCTGGAATAGGTGATTTCCCAGGGTAAATATGAGGGATGAACTTCTGTCTTTTTGCATCCCAAAGGTATTTCCTCACATTTTCATGAATGCCTTTTTTCATTTTTGCCCATTGTGCAGCTTTTTGTGGGTCTGGTACCACTTCAATTAAATATTGCAGCGCGATCATGAACATGGCATTGTCGTAAACATCGATGGCCTCGTCAGACAGCTCATTCCAATCGCAGCCAAAGCTGTCGTTGGGCTGTACATCGCCCCAATCCGCCGTCATGGCTCCCCATAATAAACCGTATTTTTTGTTGTAACGCTCACGCAGCAGGTAATCAATCATCTTTTCCATTCGGACAAGCACGGTTACTCCGGCCACTTTTTCCTGTAACAGTCCAACATCTCCGGTCTTTTGAATGTATTTTCCTACCAACTGGATTAATGAAGTTTCCTGGTCCGTTTCGACAGTGTTTTTAAAGCCAACATGACCTGGGGCAGCATCAGAATAGTATGGGGTATCGTCATTCCAGGTGAAATCTTTTTTAACCACATAACCATCTACCATCTCATCATTCTTTTGCTGCAAGGCAAAAAACATCAGGATAGCGCCCCGTACATCTTCCTTGGAACGTACGTCTAAGGAAGTCTCAATAAGTGTGTTGAAGTCACGTGCCCAGATCTGAGAGTAACCGCTTCCAGCATTAAAGCCCTCTTTAATGATGCTTTTTGCCAGACTATCAACCATGGTTAAGGACGAATCTGCAAGAATTTGTGCAGCCAGCTGTTGATGCTGAGCTTTTCCCTTAGAATAGCATCCGAATACAAAAAATGCGCAGGATAAAGCGTAAAGTGAATGTTTTCTCATATTTAATTAAGTTGTTTTTGGAGTTGAATTTTATCAGAGGCTGATCCGATCATCAGGGTAAATGTGCTGCCCGGTTCAAATACCTTTTTCATATCCCGATTGATGATGGAAAGGTCATCCCTGCTCAGTACAAATTCGACTTGCTTTGATGCTCCGGATTTAAGATGAACCCGCTCGAAATTCTTCAGTTGCTGAACTGGTTGTGAGGTGGAAGCATATTGATTTTTCAGGTAAAGCTGTACTACTTCATCGCCATCATAGGCGCCCTTATTCAACAAAGTAAAGGATACTTTATAATTGCCATCTGCATCTGCGGCGTTCACATTCAGCTGATCATAAATAAAGCTGGTATAACTTTGACCATAGCCAAACGCATAAAGTGGCGTAGCTTCTTCTTCCACATAACGATGATCCAAAGGGCTTTTCCGATTGTAATGAACAGGGATTTGCCCCACACTCCGAGGGACTGAAATTGGAAGCCTGCCTGCTGGATTATAATCTCCGAATAATACATCGGCAACTGCCGATCCACCTTCTTGTCCGGGGTACCAGGCACACAATAAAGCATCTGCATTTTCTTTAGCCCAGTTCATATTGAGCGGCCTTCCTTGTAGGTAGATGACAATTAATGGTTTGCCGGTTTTCTTTAAGGCTCGCAATAGCTCCATTTGTTTGCCCAGCAGATCCAGCGTAGAACGATCAAAACCTTCCCCGCTTTCCATATCCGAAATCGTTTCAACAGAGGCGATTGCCGCTCCTGTGGCAGCGTAGGAGGTCTTGAAATCACGTGCACTGGAACCACCTACAACGGCAACGATCACATCAGACGCTGCTGCGGCCGCCACTGCCTGAGGGATGCTGCTAGCTGTGGTATCACGGATCGAACAGCCTTTCACATAAGTCACCATGGAAGGGGAGAGTTTGGAACGCAGCCCCTGCAATACGGTGACTACATTTCCTTCAGCTTGCGGAGCAGTATAATCGCCGAGCATATTGTAAACATTGTCGGCATTAGGACCTACAACAGCAAGTTTGAGCCCTTTTTTCAAGGGAAGCAGGCTGTTTTTATTCTCTAACAGGATGATGGATTCTCTGGCTACCTGACGGGAAAGCAGGATGTTTTCTTTCGTTTTAATCTCTTTCTTAGCTTTTTGCACATCGACAAATGGGTGTTCAAATAATCCCATTTCGAATTTTAGGCGGAGTACCCGCGATACAGCAGTATCAATAAATCGCGCTTCAACTTTTCCCTGCTCCACTGCAGCAATCAGGTTAGGGTAGGCATTTCCGCCCAAATCTGCATCTAAGCCTGCAGTAAGGGCCAATTTGGCCGCTTGGGTGTAATCCCTGGCAATCCGGTGACTGCCTTTAATTCCTTCAATACTGCCCAAATCAGAAACCGTAAATCCTTTAAATCCCCATTCTTTGATCAAAATATCCGTCAATAAAAAACTGTTGGAACTGCATGGAATGCCATCTATGGAATTATAAGCCGCCATGATGGACCTTGCACCTGCTTTTACCGCAGATTGAAAAGGAGGGAGAAAATATTCCCGCAATTCACGCTCACCAACACTGGCAGCAGCGCCATTATGCCCGCCTTCAGGTATGGCGTAAGCTACAAAGTGCTTCAGCGTGGCGATGGTACTATAAGGATTGGAAAGTTTTCCGGCACCTAAACCAGTAATGATAGCGCTGGCAAGCTTAGCAGTCAATATCGGGTCTTCTCCATAACTTTCTTCTACACGCGACCAGCGTGGATCACGTGATAAATCCAATACCGGGCCGTAGCTGATGTGAGCGCCCTGCAGACGAACTTCTTTAGCAACAGCCGCCGACATACGGGTTAATAAGGCCTGATTCCAGGTAGAAGCCTGCCCAATGCCCGTTGGAAACACGGTGGTCCCAATGGCCATGTGGCCATGGGGTGCCTCTTCTGCTAAAAATATAGGAATCCCCAGACGGGTATTCTTGATCATATACTGCTGTAATTCATTCGCTGCTTCCGCCGACATTTCTGGATTAAGGCCATTCGCCAGCGTTTTTTGTGTCCATGGATCAGCTCTGAAAGTTGCCCAGAGCATCCCAGCCTGTTTTTCAGCAATAAGATCCTTGAATTTTTGAGACACTTTCACTTTGTTCCCTTGTCGCTCGTACATTTCCCAGCCCAGCGGACTCAGCAATTGACCTACTTTTTCTTTGAGTGTCATTCTACTGATCAGATCTTTGGTCCTTATTGCTATAGGCTGACTGGCATCTTTATATAAAGGCTGCTGGCAAATAGCAGTCAATGGCAAAGAAAAAAAGGCACAGCAGGTCAAATGTTTAAGCTTATTCATGGTTTGGTTAGATTGTATGTACATACAAGTATAGTGAAATTTAAATATTACTCATAAATAATTGAATTTTTATCTTTTGATTCTTCTTTTTAAGTGTTTAACTGTTTATTTTATAATAAATTTTAAAGTACTGGAGATTTAAAATATATTTGAAAACTATGTATGTACATTTGGCCTGGATGCTGCTTTTGTTTGCTCAGACTGTTGCTTTTGTTTGTTCTGGATGAGGCCTTGATTTGCGGATCTGAGGTTTTCATTTTTCAGATCGCAGCCTTTACAGGTCATACAGCATAAAACTTAAACCTTAAACCACAATGAAAAGGATTCTTTTAATCTCATTAATTAGTATACAAGCCACCTTACTTTACGCACAAGAAGCGAGGGATCTGATTCAATATGTGAAACCTAACATCGGATCTGCGCATAGCCGGTATTTTTTCTATACTCCGGCAGCAGTCCCTTTTGGGATGGCTAAATTAGCACCGAGTACCAATGGATCTGAAGGTAACGCCTCCGGATGGGAGGCTGTAGGTTACGACGATCGTCATCGCTCCATAGAAGGCTTTGCAAATTTTCATGAGTTTCAGATAGGCGGGATTGTATTTGCACCAACTGTTGGTACCTTAAAAACGGTCCCAGGTAAAGAAAATGAAAAGAATTCCGGGTACAGATCCTCTTTTGATAAGGCAGATGAGTTTGCAACTGCTGGATATTATCGCGTATTATTAAAAGATTATCAGATCAAAGCCGAGCTGACTGCTACAGAAAGGGTCGGTTTTCATCAGTATACTTTCCCGGAAACAGACTCCGCCAACGTTATTTTTGACATTGGCCATAAGATGGGTGAGAGCGGACCCGTATTGGATGCTAAAGTGACTTACGATGACCGTCATGTTTGGGGTTATGTAGTAACAAAGCCGGTATATGTGCAGAAATATCAGGAAGCAGCAAATGTGACCATGTATTTCTATGCGGAGCTGGATAAAACGCCTGCTGCTTATGGTACATTTATAGACAACACGCAATTTAAAGGGCAGAAAAGTATACAGGGAAAAGGCGCGGGCATCTACCTGAGGTTTAAAACTAAAAATGGAGAACAAATTGGCATCAAAACCGGACTTTCCTATACTTCTGTAGAGAATGCTCAGCTCAATCTAAAGAAAGAAGCCTCCGGACTAAGTTTTGCAAAAGCAAAAAATAAAGCTACAGAAAACTGGAACAGCGCATTGGGCAGAATTGAGGTGAAAGGTGGCTTATTAAACGATCGAATCAAGTTTTACACCGGGCTATACCATGCACTTTTAGGCAGGGGCCTGGCAGATGATGTGAATGGGGCTTATCCTAAAAATGACGGAAGCATTGGTCAGATTCCTTTATTGAAAAATGGCAGCCCTGTACATCATCATTACAATACAGATGCCATTTGGGGTGCATTCTGGAACCTGACTCAGTTATGGGCAATTGCCTACCCTGAATACTATAATGATTGGGTGCAAAGTCAATTGCTGGTTTATAAAGATGCAGGATGGCTTGGTGATGGGATTGCAAATAGTAAATATGTTTCCGGTGTTGGAACGAATTTCACCGGACTGGCGATTGCTGCAGCTTATAATGCAGGTATCCGGAATTATGATGTCCAATTGGCCTATGAAGCGGTCAGAAAAAATGAACTGGAAGCAAAAAACCGCATCCCCGGATCAGGAAAACTTGACGTAGGCGTTTTCGTAGAAAAAGGCTATTCTCCCTATGTAAAGGACTCGAGCGGCAACCCGGAATTAAATACAGCAGGCTCTCCTTTTGGCGCCTCCCATACCTTAGAATATTCTTTTTCTTCTTTCGCCGCAGCACAATTTGCCAAATCACTGGATAAGAAAGCAGATGCGGAACAGCTGTATAAACTCGCAGAGGGCTGGAAATTGCTATATGATCCAGCAACCAAATTTGTCAGACCGAAAGATGTGGAAGGTAAATTCCTGGACCGCTTTAATCCCTACGAATCATGGCGTGGTTTCCAGGAAGGCAATGCCTGGCAGTATACTTTTTATGTGCCGCATGCTCCGGAAGAGCTGGTCAACCTGGTTGGAAAAACCACTTTCAGCAACCGCTTAGACAGTATCTTCACCATTTCCCAGAAAAACTTATTTGGGGGAGGGAAGCATATTGATGCCTTTGCAGGAATTGAAAGTTTGTATAATCATGGAAATCAGCCAAACCTGCATATTTCCTGGCTGTTCCATTATGCGGGAAGACCGGATCTCAGCCAAAAATGGGTAAGGGCAATCTGCAATGAGTTCTATGGAACCGACGGCATCCATGGTTATGGATATGGACAGGATGAAGATCAGGGACAACTCGGTGCCTGGTATGTATTGTCCGCAATGGGGCTTTTTGATGTAAAAGCACTGACAGCAGCTGAACCTTCTTTCCTCATTGGTGCGCCATTGTTTGAAAGCGTCAGGATTAAACTGCCTAAGGAAATACGTAAAAATGATTTCCTCATTAAAGTGAATCAGCAGGATCCAAATCATCCTTATATCCAGAGCGGAAGGCTCAATGCTAAGCCATTAAACGAGCTGAAGATTAAATTTAAGGACCTGGAAAAAGGTGGAGTCCTCGACCTTACTCTCGCTCGCTCTCCACAGTATAAATAAAACTATCGGCCTTGTAAAAACCCAGGTTATACTCAATAGGTCTTTCCATTTTATCAAAAACAAACCTTTTCCGCAGCAGTACAGGACTGCCCACTTCGTACTCCAGTTTTCCAGCAATGAATTTATCCGCTAAGATGGCGCTGATCTCTTCTTTAGAGATGGTGGCGATGACGGAATATTCATTCTCCAGCATTTCATACAATGGACGGGTATAGTCTTCTTCTCCGGTAAGGCCGATTCTAGGGTGAAAATAAGATTCAAAATAAACGAAAGGCCCATCAGGTTTACCCCTTAAACGAACCAGCTTTAAAATCCTTTTGTCCGTTTTGATGTCAAAAAATGAAGCGAGCCTTTCATCCGGATACACCCAGCTGACATGGAGTTCAAAATTTCGGGTCACAATACCACGGGCCTGCATTTCCTGAGAGAAACTCAGCCAGTTTTTAGATTTTGAGCTGACAGATTTCTGCTCTACCACTTTAGTACCCACCCCTTTTTTACGGACCAGCAATCCTTCATAGACCAATTTGTTCAGGGCCTGACGTAAGGTGGTTCTGGAGATGCCCAGCTGCTGTGCCAGCTGAACTTCTATAGGTAGTAATTTTCCTCCCTGATAATCAGGTGATTCGATCAGTTTTCGGAGCAAAGCCTCAGCTTGTACATGTAAAGGAACCGGACTTTTGTGATCTATCGACAATTTCATGTAGGTGTTTTCTTCAAACATATACAAAATCATTCATTTGGGGAAAGTATGACGTGTTTTAATGTCCCGAAAATTCATTTAAAATATTTTTATAATTATTGTGATGTTTTTGTATGTTTATACATACTAACGTATGTATGTATATATGTATGTTGTTTTTCGGTTTTTTTAACTAAAATAAATTGAATAAACAAGATTACTGTATATATGTAGGTACATAATTTTAAACACACACTAATGAAGGTTGAAGTACAAGAATCTATTAGGAAGGCAAGCCAGAAACCATTGCCTTCAAGTATTAATGAACTAGTTGAAAAAAACCAGGACTACAGCATGTATCCTTTTCATTCCATCGGAGATGATCAGGTATTTAAAGGGTATTCCTCTTTAGCAGATTGGATCTGCAGTCAAAAAACAGTGTTGATTGACGGATATGCCGGAACACTATGGAACAATATCGCTGCCGCATTGGAAAAGGAGTTTAAAAAAAGAAACCTGGAGGTCAACTGGGTAAAAACGGCAGATTACCTGAAACCGGATACCGATATTGACCGATTGGTTGATCCATTCTTAGGAACTCCAGACTCCGTTTGGGGTACAAAAACCACTTTGATATTAGAAGACTTTTTCCAGCTGGAAACTTTGTCTGCACAGCAGCCTGATCAAAAGACCGCAATTAATATAGGGATTGGAACAGGCGCCGCTTTGTTAAACTGGGAAGCTCCGATCATCTATTTTGACCTGCCTAAAAATGAAGTAAAGTACCGCATGCGCGGAGGATCTGTCAGCAATCTTGGAAAAACAGGCCTGGCCAATGAAGAACAAATGTACAAGCGTTTTTACTTTGTGGATTGGGTAGTGCTGAATCGTCATAAGCAAAATATTAAAGATCAGATCACCGCAATTGCAGATGGACAAATCCTGCCAGAACCCAACTGGGCCATGTTCGGAGCCATCAAAAACGGCCTTCATAAATTGTCAACCTCAGTATTCAGGGCATTACCATGGTTTGAAGCAGGAGCCTGGGGCGGACAATGGTTAAAGCAGCACATCTCTGAACTAAACCAGGAGGAAGTGAATTACGCCTGGTCTTTCGAACTCATCACCCCAGAAAATGGGCTGGTATTTGAAAGCAATGGTCATCTGCTGGAAATCTCTTTCGACTTTCTGATGTTCCAGGAAAATGAAGCTGTGTTAGGCAAACATGCCGAGCAGTTTAAATTCGAATTTCCAATCCGCTTTGATTTCCTGGATACTTTTGATGGAGGAAATCTCTCCATTCAATGCCATCCTAGTCTGAAATATATTCAGGAGCAATTTGGTGAAACTATTACACAGGATGAGACCTATTATATTCTCGATTGCAAAGAAGATGCAGGCGTATATATCGGATTTCAGGAAGACATTCAGCCGGAAGTTTTTAAAGCAGAACTGGAGCATAGTTTCAATTCAGGAGAAGAAGTTGGCATAGAAAAATATGTACAAAAATTACCTGCCCACCAGCACGATTTCTTTTTGATCCCTAATGGTACGGTACACAGTGCTGGTACCAATAATCTGGTACTGGAAATCAGTGCTACGCCCTATATTTTCACCTTTAAAATGTACGACTGGGTTCGTCCTGATTTAAATGGAAATCCAAGGCCAATCAATATTGAACATGCTTTCAACAACTTAAACTTTGAAAGAAAAGGGGAGAAAGTTAGAGAAGAGCTGGTGTCAAAACCAAAATTACTAAGCTCAGGTGCAGACTGGGAAATCATCCATCTACCCACTCATCCGGATCATTTCTATGATGTGGAACGACTGGAGTTTTCAACCACAATTGATGTAAAAACCGAAAATCTCTGCCATGTATTGATGCTGGTAGAAGGTGATGGCCTGGCGATAGAAACAGCAGATGGTACTACTGCAGCATTCCATTTCGCAGAAACATTTGTGGTCCCTGCAGCAGCCAATTCCTATAAACTGATCAATAAAGGAAATAATAAGGCAAAAGTGATCAAAGCATTCCTAAAAACTAAAGATTGATGGAACCGATCGTATATAAAAGAAATCTTCTCCTAATGGTCTGCTGCATTGCAGCATTAGGAGGAGTACTGTTTGGCTTTGACATGGCGGTAATTTCCGGTGTATTGCCTTTTGTACAAAAGCAATTTAACCTCAGCGCCGTACAGGAAGGATGGTTTGTTTCCTCCGCACTACTGGGCTGTATCATTGGTGTGGCCATTTCTGGCGAATTGGGAGACCGCCTTGGACGTAAGAAATTATTGATGCTTTCGGCGATTCTATTTTTAATAGGCGCAGTAGGCTGTACCTGGGCTCCCACATTTTCCTTGATGGTGACTGCAAGGATATTGGCGGGAATCGGGATCGGAATTGCCTCTAACATTGTTCCACTCTATATCTCGGAAATTGCACCCACAAAAATCAGAGGGCGATTGGTGACCTGTTATCAGCTCGCAGTTACGCTGGGGATTTTGGTGGCTTATTTGAGTAATGCCGCGATTCTAAAGTATTCATTAGCGTGGTCTGCTGATAGCAGCAATTCCCCATTTCATTTTCTCTTTGTGGAAGAAGCCTGGAGAGGAATGTTCAGTATTGGTATCATTCCCGCCGTGCTATTTATGGCAGGCTTGTTCTTTGTGCCGGAAAGCCCAAGATGGCTCATTCAAAATGGACGGGAAGTACAAGGTTTACAATTACTGAAAGAATTAGTCGGTGAAAAAGAAGCTATAGAGGATGCAGATAAACTAAAGAAGAATCAGGGAGCAGGTAAAGGTTCCTACAAAGAATTATGGTCGCCACGCCTGCGCCGCGCATTAATTCTGGGTTTATTCTTACCCCTGTTTTCTCAGTTTAGTGGTATCAATGCCATTATTTACTATGGCCCCAGTATCCTGACCAGTGCAGGAATCAGCCTGAGTAACTCTTTCCAAAGTCAGGTGATTTTTGGCCTGGCAAACATGCTGTTTACCCTAATTGCAGTCTGGAAAGTCGATGCTTTAGGCCGCAGACCACTATATCTGATTGGTACAGTCGGTGCCACAATTAGCTTATTTGTTACAGGATTATGCTTCTATAACCATGCAACGCATAGCGTATTTCTGTTAATCGCAGTTCTTGCTTTTCTAGCCAGTTTCGCATTTTCTATTGGCCCTTTAAAATTCGTAGTGGCTTCCGAAATCTTTCCTGCAAGGATCCGTGGCCGGGCAATGGCCTTGAGCATCATGGTAATGTGGATTGCAGATACGATCGTAGGTCAATTGACCCCCATTTTTCTCCAGGAATTAGGTACCGCCTACACTTTCTGGATATTCTCCGCCTTTTGTCTCGCGGCCTTTATTACCGTTTACTTTTTACTGCCCGAAACTAAAGGGAAATCATTAGAAGACATAGAAAATAACATGGTCTGAGCTCAGGGGTCTCGCCGGAATAACAGCCAGGATGCCAGGCTTTATCCAGCAAAAAATAAAAAAGAATTACAACCTGCTGAGCAGCCCAATAATAACCTAAATAAAGCTTCAATATTAACTGAACAAAAACCCTAATCATAACCGAATAACAAACAAACAACCAAATACCAAATCACTAAATCTGTATGAAATGAAAAGAATGTTTATTTTTTTAATGTCCTTCCTGATCTATTTAGGAGGAGGCAGCCCTGGCTATGCGCAAACTCCGCAGGGCATCGTCGTAAAAGGAGTTGTTTATGAAGCGGCCAATCGTTCTGTAAGCTTACCCGGAGTAGGAGTGATGCTAAAAGGCGGTAATAAAAAAACCGTTACTAATGCAAATGGAACGTTCCAAATCGAAGTGCCTTCTGCAAATTCTACCTTGATATTCAGCTATATCGGGATGCAGAATCAGGAAGTTAAAGTTCCTGAAAGCGGACAGTTAAACGTATACATGACGGCTGATAATCAGGCTTTGGACGAAGTCGTAGTAACAGGCTATGGCACACAGCGAAAATCTGATGTGACCGGCTCTGTGGCTGTAATCACTGGAAAAGACCTCCTGAATGCGCCTGTAAATAATGCCCTGCAAGGTTTAAAAGGTAAGGTCGCAGGGGTAAACGTGTTCCTGAATTCAGGATCTCCAACAGGCAGTCCAAAAGTGCTGATCAGAGGTCTGGGAACCATCAATTCCTCTTCAAGCCCTTTGTATGTGGTGGATGGAGTAGTGATGGAAGATGTACAATTCCTGAATCCAAATGATATTGACCGCATGGAAGTGCTGAAAGATGCCTCTTCAACCGCAATTTATGGTGCCCGTGGTGCGAACGGAGTGATCCTGGTGACCACCAAGCGTGGTGCCACAACTGAAGGCGTAACCGTAGGTTATGACGGCTACCTCAGCGTCGGCGTATTGCCTAAAAAACTGGAAGTATTGAACTCAGCCGAGTTTTTACAAGTGATCCAAAAAGGTTTCGAAAACTACAGTAAATACAATCCAACAGGAACACCACCAGTGTTTTCAAAATCTGATCCCCGATTATTTGATGCAAATGGCAACCCATTGTATGATACGGATTGGCAGGAGGAAGCGACACGTACGGCATTCTCCAACAACCACCAGTTGAGCATATTAGGGAAATCTGAAAAGTCCTCTTTTGGTGCATTTATGAACTATGGCAGAACGGAAGGGATTATGCTCAACAGCTGGCTGGATCGGATCAATTCCAAAATTGTATACGATGCAAAGCCTAAAAAATGGCTTTCCCTGGGTTTAAATTTATTGGTCAACAGTACCAAAGCAAATGAAACTCAGGAAGACGGCGGAGACCAGTCGCCAAGACGGTCGATGCTGGAAATGCCTTCTATATTCCCAGTGAAGTTTCCAGACGGTAGCTGGTCAAACAGCAGCATGATCACGGATCCTTATTCTCTGGAGTCGATTGCGAATCCGGTACATGTATTATCCACACAAGACCGATTGAGAAAAAGGAACCAATTGTTCGGGAATACCTACCTGACTTTTCACATCATCCCAGGTCTGGACTTGCGGACCCAATTTGGATTTGACAAAAGAGATAACCTATTCCAAAACTACAGTCCGACGGACTTAATCAATATTTCTGCTCCTTTAGGCTCTGCGTCTGTTGACAATCAGCATTCCTTTTACTGGCAGGAAGAGACTTATTTAAATTACAACAAACAATTAGGAGATCACCGGATCAATGCGGTGCTGGGATTAAGCTGGCAGGAAAGAACGGCAGACAATACCGCCGTTTCTGCTCAGGGTTTTTCTGATGACTTTTTCAGGTTCAACAGCATACAATCTGCCAGTCAGCCAGGAGCGCCAACCTCTTCTTTTGACCGCTGGAGTATGAACTCTTACTTCCTGAGAGGTAGCTATAGCTATAAAGACAAGTACCTGCTCACCGTTACCGGTCGTGTGGATGGCTCTTCCCGTTTTGGAAAAAACAATAAATATGGCGTATTCCCATCCTTAGGATTAGGCTGGATCGTGTCTAAAGAAAATTTCCTTAGCGGAGTGGAATCTATCGATGAATTGAAGCTGCGCGCAAGTTATGGGGTAACGGGAAATACCGAAATTCCTACTTATCAATCTTTAGGAACGATTTCATCTGAAACCACCTTGCTCAATGGCACCAGGGTATCTCAAAGCTTCGTGAACCGACTTCCGAATCCAAATTTAGAATGGGAGAAAACAAAACAGTTTGATGCCGGATTCGACCTTTCTTTATTTAAAAGCAGGTTAAGGTTCAGCGCTGATTATTACCATAAACTCACTACAGATTTACTGTTAGACCGACCAGTACCTACTTCTACCGGATTTGCTGCGGTTAGAGATAATATCGGCTCTGTATTGAATACAGGAGTAGAGGTACTGTTGAGTGGCAGCCCTGTCGTAACACCAGATTTCAGATGGGAAACTACATTGAATTTTAGTTACAACAAGAATAGAATCGAGGCCTTAGGTGCCAATAATGAAGACATATTTCCAGGACCAGGTTTTGTTTCCGGCAGTCAGACCATCCTGCGTGTTGGCGAAAGTCTGAGTTCATTCTATGGCTATAAGCGACTTGGAACCTGGGGTACAGATGAAGCCGCAGAAGCTGCACTGGTAGGTGCTGTTCCAGGCACCGCTAAACGCAGTACGGAACGTGGTGTAATTGGTAAAGGTTTGCCAGATTGGAACGGAAGTTTCATCAACACCTTCCGCTACAAAAACCTGGATTTAAATATCGAAATGCAGTTTGTGGCTGGCGTAGATATCCTACAGCAGTTTCTTCACTCTACGGAGGATAGAACAGGGTATTCAAATGGTTTCAAATCGACGCTGTATGACAGCTGGACACCACAAAACCAAAATACCATGATTCAGCAGATCCGTAATGGTCCTTATTCTGGTCAGAGCAGTGAAGTAGACGACCATTGGGTGGCTAATGGATCATACATCCGCGCCAGTGCAATTACCTTAGGCTATAACCTTAGTCCAGAGCAAATGGGCAGACTTAAGTTAAAAAGCATGCGCTTTTATGTAAGTGTTCAGAACGCCTTCTTAATTAAATCGAAATCCTTTAAAGGATATGATCCGGAAGCGACTTCTTATGGTGATAACCAATGGGGACAAAATATCTATTTCCACCAATATCCTAAACCCCGAACTTTTACATTGGGCGCTAGTTTCCAGTTTTAAGTGGAGCAAATTGAATATTAAATGAACTCAAAAAAACGATTATGAAACCTACAATCATAAGTTTATTATTAGTCATGATGCTCAGTACATCATGTAAAAAGTTCCTGGATGAAGTGCCAAGGGACGAAATTTCCAGCGGCCAGTATTTTCAGAATCCTAAACATGCCGAAAATGCAGTAAATGCACTATACAGAAGTGGTGCGCCGCAAATGTATGAATCAAATCTGGGCGCCTACTCTGGCTCAAGAATGATGTTTGGTCCTTATATGTCGGGCTATATCGACAATGAGTATAAAGGGCAGGAGATTCATGTGCAGTATGCGCAGAACATGACTTTAAACGGAACCAATCTTTCTTCTTACCTGCAGGGAATATGGAGCAGCATGTATACTGGAATTTCCAGAGCCAATAATGCCATTAAATACATTCCTGTAACGCCAGGACTTTCCGCGGAAAAAGCAAAACAGCTTTCTGCTGAAGCCAGGTTCTTCAGAGCTTATGGTTACTTTCAATTGGTACGGATGTATGGAGGCGTTCCTTTAATCACAGAGCCTTACGAAAATATCAGCAATATGGACGTAGCAAAAAGCACAGTAGAACAGGTTTACAATTTAATTACCTCCGATCTGGAGTCTGCGGTAAATGATGGTGGACTGCCGGATGTGGCGATGTTGAACAATGGCGCACGCATTACTAAAGGCGCAGCAGCTACTTTACTGGCAGATGTGTATTTGACAATGAGCGGTTTTCCTTTGAAAAAGGACATGTATGCAAAGGCGGCATTAAACGCCAGACTGGTCATCAATTCAAATAAATACAGTTTGACCACACATAATGTGGATGCCAATGGAAATGTGATCCCTGCTAGCTCTGCGTATAATAAGCTGCGATTAGCCGATAATTCAGTCAATGAATACATCTATTACTATGAATTTGCAGTTGGAATCTCTACTTCAGCCTATGCTTCCTGGTCATTGCCAGCCACAGCAACCTCAGAAACTAAATTTGCAATTACCGTCAATACTTACGGGCCAACGGCCAAATTCTTACTAGGTTACAATAAAACCCAGGACTTAAGAATTCAGGAAAAACAGTTCTTTCATTCTTCCCTGATCAAAAGCAATGGAACTACTTTGAACTTTGCAACAGCCCCTTATATTTGGCAGGATGAAGAAGCCACTTTTAAGACGGCAACTTCTGGGAAAGATCAGCCTATTTACACTTATTCAGACCCATTGCTGATCGCAGCAGAAGCAATTGCAATGGCTGAAGGTGTGACTAGCGAAGCAGTAGGTTACTTGGCGCAGGTTAGAGGCAGAGCGTATTGGAAAGATGATATAACAGCAATTAAAACACAGCTTTCCCAGCTTTCTAAAGATGACTTCATCAAGGAAGTTTGGAAAGAACGTTACAGAGAATTGGTATTTGAAGGCAGGATCTGGTTTGATATCCAGCGGACCAGGTTATTTCCTGTTCCGGCAAGTGATGGCTCTGGAAACATTTTGTTTGAACCGGTGATTGGTCATGCAAATAATTTTGGTGCCACCATCCAGGAGAAAAATCTGCTCTTTCCAATCGCTACAGATGAGTTACAGCGTAACGGAAAACTGGTTCAAAACCCAGGTTATTAATCCCAAATGGGTCTCCCCCGGGGAGACCCATTTATATTTTTTATTTTAAACACTTTGATTTATGAAATCAACTACTATTTATGTATTTATCGCCATGTTTTTTCTTTCCTTTTCTGCGCAGGCACAAAAGCAAGACCGGAAAACATTGGCGAAAACAATTCTTGCAGATGCCCGTTTAGACACCGTTCAGAAGAAAGCTTTAAAACTATTAGACCGCTTTTCAGCCGGAACATCTTATAGTGAAATCTGGATCAGAGATTTTAATACCTTCCTAAAAGGATCACTGCAAGTCAGACCAAAAGAAGAGGTGAAAAATGCCTTATTGATGTTTTTCAAAATACAAGGTCAGGATGGTAATATCGTAGATGGTGTGGTAGAGGCGACAAAGGCAACGGGAGGATATGATTATCGTCATTCTGACTTATTACCGGGTTGGGCTGCGCATAAAAACACCGTGGAAACGGATCAGGAATCCTCATTGGTACAGGCCGTAAAGAAATATATTGAAGTCACCAATGACCGCTCGATTCTGACAGAAGTGATCGGTGGAAAATCTGTGCTGCAACGTATGGAAGATGCTTTTAGCTATATCAGGAAAGAAAGATGGTCAGTAAAACATGGTCTGGTGACAGGTGCAACTACTGTAGATTGGGGCGATGTACAGCCAGAAACCGGCTGGGGAGTTTCCATCAATGATAAAACTAAAATGGCGATTGATATTTATGATAATGCCATGTATGTGATCGCAATCCATGACTTTTTAGCGATGGCTCCTAAAGGATACAAGACCGTAGAGAATTGGAAAAATGTAGCTGATCAGATTAAAAAGAATGTTCGCATCCATTTATGGATGAAGGATGCCCAAAAATACAGACCACATCTATACTTAAACAGCAGTCCGTTTTCAAAGAACTTTGATGAAGATAAAATCTTGTACACCGGTGGTTCCATCTGTGCAATCCTGGCAGATTTCAATACCCCTGCAGAAGTTGCAGCAATCAATAAGCAAATCGTAGCCGCTGCCAAAAAAGAGAAACATGCTACTATTGGAATCACGGTTTATCCGCCATATCCTGTAGAAGAATTTCCTAATATGCCCGCTTATCAATATCAGAATGGTGGCGACTGGACCTGGTTTGGCGGACGAATGATGCCTGCTTTAATGAACTACGGTATGGTCAATGAAGCTTATCAGGAGCTGCTGCCCATGGTAGACCGTACAATTGCCAAAAAAGGCTTTTTTGAATGGTATGATGTAAGAAACGGTGAACCTAAAGGATCCGGAGAATTTAGAGGGGAAGCAGGGGTTTTATACGATGCGATTGCCCTGTTGAAAAAATGGGCTGCGGCTGAAATTAAGAAGTAATATTGAAAATTTGAGAGCTGTCATCATGATAAAGAAAAGCGCAATATTGATGTTTATTTGCTGTTGGATCACCAGTGTGGTTTCCGCACAGCAAAAAACGATCTGGGAAATAGGGAAGTCTGATCATAGCAGTGCTGGTATGGCGCTTGCCCCCTCAGATTATGCTCATTTCTTAGCATCAGATTTTGGATGGGAAGACCGTTTTTACCTGGTCGGTTATTCGGATGCCGCCAAAGAATGGCCTTATGCCCTGCCAGGACCTGCAGATGAATGGGGTGGAACGGGAAATACTTCCGGTATCCGGTCGCAGGTGTTAAATATTCTATTTGGCTTGGGAAATGTCGCTGGAAACAGCAAAGGAACCCTGATGATTGAGCTATTGGATTATAAAGGCAATTTGCCGCCACTGGTTAAGGTAACCGTAAATGGAAAAGCCAGCACCACCCAGCTGCCGGTAAGACCGCATCAAGAAGGTTCCCTGAAAGGTGATTTAACCAACGCTAAATCCTATAAATTGTCGATTCCAGTTGAAAACCTGAGGAACGGAGGAAACGAAATTCAGCTGACTTCACTTTCTGGTTCCTGGCTGATTTTTGATCAGGTGAAGCTGGAAGGGCCTTCAGGTTTGCAGGTGGTAAAACCCGGCGAGGTTTATATTCGTCAGGTAAAAGCGGCAAACTATCTGATCAGGAAAAAGGAGCAAAATTTCCAGCCATTGGTGCTGGATGTAAATCATTTGCAGGGAAAACCTGTACTTGTAGTAAAACTCGACCGCAAACAGATTTTTAAGGAGCAATTGGATACCTCAAGATACGAATTTGAAGTGCCTATGCCTGCGGTGACTAAGCCCAGAAATAGTGAGTATGAAATTCTCGTAAATGGTCGTGTAGTTCAGAAAGGGAAAGTAAAGCGTTCTCCTCAAAAAATAGCTAGCCCTGCTGATTATGTAGATACGAAACTAGGTTCGGCACATTCCAGGTGGATGATTGCCCCAGGGCCCTGGATGCCTTTTGGAATGGTGAAATTAAGCCCTGATAATCAGAATTCTGGTTGGATGGGGGGCTATGATCCCACTTTCGAAAGCATTGGTACCTTTAGTCACATTCATGAATGGACGATGGCCGGTTTGGGCATGATGCCCACCAGCGGAGCATTACAGATCAAGATGGGCGATCAGCACAATACTTCCGGCGGATACCGATCTGCAATTGATAAAAGTACAGAAGAAACACCGCTAGGGGTGTATAAAGTGATGCTGAAAGATTATCAGATTCAGGCAGAACTTACCGCAACCACCAGGGCGAGTTTCCAGCGCTACACCTATCCTAAGGGAGAAAATTCCAGGGTAATGATCGACTTAATGATCCCTGCGGAATATAGTTATGAACTGAAAGAGGTTACGCTTAAAAAGGTAAGTGATTACCGTATTGAAGGATCCAGCAAGCAGTTTACAAAAGACGCCTGGTCTGGCGGGGTAAACCAGGATTATACGGTTCATTTTGTAATGGAATTCGACCGCCCGATTAAAAAATATGGGACCTGGACAAATGGCAGTATTGCCGGAACAGACATTATAGGGGCAAAAGATTTAAAAGATGCCGGTGCCTTCGTCGAATTTGACACGAGGGAAAACCAGGCCGTACAGGTAAGAACAGGGATTTCTTTGGTCAGCCTGGAAAGTGCGGGGAAGAATTTATCAGAAGAAATTACGAAGCCCTTTGGCTGGAGCTTTGCCAAAGTCGTAGACGCTCAGAAAGTAAGCTGGAACAACTGGTTTGGCCGATTGGAAATCAGCAGTAACGACAAAAGGGAAAAGATGCGCTTTTATAGCAATATGTTCCGGGCTTTGGCCAGCAGAAATACCTGGAGTGATGTAGATGGAAGCTGGGTAGATGCTTCAAAACGAGTGCAGCAGTTAAAAGATCCGGAAGCATTAGCCCTGGGCTGCGATGCTTTCTGGAATACTTTCTGGAACCTGAATCAATTCTGGAACCTGGCTACCCCAGAATGGTCCTCCAAATGGGTAAAGTCGCAATTGGCGATGTATGATGCCAATGGCTGGCTTTCTAAAGGCCCTGCCGGAATGAACTATGTTCCGGTCATGGTGGCTGAACATGAGATTCCTTTAATAGTAGGTGCATACCAAATGGGGATTCGTGATTTTGACGCGCAGAAGGCTTTTAAAGCGGTCTATAAAATGCAGACGACACCCGCTAAAAAGGTGGGGACTGCTGGTTTTGCAGGTAATGAAGACCTGGAACCTTACCTGAAATATAAATTTGTGCCTTACGACAAAGGTCGTTTTTCCAATACGTTAGAATATGCCTATGACGATTGGACAGTTGGACAGTTCGCGAAGGCACTAGGAAAAGATAAAGAATATAAAGAGTTCCAGGGCCGTTCTGGTTACTGGAAAAATGTGCTCGATCCAACAACAGGATATGCACGTCTGAAGAAATCTGATGGCAGCTGGTTTCCGGATTTCGATCCATTTAAATCCGGTGCCAACGAGCATTATGTGGAAGGCAATGCCTGGCAGCTGACCTATTTTGTGCCGCAGGATATTCCTGGATTGATTCATAAGATAGGTAAAGATCGTTTTACAGACCGCTTGTCTTGGGGATTTGGAGAAAGTTATAAACTTCGCTTTAATGCGCCAGGAGATCAATACTGGGATTATCCGGTGATCCAGGGCAACCAGCAATCGATGCATTTTGCCTACCTGTTTAATTGGGCAGAAAAGCCATGGTTAACCCAAAAGTGGAGCCGTTCTATTCTGGACCGTTTCTATGGCTACGGACCGGCAAATGCTTATTTGGGCGACGAAGATCAGGGGCAAATGAGTGCCTGGTTTATCATGAATGCCATTGGCCTCTTTCAAACAGACGGAGGAGCAAGTGTCAATCCGATCTATGAAATCGGAAGCCCGATCTTCCCGAAGGTCACCATTCACCTGAATGAATTGTATGGCAGAGGGGAAAGCTTTACCATTGAAGCCGCCAATGCCTCGAGAGCTAATAAATATGTACAATCTGCTACATTAAATGGCAAAGCCTTAAATTCCTTCTGGTTTCCTGCAGCAGAATTGCTAAAAGGAGGGAAACTGACCTTGGAAATGGGGGAACATCCTAATGAAAACTGGGGGGTTCAGCATCCTCCATCAGCACAATAAAATGAGATAAGGATTTTAAAATAATATCCTGAAGAACATAGCTCAGCTTCAAAAATTGACCTATGTTCTTTAAGTTTAAATTCCATAGTATCCCTGATCTCAGCGCGAAACTGATCATAATTGCTATCAGCTACGCTCAGTTAAGGTCTAAAAATGTAAAAATCGGGTATGAAAGATGGCTGTTGCTTAACCTGGCTTTCCGGGTAAGTGTTTCAATTGATTTTTAAGTGTATCATACTCTTTTTCCAAAAATTTAAAGGCTTTAGTCCTTGGACGATTGCCGTAATGTGCCTCCATTTGAGCGGAATAACTGACTGCGACCTGGTCAAACCTTGTTTTTACCTGCTGGTATTTTTCTTCTTCTTGTTTTTGTGCTTCATTTTTACCCCGACCGTTCAGGTTACCCAGGTAAATACTGTCGGACACCATTGTTCCATCCGCAGAAATAAAGGCAATATAGGGCTCTATTTGTTGATTCAGGACTTCTTCCTGCAGAGGAATGAAACATTTTCCTTCCGATCGTCTGGCAATGTTCAGATATTCTTTATCGGCTCCGGTTTCCGGGCAGCAAATCATCACCATTACACTGTCGTTATGTTGTAAATCTTCGTTATAGCTAGGGTCCCAGCTAATTTCTAGTCCGCCGGTAACCTTGCTGATCTTTACATCAGCAGTCTCTGGCATCACACCCTGGCTCAGTTTTACTTTGAAGTAATCCACCTTAATATTGTGGTAATCGCCTGTTAAAGCCTGTTTTTTATGGTAGGAGGTTGCTAAGTTGTGTGCGTTATATACTGTTCCCTTTGCCTGTAAACCATAACCGAGTTTGATAAAACTACCCATTCTGCTGAGCAGTTTGGTGGTCACCGCCATGCTTTGGTAATTGGCCAGCTGAAGTGTACTTGGTTTGCCTTTTTTGCCGATTAAGCGTACTACAGGCTGTCCATTCAGCATATAAAAAACAATATTGCCTACTTTTCCATTAAGGTGGCCGTGTGGGCCTTTTGATGCGATTGCCCTAGTTGAGAGGTTAAGGGTTTGATATTCAGTTTGGTGTAGCAGGATCAATATAGGTATAATGTTCGGGTTATCAGACTATTGAGGCTATACTTTTTAAAGTATTAATAGTAAGTTTTTACGGGTTCTTACAAGTCTTGATAGGGTTATTAGCCCAATTAGGCCCTACCAACCTCCAAGTAACAAGCAATAAAGGCAGAGCTAAATAAGTCGTCAATATAAGGATTCTAACGAGCCATTCTGCCTCCTTCCTTTTTTTGATTAATTCATTATGTTCTTTATCGATGAATGTAGACCACTATAAACCTTTTTCATTACGAAATTATCAACTGTATCCATTAAAAAACATGAAATTGTGACTGTATTCGTGAGATGATGTGTCCTTATTTTGCAGCTGAATTTTTAGAATAATGAAAGAGGTAATAAATAAAGAGAAATCTTCCAGTGGTTGGCTGAATGGTTTTATTGGGGTAGTCATCTTTAGTGGATCATTGCCGGCAACTAAAGTCGCGGTTTTAGATTTTGATCCGGTATTTTTTACTGCTGCCCGCGCAACAATTGCGGGGATTCTGGCACTTGCTGTCCTGCTGATTTTCAAAGAAAAGCATCCCAATCGGAATCAACTTTGCGATCTCCCAAGGCCTTGCTGCTTCTCCTATTGGAGATATTATGATGTTCACTGCCATCATTTTATGCGGACTCGGTTATGCGGAAGGAGCAAAACTATCCAGGACATTAGGCGGATGGCAGGTCATTTCCTGGGCATTAGTGCTGTCCCTGCCTGTCACTGCTCCGCTAACCATCTTCTTCCGTCCTGAATCATTTGCGGAAATCAGTCTGGAAGCCTGGCTTTGCTTAGCCTATGTTGGTTTTTTCAGTATGTTTATTGGTTTTATATTTTGGTATCGTGGATTGGCTCAGGGTGGGATTGCTACCGTTGGACAGTTGCAGCTTTTACAACCGCTTTTTGGTTTAAGTTTAGCGGCTACCTTACTAAAGGAGCAGGTGAGCATCGGTATGTTAGTCATCACTGTAGGTGTGATTCTGTGTGTAGCAGGGACAAAGAAATTCGCCAGATAAATGGATTTATTCTAATCCTTATTTAGGGCTATTTGTTCGGCTAGACCAACCAAGATACCTTCTGCTCCACGAATATAACACAGTCGGTAGGAGTTTTGATACTGAACGATTTCTCCAACGAGCTGAGCACCAATTTTGATGAGCCTGGCTACCAGCTCATCGATATCTTCAACGGTGAACATGACACGTAAATAACCGAGTGTGTTTACAGGGGATATACGATGGTCTGAAACAGGAGCAGGGTGGAGAAATTTGGAAAGCTCCAGACGGCTGTGGCCATCAGGGGTAACCATCATGGCAATCTCTACGTGTTGATCGCCTAAGCCGGTTACACGACCGGCCCATTCTCCTTCAATTATGGCCCGCCCTTCAAGTTTTAAACCAATCTCCGAAAAAAAAAGGATGGCATTATCGAGCGATTCCACAACGATGCCGACATTGTCCATCCTTATTAATTTATTTTCTACCATAATTTATCTTCCTTTAAAATTATCCCTGATGTTCAGGCGCGCCATTAGGATCCATCCATACAAATTCCCAGTGGTGACCATCAAGATCTGCAAAGCTGTGCTGGTACATAAAGCCGTAGTCGGTGGCCGGATTTGGTATCGTGGCGCCTGCTGCTGCTGCTTTATCTACCATTTCATTCACGGCATCCTTACTGTCAGCAGATATGCAAATGGAGCACTCCAAAGACTTGTGAGCATCTATGATTTCCTTTTTAGTAAAAGTCTGAAAGAAAGGTCTGGTCAGCAGCATAATATAAATGGTATCGCTGATGATCATGCAGGTTGCTTTCTCGTCGGTAAATTTAGGATTAAAGCTGTAACCAAGTTTGGTAAAAAACTCAACAGATTTGTTGAGGTCGTTAACGGCTAGGTTGACAAAAATTTGAGTTGCCATGAGTTTTTTCTGATTAGTTTATTCAAATTTACAGTAATACCGATTACGTTAGGATGTGCAAAAGTGACAAGTTAAGGGGGGAAATGCGACTAATTAAAATCATCTGATGAACGGTTCAAGGGAAATGCCTGTCATTTAATTGCTTGTGCTTGTAGATCGGTAATACTAGCCAGCGCATCAAATGCCCTGACGCCAATAGCTCCGGTGCTGAATTCCCCATCGGTCACAGAGAATATAGGCTTTACTCCATTTTTAAAGTATACTTTGATGTCAGCGCCTTTCGCTTCTATTCTAACCGGATAGGATTTGCCAATTTCCAGCTGCTGCTTTGCAGAGGCCAGCACCAGCCATTTTTGATGGGAAGATTTACCCAATTGTATCTGTCCAGACTCGGCATTGATGCCTACATAATAGCCATTATAAGCGTCGGCTCCGATCACATGATCGGTTACTCTAAACATTAGTCCCGCATCACCTGTGGAGTTCAGCTGTACTTTTGCTTCATAACTGAGGTCCTTAAAATTGGTATTGCTGGCGATGGCTTTAGAGCCATGTATGCCATATCCCCAGGAACCTTTGTTAGAGGCGGCATGGATGGCGCCATCTTTAATAAACCAACTGCCGCCATAGAGGAGCCAATCTTTTAGTGTGGCCTTGCTGAAGTTTTCTTTATAGGTTTTTACTGCAATTTCTGGTATTCCGATCACCGGGAAATTACTGATCCTGATATTTTCCGATCCGAATGGTATCAGGGTGATTTCTTCTGTCTGCTCGGAGGAGGCTACCGGACTTCGAGGGACTTCCAGTGAGTGCATTTTGTTATAGGCCATAGTCCAGGAAGGGATTTTCTTTGCCTTGACCTTTAATTTTACAGGCGTATTGGCTTGTATAAAAGGGTTTTCGGGCATTGCAGTACGCTGAACTTTGATACTTTCTTTAAGGTCTTTGCCTCTGAGCAGTAATCCATAATTCCATGGGGAACCGGAAGCGACTTCATAATCGAAAAAGCCATCCACTGGGTGTTTTTTGCTAATGCTGTATTTGGCATCCATCTGCAGTCCGTAAACAATCGGTCCGCGTTCTACAGTCACTGAATTGTTGACCTGATTGCTCAGTTTTACATCCATTGGGAAGTTCAGACTAACCAGATCATTGCTGTTCCATACCCTGCTAATGGTATAAATCTGACCGGTTTTAACACCTGGCAAGGCTTTGCCATTCACAGTAATTAAGGGGTTTTTGCACCATGCCGGAATGCGGAGCTTTAGTGGAAATTGGGTTGTCTTTTCCAACGTGACTTTTATTTTGATTTCTTCTTCAAAAGGGTAATCGGTCATGACCTGGAGCTGCACCGGAATGCCCTCTGCAACGAAAGCATTGACTTCTACAGGGGCATAAGCAATTACGGCCAGACCTTTATCTGGTGTAGCGGCCCAGCTGTTTTTAACGAAATACGGCCAGCCCATGTGCATATTGTACCTGCAGCAGCCCATTCCTGAGTAGGGGCTCAATAGTAAAGCACCATCATAATCTTCATCAAAGCCGGAATTGCCATGTTTGCAAAGTACCTGATTCGGCTGTGTATAGTATAAATGGGATTTGATGTCCCTGCTAAACTGAGCCGGCAAAGTGTTAAAAGCAATCTTTTCCAGTCGATCTCCAAGTTGAGCATCATGGATGATTCTTGCTGCGGTTTCCAGGCTCTGCATCCATTCTACTACGGTACAGGTTTCGGTTCCCTGAAATGAGCTTCTTCCGGCAAGAAATTCTGTGCCCGAGGCAATACCGGTAGATTGTCCATGGTCTCTCATTAAATTGTCGATCCCTTTCTGAGTCGCTTCCCTGTAAAATGGGCTGTTGTTCAGCTGTGAATAGAGGGAGGGGAATTTAAGCGCCTGTCCGACACTCACACTGTGTTTGGTATGGAAATCATCTCCATAATGGTAAAACTGGTTGTTTGTGAAAATGTCTGTCCATGGATAGGCTTGTAATTTCAGCTTTTCTGCCAGTACTAAAAGTGATTTTTCTCCGGTTCTGTTATAAAGCCAAAGGACGATTTCTATATTGTCGGCAGTTCTGGATTTGCTCCATTCATATAAAGGTTTTTGATCGAGGTTGTCCAGCTGGTATTTAAAATACCTGCTGAAAAAGGGAATGACGCGCTTGTCGGCAGTTGCTTCATAATAACTTTGAACCGCGTACATCATGGGCATCCTTGGCCACCAGTCGTTCATTTTAACGGGGCCAAATGCACCATTAGGCTGTTGGTGATCCAATGTCCAGTTGATCCATTTCTCTGCTTTTGCTTTTAATTCAGTATCTCCAAGGGTATAAGCCAATGCGACCAGTCCCTTTACGTAATAGGGGGCCCGTTCCCAGCTTTCGCCGGTACCACCTAACCAGTCGGACTCAGCCCCAAGGTTGCCGCTTTCCGGATAAAGTGCTTCCGCATTTCCTGTGGCACCATCTTTTTGCAGCTGAAGTTGTTTTAGCAACCAACCTTTAGCTTTGATACTGCCTAATGGCAGTTGTACGTAAGCGGCTGTATTTAGTGGAATTCGGTTAAAAATGTATTGCGCGTTGGATTCATTTTGAGCAAATAGCCATGACGGAGTCATAGCCAGCATCAACAGCATGGATTTCCTGAGGTTCATAATTTATAAATGGTTTCTTTGTGTGTGTTTAAAAGGTAAGTTTATTATAAAATGCCAGATATCAGTTACTTGTGCTTTCAGAATGATCGCTTTTGTTGAAAAATTGATCTGTTTTGCTGAAGAAAGGCTGGCAAAAAGCGCTTAGCTTACATTCAGCTTTAAACTATTAAGCCAGTTCGTTAAAATAAACGATTTATGAGAACATTTACATTTTTTGCGTGCATAGCCTGCATGGTAACTTCCGCTGCCTTTGCCCAGTCTTCCGGTTTTAAAGAAAAGACGGCTAATTTTAAAGCGTATACTTCGACGATCCATAAAAATATCAACCACCTTTTGAGAGACCGGAAGACTGGTCTGTATTTTGAAACCACGGATTCCATACAAAAGGAAAACCCGCACTCCTGGTTATGGCCGCTATGTGCATTGGTACAGGCGGCGAATGAAATGGATGTATTAGATGCTCGGCAGCAATATCTGAAGCCGGTCAATAAAGCGATTGATCAGTATTATAGTGAAAAATCGCCTGTGGCTTATCAGGATTATGTAACCGCCGAGCGGTTGAGCTCCCGTTTTTATGATGATAACCAGTGGATCGCGATTGCTTACCTGGATGCGTATAACCGTACCCGGGAAGCCGGGTACCTGAAAAAGGCGATCATGGTCTACGATTATATGATTACAGGAGTAGATGAGAAAGCTGGTGGAGGTTTATACTGGAAGGACGGTGATTTCAGTACCAAAAACACCTGCTCCAATGCACCTGCTATATTGGTCGCTTTGCAGTTATATAAGATTACCAAAGAGAAGAAATACATGGAGATGGCCTTAGCAGTGTACAACTGGACCAATAAAACACTTCGTGCTCCGGAAGGGCTGTTTTATGACGCAATAAAAATCCCTTCCGGGGAGATCGACCGCAAATTCTATACTTATAATACGGGGGCAATGCTTCAGGCCAATGCCTTATTGTTCGGCATCACTGCTGAAAAGAAATATTTAACAGAGGCACAGCAGATTTCGAAAGCGGCTAAAAGCTATTTTTTTAAAGACAATCGTTTACCCGGACATTATTGGTTCAATGCGGTCTTGTTAAGAGGCAATATCGAACTTTATAAAATTGACAAGAATCCCGACTGGATCAATATTTTCAGAAATGAGGCCCAGCGGATCTGGACCGAAGAACGGGATGGCGCAAACCTGCTTGGCGAACACCAGGAGAAAACTTTAATTGATCAGGCTGCAATGATGGAGATCTATGCCCGACTCAGACAATTAGCGCAGTAATGGCCGTCATAAATGCTTTTAAACCCTTATGTGCTCATTTTTAATTAAATAGAGACGAAATGAGGAAATTATGATACAAAATTGTAGGACGATCTAAAGAGTAAATTCCAATATTTGATCACCAAATATTGAACTTTATGAAGAGACTACTATCCGGCGCACTGCTTTTGGTGCTGAGCTATTCCTCCTTGCCTGCGCAAGAAAAAAATTGGACATTAATTAAAGATAAAATAACAACCCCTTGGGCGGAAAAGGTTAATCCGAAAGCTCCCTTGCCGGATTATCCCCGCCCTCAATTGGTTCGTTCAGAAAACTGGAAAAACCTGAATGGCCTTTGGAGTTATGCGATTACTCCAAAAGATCAAAATGATCCGGTTAAATATCAAGGCAGTATCCTTGTCCCTTTTGCAGTAGAATCAGCATTGTCAGGCGTAGGAAAAACGGTAGGTAAAGACAGTGTATTGTGGTATAAGCATCACATTACCATTCCTGCCAATATGAAAAATAAAGAAGTGTTGTTGCATTTCGGTGCAGTAGACTGGCAGGCTGAGGTTTTTGTGAATGGCAAAAGCGCAGGAAAGCACGAAGGTGGTTTCGATCCATTTACTTTTAACATCAGCAGCCTGCTTAAGAAAAGCGGTACACAGGAAATAAAAGTACGCGTTTGGGATCCTACAGATGAAGGGCCGCAGCCAAGAGGGAAGCAGGTGAGAAAGCCAGAAGGAATCTGGTATACTCCTGTTACCGGTATCTGGCAGACCGTTTGGCTGGAAAGCGTTCCAAAAACACATTTGATTTCTACAAAACATACTCCGGATATTGATGCAAAAACACTTTCAGTAAATGTAAATGTTGCGGCTGCACAAGCAGGGGATCAGGTCAGAATTACTGCATTTGATGGTAAAAATGAAGTCGCTAAAAAGGAAGCCGATATTAATGAAGAGGTGGTTTTAGCGATAGAAAACCCAAAATTATGGTCTACAACAAGCCCTTTCTTATATGATTTAAAAATTGAATTGCTCCGTAAAGGAAAAGTGATTGATCAGGTTGGTAGTTATTTCGCCATGCGTAAATCATCTATGGCCAAGGATCAGCATGGCATTGAAAGGATGTTGCTGAACAATGAATTTGTATTCCAATATGGTCCATTAGATCAGGGTTGGTGGCCAGATGGTTTATATACTGCGCCTACAGTAGAAGCCTTGATTTTCGACATCATAAAAACCAAAGAAATGGGCTTTAATATGATTCGCAAGCACATTAAAGTAGAACCGGCCAGGTGGTATTACGAATGTGATAAGCTGGGGATGCTGGTATGGCAGGATATGCCGAGCGGCGATCTTGGAAACCATTGGGAACCGAATCTGGGCACAATGGGAGGAACGGATAAAGACCGGAGTCCAGCATCAGAAGCCATGTACCGCAAAGAATGGAGTAAAATCATGGAGGACCTTCATAATTTCCCTTCAATTGTAGTTTGGACGCCATTCAATGAAGCATGGGGACAATTTAAAACGAAGGAAATTGCAGAATGGACCAAGAAAAAAGATCCTTCCAGATTGGTGAATAGTGCAAGTGGCGGCAATCACGTCATCACTGGAGATATCGTCGATTTACACCATTATCCAGAACCAAAAATGCCAAGACCAGACCTTTTTGGGACTACACATGCAATTGTTCTCGGAGAATTTGGCGGGTTGGGCTTGCCAGTAGCAGGGCATACCTGGAAGGATAAAGACAACTGGGGATACCAGTCATTTAAAACTGCGGATGAACTTTTCGAAAAGTATGATTCCTTTATCAGAAGCCTGGAAGGTTTAATCAAAAAAGGATTGTCGGCTGCGGTATATACACAGACCACCGATGTGGAGCAGGAAACAAATGGGCTGATGACCTACGATAGAATCTTAAAACTCCCTGAAGCAAAAATCAAAACTGCAAACGATAGGCTGTATTTGGTTAAGCCTTAATTTATAAACTAAAGCCAAAACTTAGAAAATAGAGGTTAGCATGCAGAAATACGGCGTAAAGGGCTGAAATGTAAACACAGGATTGCCTATCAAGACATCTTGTGTTTATGTATCTATACGTTTAGATATATATATATATATATATATATATATATATAGAATGCGGAAAATATAAAACACACAAACACACCACAAAATATATGAAACGAATATTGATGACTTTAGGTTTATCGGCTATGCTGTGGAATGCTTCCGCTCAGGAACGCATTGCCCCATCCTATCCTTTAATTACACACGATCCTTATTTTAGCGTCTGGTCTGTCACGGATCAGGTAAATTCCTCTGTTACCAAACACTGGACAGGTACAGAACAATCCTTAACGGGAATTATTAAAGTTGACGGCGTTCCTTACAGTTTTTTAGGCGCAGCGTCTAAACCTTATACCAATGTGCTGGCTACCTCTGATGATGCAGATTATCAGTTCAGCTATACGGAATTTGCACCGGCTGCAAATTGGAAAAGTATTGATTTTAATGCTGCTGGCTGGAAAACTGCCGGAGCACCATTTGGTGATTTGAGGAATGGTGCAAAGACCGCCTGGACCACCAAAGAATTATGGGTAAGGAGAACTTTTGAACTCAAAGATCCTGCCTTAAAAGACTTGACTTTAAAACTGAACCACGATGATAACGTAGAAGTTTTCCTGAATGGTGATTTGATTTATAGCTTTATCGGATGGACCAGCAACCGCTTTTCCTATATCCCTTTAAAAGGCGCGGTACTGAAAAACCTTAAAAAAGGTAAAAATGTACTGGCTATCCATATTAAAAATACCATTGGTGACGCCTGGCTGGATGCCGGGTTGATTTCTTCTGCTCCGGCGGTAAAACCAATTTTAATGGCAGAGCAGAAGCGGGCAGACATCACTGCCACGCAAACCAGTTATGATTTCAAAGCAGGAGGGGTAGACCTTTCTTTAACCTTCAGTTCTCCATTATTGATGGATGATTTGAATTTGATCTCCAGACCAATCTCTTATATTACTTATCGTGTAAAATCAAATGATAAGAAGCAGCATCAGGTAGCCGTACTTTTTAATGCTTCCACCAATCTTGCCGTGAATACTACCGGACAAAAGGTAAAAGTATCTAAGGCAAATGCAAAAGGCCTTTCGGTATTGAAAGCAGGAACTGTGGATCAGAAGATCATGAGCAGAGCTGGTGACGACCTTAGAATAGATTGGGGTTATTTATATGTAGCTACCCCTACCGGAGCTTCGAGCAGTCAATATGTATTGCCTTTAAAAGATGCGGTTGATGCTTTTGTGAACCCTAATCAAACCGCTAAATCAACTTCTGCTATTGGCACTAAATTATCATTGAGTACTCAGCTTTCTTTCGGACAGGTAGGAAGTACCCCAAAAGAACAATATGTGATGCTTGGTTATGACGACCTGGAATCGGTTCAGTTTTTTGGTAAAAACCTGAAAGCCTACTGGAATACCAATGGGGATAAGACTTTCGAAAATGAATTGGTCATTGCTGCCGATAGCTACAAACAACTCCTGAAAAGATGTGATGAGTTTGATGCTTCGATGTACAAAAGTGTATTGGATGCCGGGGGCGAAAAATACGCGAAACTTTGTGTATTGGCTTATAGACAGGCGATTTCTGCTCATAAATTAGTGAAAAGCCCGGATGGGGAATTGCTTTTTCTTTCGAAAGAGAACTTTAGTAACGGCTCTATCAATACGGTAGATATCACGTATCCTTCTGCACCATTATTCCTGGTTTATAATCCAGAATTGCTGAAAGGCATGATGAACGGTATTTTTTATTATAGTGAAAGCGGCCGATGGAAAAAGCCTTATGCAGCGCATGATATCGGTACTTATCCATTAGGAAACGGACAAACTTACGGCGAAGATATGCCGGTAGAAGAGTCTGGAAACATGATCATTTTAACTGCTGCCCTTGCCAAAGTGGAAGGCAATGCGGAGTACGCAAAAAAACACTGGGAAACGCTGAGCATCTGGGCAGATTACCTGAGTAAAGAAGGATTTGATCCTGCCAATCAACTTTGTACGGATGATTTTGCGGGTCACCTGGCGCGTAATGCCAATTTATCGGTTAAAGCGATCGTTGCCCTGGGCAGTTATGGCATGCTTGCGGAACAATTAGGAAAAACGGAGATCGCAGCGAAGTATAAAAATATGGCCAAAGAAATGGCGCAAAAATGGATGCAGATGGCTGATGCCGGAGACCATTACGCCCTGACTTTTGACAACAAAGACAGCTGGAGCCAAAAGTACAACCTGGTATGGGACAAAGTTCTGAAGCTGGATATTTTCCCTAAGGCTGTTTATGACAAAGAAATCAAGTTTTACCTGAAACAGCAACAAGCTTACGGCTTGCCTTTGGACAGTCGCAGGACCTATACCAAATCAGACTGGATCATCTGGACGGCAACATTGACAGACAACAAAGCTGATTTTGATCAGCTGGTCAATCCGATATACAAGTTTGCAGTTGAAACTACAGACAGGGTGCCAATGAGCGACTGGCATGAGACTACAGACGGAAAACAAGTTGGCTTCCAGGCACGTAGTGTAGTGGGTGGATATTCTATGAAATTATTGGATGATAAGTTAAATAAAAGGTAATGAAAGCATATATAAATAAAACTATTCCAGCTTTAGCGCTAGGCACGATGCTCTTTGCATCTTCCTGTACTATGAATTCGCAAAAGTCTGCAGGAAATCAAGGCGTTTCAGATACCACAAGTCAAGGCCTTACAGATACGACAAGTATCGCAGCTAAAAACTTTGAAAAAGAAATAGACGGTAAACCGGTTCGCCTGTACAGTCTTAAAAATAAGTTTGGTTCAAAAGCGCTGGTCACCAATTTTGGTGGCCGGCTGGTTGGACTATTTGTTCCGGACAAAGAGGGGAAATTAGTGGATGTAGTGGCTGGATTTGACAGTATTGATGGCTACCAGAATTCTACAGAGCCTTATTTTGGCGCTACGATCGGTCGCTATGGCAACCGGATTGCGAAAGGAAAGTTTACCCTGGACGGGAAAGCCTATCAAATTTTCACCAATAATGGGCTGAATACTTTACATGGCGGAAAAAAAGGGTATCAGGATGTAGTTTGGGAAGCCACACAGCCAGATGCACAAACTTTAGAACTGCAGTACTTATCAAAAGATATGGAAGAAGGCTTTCCTGGAAATCTGAAGGTGACGGTAACTTATACTTTAACCGACGACAATGCCCTTAAAATCAATTACAAAGCGACCACCGATAAAAAGACGGTTGTCAATTTAACCAACCATGCATTTTTCAATTTGAATGGCTCAGCGAGCGGAAGTATATTAAATCATTTGCTTGAAATCAATGCAGATAAATATACTCCGGTTGATTCCACGTTAATTCCATCTGGAAAAATAGAGGGTGTAAAAGGTACGCCCTTTGATTTTACAAAACCTAAAACTATAGGAAAGGATATTGAGATTAAAAACGTTCAATTGGATAATGGAAAGGGATATGACCATAATTTTGTGTTGAATCCGCATGGGGCGAATGATGCTGTGGCTGTGGTGACTGGCAATAAAACCGGGATTTTGATGCGCGTATATACCGATCAGCCGGGTCTGCAGTTTTACAGCGGGAATTTTATGCAAAGTAAAAATACCATGAAAGGAAATCATAAAGATGATTTCAGAACGGCTTTTGCTTTGGAAACGCAGCATTTTCCTGATAGCCCAAATCATCCGTCCTTTCCGACGACAGTATTGAAACCAGGCGAAACTTATCAGAGCCAGTCCATTTATCAATTCTCGGTCGCTAAATAACATCCGTATCCAATTCATTTCCGTATCCAATCAAATTGAAAAGATCCCCTATTTATATGATTCGTCAAATTTTAACCTTTATAACTCTAGGACTTACGCTGGTATCTGCTCAGGCACAGCAGCGTAAGGCCCCGGCATACCCTTTAATTACTCACGATCCTTATTTCAGCATCTGGTCTACTACCGATCAGCTGACCCAATCCGCAACTTCACACTGGACAGGTGCGGAACAAGCATTGAGCGGGCTGATTCAGGTGGATGGAAAGTCCTATAATTTCATGGGGCATTCCGAGAGGACTTATAAAACCATATTGGCTGCTGCAGATGAAAAGCCTTATACCTTCCGTTATACGGAAACTGCGCCAAAATCGAATTGGAATGACCTTAACTTTGACGCTTCCGGCTGGAAATCAGGTGCGGCGCCTTTTGGCGACCGTCCTGATGAGGCAGGAACGGAATGGAAAAGCAGACACCTTTGGGCAATTAGAGATTTTCAGCTTGGTGCCGAAATTCCAAAGGTATTATACCTTAAAATCAACCATGATGACAATGTGGCTGTCTATTTAAACGGCCAGGAGGTCTTGAAGAAAATAGGTTTCACGGAAGGTAAGTATGTATATGTGCCTATAAAAGGAGCTGCATTGAAAAGCCTGAAAAAAGGAAACAATGTTTTGGCCGTCCACATTGAAAACACAGCTGGTGGACAATGGCTGGATGTTGGGCTTTCCACAGATGATCCTGCAAACAACCCTAAAGTTGCCTTGGCCACACAGACCAGCAGAATGGTAAAAGCAACCCAGACTACGTATTCATTTAAAGCTGGCGGTGTTGATTTAGAGCTTGCCTTTACTTCTCCATTGTTGATGGATCATCTGGACTTGATCTCCAGACCTGTTTCTTACCTGACTTACCGCGTTAAATCCAATGATAAAAAGAAGCATCAGGTGAAAATTCTTTTTGCTGCTTCCTCGGATCTGGCGGTACATACACCTGCTCAGGAAATTGAAGCCCAATCGTTAAAGGTTCCTGGATTGTCGGTTTTGAAAGCTGGAACAACTTCTCAGCCGGTGCTGCAAAAAAGTGGCGATAATGTGCGGATCGACTGGGGGTATGTCTATGTAGCGGTACCTCAATCCCAAAAGAGTACGCAGTTTATTGCTAAATCTTCCGCTAGTCCTGCTTTATTTCAATCCGGTAGTAAAGCTATAAATACCAATAGAGTGAAAGGAACAAAGTATGCGCTGAATACGGTGCTGGATTTTGGTCAGGTAGAAGATAAGGCAAAACAACAGTTTGTGATGCTGGCTTATGAGGACCTGGAATCGATACAGTATTTCGGTGAAAACCTGAAAGCCTACTGGACGAATGATGGCAAAACGACTTTTGCTGCTATGCTTCAAAAATCTGCCAATGAGTATGCGCAGATCCTGGAAAAATGTAATGCTTTCGATACCCAGATGTATACTGCTGCGGTTAAATCCGGAGGAGAGAAGTATGCAGGTTTATGCGTTCTTGCCTACAGACAAGCGATTTCTGCGCATAAACTAGTGATAAGTCCGAAGGGAGAATTGCTGTTTATGTCGAAAGAGAACTACAGTAACGGCTCTATTTACACTGTGGATCTTACCTATCCATCTGCGCCTTTATTTCTGGCTTATAACCCGGAATTAGTGAAAGGTTTGTTGAATGGTATGTTCGAATATTCTGAAAGCGGCAGGTGGAAAAAACCTTATCCTGCACATGATTTAGGCACTTATCCTTTAGCAAATGGTCAGACTTACGGGGAAGACATGCCGGTAGAAGAAGCTGGGAATATGATCATCATTACTGCGGCAACTGTAAAAGCAGAAGGCAATCCAGAATATGCGAAAAAACATTGGGCAACTTTAACGACCTGGGCTGAATACCTGAGTAAAGAAGGTTTTGATCCTGGAAATCAATTGTGTACAGATGATTTTGCAGGTCACCTGAATAGAAATGCAAATTTATCCGCGAAAGCGATTGTGGCTTTAGGTTCTTATGGCTGGATGGCACAGCAAATGGGAGAAACCGCAACTGCGGCGAAGTATACCAGCATGGCTAAAGAAATGGCTAAAAAATGGATGGAGCTGGCAGATGATGGCGATCATTATAGCCTGGCTTTTGGTCAAAAAGATACCTGGAGTCAGAAGTATAATTTAGTATGGGATAAGTTATTAGGTCTTGATCTATTTCCTAAAACGGTTTATGAGAAGGAAGTGAAGTATTATCTAGGTAAACAAAATAAGTATGGTTTACCACTGGATAGCCGCAAATCCTATACTAAATCTGATTGGGTGATCTGGACCTCTGTACTGGCCGATAACCGGGCTGATTTTGAAGCTTTCATCGATCCGATTTACTTGTATGCGATAGAAACACCTTCGCGTTCTCCACTGAGCGACTGGCATGGGACAACAGATGCGCTTCGTCAGAATTTTACGGCAAGGAGTGTGGTAGGAGGCTATTTTATCAAGCTATTGGAAAGCCAGTGGAATCAGCAACAAGAGAACCATAGTAACACAAAATAGCAGTCATCATTAGTAAAAGTTGTAAAAAGTAACAGTTATAAAAAATAAAAGTTGTACAAAATAACAGGAGTACAACATCATTGTAATAAAGAGTATTCATCCTACTGAGCAGTCCTAAAAAGCTGCTCAAATTCATATTGTTTAGATGAACACAGTTCATCATGTTTTAATGATTTCCGTTGCCAAGATTAAGTTGAATTCAAAAGAATAACCAAATATATAAACCAAGCCAAAACAGACCATGAACATCAACTCTAATTTCGGGAATTCAACTTAGCAGGCTAAGCCTCCTTTAGTCTGCGCAAAACAAATTTTGCGTTTCATTTTAAATGTTAATCGATGGTCTCTTACAGGTCGTCAGGATTTGTATTGCACAAATTCTGCGGGATGTGGACTGTCATTTAGCGAACCAAATTTTAAACCAAATAAACAATTATGAATAAAATTTTTACCTACTTAAAAGTGCATATCAAGCTATGCCTTTTTTGTCTTGTACTCCTGTTTTTCCTCTGGGGATGCAAGAAGGACACTGAACCTGCTGTCCAGGTCTACGATCCAAATAAACCAATTGAATTGTCACGTTTCCTTCCCGATAGCGGGGGAGTGGGCACACAAATGGTGATCGAAGGAAATAACTTCGGAAGTGATACTTCTTTGATTAAAGTATTCATCAATAATAAGCGTGCGCCATTGGTGGGTGCAAGTACCTCCGCATTATACGTCCTGGTACCATCCCGTGCAAATATAGGCCCGGTAAGGATCGAGGTAGGCAATGGCGATCAGGTTCAGGAAATCATTTCCAAGAACGAATTCAAGTATATTTTTATGCCGGCGGTGAGCACCCTGGTGGGCTTTACCGATAAAGATGGAAGGACCGCTATTGTAGATGGAACCTTTGATAAAGCGCAGTTTGAAGAACCTTACTGGATGACCTTTGATCAGCATAAAAATATCTATCTGATTGAGCAGCGCAGGGGATTACGCTTTATTGATATGGCAAAAAAGGAGGTGAAGACCTTGTTCAGGACGGGTAAAGGCATGGACAGACCAAGAACACTTTCCTTTAGTCCAACCTGGGATACCTTGTATGTGACCAATGATCAATGGGATGAAAGGGGCTTGAGTACGGCTGCTTTGACACCGGCTTCTGGTTTTACCGAATGGAACTCTTTGATTTATAATAAAACTACTAATGGGGGTGCTGCACATCCTCAGACCGGAGACTTTTTTTATAACAGTTATGAAAAAGGCGAGGTATTTAAATGGAACAAGGAAAATAATGCTTCAGAGCTGCTTTTCCGTGTAGACGATAACAACTGGGAGTTCAACATTCAGTTTGCGCCAAGCGGGGATTTCGCTTATATCGTGGTCGTTAATCAGCATTATATTTTGAAATCCAGGTATAACCGACAGACCAGAAAACTGGAGGCTCCCGTACATTTTGTGGGGGGCAGAGGGCGTGCAGGGCATAATGATGGGGTAGGTGTAGACGCTAGGTTTGACCAGCCGCATCAAGGCGCATTCGATGAAAATGACAATTTCTATGTCGCCGATATATTTAACCATTGCATCCGTAAAATCACTCCTCAGGGAGTGGTCAGCACTTTTGCAGGCAGGCCTCGCAGTGCCGGATACGCAGATGGTGCACTTAGGGATGCACAGTTTGATCAGCCTTATGGGATCATCTACGATTCCACCACTGGTACTTTCTATGTTGCTGATCTAATTAACCGTCGCATACGCACAATTTCCATCGAATAACCTATAAAACGCCTTAAAATGAAACTATATTATATCACATTACTTCTGCTATTCTGCCGCATCATGACGTATGCGCAGGGAGAAATAGAAGTAACAGGAATGGTCACAGATAGTCATAATAAGCCTATCCCTGGTGTCACGGTGGTGGTCAAAGACCGCCCAGGATTGGGCACCATGACCAATGAAGCCGGAGTTTACAAAATCAAAACGGGCACTTACAGCACCCTGATTTTTTCTTATCTGGGCTATGAAAAGCAAGAAATTCAAGTGGCTGGAAAAACCAGGATTTCTATTGTATTAAAAGAGAGTGAAGCCAGCGTGCTGACAGATGTGGTGGTGACGGGTACCGGACTTCAAAAAAAGGTGACGGTAACCGGGGCCATTACCACGGTGAATGTGAAGGACCTGCGCACACCAACAGGAAATATCACGAACGCCCTGGCAGGAAATGTGGCTGGAGTAATTGCCATGCAGGGTTCCGGGGAACCGGGAAATAACAGGTCCGAATTCTGGATTCGCGGAATTTCCACATTTGGTGCCAATACGGCTGCGCTTGTCCTGGTAGATGGATTTGAGCGTGCATTTAATGAGATTAATGTGGAAGATATTGAATCGTTTTCGATTCTGAAGGATGCTTCTGCGACGGCGATTTACGGTTCAAAAGGGGCGAATGGGGTAGTGCTCATTACTACCAAAAAGGGACATGCCGGAAAAATAAATATCAACGCTAAAACGGAGTACGGCTACCTGACCCGTACGCGGACACCAGAATTTGTAGATGGCCCGGCTTATGCCAGCCTGGTGAATGAGGCAAAGATCACCCGTAATCAGGAACCACTGTATACGGACATCGAGCTGATGCTTTTTAAAAATGGTCTTGATCCTGATCTATATCCGAATGTCAACTGGCAGGACGTCATGCTGCGTGACGGTGCAAATACTTACCGGGCAGCGCTGAACCTGGATGGTGGGGGCTCTACGGTACGTTATTTCGTGTCTGGAAGTTACCTGGAGGAAGAAGGAATGTATAAATCGGATAAATCACTGAAGGATTACAATACCAATGCGAACATGTCGAGGTCTAATTACCGGGCCAATGTAGACATGGACATTACGAAGACCACTTTATTGAAACTTGGCGTATCGGGCTACCTTGAAAAGCAGAATTTCCCGGGGCTGACTTCAGGCATTTGGAATTCCTTAGTGGGACAGTCGCCGGTATCCACTCCTGTGCTGTATTCCAATGGATTGGTGCCTTCTTATGGTACTGCAGATCGGACTAATCCATGGGTATTAGCTACCCAAACCGGATACCGTGAATATTGGAAAAACAAAAATGAGATCAATGTTACGCTGGAGCAGAAATTGGATTTCATCACCAAGGGCTTGCAGGCCATCGGGCGTTTTGCTTACGATACGAATAACGACAATAACATCAACCGGGTGAAATGGCCGGAACAATACAATGTAGAGCGCAGACGCGACAGAGATGGCAATTTAATCATGAAACGCTTGTCGCCGGAAAGGCTGATGTATCAGGAATCTAATGCCTGGGGAGAGCGGATCAATATGTTTGAAACCGACCTGATCTACAATACCACGATCAATGAAAGACATAACATCGGGGCTTTAATCAAGTACAACCAGCGCGAACAAAGGGAAACTTCTAACGTTGGCGGTGACATTATTAAGGGGATTGCCAGACGTAATATGGGGGTATCCGGCCGTGTGATGTATGGCTACAGAGACCGTTATTTAGCAGAATTTAACTTCGGTTATACTGGTTCTGAGAATTTTAAAATCGGACACCAGTTTGGGTTTTTTCCAGCAGTTTCTGTAGGCTGGAATATCTCTGAAGAAGCTTTCCTAAAGAAAAATCTGAAATGGCTGGACCTTTTTAAAGTCCGTTATTCCTACGGTGAAGTGGGGAATGATAATTTTGGCAACATTCGTTTTCCCTACCTGAGTGACATTAGGGAAAGACCAGGATATAATTTTGGCGAGAGCATCAGTCCGAATTATTATCCGGGATTGTATTATGCGCAGGTGGCCTCTGATCAGCTGACCTGGGAGGTGGCAAAGAAGCACAATCTGGGCTTCGACCTAAATATGCTAGGTAATTTATTCTCTTTCAGAATCGATGTTTTTAAGGATACCAGAGAGAAAATCTTTAAACAAAGACAGCATTTGCCCGACATGGTGGGGGTATCCAGTGACCCATGGGCAAATGTTGGAAAAATGGAGTCTCAAGGTTTTGACGGACAATTTAATATCAACAAACGCGTGAATAAAGTAGATTTTACCTTCCGTGGTAATGTCACTTATTCCAAAAATAAAGTATTGGAGTTCGATGAAGAGGCGAATAATTTACCTTACCGGATGACCCAGGGATTTCGTTATGGCCAGGCCAGGGGGCTGATAGATTTGGGTTTATTCCAGTCTTATGAAGAGATCAGGAACAGCCCAAAACAGATGTTTGGAGAGTATATGCCAGGCGATGTCAAGTACAAAGATGTGAACGGGGATGGAATTATCAACGATGATGATGTGGTCCCGATTGGAGCCTCACGCATTCCGAGTCTGATCTATGGATTTGGTTTTTCGGTGATGTGGAATGGCTTTGATGTGAACGTCCATTTACAAGGTGCCGGAAGCTCTTCTTATTTTATCAATGGGGCCAGTGTTTTTCCTTTTGTGGATGGAAGCTGGGGCAATGTGCTCACAGAGATCGGAAATCCTAAAAATCGTTGGATCTCTCAGGAAATCTCCGGGGATCCTGCCACTGAAAATCCAAATGCCAAATATCCGCGGCTGAGTTACGGTGGAAATGGAAACAATTACCGGGCATCTTCTTATTGGTTGAGAGATGGTGCTTACCTGCGCTTAAAGAATGTGGAGCTGGGTTATACCTTGCCTTCCCGTTTCCTGTCGGCCATCCATATGAACAAGACCAGGGTCTATGTGATGGGCTATAACCTTGCGGTTTGGGATAGCCTGAAAATCTGGGATCCGGAATTGGGAAGCGGAAGCGGTATGAATTACCCGATCTCAAAAACCATCACTTTAGGACTGACCATGAACTTTTAATCACAAATTAGAGATGAAAAAATATATTTATATAGTCACGCTATCGGCCTTGCTGCTTTCATTTGGAGCCTGTAAAAAGTACCTCAATACAGAGCATTATTTTAAAGAAGATCGCCTGAATCTGGATAAAGTCTTTACCAATAAAAATTATTCCAATCAGTGGCTTGCTGATGTTTATACCCACCTCCGCGGATCAAATGCGGAAGTGGCCAGTAAAGGACTTACACCATTTAATTTTATATCCGATGATATGTTTTATGGCGATAGGAGTAATGCCTACAAGCGGTTCAAAAATGGAGAATATGATGAAGGATCGGAGCAAGGCAGCTGGGGGTCCTGTTATGAAGGGATTCGTGATGCCTCCATTTTTATTCATAATATCGACAAGAATAAAGAGATGACGCCTACTGAAGTGGCCGATACGAAGGCACAGGCCAGGTTTCTTCGGGCTTATTACTACTGGTTATTACTGAGGAAGTACGGGCCGATTCCTTTATTACCGGATGAGGGGGAGGATTACACCAAAGATTATCAGGAGATCGCCAGACCAAGAAGTTCTTATGATGAATGTGTAGATTTCATCACTGCAGAGTTTGCATTGGCGGCAAGGGATCTGCCGCTGTACCATACCAATCGGGATAAAGGGCGTGCTTCCAGAGGTGCTGCACTTGCTGCAAGGGCAAAGGTCTATCTTTTTGCCGCGAGCCCGCTGTTTAATGGTAATTCAGGGATGGCGAATTTAGTCGATAATGAGGGGAAGAAACTGATCCCACAGGACTACAGGAATGAAAAATGGGCGAAGGCTGCCGCCGCGGCAAAGGATGTCATCAATATGAACGTTTACCGTCTTTTTACTGCGCCGTTTAAAGCTGCAGATCAGGGGCCGGGCCAACCGAAAACCATCGTACCTCCGTATCATCCGAAATATTCTGATCAGAGCTTTCCGAATGGCTGGAAGAATATTGATCCTTTTGAATCTTACAGGCAGCTGTTCAATGGGGCAATTTCTTATTCTGACAACCCGGAGCTGATCTTTTCCAGAGTCATGGAGCAGAGTTCTGAGGGGATAGACCAGATGGTTCTGCACCAGATGCCCTTTTCTATGAAAGGATGGAATACCCATGGCATCACACAGAAACAAGCAGATGCTTATTACATGAATGATGGGAAAGATATTGCACTTTTCCCACGCAGGGCGGGTTATACTACCGATGCAACAGGACATTTACCCTTACCAGCAAAAGTATCTTTACAGTATGCAGAGCGGGAACCACGTTTCTATGCTTCGGTAGCTTACAATGGCAGTATATGGGAAAATATCAGTGCTTTGAAACCTGAAAATCGCCATATCCAGGTCTTTTACTACAGGGATCACCCGAATGGTAAACAAGCTTCCTCTCCTGATTTTTACATCAGGACCGGTCTGGGCATCAAGAAGTATTACAACCCGATTGATTCTTATATGGAGGGTGGTTTTATCGTGCCAAAGGTAGAACCAGCCATGAGGTATGCTGATATTTTGCTGGTCTATGCAGAGGCGATGAATGAATTAACGGGCAGCTATTCGATACCAAGTTATACTGGTACTGAAACCATTATAGTGGGCAGGGATATACCAGAAATGAGTAAATATATTTCTGAAGTGCGCATCCGTGGCGGTGTTCCTGATTATGGAAATGAGGTTTATGGCAGTACGGATTTGCTGCGAAAAGCGATAAAAAGAGAACGTCAGATAGAGCTTTTTGCTGAAGGTCAGCGGTATTTTGACCTGAGGAGATGGAAAGATGCGCCGGTAGAAGAGGCTACAGCAGTGACGGGCTGCAATATGAATATGACGGAGAGTCAAAGGGATTTGTTCAATACGCCGGTTCCAATTCCTTCTATGCCGACCATTTTTGTTGACAAAATGTACCTCTGGCCGATTTCGCATAGTGAGCTGAGGAAGAACAGAAAATTGACCCAGAATCCAGGTTGGACTACTTTTAACTAGAAAATTTATGAAAAGAGGATATATATTGGCTGTAATTGGCTGCATGCTCATCAGCTCCTGTAACAAGGAGTGGCAGGATGAGTTATTCCGGAAATCGGTGTCTTTTGTGAACAATGGCGTGGTGGAAGTCCATGTGAAATACAATGCTGCGGGTGGTGCTATTCCTGTAAAAGTTCCCATTATTGTGAGCGGATCTACGGAGAATAGTGCTGAGGTGACTGTGACCATCAATACGGATGTGGATACCCTTCAGAACCTGAATTTCGAGCGCTTCAGGCTGAGGAGTGATTTGTATTTCAATGAACTTCCGAAGGAAGCTTATCAATTTGAATCTATGAATACGACGATTCCTGCCGGTAAAAACCAGGGCTCCTATAACTTGAACCTAAAGCTGGCAGGACTGGATTTTAGCAACAAGTACATTTTACCGGTACAGATCATTTCGACCTCTTCCCTGGCTATTGCTACTGGCAGGGGATATAAAAAATCGCTGATGCGGATCGTTCCTTTTAATGATTATTCTGGGAAATACTCTATTGCTGCAGAGGTATGGGACCGGAACCGTCCTCAGAATGAGCAGAAACCATTAACGGTACCTTTTAGAAATGCTTATGTGGTGGATGAAAAAACCGTTTTTTTCTTTGCGGGAGTTACAGAAGAGGAGGCGCTTGACCGTCGAGAATATAAGATAAAAGCTTCCTTTAATGAGGGCAATAAAACGGTGACGCTCAGCAGCGAGAATCCGGCGATACGGTTTTCTCAGCAGCGTGGGACTTTTACCGTCAAGAAAGAAAAAGATGGGGTGCTGCCATATCTGGAGCGCATTTATACCACTGTCTTTCTGGAGTATCAATACAGCGATATTTCAAATCCGACCTTCCCGATTGACTACCGCTTTGTGGGCTCTATGATTCTGGAAAGAAAACGAAATACTTTAATTCCTGATGAAGACCAGCAGGGAACGATCATTATACCCTAATATTTATTACCCATTATGAAACTTAAATTTATTGTCTTTTTCATTTGTGTGCAGGTTAGTGTACGAGGTTTGGCCCAAAAGGCCGACCTCGTTAAATATGTAAATACCTTGCAGGGAACGAATTCAAAACATGAACTGACCAGGGGGAATACGTATCCTACCACTGCTTTACCCTTTGCCATGCACACCTGGACACCTCAGACCGGAAGAAACGGCGATGGCTGGAAATACCAGTACTTTAAAGATAAGATCCGGGGATTCCAACAGGCACATCAATGCAGTTCCTGGTCCAGGGATTATGCGGTATTCTCTTTGATGCCTATGACAGACCGTTTGGTGGTGAATGAAAATGATCGGGAAGCGAAGTTCAGTCATCATGATGAGGTGGCGAAACCCAATTATTATAAAGTGAAGTTCGAAAACCAGATTACTACTGAGATTTCACCAGTTGAGCGTGGTGCTCATTTGCGGTTCAGTTATCCATCAGGTAAGAAAAGTTTCCTGGTTTTAGATGGGTATACTGGCATCAGCGGGGTTAAAATCTATCCGGAGGAAAACAAGATTACTGGTTTTATAAACAATGGAGAGGGTTTTAAAGAAGGTTTCAAAAGCTTTTTTGTACTCTATTTTGACCAGCCTTTTAAAGCTTATGGCACCTGGGAAAATAAGAAGAACACCATTAATCCCGGAGAGAAAAGTGCTGAAGGTTCAGGTAAAGGCGCCTATGTTCAGTTCAAAGATGGCCTGAAAGTGCAGGTGAAAACCGCTTCCTCTTACATCAGTATGGAGCAGGCAGAATTGAACCTGAGCAGGGAGTTAGGCGCAGATAAAAGTTTGGAAGTGACTAAGGAGAAAGCTGCAGAGGTCTGGAACAAATCATTGTCGAAAGTAGTGGTGGAGGGTGGAACGGAAGCCGATAAAGCAACTTTCTACTCTTGTTTCTTTAGGGCGAGTATTTTCTCCAGGAAGTTTTATGAAATCGATGCCAATGGAAATCCTTATTATTTTAGTCCGTATGATGGGAAAGTACATCCCGGTTATATGTTCACCGATACTGGTTTCTGGGATACTTTTCGTGCTCAATTTCCTTTAAATACCTTGATGCATCCGGAAATGCATGGCCGTTATATGCAGGCCTTAATTGACGCGTATAAGCAATGCGGCTGGCTGCCTTCCTGGTCTTTCCCAAGTGAGGCGGGCAGTATGATTGGTAATCACGCGATTTCGCTGCTGGCAGATGCCTGGGCAAAAGGGATCAGGACATTTGATCCTAAAGAAGCCCTGGCCGCTTACCTGCATGAATCGACGAATAAAGGCCCATGGGGCCCTGCAAATGGCAGGGATGGCTGGAAAGAATACTTCGAGCTGGGGTATGTGCCTTATCCTAAATACAGGGAGGCTACGGCAAAAACATTGGAATATGCTTATGATGATTATTGTGGCTGGACTCTGGCAAAAATGACCGGTAATGATTTTTACGCGGGTATTTTTGAGAGACAGATGTACAATTATAAAAATGTGTATGACCCTTCCACTAAATTCATGAGAGGGAGAGATGCGAATGGTCAATGGACGCCGAAATTTGATCCTTTTGAATGGGGAGGTCCTTATACGGAGGGGAATGCCTGGCATTATCAGTGGTCTGTATTCCAGGATGTGAAGGGTTTGATTGATTTAATGAAAGGTGAGCAGAACTTCAGTGCGAAGCTGGATTCGGTGTTTTCTGAGCCAAATACGGTGAATGTAGGGACTTATGGTGGAATGATCCATGAGATGACGGAAATGGTGATGGCAAATATGGGGCAGTATGCACATGGCAATCAGCCGATTCAGCACATGGTGTACCTTTATAATTATGCGGGACAGCCCTGGAAATCGCAGTTTCATGCGAGGAATGTGATGTCTAAACTTTATGATGCGACGGAAAACGGCTATCCGGGAGATGAAGATCAAGGGCAGACTTCTTCCTGGTATGTGTTGAGTGCTTTAGGATTTTACAGCGTGACTCCTGGGACGGATCAGTATGTGATGGGCAGTCCGATGTTTAAGAAAACGACGATTAACCTGGAAAATGGACAGCAGTTTGTGATTGAGGCTCCTGAAAACAGCGCTAAAAATGTCTATATTAAATCAGCCACGTTGAACGGGAAGCCGTATACAGCTAATTATATCCGTCACAGTGATCTACTGAATGGCGGGGTGTTAAAGCTGGAAATGTCTGACCAGCCCTCGCTGACCAGAGGGCTTGCAGCAGCTGATCGGCCATTTTCTTTAAGTGCAGGAAAGTAAAATGATAGGAATCAACTTATGATTTGTGGTTCGCATATTCTGTAGGAGACATTCCGAATTGTTTGGAGAAAACTCGCCCAAAGTGAGTTTGAGAGCTATATCCAACCAATTCGGAAATCTCATATATCTTCAGGTCGTTCTGTTTCAGAAGTTCTGCGCCCTTTTTTAAACGAGAAATATTGATCAGTTCATTGGGACTGAGGTTTGAAATAGATTTGATTTTCCTATACAAGGTGGGTCTGCTCATGTTCATGTGGTTGGCCAGGTGTTCTACATCCAGCTCAGGATTGCTGATGTCTTTATCAATAATGTATTGAATCTTTTCCAGGAATTGCTCATCTGCTTTGGAATGGGCAATTCCTTTAAGGTGTAAAAGCGGTGAATTGGAAAAATAAGCTTTGATTTTGTTCCTATTGGCGATCAGGCTGGAGATCTGTACTTGCAGAAATTCTGGTGAGAATGGTTTTTCTACATACACATCGGCTCCCAGTTCCAATCCTTGTATTTTGGAATCCAGGGTGTCTTTTGCGGTTAGCAGAATCAAGGGGATATGGCTGAATTCAATGCTTGATTTTAGTTTTTTGCAGAACTCAAATCCATCCATTTCCGGCATCATGACATCAGAAACCACCAGATGGACGGTTTCTGTCTCTAAGATAGCAAGGGCTTCCAGGCCGTTCATAGCGGTCAGGACTTGATATTTTTCGCTTAAATCATCTGCGATGAATTCTAAGATTTCTTCGTTGTCATCTACAAGTAGGATGGTTATTTCTTTTTCCATTTTCCGTCTAAGTTAAATCCCATTGCCTGATGTATGGGGAGTACTATTACAAATACATTGCCCTCCGGGCCACTTTCTTCCAGGTACAAGCTCCCTTGATGCAACTCTGCGAGCGATCTGGATATGGACAGCCCGATACCTGTTCCCCTTTGCATTTCTGTTTCTCTGGCCCTGAAAAAAGGCTCAAAGATTTTGTTCCTGATCTCCGGTGCAATTTTAGGTCCATCACTATATACGCGAATACTGAACTGGTCTTCCTCCTGGTTGATGCTCAATACGACTTTCACTTTCGATTGACCATACTTTAAAGCATTGTCCAGCAAGTTACTCATGATTTTGTACAATGCTTCTGTATCTACGTAAGCAAAAAAATGGGTGGGAGGCAGGAGAGTTTCAAAACTGATCTTTTTACTTTCAGCAGCATCCTGAAACTGCAGTCTGATATCTTCAATAAGTTCTGAGATGTCGACTTTTACAAAGTTTAAGGAATAGCCCTGTACCTCCGTTTTTCTAAAGTCCAGCAGCTGATTGGTGAGTTCCAGTAAACGATTGGTATTTCGGTTCATGGTATTCAGGTTCTTCTCAATGGCTGGCACTTCTTTTGAAAGTTTCATAATCTTTTCCATAGGCCCTTTGATCAGGGTAAGGGGAGTACGGATTTCATGCGCTACATTGGTGAAGAATTCGATTTTGGCCTGGTAGATTTCCTTTTCTTTTTGATGCTCAAAAAGCTTCATGCGCCTTTTGTTTTTAAGGTCTGTTCTCTTATGGTACTCGAGGATGATGGCGGTGAGCAATCCTAGAAATAAAATCGAATAGCCGACATAGGCTAAGGAGGTTTTCCAGAATGGGAGTAATACAATGATGCGTAATTTAACGTTGTCTTTACTCCATTCTTTACTGCCGTTAATCATTGCCTTGGCTTCAAATATATAGGTTCCAGAGGCTAGTTTTGTAAAGTATACCTTTCTATTCGTTTTTAAATATTCCCAGCTATTGTATAGTCCGGTCATCTTGTATGCGTATTCTGTGGTAACAGGCGAGGCATAGCTGAGTGCGGCGAAGTCTATACTAAAAGAGGATTGGTTGTACTCCAGGGTAATCTCATTGGTGTAAGTAACGGATTTGGTGAGGATCTTATCTGCATTGGGATCTGTACGGTCTGCATTGTCGATCTGGAAGCCGGTTAGAAATACGGGGGCTGTTTTAGCGGTGGTATTGAGCTGGTCTGGCAAGAAACTCACCATGCCTTTCAGGCTGCCAAAGTACATTCTGCCGTCTGTATCTTTGAAAGAAGAGTTGTAATTAAACTGGTCGGTCAGCAGGCCATCTGCTTTGGTATATATTTTTACTTCTGCTGTTTGTGGATCAAAGCGAAACAGTCCGCGGGTACTGCTGATCCATAATTTATGGTGCTGATCTTCCAGGATCCTGAAGAGGAAATTACTTGGGAGCCCATCGTTTGTCTGGTAAGATTTGAAGGTTGATTTTTTCTTATCCAGCAAGGACAATCCGCCGCCATCGGTGACCACCCAGATGTTCTTTTTACTGTCTTCGAATATCCCGTTGATGGTGTTGTTGCTCAGGCTGTTTTTATCGCCATATTCGTTTTTAAAATTGGTATAACCTTTTTCGCCCAACCTGAAACGAAGCAATCCTTTATCATAAGTTCCAGCCCATATATTACTTTCACTGTCTTCCATGATGTTGTTGAAGAAATAAAACGGGATATCAGGTATGGCATCAAAATCATCCTTTTTGCGGTTGTATTTATAGAGCCCGACGGTTGTGGCCAGGAGGATATCCCCGGCTTTAGTTTTAAACATGCTCAATACAAAACTGGAGCGTAAAGAATTTCCTTTCCCCGGTACGTAATGTTTAATGACCATACCGGTATTGATGTCCATCACATCTAAGCCATGCTCAAAAGTACCGATCCATAATTTATCACCATCGGTTACTAAGCCATGGATGTTAGAATGTGCAATGGTGCTCTCTTTTCCGGTAGGAAAAAAGGAGGTAAATCGACCTGTTTTCGGGTCCATTTTATTCAGGCCTGCATCCTCGGTGCCGATCCAGAAATTGCCGTTTTTATCTTTACAGATTTCTCGGACATCGCTGCCGCTAATGGAGTTTGGCTGCTGTTCCGGGAAGTATTTGCTGAAGATGGAAGAAGAGGGGGCATAATAATTGGTTCCACCAAAATAGGTGCCCATCCATACGCCTCCATCTCTGTCTTTGCATACCGAGTAAATGGCATTGTCTGAAAGGGTGTATGGATTGCTGTATTTCTTTTGCTGGTGGATAATGTGGCCATTTTTATGGTTATAGATGTATAATCCGGATTCGGTACCGATCCAGAATTCATCTTCATTTCTGGCCTGCATATCCCTCACATAAATGTGTGTTTTGTCTTTATTCTGGGTAATGATGTCTTTTAACTCATTTGTTTTGGGGTTGAATAATTTGATTCCCTGACTGCTGGAACCCAGCAGCAGCAGCTGGTCGCTGGTTTCTGTAAATACGGGTATCCAGCCGATATTAACAGCCCCTTTTTTATTCATTTGATAACGGGTTTGGAAAGACTTGCTCTGGGGGTTGTAGATCGCAATCCTGCCATCAGGGCTGGTGATGAGGATTTCTCCGTTCGAACGGCAGTAAATAGAGCCAACGTCAAATGAGTCCTCCACTTTGATGGCTGAAAACTCTTTTTTTGCTGGGTTATAACGATAGGGTTTGCTGTTTGAAAGGAGCCAAAGGTTGCCTTTTTTGTCGACGTGTATGCTGCGGATGCCAATATGGAGGGTTTCCTTGACTGCGCTGAAAGTTTCCTTCTCCGGGTTGTATTTATACAGACCGAGATCTGTGCCCACCCATAGGCCCGTAGTTTTATCGCTGAATAGGGAATAAATCTTGTCGTTTCCTAAGCTGGTAGGATCTGCAGAATCATGGCGGTAAGTTTTGAAAGAATAGCCATCGAATCTGTTTAAACCATCCTTTGTGCCAAACCACATAAATCCTTTATCATCTTGAACACCGGCAAATACACTGTTGTTGGACAGCCCGTTTTCTACCTGATAGTGTTTAAAATAGTAGGGTTGCGCGTGTAATATTTTCGCGAATAGCAGCAAAAAAATGAAGGTGGTTATTCTCAATGTAGTTTGGCTCGTTAATCAAATATAGCATTGCTTTTAGTATCTCCTAGAGATTGAGACAAAATGCTGAAATTTTGATTAAAACCTGCGATGCTATGGAGAAAAGGATTTAGCGCTGAGGATAGGGCTATTCTCTAAACTGCTTTGCGGATGAGAAAGCCATAAACGGAATGGTATACATGATCAGAGCATTAAATCCCAGACGATATGAAGAATTATTGCGGCTACGATCCCAGATCTTATGCGCACATAGCCCAGGATCAATGCGCTAAATAGATGGCTGATGTTTGATTTTAAATTAACTAGTTCCAGTTCTTTGGCGTTAAAAAAATGTGAAATGGCAAAAAGAAAGGCACTGATATAGAAAACAATTCCGAAATGTTTCTGCCAGAAACGTTCCAGCTGCTCAGTAAATTTTTTGGTTATTAAATAAAATATAGGGAAAGAGGCGACTGCGATCAAAGAAGAAACCAGCAGGCCTTCATTTTCTAGCAGCATATTTCTGAAATATAGTTTTTTGATGATGATGAACAGGAAGCCAGCCAGGGAGATGGAAAGGTACCAGGGATTGAATTTAGTGAGAGATAAGCGGTAAACGATTTCTTCAAATACACCTGCAAAGAGCGCAATAAAAATAGAGGTATTAATTAAGGTGCTATTTAATATTTTGGGATCCGGATTGCCGAATAAAAGATGTAGCAGCAGCCCTGTGATAATTACCAGGATTACTTTAAGGATAAAGATGTAGAATGCGCTGAGCGACTTCTCCAGCAGGCTGCCTTCCTTGTGGTCGATAGCCGGAGCTAAAAGAAAGCTAAAGAAATCTTTCCAGGTACGTAGTATATTCATTTCAGATGATTTAAGGCGTTAATTTAAATCTAAAGTACTGTTTAAAATCAAATACTGATCATATATCTACCGTTGCAGGAAGTTATTCGGTTCATTCCGTAAATCTATTAAAGGGCTGATGAGTTCCAGTTAAAGTGCTGTTGACTTTTAGTCGCTCAAGAAATGGATACCAGGGCATCAAATTTTAACCTATTAAAAGCTTACTTGCTTTTAGCAGCTCATACCGGGGTGGAATTTATGAGACATAATGTTGAAGTGTTGAATTGAAATGTTGAAAATATCTATCTGGGAACAGGGTGATTCAAAAAGGCCTGAAACTGTTTCAGGAGCTTGGTTTTGAATGCTAAAACGTAATAGTTTTCTCAGTGCATCCCATTGCTCCTGTAAAATTTATCTATGTCGACTGTAAATGAATTGTTTTTTTTGAATATGTTTACTTCGGGGTAGTTCAGCTATGAACTGGAGTCAGTTAATCTTATTCTTATGAAGCAATGAAACAACATGTACTTTTTGTAGAAGATGAAAGGGATCTTGGTAATGTGGTAAAGCAGTATTTGGAGCTGGTAGGATTTGAAGTGACCTGGTGTTTAAATGCCCAAGATGCGTTGAATATCTATCAGACCACAAAATTTCACATCTTGATCCTTGACATTCAACTGGCAGATTATGATGGTTTTGAGTTGGTAGAAAAGATTAAGTCCCTGAATAAAAATCAGAGTTTTATTTTCGTTACGGCAAGAAATGAAAAGAATGACAGGCTTCGGGGTTTGAAGATTGGCGCTGATGACTACATTGTCAAACCTTTTGATATTGATGAGCTGGTACTCAGAATAAAAAACATCTTAAAAAGGAATGAACCGCTTGAGCTGACTGAAGCGCTGGTGTCTACTGTAAATGAAACTGAGCTGGCCATAGGGGATTTAACTTTTAAAAAGGATTTGTTAAAGTTGTTTTTACCTAATCATTCCGTGATTTCTTTAACCCTTCGCGAAGCTCAGCTGCTGGAATATATGTTTTTACATCAAAACCGCATTTTAAAAAGGGCGGATATTTTGCTGGAGCTCTGGGGGGAGAATGATTATTTTCTGGGCAGAAGCCTGGATGTATTCATTTCCAGATTACGTAAAGCTTTGAATCATTCTTCGGAGGTGAGTATCCAGAATGTATATGGTGTTGGCTATATATTCAGCATTGCGGAACTCTCAAAAAAGTAAGGATGTTATTTCTCTTTTTCTATCGGCATGGTAATACAAAATGTACTATACTGGTTTGGTTCACTGCTTAAATTTAATTCCCAGTTGTGCGCTTCTACGGTTTGTTTGACATAAAACAGGCCTAATCCTAATCCACGTGTCTTCACTCCATTTTTACCACGGTAAAATTTGTCGAATATAGATTTCATGAGCTTTTTGTTCATGCCTACTCCATTATCCCGGATGCAGAGTGTTAAGCTTTGGCCATGGGTTATCAGCTCCAGCTTAATTTCTTTGGCGTCTTTCGTGTTATATTTCAGCGCATTGTCGAAAATATTATAAAGCATGGTGGTCAGTAAAAACCTGTTCAATAACACCAAAGCATGAATATCTTCAAAGTTGTAACTGATAGTTACATTTTCGGTGATTTTAAGTTTATAGTCGTTGATGAGTTCTTCTAAAAGAGAAGCCATGTCATAAAGTTCTCTTTCTATCTCATTCTTATTCATCTGGCTAATGTCCAGCGCCTGATTAATCAGGGTTTGAAGTCGCTGTGTTTGCCTTTTGATGACTTCTGTGAGTGGATAAACCTTGGCAGGATCAGCAATAATTTCCTTGTTCTGAATACTGGAGTTGGCGACTAAAATTGTAGCAATAGGCGTGTTAAATTCATGAGTAATGCTATTTAGAAAATCCGTCTTCATATCTGCCAGTTTCTTTTGTCTTAGCCAATTTCTATACGTGAAGTAGTAGATGCTGATGACCAGCAGAATAAAGGAGATGGAGAGCAATAGGGTGAAGGACATTGATTTCAGGATAATCATTTTCCTGTTGTCGTAATCTACATGGATTGCAAAACCCATGTAATAGCTTCTTGGTGTTGGGGAGCTGACCATCAAACCTGCAGTATGATTTTGGTTTGTAGGATTTTGGAGGTTGCCATCTATGGCGATTCCGTATTTGTTTTGAATGTTTAGGGCCAGGTAAGCAAGCTTTTCTTTTTCTGGTTTGTACAATGAAATGTAATTGACACCATTAAAGGTAATGGCAAGGTCATTCATGACCAATAGATATTTTAGATCCCGATCCAGGTTATCCTTTGTTAAAATCGCAGTAAAGACACTGTCCATGTTGCTGTTTAAGCGGAGATTCCGGACGATACTGTCGCAAACCCTTTCTTTAAGGCGTTCAAAAGCAGCAGGATTATGGTAATAAGTATCTTCCATCGCTTGCATATTCCTGTAAATGACGGAATCTACAATTTTCTGTCCCCCAGGATATAACTTGTCATTACGAACCACTTCTTTGTAGCTATTCTCGATAGAGCGGCTTTCCTTTAATATATATTGCTTGTCTTTTAATTTATAGGTAGTATAAATCAGATTGAATTGTAAATAAGAAAGGATAACCAGACTAATCAGCGCAATTATCTTGTGCGTTCGAGGGGATGCTTGTATTTTATTAAGGGTCATTAACGCTAAAATAATCGTTTTATCACAACAAATGATTTTAAAATAAACATTAACATTTCATTAAGATTTCCTTAACAACTTCAAGATGCGGCAAAGCCTATTTTTATTGAAATGTTTTTATTTAAAGATTTTCCTAAAACCTTTTAACAGTATCCAGGAGAAGAAAATGAAACAATTAATGACCAATTCAATAACAAACTAAAAACCAATTAACCAAATTTGTATGGACTTATTAAAATTGCCCAGGAAAGCATCACCAGTGCTTTTCCTAGTCGCCGCATTATGTTCAGGCTGTGAAAAGCAGGACTATCCAAAAACCGAATTATTTACCTGGAAGGCGAAGGTAGATGTGACCTCAAAAGGTAAACTGAGTGTGAACATAGAAAACAGAGATGGGATTGATAGTGGTGAAGGTTCGAAGAAAGTGGTGGATGATGATGTCAATTCGAAATTCTTAATCTTTTCTTATGCGCCTAATTTCTACATGCAGCTGGAGTTTCCTCAAGCTCAGCAAGTGGCTTCTTACTCACTAACTTCTGGAGGGGATGCTCCTTTGAGAGATCCAAAGAACTGGACATTTAACGGATCTAATGACGGCAGCACCTGGACGGTATTGGATACCAGGACAAATGAAGCTTTTGCTGGACGTGTACAAACCAGATTCTTCAGTTTCAAAAACCTTAACGCGTACAAGTATTACCGCATTAGTATTACTTCAATTGGCTCTGGCGATTTATTTCAGCTGGGTGAATGGAGAGTGATAGAAGTTCCCGAAGATCAACAGTAAAAAGATCAAAAACCAACAAACAAATTAGATACAATCAAATTGATTATGAGAAAAAAATTACGAATGTTAATTGGAAGAGAGCTGCTATCGAGGGATATTGCCCTTCGGGTGCTGGCCTTTTCTGTAGCTGCAGGAACTTGCAGCACTGCCTCAGCATCGGTACCTGCAATTAAAGCAGATACGTTTGTCACCACAGTACAGCCAAATGCGGACATTACGATCCGTGGTATTATAAAGGATGAAAAAGGATTGCCATTACCAGGTGCCGGTATCAGGGTTAAAGGAACCACTACTACTGCTGCTGCTGATGTGAATGGTGCTTTTACGATCAGCATACCAAATGAAAATGCAGTCTTAATTATAAGTTATGTAAGTTATGAAACTCAGGAAGTTGCTGTCGGAAAGCAAACGGCTTTAACTATTGAGATGAAACCAAAAAGTGGCGAAGACCTGAAAGAGATCGCTATTGTAGGTTTTGGTACACAGAAGAAAGAAAGTCTGGTAGGGGCACAATCGTCGGTAAGAGTAGAAGATTTAAAGCAGCCGGTATCCAGCTTAAGTCAGATGTTGGCGGGTCGTATTCCAGGTGTAATTAATGTGAGCAGAAATGGAGAGCCTGGTGCTACAGGTTCAGATATTTTTATCCGTGGTATTACTTCACAATCGGCCGGTGACAGAAGTCCTTTGATCATCATAGATGGGGTGCCGGGTAGAAACCTAAATGACATCAGTGTATATGACGTAGAGAACTTTACTGTGCTTAAAGATGCTGCGGCGACTGCGGTATATGGTATTCGTGGTGCAAACGGGGTCATCCTGATCAATACCAAGCAGGGTAAAACGGGTGTACCAACGATCTCTGTAGATTTTTATCAGGGGATCAGCAAGTTTACACGTAAGCCACAGCTGATTGATGGTATCGATTATATGAACCTTGCCAATGAGGCAAAATATACTGAATACCTGAGAGGCGGTGCTGCGGGTGCATTTAATCCTGCTTTTAGTCTGGATGCGATTCAAAAAACAGCCAGTGGTGCTGATCCAATCCTGTATCCAAATGTAAATTGGTTTGATGCCATTTACAATGATTTCGGACAAAACAGAACAGCTACTGCCAATTTATCTGGTGGGGTAAGTAATGCGAGGTATTATGTGTCTTTAGGTTATTACGGCGAAAGCGGATTGTTTAAAACCAGTGATGCAGACAATAAGAAAATCAACCAAAGTTATGACCGTTTTAATGTAAGTACCAATTTAAACTGGGACATTACGGGAACCACTAAGATGGATCTGGGCGTAAAAGGGGTGTTGTCACAAACTAACTTCCCAAGTAACTTTAATGCACAGGATATTTTTAGTCAGGCTTTCCTGATCAATCCAACTTCATTTCCAATCTTATATCCAAACGGAAGCTTGCCAGGAATTAGTCCGCAGGCCGATCAGCGTAACCCTTATGGTGACATCACCAGAAATGGATATCGCATTGGATATACTACTCAGCTGTATTCCAACCTTCGTTTAACCCAGGATTTAAAAGCGATTACCCCTGGTTTGTCTATGACAGGAATGTTCTCATTCGATGTTAAAAACGATAACCGCATCAACAGGATTAAAAGAGAATCCTTGTACAGAATTAACCCTAATGATCCTTACAATACCCCTAACGACCCAAGTTCAGGTTATAAATATGGCTTGGTATTACAAGGGCAGGATTTCTTAAACTATGCCAATACCAATTCTGGAGACAAGAAAGTATATGCTGAAATAGGGATCAATTACAATCGTACTTTTGGTAAACATGCGGTAAGTGGTTTGGTACTTTACAATCAGAATGATAATAGTAATCCATTTGCCGGTAATTTAACACTTTCTATACCTTACAGGTTGCAGGGTGTGGCTACACGTGCTACTTATGCTTATGATAACAAGTATTTTGCAGAGTTTAACCTGGGTTATAATGGTTCAGAGAATTTTGCGCCTAGTAAACGTTACGGTGCATTTCCAGCATTTGGTGTAGGCTGGTTGGTGTCTAATGAGCCTTTCTTTGAGAAGTTGAAAAACACTTTCCAGATGGTGAAGTTCCGTTATTCTGATGGTATCGTAGGATCTGGAGGAAGTACGGCAAATTATGCAGATAATGAAGCAGATCGTTTCTTCTACCTGACCAAAATCAGCAATACAGATATTCCCGGTTATACTTTTGGACAGACCGGGCAGAACAGCTTTGGCGGTTTAGCGATTACTGCTTATGGCGTGGATGTTACCTGGGCAGAGACGCGCAAGCAGGATTTAGGTTTCGAGTTGAAGACCTTAAATAACAACCTTTCCCTAATTGTAGATGTGTACAAAGAACACAGAACAGGGACATTTATCAGCCGTGGTGTAGTGCCAAACTATATCGGACTTGCCAATACCCCACTGGGTAACCTTGGTGAAGTGAAAAATAAAGGTATTGACGGTACAATAGAGTACAATGCGCAATTCAGCCAGGATTTGTCTATCAATTTCAGAGCGAATTATACTTACAACAAGGATAAGGTGATTGAAAATGATCAGGCACCTAAAGCTTATCCATGGATGGAGCAAAGAGGATATAACATCTTAGCAGCGACTCGTTTTGGGTTTATTGCAGAGAAATTATTCGATACTCAGGCAGAAATTGATGCCAGTCCGAAACAATTTGGTACCCTAATGCCAGGTGATATTAAGTACAAGGATTTGAATGGTGATGGTGAAATCAACGATTTTGATAAGACCATCATCGGAAGAGGTGATATGCCAACGACCACTTATGGTTTTGGTTTCTCTCTAAGCTACAAGAATTTTGATTTTGGTGCCTTTTTCCAAGGACAAAGCAATGCGGATATCTTAATTGACATTCCTTCATTTGCTAACTCTGGAGGACAGGGAAATATGCTGGCAGTGGCTACAGACCGATGGACGGTAGCTAACCCAAGTCAGAATGTTACTTATCCTAGATTATCTTACAACACCAACAACAACAATTATCAGTCGAGCACCTGGTGGAAACGTGATGTGAGCTTCCTGAGATTGAAAAATGTTGATTTGGGATACACCCTTAAAGAAGGAATTAAGTCCATCGGTGTGAAACGTCTAAGAATTTATGCAACGGGTTATAACGTGTATACTTTCAGCAAGTTTAAGTTATGGGATCCAGAACTGTTGACCAGTAATGGTACCCGTTATCCGCTGACTTCAAATTATTCTCTGGGTTTCACCGCTAATTTTTAAACATAATGAAAAGAATATTTATATATACAACAGCCTTTCTGCTAATTGCCGGAAATTACGGTTGTAAAAAATTTTTAGACCAGGTACCTGATGACCGATTGACTTTTACGCAGGCTTTTGAAAAGAAAGCGACTGTAGAGCAGGCCCTGGCAAATGTGTATTCGACTTTGCCAAGTCAGAATCAGGATCGTTTCCCAAGTCAGACAGGTAATATTGGTCCATGGACGGCCGCTTCTGATGAAGCGGATTATACACTGGCCAATTTCTCTGAAAACGTAAATACCGGTGCATGGGATGCCACAAGAGGTGAAGTGAATTACCACTGGCAGAATTTCTACAAAGGGATACAGGCAGCCAGTACTTTCATGGCGAATGTAAACAGATGTACAGACTGTAACCTTGGTGGAATTGATTTTGTGGGTCGTTATTTCAACGAGGCGAGAGCGTTAAGGGCGATTTATTACTATCATTTAGTCCGTATATACGGTCCGGTTGTTTTATTAGGCAACGAACCGATACCTTCTGATGCGCCATTGGCTGCAATCAGTAAACCTCGTAATTCATTTGATGAATGTATCGACTATATTGTAGCTGAGCTGGATGCGGCAACTGCTGGGCTTCCACCTATCCCTCAATCATCTGAAGATTATGGACATGTAAATGGATCAGTTGCCCAGGCTTATAAAATAAAAGCATTGCTTAGTGCAGCAAGACCTTTGTTTAATGGCAATGCTGACTATGCCAATCTTAAAAATCAAGATGGTAAACAATTGATCAATCAAACCAGCAGTCCTGCGAAATGGACAAGACTGGCTACTGCTGCCAGAGAATTCTTAAACAATGCGAATTACTCAGGTTACAGTTTATATTCGGTCAGCAGCACGCCAACCGGAGTTCCAAATACGGCATTCAACAGGGCTTTCCTGGCTAGTAGAGATGTAGTCTTGAATGGCTGGAATTCTGAAATGATCTTTGGAAGAGCAGGAGATGTGACCAATTATCAATATTCATTAGCGCCAAATCATAATGGGGCTTCCGGAGGTGATAAAGGTGGCTCATTCCTGTCTGTTTCTCAGCAAATGGTGGATGCATTTTTTACTGTAAATGGATTGTCTATTAACAGCGATCCAAGTTATAAGGCTACTGGTTTCTCTGACTATCAGGCACCAGATCCGAATGACCAGAATGCGGTTCGTTTGATCAGCAATATGTATGTGAACCGTGAACCGCGTTTTTATGCGAATATCACGTATACAGGTCGTAAATGGATTAATCCGCAATCTAATATCATTACTAATTTCACCAATACCGGAAATGCTGGTAAAGCTGGTATTGCGAATTCCGATTATACCAAAACAGGCTATACTTCAAGAAAACACCTGACAGTGGCAGGATGGACGAGCAGTCGTACTTTATTCTCAGTGATTCGTTTGGCAGAAATTTATCTGGATTATGCAGAGGCCTTGCAGGAGTCAGACCCTACAAATCCTGACCTGTTACTTTATCTGAACAGGATTCGTGAACGTGCAGGTATCCCTGTATACGGTACTGGTGGACTACCTGTTCCAACTGATATGAGAGCTGCGATCGGTAAGGAAAGAAGGGTAGAGCTTGCTTTTGAACTGGATCGTTATTTCTATACCAGAGAATGGAAAATTGCAGAAACTACCGATAATATTATTCGTGGATTAGACATCACGAAGGATAGCCCGGCATTCTATACTGTGGTGACCACTGAAAACAGAGTATTCCAAAAAAGACATTATTTGTGGCCTATCCCAAATGGTGAAATACAGAAAGTACCCCAAATTGTACAAAACACAGGTTGGTAAATGAAGGCAGTATTAACATCGGGCGGGGCATGATCGTCCGGTGTTATTTATTGCCTGTTAAATTAAATTTTATGAAGAATAGCGTGTATACAGTAATTTTTTTAGCCGGTTTAAGTGTTGGATGTAATTCCAAAAAAGAAATCATAAAACCCATCCCACCAGCCCCTCCAATTGCAGAAGCTCAGGATCCGCCAGGTGCACCACCTAAAACATGGAAAGAACATTGGTTTGATCATGTTCAGGTTGTAAACCGGGTGTATTATGATAGCAATGTGGCGGTGTACTATGATGGCGATGTGAAAGGAACGATTACCTGGCCATTTCAATACATGGCTGAGGCCTGGGATTATACCAAAAAGACTTATGGGAATTTTGGTGATGATGGTCGTTTGTTTGTGATTTATCATGCAGGAAAATATGGCGGTGGTCATCCTTCCACTTATATGGATGCCAGTCATGATTATCGCAATGTGACCGATTGCGGTTCTGGGGATTTCAATGCATGGATGTCGGGTAAAGAGAATGACATTGACATTTCTACGCATGAGATCGGACATATTGTTGAAGGTGCTGTAAAAGGGGTGAAAGGTTCACCAGCATGGGACATCTGGCATGATAGTAAATGGATGGAAATCTATCAATATGATGTGTATCTGGGCTTGAACAGAACTGATGATGCCAAACGCTGGTATAACCTGATGATTAACACTACTGATACTTATCCTAGAGCCGGAACAAAATGGTTTAAAGACTGGTTCTTCCCCATCTATGATCAGTTTGGTAAAACACGCGTGCTGAATGGCTTTTTCAGCAAGTTAGCGGAGCATTTTCCAAAACATCAGATCGTTGTTAACGGGAAACAATATATGGAGTACGACCGTAGAATGAACTTCGGTGAGTTTATCCATTTCTGGAGCGGTGCTGCAGGAGCTAATCTTGAAAACCAGGCTTTGATTGCATTTGGAGATAAAGATGAAAAAGGAAATGATTGGAAGGCGCAATTGGTAAAGGCTAAAATCGATTTTCCAGGTATTACCTATTAATAAACGAAGGCAATCTTGTTAAGGTTGCTTTTTCTATGCGATAAACACACACAAATAAACTAATTGATATGTTGAAATTTTCATGCCTTATGGCGCCCCTTTTTTGCGTGCTGGTTGCGCATTCTTCCTGTAATAAAGGAACGACATCAAATCATAACACCGTAGATCCAATCACAACAACTAAAGAGCAGGATGTGACGGCATCAGGTACAATTACGGTAAGCACTGAGAATACATCAGGTGCGAATGGAAAAGAAGGTTCTTCGAAGTTAGTAGACAATATCACTACGACGAAATTCCTGACTTATTCTTTTGATGCTGCTTCCTATATGCAGCTGTCTTTTCCAAAAGAACAAGTGATTGCTGCATATACGCTTACTTCTGGAGATGATGCTCAGGAAAGAGATCCCCGCGACTGGAAAATAACGGCGTCAAATGATGGCACAAACTGGGTTCAACTGGATACCAGACAATATGAAGCTTTTGGTTTTAGAACGCAGACGAAGCGTTTTAACTTTAAAAATACGAAAGGTTATAAGCATTACCGTTTGAATGTTAGCGGGACTTCGCAAAACAGAACAGGTGCAAACGTTTTGTTTCAACTTGCAGAGTGGCGCTTATTGGAGGTTCCAGAAAAAGAACAAACCGTAACTCCAGCATCAGCGACCGTAGAAACAATCAAAGAAGGTAAATATACGCTTACTTATGTAGACCGCAATACCGATGTCCTGCCATCGGTGAAAGCAGGACTGATTGATGCTTTCAAAAAGAACTATGGTAAATCCGTGGATACCTATAATCCAAATGCGTTGACCAGTATTACCTTTATTATGGATCCTGATTATAAAGGCGTTGCTGCAACCTATGGAGGTGGCGTAGTGCGTTATGACCCTGCTTATTTTAAAGCTAATCCTTTGGATTTAGATGTAGCCACTCATGAGATGATGCACATCGTGCAGGCTTATTCTGGTGGTGCACCAGGATGGGTTACTGAAGGTTTAGCAGATTATGAACGCAACCGTATTGGCCTCAGCAATGCTACTGCTAAATGGAGTTTGCCTAATTATCAAGCCGGACAAAACTATACGGATGCTTATAGAATCACTGCACGTTTCTTTGTTTGGCTGGAAATCAGAAACCCTGGACTCATGGTTAAATTGAATACCGCAGCACGCACAGGTACCTATAACAATGGTGCTTTCTGGCAATTAGAAACAGGTAAAAATGTAGATCAGCTCTGGAGCGATTACACACAAAATCCTGCTTTATAATATAAGCTATACCTTCCGTTGTATTGAAGTCCATGCAACGGAAGGTTATTGTTAAGTAATTCCAGGGGATCGACATCAAATCTGTACATCATCTAATCTGTAAATTTCCAATTCTGGCCAGTTATTACAAGATTGATCGTACTTTAGGTGTTAGAAAAGAATGATTGGCTCCTGTCAGGGTTCTTTAATAGATCATAAAATGAGAAAAGTCCCGATAGTATTGCTGCTGTTACCCCTTAGTTTATTATTTTCAATAGTATTTCTTGCCGGATGTAATCCTTTTCCTAAAAAGGATACCCATCCTGAAGTGCCTTTGCTGGCTGATCTTTTAAAAGACAGCGCTAAGTTTAAACAGATTGCAGGCACTGATCACCTTTCTGAATTGGCTTTCCTAAAGGACGACAGGATATTATTGAAGCCGGGCAATAGCGATCTCCCTTTTAAAATTATAGACATTTCTGGAAAGCTGCTCATTGAGCAGTATTTTGATTGGAAATTACCATTTTACCTGGATCAGTTAGGAAACCTATACTTCAATCAGGAAAAATATGAGTATCCAGACTATAAAAAGCATGGGCCATTTAAAACAGTAGTTTTTAAAGACAGTATTGATAAAAGGTCTGAGGTGTTGGGTTCCCGGTTTGCCGACAGTGTAAAGTTTAAAATGCTGGATGACTATGAAGTTAAATTACTGCAGCCCTATGGATTGAAGCCCTGTGAGTATCAGATTGTGAACAGAGAAAGGTGTGATGTTTTTGAAATCAGGAACAATGTTTTACTCGTCAGGCAGGAGGAACGCTATAAGAATGATTTTGTTAAACTACCGGTTGAGGCGAGGCGCTTCGATGAGGACGTATTGATTCGCTGGAAAAATGGAAGGATGGCTTCTCCTGTTTATCTGGCCTATTATCAGGTTGGTCAGTATAAGTTTAAATGTGACGATATGACTTTACCCAAGGTCATTCAGCTAAAGGGGCAGAACTATTTATTCAGCTATGCTACAGGAATTTATTTAATCAAATAACCTTAGGGAAGGCTTTTTTAAGAAACAGACGATGTTAGAAACACCAGCATCGTCTGTTTTTTTGCGATTATTTTAGAATCTGCTCTTTAATATAATTGCAGCTTTGAGTGATGGAACCGATCATATCCGGCTTATAATTCGACTCGTGTTCTACAAAAAAATATTTCATTCCGGAAAGCTTTGCCTGTTTGAAAATAGCCTTGTAATCGATAGTTCCCGAACCCACTTCCGCATTTAAGGTATGATCCGCTTTGTCCATGTCTTTAATATGCCACATCACATATCTGCCAGGATTGGCTTTAAAAAGATCGGAAGGCTGAAGGCCTGAACGGATCACCCAATAGATATCGAGTTCAAAATTAACTAGCTTTTTATCGGTGTTTTTCAGGAGGATATCCCACCCAGTTTCATTACCGTATTTGATAAACTCAAAATCATGGTTGTGGTAAGCCAGTTTTAGTCCGGCATTTTTGCACAGCTGACCTGCATAGTTCAGTCTTTTAGCGATGGTTTTATAATCTTCGGCACTATTTCTTCTATTTGGCTCTATCCATGGAATGGTGACATATTTTAGCCCTAGAATTTTAGCGGCATCAATTGCGGCTTTAAGTTCAGCGGTGTTTCCATCCTCAAAGTATGGCGTCATATTAAAATGCCCACTGATGGGTTTGAGCTGGTATTCTTCAAGTATTTTTTTGATTTCTATTGGTTTCAATCCCCAGAACTGGTTCTTGATATTAAAACCATAAAGCTCCACCTGAGTGTAGCCGGCTTGTGCAACCTTTTGCAAAGTTCCCTTAACATCTTTGGGCAGGAGTTCACGAAGAGAATACAGTTGTAGGCCTACATCTTTTTTCTTTTGAGCGTTTGCGGTCAATGCCGCTGTGAAGAGCAGGATCCCAGCGAGCAGTACTCCTAATCGATTTTTCTGTGATTTAAACATATAGTTTTTTTAAGTTTTAAATAGGAAGGGGTACCGGGTACACAACAATCAACATTTAGCCCCGGCCCCCTTGATCCTAACCAAAATTTCTTATCAGCCTTTGGCTAGTTATTTTGCTGATTTACTGCAGCATTGATGAATTTGTCTGTTCATGTGCTGCGTTCCTTTCTGTTGGTTTATAAATTATTGTTTTTCATTTCCTTCACTGCATAATCACATGCTCTGGCGGTTAGTGCCATAAATGTTAAGGAAGGGTTTTGGCTCGCGATAGATGGCATGCAGGAACCATCGGTTACAAATACATTGCTCACCTCATGCATCTGGTTCCATTTATTTAGCACAGAAGTTTTAGGGTCCTTACCCATTCTTGCTGTTCCCATTTCATGGATAGCCATACCTGGATAGCACTCGTCATCAAAGGTACGCACGTTTTTCATGCCTGAGGCCTCCAGCATTTCTGCTGCATCATTGATCATATCTTTGCGCATCTTTTTCTCGTTCTCCTTGTATTCGCAGTCGATGGCCAATACTGGCTGTCCCCATTTGTCTTTTTTGGAATGATCGATGTATACTTTGTTTTCATAGTAAGGTAACATCTCTCCAAAGCCACTCAGACCAATAGACCAGTTGCCGGGGCTGGTTAATTTTTGCTTCAGGTCTGTTCCAAATGATAATTCTGCGACATCATTTTGCCAATTGTCCCGATTTGCTCCTCCCTGATACCCAAATCCACGCAAGTAATCTCTCTTGTCCTTACCTACATTTTGATAGCGGGGGATATAGATTCCGTTTGCCCTGCGTCCATAAGTATAGGTGTTTTCAAATCCGGCTGCTTCTCCTGAGGCCCCGCATCTGAAATGATGGTCCATCAGGTTGTGACCAAGCTGTCCGCTGCCATTTCCCAGACCGTTTGGATGGGCTTCAGAAGTAGAGTTGAGCAGGATAAAGGTGGAGCCCAGGGTTGAACCATTTACAAAAACTATTCTTGCATAAAATTCCATAGTTTCCTGCGTTTGTGCATCGATCACCATCACTCCTTTTGCTTTCTTAGTGTCTTTATCATAGATAATATGATTGACAATCGAATAAGGCCTTAAAGTCAGGTTATTAGTGGCAACGGCAGCAGGCAGGGTGGAAGACTGGGTACTAAAATATGCACCAAATGGGCAGCCACGACTGCAAAGGTCACGATACTGGCAATTGCCTCTTCCTTTATGTGGAACAGTCAGGTTCGCCACTCGGCCAATCATCATGATCCGTTCCCTATTATATTTATCTTCTATTCTCTTTTTTACCGTTTTTTCTACGATGTTCAGGTCCATTGGAGGCAAGAAACTTCCATCAGGACATAGCGGCCAGTTCTCTTTTGATCCACTGATTCCTGCGAACTTTTCCGCATAGTCATACCATGGAGCGAGGTCATTGTATCGGATTGGCCAATCTGCCCCATATCCATCCTTGGCATTGTCTTCAAAATTTGCTTCACCAAAGCGGTAACTTTGTCGGCCCCACATCAGGGATTTTCCGCCAACATGATAGCCTCTGTACCAATCAAACCTTTTGTCTTCTGTATAAGGGCATTCTAGATCGTTTACCCACCATTTTGCATTTGCTTCCTGATATGGATAGTCTCTTTTTTGTACCGGATGTGTTCTTTTTTGCTCTTCGGTTAGTCTGCCTGCATGTTCGAACTCCCAGGGGTTCTTCATAGCGGTATCGTAATCTTTAATGTGCTCGATATTTTCCCCGCGTTCGAGCATGAGCACACGAAGTCCCTTCTCCGTTAATTCTTTTGCAGCCCATCCGCCACTAATCCCTGAGCCTACTACAATTGCATCGTAAGTATTTTCAGCCTTTAAATTTGTATTTATATTCATGAGGTGTGGTTAGTTGTTTTGATATATTATGTTGCCCAGGATTTTTGACCTGGTTTCATTGGGGCAGAACCGTCATATCTTCCCGGAACCTGCACATAGGCTCTTGCCTGTGTACAGCCGATTTCAGAGGAGAAATAACCGAGTAGTGTCAGGTCGCGTCCGAGTACGAAAAATGTTTTCAGGGATTCTGAAGTGGTGTTGATATGGCCAATCAGCATTTCTCTGATCTTTCCGAGATAGCTGTTTTGCTCAGCCAGGCTCATTGCTGTAAAATCCTTTTTATAGTCCTGTACTGCTTTCTCGCGGAATTCCAATAATCCTTTATAAAATGCTGATCTTTCATTCTCTGGGTAGCAGTCTGTGATCATCATTGGAATAAAATCTCCAAGTCCGGCCATTTTTGCGCCGCCAGCATCTTTTGTAGGAGGCATGATGATATCCGCAAAATCTGCAAGCAACTTTTTATCCTCAGCTGAAAACTGAATCTGATCAGCCAATTTTGCTGGCGTGTTGCAACTCTCGAACAGCGCGCTCATCGTAGTTGCAGAAACCGCAGTACCCAGTAGGAGCGCAACGTTCTTCAATGCTTCTCTTCTTTTCATTTTGATATTAGGTATTAATTATATTTTCAAGGGCATTTGCCTTTGTTGGGCTGTTGAAAGCTTTATTTTTCTTTTATACACTGGGTTTCCTGATGGCATAGGCCAGGGCAACACTTAAGAGCAATACTCCTGTGAAGGTGAGTGCAATGGTCAGGGAAAAATGGTAGGCAATAAATCCTAATAGTGCTGGTCCGGCGAGCTGACCTGCATAGCCCATCGTGCTGATGGCAGGAATGGCGACTGATGCTGGGATCCCTTTAAGTTTACCTCCCTCACTAAAAAACACGGGAACGATGTTTGCGGCGCCTATACCTAAGAGTACAAATCCCAGCAGTGTGGTTGGGATCCATGGCGTTGATACCGCAATGAATATTCCTAAGGCAGCGATAAGACCACCAGCAACCACGACGGTTTTTCCACTAAAACGCTCCACAATGCGGTCCCCCAAAAGACGCATGGCTGCCATTGCAATTGAAAAAGTGGCGTATCCAACTCCAGCAAGTTCTGCTGCTATTCCTCTGTTTTCTTTTAAGAAAAGCGCGCTCCAATCCAGCATTGCTCCTTCAGAAAGAAAGACGGCAAAACATGCAGCGCCGAGAAAGATTATTCTTGTACTGAACCAGCCAGCTGCTGTTTTCGTTTGGTGTTCTTCATTGGTGTGGTGTGCCGGTTCCTCAATTTCCTGCTCTTTAGAGAATAATGATTTAAATTTCCAGGCCAGGATGATCAAGAGGAGTGTAGCAATTGAAATTGCAGCAGTTAGTGGATTGAGCCCTGCTTTCATTAATAATCCTAATCCTAAGGCACCGCATAAGCCACCTACACTAAAAAGACCATGAAGGGAGGACATGATTGGGCGTCCATATCGGTTCTGCACATGAATGCCATGGGAATTCATCGCTACATCAATCACTCCAATTCCTCCTCCAAAAATAAATAGGGCGGCTCCCATCAACCATGGATTTGGCATCAGTAATAAGACGGGAAGGAAAATTGCAGCGACTATTCCTGAAAACAAAATGACAATTCGTGTTCCATAACGTTTAGAAAGGTATCCGCTGATAGGCATCATGGAAATTGCTCCAGCGCCAAAGAATAGGAGCAGTAAGCCAAGATTGCCATCATTAAGCTGCAATCTCTCTTTTACGATAGGTACCATGGGTGCCCAGCTGGAAAGCGCAAAGCCGCAGACCAGGAATATATATTGTGTTGCTTTTTTGGCATCATTGATGACCTCTTGGTTATTCATACTGCAAATAAATGCAAAATCATGCAAATTTGCAAATAGTAGCTTTAATGATTTTTTAAGGAAACAGCGTTGTTGGTGATTTTGATGCTTTCGTAGCTTACATTTTACAAAACGATTATAATGGGATAAGGATTTCAGGCATCGGGAGGAAAGAATTATATTTGTTGGGAAATGATCAGAGAAAAACGTTTTGAGCATATAATATCGAGTATTAAGAAGGCAGGTGCGGTTACTTATAGCGGAATGTCTATGGACTTATCCGTTTCTGAAGACACCATTCGCAGGGATATAGACTACCTCCATGAGAATGGTCTTTTGTCGAAAGTTAGGGGAGGAGCCATATCACGTGATAAAAATCCGCTTTCTTTTCAGGATCGCGCTGATTTTCATGCTACAGAAAAGGAGATCATCGCGTTGAAGGTTCAACCTTTACTGAAGTCAGGGATGACTGTATTTATGGATGGTGGGACCACGGTGTGTGCGGTTGCGGAATGTTTAACAGCGAATGCTTCATTGAGAGTGATTACAAATAATATCGCACTTGTTCCTTTGCTGGGTCGTTTTAAGAATATTGAGGTGATTGTACTTGGCGGAAATTACGACCGGAACACGCAAACCAATTTAGGGGCTAAAACTTGTGAGGAAGCGGCTGATTTTGTGGTTGATCTGTATTTGATGGGCACTTGCGCGATTTCCAAAGATTTCGGTATTACTGCTGCAATTAGAGAGGATGGGGCTGTGAAGAAGGCGATGCTGAAGGGTTCTAAATCGGTGGTAGTGCTCAGCAACAGCAAAAAAATCGGTATCAACGAACCTTTTGTGGTTTGTGAATTACAACGAATTCATGTGCTGGTTACTGAGCTTCCAAGTGATGATTCCAAGCTGGACGAGTTGCGTTTTAAAAACCTTAAGATTATTTAATAATTGCCGTTTTACAGCGCGGCAGTCTTTTCCAGCTTTCTTATTTTTAGATTTTTAAAGGCCACTCCTTTGTTCCAGTCCTGCAAGGCAATACGACCTTTGATTTGTTTACCAAATTCCGGGAAATGCTTGAAACTGCTATTGGCAACGGCAGCTTTCCAGTCGGCAGTAGTAAAGTCTTGTTTAGCGGTGACTATCCCATTGAGCATAAATTCTATTTTTCCATCCTGTTGTTTAATGACCGAGTGGTTCCATTCGTCTGAGGACTTCGGCTCTGCAGGATTCAATTGCGGAGAGAAATTGTAGAGACAGCCTGGACGTTTCATTTCCTTAACATAATCCTGGTGCTCTTTATCGAGGAGCTGATATTCTGGTCCTGAAGACCAGGCCGTGGAGATGTCTTCCCGTTCGACTACATTAATGAATACACCACTGTTTCCTTCTTTGGAGATTTTCCAGTCGAATTGGAATTCATAATTTTCAAACTCCTGATCTGTTACGAGATCTCCGTGTCTGGCGTCTGTACCTGGCAGGCACTTTAATTCTCCATCCTGTGCGACCCATGAGGAGGAAATTTTTCCTTGATTGTAAACATGCCAGTCATCTAAAGTTTTGCCGTCGAAGAGCAATTCATATCCTTGTGCCTGCTCCTCTCTGGAGAGTTCATTGTCCTTCAGTTTTGTTGAGCTGCAGGCGGAAATCATCATCGCGGTCAGTGCTGTCGCACTGAGGAATGCCTTGATTTTTTTCATAAAATTAGTTTATTATTAGTTTGAAATTGGATAGGTTTGAGTTAAAGGTGCTGCGCTGTAAATGAGCAGTTGTAGTGCAATTATATGCAATATTGCTTATAATTGCAATTAGTGATAAGAAGTATGGAAATTAAAAATATAATATTCGATTTTGGAGAAGTCTTGCTGGACTGGAATCCTAAATATTTATATGAGCAGCATTTTGCTGATCAAAGTGAAATGAATTATTTTCTTGAAAATGTATGCAATCATGATTGGAATCGGGAGCAGGATCGGGGCAGGCCTTTTGCAGAGGCGGTGAAAGTACTTCAGGAGCAATTCCCAGCTTACGCGGAGAAAATTGCCTTGTATGATGAGTGCTGGGGCACCATGCTGCGCGCTGAAATCCCTGGCACGGTAGAGATATTGCGAGCGCTCAGTAAAACGCATCGTATTTTTGGCCTGACAAACTGGTCTGCGGAAAAGATTAACATCGCTTATGACAACTATGAGTTTTTTAAGTATTTCGAGGGTATTATTGTTTCGGGTGAGGAAAAATTAATCAAGCCAGATCAGGAAATCTATAAGCTGCTTTTGGGAAGGTTCGGTATTAAAGCGGAAGAGTCTTTGTTTATAGATGACAATCCTGCGAATGTTGCAGCAGCAAAGGAATTGGGGATTCATGCGATACATTTTGTAAGTGCTCCAGCTTTAAAAGAGGAGCTGAAACACTATCATGTAATGCTTTAACAGGACCTGATTTATTGGAGCAATTTTTTTGCCCTTTGGTAATCCATGATTTCCATAAGCCAATTGCAGTTCTGCTGTAATTGGCTTATGGAGATTTAAGTTAAAATCATTTTCTTATGGTTTCTACTCCATTCGCTCCAACTGCCTACATACAATTTTGGGATGGGTAAACCTGCATAGTCTATTGCTAAAAGCGTATGGCAAGCGGTGACACCAGAACCACAATGTATGATTACATTTTCAATATTATAATCTGCCAGCGCTTTGGAGTACTTTTCCTTTAGAATTTCAGGACTTAAAAAAGCACCATGAGCATCTAAGTTCTCGGTGAAAGGAATATTTGTCGCGTTGGGGATATGTCCGGCAATTAAATCTATAGGCTCGGTTAAACCAGCAAAGCGATTTGCATCACGGACATCAATAATTGCATGGTGTTCCAGCTGGGTCGCAGCCTCGACTTCTTCTATTTCGGCTAATGGCAATTGCCAAGCGCTGATTTGATATGGGGAAACTGGATTTGCTAATGGAACTTCAGCAGTCACTGGAAAACCTGCTTTTATTGCCGCAGTATAACCTCCGTTTAAAACCTGAACCTTTTCATGACCGATTGACTTTAGCATCCACCAGAATCTTGCGGCAGCATTGGATCCGTTTTTATCGTCATAAACAATTACATGCGTATCTTTTGTGAGCCCATATTTTCCTAACAACTGGGCAAAATGCTCAAAAGTTGGAAGTGGATGCCGACCACCAATGGCGAAATCTTTAATATCGGCCAGATCCGTATTTAAATCCAGATAAAAGGCATCCTTCAAATGCTGCTCATCATATCTGGGTTTCGATCCTGCACTTACATCAAAAAGAAGGAAATCTTTTTTGCCTGAGGTCAGCAATTGTTCAGGTTGTATAATCGATGGTAATTTCATAGTTTTTTGAAAACATGAATGTAAACAACCTTATTGGATATTCCAGCTCAATTGATGTTGAGGAGAAATAAAAGGTAATTTAATCAAGGTGTGTTGTGCCGAAACATTACTTATGATGAATTGTATTATTAAGAGAGCTTTTAAAAATTACACCTCATATTTAGATATCATTATATGGACCCATTGGTAAAAGAACTCAAAAAATTATTAGCAGGTGGAGGAGCGCATGTGGGATTAAGAGAGGCTACGGCAAATATCCCCTTTGCAGCCCTTGGTGAAAAACCGCATGATTTACCTTATAGTATCTGGCAATTGCTGGAACATATCAGAATTGCGCAATGGGACATGCTGGAGTTCAGCAAAGACGCTCATCATAAATCACCAGAATGGCCTGATGGATATTGGCCAAAAGAAGCCGCTCCGCCAGATGAAAAGAGTTGGGACAAAACGCTGATGCAATATGAAGGCGATTTGAAATCATTTATTGAACTGATCCAGACGAGAGATTTGTATGAGCCGATTCCTCATGGTACAGGACAAACCCTGCTGCGGGAAACGCTTCAAATTGCGGATCATACCGCCTACCATGTTGCTGAAATTGTGGTCATCCGGCGTTTGCTAGGGATATGGAAATAAGGCGATATTGATCAGTTCTTGCTTTTGTGATGCTGAGGTCCAGATGTTAAAAATTATACTTAACATTGGCAGTCTTAACTTGAGATTAATCTCATCTTTAAGCAGATCATTTTTTATTGAAGCATGGATCATATTTTAAAAGACAGTGTAGTTTTTATTACAGGGGCAGACGGAGGAATTGGGAAGGCATTTATTGCGGAGCTTTTAACCCGGGAGGTTAAGAAAATTTATGCTGCAGGGATCAATACTGCGGCTCTTGAAGAGTTAAGTCTGGTTAATCCGGAATTGATTTTTCCTATGAAATTAGACGTGACCGACACTTTGGAGATCAAAGGATGTGTAGAAAAATGTGGAGATACCACCATCCTGATCAATAATGCAGGCGTGGAGCTAAAAGCGAGTTTCCTAGAGGATAAATCAGCTGCTAAAGCACTATTTGAAATGAAGGTCAACTATATTGGACCTGTAGATTTATGCCATCAATTTCTTAAGGTACTAAAAGCAAACCCGAATCCAGCAATCGTCAATATTCTTTCTATAGGCAGTTTGATTTTAATTAAAAACATCAGTACTTATTGTGCTTCGAAATCTGCGTTGCATCTGTTTACACAGGCAGTCAGACAAGAGTTAAAGGAGGAGATTAAGGTATTTGGTGTGTATGCCGGCTATGTAGATACTTCTATGGTTTCGGATGTGGTGATTGAGAAAATATCACCAGCGGCATTAGTTGGAAATATTTGTAATGATATCGCATTAAATAAACTGGACATATTTCCTGATGAGATGTCCAGGAAATATGCGGGTAGTAATAAATTGAGGATAGATTTTATGCAGGATTAACGAATTGATCAGGAACAAACCAGCGGCTGAGTGTCTTTTTCAGTTCGCTATAGTCAGGTTTATTTTCGGCAAGCCACCCCACAAACCCATCAGGACGTATCAGTACTGAAGTTAAACCCAATTGTTCTTTTGCCCGGCTCGAAACATACTTGATCTGGCTGCTAAATGCTGCTGCCATCGTTTTTAGGGTGGTATCTCCGGAGAAATCCAGGAGTATCCCTTTGCCGTCCTGCATCATTTGGCCTATGGCTGTACCGTCTTCCAACTCAAAATTTGGGACAGTCTGACCAACCAAGGGGTGATCAGCTCCAAGGTTATAGGAAGTGAAAATGCCCCATACCCGTCCTGCAAAATAGCTGGCACCATCGCGGGTGTTCATGAGGTCAGAGACAATTGCATGCAACGCTTTTGAGGCTGGATCTGTTTTCATGATCGCAACCTGTGCACGTGACCAATTCAGGACCTGTACTCCAATAGGATGGCGTTCACTTTGGTAACTATCCAGCAGTCCCTCCGGCGCTTTGTTTTTAAGAGTCGCAGCAAGTTTCCAGCCTAGGTTCATGGCATCACCTAAGCCAAGGTTAAGGCCCTGACCTCCTAAAGGAGCATGGATATGTGCGGCATCACCAGCTAAAAGCACCCTTCCGCTTCGGTAGGCTGTGGCTTGTCGGGCACGGTCAGTCCATGTGGTTGCAATGTGAAGGGCATTTATGGTCACCTCGGTGTTCGAAATTCGTCGTAATACTTCCTGGATATGTTCAAGGCTGATCGGCTTTTCAGATTTATGAAATGCGCCGCCATCAAATTCCTGTATCTGCAGGTAGCCAGGCTGCGATTGCAGGTACATGCCTGTTGAGGTAATGTTGCGACCAGGACTGAGCTTTTGTGGGTCGGCAATGTCCACATGGGCGGAGTAACCAGTAAATTCTGGCTCGGTTCCGGCAAATTCAAACCCAGCTAATTTGCGTACTATGCTGCGACTTCCATCACAGCCGACCAACCATTTGCCTTGAAAGGATTGGGCATCCGACAGCACAGTTACGTCGTCTTTGTGTTGATGAAAGTCGGTAATGGGCAATCCTCGCTGGATCACAACACCAAGCGCTGCTGCACGATGGGAAAGTAAAGTCTCCAGTTCTTCCATTTCAGAAATCAAACTGGTTTCTGTGGCTCCTGGCAAACGATACTTCCATTGTGAGGTATCGATATCGCCTTCATGGAATGGAATGCCTGCAAAGTGTCCTACTTGTCGTCGGGCTCCTTTTACGGCATTTAAATGCGGGTTTTTGAGGCGTTTATGCAGTTCCAGTTCTCCTAATAAGCCGCGACGGTACAGTGCCTCAATACTGGGTGCCGTAAGTCCTCTTATTCCAAAAGGAAGCTGCTTTAATGGCGATTGTGGATGCGTTGATTTTTCCAGTATCAGCACGGAACATTTGGCCAGGGCAAGTTCTGCTGCAAGAAATAGTCCTACAGGTCCTGCACCGGAAATGATGACATCGTAAATAAATTGGTTTTTCATACAAAATGATTGAAGCACAAATCTCTGGAAAGGGCTTGGCACAGGCTTGTATAAAAGCGACAAAATCGCGGCTTACTGTTGACTCCTCTTTTTTGCTTTCCGAGCGAATGCAGCCGGAGTACTGCCACTGTAACGTTTAAATTCCCTGCTCAGGTGCGATTGATCGGTATAGCCCAGCTCATACGCTAAACTGGCAATGTTACCATCTGGATAATGCCATAAATGGTTGCGTACCTGTTCAAAACGCAGCAGACCGGACACATCTTTAACGGTATAGCCAGCAGATTGCTTGAATTTTCGTTCCAATGTACGAACCGTGGCATGAGCCACCGCGGCGATTTCAGTTACCGGCATCGTTCCTTTCCCTTTTACGATTGCAGCTCCCGCCTTCAATAGGAGAGGAGGATCGGTGATTTGTGTTTTTAGGTTCAAAAAGTACTGTATTAAATGAGCAACCGCCTCCTCTAACTGACCAGCTTCAATACATTGATGTAATAGGGGCTGGAGCTGGGTAATGGGATGTTCAAATACCCGTAGGCCATCCTTACCGGGCGGTAGCCCAAGTAAGTCGAATACCATCCATGGAAAACACCTGATCCCAATGATTTCTAAGCGGTTTGTGGTATGAAAAACGATCGGCTGATGGAGCAGTCCAATCAAAAATGGAGATGGTAATGGCAGCAAGCCTCCGTCATAAGCTATACTGCAGCTGTTTCCGAAATGAAAAATGATTTCAGCATAGCCATCTGGGACTACCTCAAAACTAGCTGGTAATGCTCCTGATTCTCTACGATTGTACCAAAAGCATTTTATACTATTCTGTAATTCTTTGGGCGGATCAAATTCTTCGTGATGCATTTTACAAGATAAGCGTTTGGGGATTATTTCTGGCGTTTGGCTATTGATTTTCCTACCCAGATGAGCAGGAATGATAGGCCCAGAAAAACAATCAGGATGTAAAAGCTATTCTGGAAAACAGTTGGATAGCCGAATGCGGTAACGTCCACAAATGGGTAGGGGTAAAATCCAGTATATGCGCCTCTAATCAGGATAAATATTAAATAAATTAAGGGATAGATCAGCCAAGGGAAGGCATCAGCCCATTTTAAGGTATGTTTAGGCGCAAAAATCAGCCAGTATATCAGAAATAAAGCTGGGATAAATGAGTGAAGTAATTCATCTACAAGGCGCTGCAATCCTTGTGGCTGCCATGTGAAGCGTAAGATTAAGTTGTAAATGAGGCCAACTACGCAGATGTAAAGGGTGACCGCTGCCAAAGTTTTTGGCTGAGCATAAAATCGTTCGGCTTTTTCATAGAAATTAAATAGCAGCATCGTACAACACAAAGCCACCATGATATTGCTGAGGATGGTGAAGTAACTGATATACCTGGTGAGTGCTTCGAGTGCAGGAATTGGATTATTTAGAAGCATCAGGTAGAGTTGTGCGATTAAGGCAAACCATCCACTGAGCATCCCGGTTGTTAGCAGCAATTTGTTTGCTTTATCGTATTTTACAGTCATACTTTTCACAATTAATCAGGTAATGAATATAGCTATTTGTCTGCATTTAATTAGGCTGTAACTTAATTACGCAGGGAATGGTTACAGAAATTAAATCCAAATCTTCCTATATTTGAAAAAACTAAAGGATATGATACCCTTACCTGATATTTTAATTTTTGCATTGGCTGCTTTCGTGCTGGTGATCAGCCCTGGACCCAATATGATTTATCTAATTTCCCGTTCTATCACCCAAGGGAGAAAGGCTGGATTGATTTCATTAGCAGGAGTGATTGTTGGCTTTTTTTTCCATATCATCATGGTTTCTTTTGGGCTTACCGCAGTTCTTTTTGCCGTCCCATTTGCTTATACCTTATTGAAATCCTTAGGCGTTATTTACCTGCTGTATTTAGCTTATGAGGCTGTAAAGCCAAATAGTAAAAATATTTTTGAAGCAAAAAATGACTTGCCAGAAGATAAACCCGGCAAACTATTTAGCATAGGATTTTTAACCAATGTACTCAATCCGAAAGTGGCCATATTTTATCTGTCTTTTTTTCCTCAGTTTATAAAACCGGAATATGGCTCCATTATGTTGCAGAGTTTAGAACTGGGCTTCGTTCAGATTTTAGTGAGCTTAATGGTGAGCACAACGATTGTATTGACTGCTTCAAGAGTGTCCGTATTTTTTGCTAAGAAACCATCCTGGGTAAAAGTGCAGAAATGGTTTATGGCAAGTGTGTTAACCGGACTTGCGCTAAAAATGGCATTTTCAAAAGCGAAATAAAAGAGGGGAATCATATCATGATCCCCTTCCTGAAAATACTACGCAATTGCCTGTTTCCTGGCCGATAATAATCCCTGCAGGGCTACTGAGGCGATGACAAAACTACAGCCAATGTAAAATGAAGCATTCAGCTCCTTTCCTTCATTAAAAAAGACAAAGGCCAGCATTACGGCATAAATGGGTTCCAGATTGAAGCTTAAATTTACCGTGAATGCCGATAGCTTCTTAAGGGATTCCGCAAATAATACATATAAGGCAACCGTGCAGAACGAAGCCAGTAGTATCAAATACCAAAAGTCAGAAAGACTGGGTAGGACTGTGGCTACCGGAAAATAGTATAAATAAATCGGAAGGATCAGCCCCAGGCCAATAGTTCCTCCTATCATTTGATAATAATTGATACTGATACTCTCAAATCTTTGTACCAGTTTTTCATTAAATACGGTATAAAGTGCAGCAAAAGATGAGGATATCACGCCGAGTATAATGCCCACTTGGAAGGAAGTGTCGAAATGAAAGATAAGACTGATCCCCATGAGTGTTAATCCACTCAATAAAAGTTGTGAGGTAGAAAACCTTTTCTTGTTGATTATGGGCTCAAATATTGCGGTAAAAAGGCTGGTTAGGCAGTAGCAAACTACACCAATTGAGATATTGGAGTACTTTATACTGGCGTAAAAGAAAACCCAATGAATCGTTAAGAAAAGTCCAATTTTGCCAATGTTAAACTTCTCTGCAAGACTTTCTTTCGATTGTATGTTCAATATCCTTAAGACAGCAAGGAGTATAATTGCGGAAAATAGCACCCTATACCATACTAATAAACCTTCATTAAGTGTGATGAGTTTGCCGAAAACTCCCGTAAATCCGGCTAATAATATGGCGATATGCAATAGGAAATATGATTTTTTCATAAGAATGATCTTATAATTTAAATGAGAATAAAACTGAAATCTTTGTGCACAAAATTATGGACGACTAATTGTCGTTATAGGTGCCGTATTTTAGAAGGAATTACAGAGTTGGAGGAGGAAGGCAGCTTCTTCTGTTCATATTGGGATAAATATAGGAAATTCTTCAAATTAATTTCAGGCATTTCTTGTTAAATTGCCTGAGCTTAGCATGAACATTATGGAAGATCACACTGGGAAACCAGAATTCTGGGAAACAGCTTTTGAGGATAAACAGGAGATGTGGGGCTTTAAACCTTCAAATTCTGCGGTATTAATAAAGGATTTTTTTGTCGGGAAATCATTGAAGAATATCCTGATACCTGGAATTGGTTATGGAAGAAACGCACAGATTTTCGCTGATAATAGAATGACCGTCACCGGAATTGAAATATCAAAAACAGCGATTGAAATGGCGGAGAACCATTATGGAACAAAGATGCTGATCCATCATGGTTCTGTGACTGCTATGCCTTTCGATAAGAACCTGTATGACGGAATATTTTGTTACGCTTTAATCCATTTGTTGGGCAGAACTGAGAGAGAAAAACTCATTCGAGATTGCTATGATCAACTATTAAATGGTGGTTATATGGTTTTTGCGGTGATTTCGAAAACGGCTCCTAGCTATGGAAAGGGGAAATTTGTGAGTAAGGATTGTTATGAAATATTCGAAGGCCTGAACATGTATTTTTATGATCAGGAGTCCATTCAAACGGAGTTTGGTGAATTCGGATTATTGGAAGTGACGGCAATTACTGAAAGTCAGCCGTTTTTCCTGATCAAATGTAAAAAGGAGCAGCGTTAAAAGCAGCTTACTGAAAGTGTAGGTAGAAGGTCGTTTTCCAAATAGGAAAACGACCTTCTACCTGGGTTTTAATTTTACAAAGCATCTATAAAAGAAAGGTAATCCTGAGCGCTTTTTTCAATTATTTCTGTATTGGGATCATGTTCCGCCCCATAGAAAGCAAACAAAGGTTTGTACTCCGCTTTTACATAATCAAAACTCACTTCAAATGGTGCTGTCAATTCTTTCAGCGTATATTTATACCTTCCTGAGGATTGATAATCAGCTTCATTTATACCTGCAGTAATGCTTAAAGCGATTTTTTTACCTGTTAGCGCATACGGACTGCCTTTACCATACGCCCATCCATGCGTTAACACCTGATCCAGCCATTTTTTGAAAAGCGGCGGAGAGTTAAACCAATAAAATGGGAATTGGAAGATAATTTTATCGTGTGTTTCTACCCATCGCTGTTCTTCTTCCACATCGATTTTTTCATCTGGGTATAAGTTGTGCAGGTTACGTAAGGTATATTTTTCAGGGTGTTTATTTAAGGCTTCAATCCAGCGTTTATTGATCAGCGAGTTTTCAAGATCTGAATGTATAATAATGACTAGAGTTTTCATCTTGTAATTTTTAATTTGTGCTACAAAGATGATCGATGTTGACTGCTTGTACAATAAGGGCTGATTTAATCACTAGGTGATAAATTAATCACCATTCATTAAACCGTCTATTTGCTTACTTTTGTAAATCTTAATTAGAATTCAAGCAGATGTATCAACGAAAAATTCCAATTGATTATAGTTGTGGACTGAGTATCGCGATGGAAGTAGTCGGGTCTAAATGGAAGTTTTGTTTATTGAATGAAATTTCAAAAGGAATCACGCGACCCCGGGATCTGGTGAATTCCATAAACGGCATTACAAAAAGGGTTTTGCAAAAGCAGCTGAGTGAATTGGAATTGCATGGTATTCTGGGAAAAACAATTTATGCGGAAGTCCCTTTAAGAGTAGAATACTACCTCACTGAATTGGGAAAAACCATTTTACCCTTAATTTCTGCTGTTGATAAATGGGGTTTGGAATTTGCACCTCAATTGAAAACGATCTTAGAAAAAGAGGAGTTCGTAGAAAAAATCTGATCTGAGTAGATTTTTTAATCTGGGAGTTGGAGTAAAAAAATTCTTTGACCATCAGCTTTGCGATCGATTCTTTTAAACAATCCTGTTTTTTAAATGTTCCCTGTAGCAATCAAAGTAGTTTTTATAAATATATACAGCTGTTTTAGCTGTAGTTTGAAATCCTATTTATAATTTGCGAACAAATTAACTAATTAAATAAAATATAAATAAATATGGCCTCAGGTATTTTTGCGATTTTGGACGATATAGCTGCTTTAATGGATGATGTTTCAGTTGCAGCAAAGATAGCAACGAAAAAAACAGCAGGAATTTTAGGGGATGACTTAGCGGTAAATGCAGAAAAAGCAACTGGTTTCCTCTCTTCACGTGAGTTACCTGTACTTTGGGCAATTACCAAAGGCTCCTTACTGAACAAGGTGATCATTGTTCCCATCGCCTTATTGTTAAATGCTTTTTTTCCGGTGGCGATTAAATTTATCCTGGTCTTGGGTGGTTTTTATCTCGCTTATGAAGGGGTAGAAAAGATTGTGGAATACCTTTTTCACCGTCCAAAAGAAGGTCATGAGGTTGTTCAAGAGATCAAACAGGACGGTAATGAAGCTGAAAAAGCTAAGGTCAAATCTGCAGTAACCACCGATTTCATTCTTTCTGTGGAAATTGTCATTATTGCATTGGGCACAGTTTTAACAGAAGCATTACCGATACAGATTCTGACCGTCTCAGTGGTTGCCTTATTGGCAACTGTGGGGGTTTATGGAATCGTTGCAGTAATCGTAAGAATGGATGATGTAGGCCATAATTTAATCAAACGTTCCCATAATAAAGGTTTGTTTGCCGGCCTGGGGAAGCTATTGGTAAAAGCATTGCCGTTGATCATCAGGTTTCTAAGTGTGGTTGGTACTATAGCACTGATCTTGGTTTCTGGTGGAATTTTTGTCCATAATATCGAATTTTTACATCACTTACTTCCGACCTGGCCATCAATGGTTAAAGAGGCGCTGATTGGATTAGTTGCCGGATTAGTTGTCGTGGCAGTGATCACAGGAACTAAAAAAGTCATCTCCTTATTTAAGCGATAATCGTCAGCTATTTACGACGACAAAAGAAATTATATGGACCTTTTTGCGGAATACAGGCTTTGTATTCCGCAGTAGTTAATTCCCATTTGTTACAACCTTTGTGATTCATTTTCTAAGCCCGACTCGCGGCTGTCTTTCGTCTTGATTTTGTTATTACCAAATCGGTAACTGAAATTTAACCGGATCTGACGGCTTTCTCCGACGTAAGTGGTATGCAGTAATAAATTATTCAGCTGAGTATCAGTTCTGATTTTGTTGGACCTGAATACATCAGTAGCTGCCAATCTTAGGGTGGCTTTATCCTTCATTAAATTCTTTTGAAAACCAAGATCGACCTGTGAATTTCCCCGGATATAAGTATTCAAGCCACTGATGTTTTTAGAATTAACCACACTGGCCAGTTCTCCGGTAATGCCAGCTGGCAGGTTAAAAGTTTGCTGAACATTAAGTGTACCTGCAAAACGGCTGCGGTTATAATTTCCATATTCAGCGGTACCAACTTTATTTTCCAGGCGGTATCCTATACCGGTTAAGGTCAGGTTCCACCATTTTGCCAATGGCAGTTGCTGTGTAATCGTCAGATTCAGGTTGTTTTGTAACCCAATATTTCTGGGTACCATATAAATCAGGTTGTCCTCCAAAACTTCTGTAATTGAACTGCTGATGTCATTGGTACGCGTATAACTGGTTGCAATAGTTGTTTTTTTGTGACTATACTGGAGCGCCAGTGTGTTTGCATATTGAGGCTTTAGAAATGGATTTCCTTTCCAATAGGATAGTTCATCTACAGGGTATGAAAAGGGATTGAGGTTATTGTAAGCAGGACGATCAATGCGACGGGCAAAGCTTAAATTATAAGTACCGGATTCGGTGGTTTTATAAGTGAAAGAGGCTGTTGGGAAAGCGTCCAGATAATTTCTAACTACCGATGTAGCCAATACACTGCTGCCTGCTGAGGGTTGCAAATCGCCTTCGGAATGTGTGTTTTCCAGCCTCAAGCCCAGATCAAAATTGAATTGATCACCAATAGGCCTTTCATATTTCAAGTATCCTGCGGTGATTTGCTCTTTATAATTGAAAGTATTGGATAAGTCGATGTCAAGTACGGGAGCCTCCTTGTTCATGTCATACTGGTTAAACACATTATCGGCGCTAACCTCAGAGAATTTTGCACCTGCTAATACTTTTCCTTTCCCTATGGGGAAGCCATAATCCGCTTTAACCGCGTATAATTTGATGTCTCTGCTATTGGCTACCAGAAAATTATTGCTGTTTAGCAAGGTGCCATCCGGGGAATACAAGGAGTTGGTGCTCAGATTTTTTGTGGCTGCATCAAAAATTCCATAGTCTGCATCTATATTCAGGCTGATACCTTTACTGCCTTTATAGCGGTAATTTACGTTGGCATTGTATCGGTTTGCGCGCTGCGCAGGGTAGCTGCTCTCGCTTCTCAGCTGTTGTAAAAGCTGGTTACCAGCTTGATCGTAGATATCAGTGGTCGGGATGATTAGGCCACCACCACTAGAAAAATTAGCATTCATGACTATGCCCAGTGTTTTTGTGGTATCTATCTCATAATCGGCACCAACTGTGGAACCTATGTTGCGGCGTTTATCAATGTCGTGATTGGCATTTAAATAGATTTTCCCATTTGTAGTTCTGTCGTTGTCATAATCCATCTCAAAATGCCCTAAATTATGATTGTAGCCACCAAACAGATTCAATTTTCCCTTGCGGAAGTTGAGGTTTAGATTGGTGTTTTGCTTTAAACTGCGACCATAAGCAAGTCCATTATTGATGCTGCCATTGAAGCCTTCAGCTACTGATTTTTTGAGAACAAGATTCACAATGCCTCCAGTTCCGGCAGCATCGTATTCTGCTGAAGGGTTTTTAATGACTTCTATTGATTTTAAGTCGGAAGCCGACATCGTTTTTAGCAATTGGGCCAGCTCCTCTGACTGCAGGTAGGTTTGTCGGCCATTGATCATCACCAAAGCAGCACTAGATCCATTCAAGGTGATCGAGTTGTCCTGATTCACAATAATTCCTGGTGTCTTTTTTAAGGCCTCTAGTGCATTCGTTCCTTGTCCGGTGATGCTTTTCTCTATGCTATAGATCATCTTCCGTCCATCGATTTTAATCAAGGGTTTATTGCTGGAACTTTGAATGACTACCTCTTTTAAACTGCGTGGATTTGTTTCGATCTTAATCATTCCCAGGTCCGTGCTGCCTGATAATTTCAACACCTCAGTCTGGTAAGCAAGTGCCGCTAAATAGCTAACTGAAAGTATGTAGCTTCCCGGAACGAGTTCAAAGGAGAAGCTGCCGTCCGGATTGCTCAATCCTTGTTTAACCAGCTTACCATTATTGCTGTCCTTTAACAGCAATGTTGCCCCATCAATCCCCTCATTTTTCGTATTCTTGAGGGTGCCTTTTAAGGTGATCTCTGGGTTGATTTGTGCGAATGCTTTTGAAAATAAACAGGTGATCAAAAAAACTAAAAAGTAGGAGCACTTAACTGGCGCGTTGGTCATGAGATATATGGGAATAGCTGGTTAATTTGGTTCTTTCAAAAATATATCTTTTATTTATTCTTAAGGGTTTTAAATTATAATAATTTAAAGGAGTATTTTAAGAATACTTAAATCGTAGGGAGTACACCTCCATCTGCACGAACTGAAGAACCGTTTGTCGCGATAGACAAAGGACTGGAAAGATAGGCTGCAAGATTCGCTATTTCTGAAGGATCAATAAATCGTTGAAGTAATGAGGATGGATTGAAATTATTCATGATGTAATTTTTGACCTGTTCCACATCCTGGTTTTGTGCCGATGCGATTTGTGTGACGGTTTCAGCCACTCCATCAGAATAAGTTGGGCCGCCTAATATTGTATTTACAGTAACCTGCGTGTTTTTGGTGAGTTTTGCTAAACCACTGCTTACAGAAAGCATGGCTGTTTTAGTCATCCCATAGTGAATCATATTTTCTGGAATATTTATCGCGGATTCACTACTGATAAATATGATTCTGCCCCATTTTCTCTCTAACATTTTAGGAAGCAACTGTCTTGATAACCTGATTCCGCTCATCACGTTTACTTCAAAAATATGAGCCCAGTCCTGGTCTGTAATTTCGGTGAAGGGCTTGAGTTCAAATATCCCAACGTTATTAATGAGTATGTCAATGTTTGGGAGTTTAGCTAGCAATTCATTCACTTCTTCTGTCTGACTAAAGTCAGCGGCAATTCCCGAAACATCAGCACCAGGGATTTCTCGGATTAAGCTTTGTATAGCAAGGTCAATTTTCTTTTGTGTTCTACCATTGATGATTACTTTAGCACCTTCAGCAAGCAGCTGTTTTGCGATAGCAAATCCGATTCCTTGTGTAGAACCACTTATAAAGGCCGTTTTTGATTTTAATTGTAAGTCCATATTGTTGTTTTTATTTTGTATTGATCACTACATAAATAGCCAAAAAAATTAGCTGATAATTTCTAATTGCATTTCAATTTGTGTTTTAAGCACTTTATTGTCTGGATACATCCGTCTGGTAACATTTAAACCATTCCATAAGGTGATCAGGTACCTTCCTAAAACGATCGGATCTGTTTGGTTTTTAAGTGTTCCATTTTTCTGTGCCTTGTCGATTGCAGCTGTGAACATGGCTTCTACTTCTTTCAAGATTGCCACAGACTCCTGTTCTAATTCTTCATCTACGAAAGTCATTTCGACCACGGTATTGGCAATAATACAGCCTTGAAGGTGGCTCTCCTGGTCAGATTTAGCGATGCTTCGAAAAAAGTCTTTGATTAAATTGATGGGAGATTCACTTTGTTTCAGTTCGGCTTTAAATTGATTGAAAGCTATTCTCCTTTGTTGTATTGCCTTGCGGAACAGCTCTTTTTTTCCGCCTTTAAACGCATTGTAGAAGCTTCCGCTTCCGATTTCCATGGCTTTAAGCAAGTCTTCCAAAGAAGTTGCTGTAAAGCCTTTTGTCCAAAAAACATGCTGTGCTTTTTGTAAAATCTGTTCGTTATCGTATACAGTTGGCCTGCCTCTCATCTCTAGATTTAATTTTGTGTTGTTCAATACAAAATTAGAGAATTAATTTAGAATTCCTGTTTTTTATGTTATTATTTACAAGTTGGCTTTTATTTTAGGAGATTACGAAGAATTTAGATGAAGAAAACAGAGGCTGAGTTAGGCCTCTATTATATCATAAACGAGCACCTTTTCCCACAAATGACTGTAGTTTTTAATGAATTCCAGATGTATGGGGTGCGTCTGGTAAGTGGCCTGTCCTTCAAGATCAGAAAAGAACATCAGTTCGGATACGCTCCAGCTGCTGTCAATGACATCACGTTTTTCTGTGCTAGCGGTAACGCCAACATGGATTTTTCGTACAGTTGGTATTTTAGAAAGTGTTTTTACGCCTGCAATCAATTGATCACGGTCTGCTTTTGATTCTGGGTTTTTCAACCAGAAAAATACATGATGTACCACTGGATAATCATCTTTTGTATGGGTTAAGGGTATTGCGCTTGCCATTGTTCCAACGGAAAGAACAGCTGCAGTCCCAATAAATTTTCTTCTGTTAGCCTTATTCATATTTCCTAAATCTATGAAAAATAAAGATTTGAATACTAATTATTGATCATTGGTTGTAAATGTTCATCTTTATTTCTAAGATCCAGGCCACCTTCATATACGGATTTTAGGTTGAGCAGGTAAAAAGCCCAGCCACTTGCACATCCAAGCCTGATGAACTGTTTAGATTGATCGTCTTCAGGAATGTGGTGCTGCCTGAGCACGACAATGGTATAACCGTTTTTCTCAGATAAATTCACATCTACCAGGCAATCTCCTTCAAAACTGAACTGAATAAAGTCTTTACTATTTGCTTTTTTAATTAGTCCCTGCATCGCATCCTCATATAAATACCAAAGCCAGTCATAAGTGCATCCAGCGGTCACGTTTAGCGTTTTATCCAGTGTTTTTCCTTGCTCATCAGTAAAAATCACACGTTCCAGAAACCACTTCTCCAGTTCTTCAACTTGCGTCCAGGCATTATAAATAGTTGATAAAGGTGCTTTAATGGCGATTGTTTTAGTAAAAGAAGTCCAATCAAAGTTTTTCATAAACGAATAGTGGTATTGTTTAATTAATAGAATTTAATGAGTTAAGTGTTCATTTACAGTGATCTAATTTATAAAAAAAAATAGGAACTATATTTTGAATGGAAAATATTAGCCTCAGGAGTTCTAACTGCTTATCGGTTTACTGGGATGATAATTACGGGCCTATTTTCACAAAATTGCTGCGGTAGTCGCCAGGGTAGAAGGTGGTGTGTTTTTTAAAGAAGTGGCTGAATTGCTCTGGACTGGCAAAATTAAGTTGATACGCGACTTCCTTAACAGGCAGCGAACTGAATTGCAGCGAGCGTTTAGCCTCTTCAATCTGTTAGCCGTTGATGTTGTCTTTTGCTCCTTTTCCGGCACAGCGCTTAGAGAGGTCAGTGAGCTTTCGGGAAGAGATGGAAAGTAGATTGGCGTAATCCGATACTTCGTGATATTTCCGGTAGTACTCGCTAAGTAATTCAAGGAATTGACGGTAAAGATGATTTTCATAGGTATCAATGCCACTGCTCTGACCGATATTTATATTTGCGATCTTAATCATGATGATCTTTAAATAAGCAGCCATGACTTCTATTTTATTGACGTAATTGGGTTTTTTAAACTCTTCACCCAGCATTTTAATGTGGCGGAATAGTTTTTACGTTCGAAATTGGGGATCATATAAGCACAAACATCAGCTTTAATGTTTCCAAATGTCGTCTCTGTTTTATGCTCAAATCCGCCAAAAAAAGTGGGAATGATTTTTTTCTTGAAATCATTTCTCGGGAATGCTTTGATGATCTCTACCCGGTTGGTTTCAGTCAGGTGCTCATAGCCTTCACCCATCACATCAAGTCCAACCCCGGAGTACATCAATGCCACTTCCGGCTCTTTATGTTCTACAATGCCGATGGTGGTATGCAGCGCAATGGTGTCCCAAACCAATTGCAATTGGTCTTTAGGAAGGCCATGGCTTTTTAATGCATGGTACAAAGTAGCCTCCAAATCTGGTCAATAAATGCTAAAAATGGCTAAAGAACTGTCAATAATAACCAATATCAAATTGCTTTAAGCTGACAGTTCCTTTAGCTATGATTTCCTGAGCTTAATCCCGAAGATGAGCTGATAAAGCCTGATAATAATTTATAAAAGATTCAGGTTGTGTACTTAGGAAAAGATAAGGTTCAATAAGTTCCAGTTCCATGAGGTTTAATTGATCGTTCACGATGAGACCATCGACTCTGGCATAAAGGCATCCTTCCGCAAATTGAGTTACATAAGCCTGGGCTTCGGGAATGTATTTGTCTGCGGTTTGTGCGGCATTAACGCTGCCGCCATAGTAATGCTGGACCCTGAATTCTCCATCTTTAGGTACTTTTAAAAGGCAATGACTGTATTTTCCGTTAAAGAATAGAAAAGACCACTCACCTTCAAAAACTTCTTTCATAAAAGGCTGAACTATAAAAGCTTCCTGCTGGAGCAGACTGTTGATGAGTTCCTGTTTTTCGGAAAAGTTTGCTGCGTTAAGGATAAATGTATTCCTGGCTCCGGCACTGACACAAGGTTTAATAATCAGTTTATCGACATTAAACGAGCTGAGTAAGGCTTGTAAATCAGTCAGCACACTGCCTTTTTCAAGATAGGATGAAGGGATCACTGGCAAGCCGGAGTCCGTAATTTCTTTGAGGTAATGCTTGTCCATGTTCCATCTCACACGTTCATAAGGATTCAATAGCTGAATGCCTAAAGATTCGAGCTGATGCAGCCAGTTCTGAAAATCAGTTAGGTGTTCTGTATAATCCCATGGTGATTTAAGAATAGCAAGCTGATAATTTTCCCATTTAACCAAGGGGTCATTCCAGATGACGCGCTCAATGGATAGGCCTTTATCTAAAAGGAAATTTAAGAGTGTGAACTCTTCATCTTCTGTAGTGGAGGTATATATTTCCTGAATATGGTAAGAAACGTAAGCAATTTTCATGATGTAAATATTTGGCGCATAAAAATGCAATGAATAGGTAATGGATATTAAAGAATAATTAAATCACTTTGAACAGTTTTTTAGTGGTGTCTTTCAGCTTTTTAAAAGATCTGGACAGGATTCCTTTTGGTGGTCTAGTTTGATCAGCCGATAGCTTTTTTAAAAAATCTGAAAATGCGAGAAAGGCTGCTGGGTCTGGGACAACCTCTGTTTCCACCGACACAGGGGATTGGGCAAGGACCACATCAAAATTTGTACTGGCTCCGCAATGCTCCCCAGTTGCGTCATGACCAATATTAGCCACCATTGACTGGCCAGGGTAGAGTGTTAATTTTCCTGCTAAAAAAGCAGCAGCATACCATCTGATATCCCAAACTTTAGTTTTGCCCATTGCTTGCTCTTCCAATGCCTTGAAATAGGGGGCAGTATTGTCAAAATCAAATTCTTTCTGAAGATTCCTGGCCTGCATTTGATCCAGCAATATTTTTCCATCTGGTTCAAATAAATCCCATCCTCTTTTCCAGGTGGCCCAACCCCAGCAATCCGCTCCTTTTAAAAAGAAAACTTCTTTTAATCCTCGCTGAATAGGGTAGACATAACCATGTATGGAAATTACTTCTTCCTTATTTTCATAATAATCAAGAGCATCATTCATGTATTTTAAGAACCAGGGAGAGGTCACCAAATCATCTTCCAGTACTATGGCCTTACCATGCTGATGGATGACTTCGGTTACTCCCAAAATCACATTTTCATCTACTCCAAGATTTTGATCTCGCAGGCGGATATGAAGGTCTTTAAATCCGGTTATGCCAGGTAAATAAGCTCTAAGTTCGTTCACATTATCCAGTGCATCCTCATTTTTTGCAGCATCGGAATAAATATATAATTCAGAATCTTTTGATAACAGATTCTCTTTTAAAGCGGCAATCACCTGCTGCGTGTGCGATAAACGGTTGTATACAAAAAGAATGATGGGGGCTGTACTTTTCATTACGCTAAAAGTAGGAGGTTTTTCCTGAATTGTGATCAAGGTAATTCCTTTTTAATGAGATTTTTTAACCAGGTTACTTTAAAAAAAAATGCCCCCAAAAATTTTAAATAATTAATGGGGGCATTGAAATTAAGCAACTCGCTCGCTACTCATTATTTTATAATGGATCACCTTAATTCCCTATTATAGGCATCTACCGCATTTTCAATGTTTCCTGCACCAGCAGATTGTACTGCGTATCCGCCCACTGCCATGCCGAAACCAACGCCCATTAATACATAACTGGCGGTGTAACTTGGACTTTTTAGGCTGGGACCGTTATCAAAACCAAAGCCAGATGGCCTATCGTTATGACCAGTTCCTGTAGCCAGAAAAGAAACAAAACCAGCAATAATTGATGCGCCTGCAGTGACGTACATGATTTTACTGCGGCTGGCGCTTTTTCTATACTTATTTAGAAATTTCATGCTCTCCGGATTGTCAGCCATATCATACTTCAGGTTGTTGTAGTTTACCTTTTTGAGGTCAGTATAACCTTTGTTGTAATACATAGACATGTCTACTGCCGGATATCGACCTGGTCTGTATCCATAGCCATGTCTATAACTTCCGTCATAGCTGAATGGATCATAGGGTCTTTCCTGGTAAAGGTTGATTTTTCCTTCAATAATCCTTTCAGAAAATTGACTGATTCTGGCAAAATTCAGCTTTTTTGTGTTCGCAAAGAAGCCATCTTCATTGTTGAAAAACTTTACCTGATCCACCGGAATTCGGCGGGAATCTACTCTCAGCTGCCAATAGCCCGAGAAATCAGGCCTCAGCTGAATTCTATTAGCGTAAATGATGGAATCAGAATAGAGGTATAGATAGTTTTTGTTGTCGGGCACCTCTTGGGCACCAGCGCTCAGGGCATAGCATGCCATCACGCTTAAGAGTAATTTTTTCATAACAGTTTACATTTGTGTGTATGTGGTTAACACAAATTACAACCCAAAAATCTATTTGTAAGAAACAAAATACATTGTAGACGTTATCCAGCAGTTACTTTGACATTAAGATACCTAGATGTCATGATTGATTATAAACATATCATAAGCTGAGGCTATTCTTAATTTTATAAATTGTATTCTTTTTCCACCACTTTTAAGATCAGGTCTTTAACGGTTATTCCTTGCTGTGCGCCCAGGATTTTCAACGCTTTTAAAGCACTTTTTTTAAGTCTTAATGGATAAGTGACGGTTTCGTCGTCCGTTAGCGGAGCTTGCTTTTCTCCTTTTACAGGGGCCGTCTCTTTTGAAGGAGAATTGAACAATGCGGATACACCGCCTAAGTTTTTATTGTTATCCTCTATGCCACCCAGATTTTTCTTTGCCATAATCTTATAATTTAACTAAAATTTCTTCCGTAAGGTTTTCGTAATCAACTGCACCATTCGATAGCGGTGCATATTCAAATACATCTACGCCTTTCAGCTGTGCTTCTATCAAGGCTACGTTTACCCTGATGGAAGTATCAAATAGCTTATCACTGAAATATTTTTTGATACTGTCTGTGATTTGCTCGGTGATCACCCTTCTCGGGTTTATTTTGGTAATAAATACACCACCGATCGTCAGGTTTTCATTGTAATGTGTGCGGACATCTGAAATAATGGAAACCAGGCGGTCAATACCTCTATAGGCAAAGTATTCTGCTTCTAATGGGATCAATACAGTATCTGCCGCAACCAATGCGTTTACTGTTAACATGCCTAAAGCAGGCGCACAATCGATCAAAACATAGTCGTATTTTCCATCAACTGCTTTCAGCAATCTTTTTACAATAGTTTCTCTGCCCAATCTGGAAACCAGTTCAATCTCTGCACCTAATAAATCCAGTGAGGAAGGGACAATGTCTAAATATTCTGAAATGTTTTCTATAGGAAGAGGGGTGTCACTTTTGATACTGTCATAAATCGACACCTTCACATCTCTGAATCCTAAACCTTCTGTTAAGTTAGATTGCGGGTCAATATCAATTAGTAATGTTCTCTTTTTCGCACGAGCTAAACCGGCGCCAATATTTAAGGTAGAAGTTGTTTTTCCTGTACCACCTTTATGATTTATAACAGCTATAATCTTCATGTCTATATATCCTTTATACGAATACGCAATGATACTAAGATATATTGATGTGGAGATATCTTAATGTTGATTATTCACCAGTAATTTTCATTTAAGCGCTTTATGGGCTGATTTTGAGGCTGATAATTTTCAGAAATATGGGTGTGTCTGAAGATGTCTAGATATCTGGCTATTGTTTAATTGGCCATTGGTATGGTAAACCAGAAATTACTGCCTTCATCCAATACACTTTCTACGCCGATTTGTCCATTGTGCTGTTTGATGATTTCTGCACAAATATATAGGCCGAGGCCTAATCCGGTATACTGATTGCCAGAATTATCTGCACGATAATAGCGGTCAAATATGTAACGCAATTTTTCTGGTGGTATCCCTGGACCCCGGTCAATGACAGAGACTTTAGCCATATCATTTTTCTTCTCAATACGAATCCTGATCTCTTTAGACTGGCTCGCATATTTTATCGCATTATTGAGGAAGTTGATTACAATCTGCTCCACCCGAATCGCATCGGCATATACGGCGATATCCAGATCACCTTCTGTTTTAATGGAGTAAACTCCATCAGTGGTTAAATCATGGTAAGAGTCTTTAATGATACTGGACAATACAAAATTCTCCTGATTGATGTGAAGCTGTCCCTGATTGGCCCTGCTGGAGTTCAATAGGTCTTCAATCAGCGCATTGACTTTTCCTAAACTTTTATTGGCTTGAACAACCAGTTTAGCCAGCATGCCAGTAGCCGGTGGGTTGTCTTTTATCCGATCTAGAAGTTGCAAAGATGCCTTTAAGCTGGTGATGGGAGTTTTAAGTTCATGACTGGCAATGATGATAAAGTCATCTTTATGCTGCTGTAATAAGCGAAGTTCCTGAATGTCTGTGGCAGTTCCCACCCAAAGCTCCAATTGGCCAGTTTGATCTTTAACGGGCATTAAACGAATCAGGTGCCATCTATAAAGCTCATCGACGCGTTTGATACGAATTTGAAACTCACCGCCTTCATCGTTGTTTAGGATCGAGCGGAATTGGTCAATGGCCGCATGGAGGTCTTCCTCATGGATCACCGATTTAAATGCGATCATTCGGTTTATTTTGCGATCTAAACCTGTGTAATCTGAGCATCGCTGGTTGTAAAATACCACTTCTCCTTTGATTGTATTTGTCCAGGCAAGTTGTGGAATGGTCTCCATCATGCTTCGGAAACGACGTTCACTTTCAGCCAAAGCTCTGGTGCGCTTGATCACGCGGTCTTCCAGCTCCTGATTTAGCAATGAAAGTTCCTCATTAATCTGTTTTAACTTTTCATCCGCCAGCAACTTTTCCTTCCTGATCTGACTGTCATTTAAGGCCCTGTTGATTTTAGTAGATAAGGTGAAAAGACTGTTTTTTGATACATAATCAGTCACACCAGCTTTAATCAGTTTAACGGCATTTTCCTCTCCAATGATACCTGATACAATGATAAATGGGATTTCTGAATGGTGTTCCTGTTTAATGTGAAAAGCACTTTCCGCATCAAATGATGGAAGCGAATAGTCTGATAATATCAGGTCAGGACTAAAATTATCGAGCGCTTTTTCAAATTCTGCACGTGTTTGAATCACTGCTGATGTAAAACTCAGCTCAGATTTTTTCAGCTCACGCAATAGTAAGTCAGCATCGCTTTCATTGTCTTCAACAATGAGTATTCTAAGGATTGTGGCCATTAATGTGCCGGCTGGCTCAATACCATCCAGTATAAACCAATCTCTTTGACTGTTTTGAAAAAGTTATCACTATCTACAGGCTTCACGATATAACTGTTTGCCCCCAATGAAAAACACTTTTCAATATCCGGACCTTCATTAGAGGAGGTCAGCATCACTACTGGAATAGACTTTAGCTTTGGATCTGATTTAATCTTTTCCAGGACCTGTACTCCTGATATCTTAGGCATTTTTAAATCCAATAGGATTAATTTAGGAAACTCCTGATCGCTTCTGGAAGAAAATTCCCCTCTGCAGTATAGAAAGTCAAGTGCTTCAGCACCATTGATCACATGATGTAATTTATTGGTCACACCACCTTTTTTTAGTGCGCGAATGGTCAATGCGGCATCGTCAGCACTGTCTTCTACAAATAAAATTTCTATGTTATGATAGTTCATCTCTTTTAGTATTAATGGTTTATGTGGAGTAAGCTGAAATAAAAGCAAGATCCTTCGTCTAATATTGACTCCGCCCAAACTTTTCCTTCATGTCTTTGCACAATCCTATGGACAATAGCAAGGCCGATACCAGTACCTTCAAACTCTTCCTGGGAGTGTAATCGCTGAAAAACCCCGAAGAGTTTATCATAGTATTGCATGTCAAAACCAGCACCACCATCCTTTACAAAGTATACGATATGGTCTTCTTCCTCGTAAGCACCAATTTCTATTGTTGTCTTTTCTTTGTGCCGCGAGTATTTAATGGCATTGGAAATCAGGTTTATCCAAACTTGTTTAATCAGTGATTTATCGCCTTTAGCATTTGGCAATGCTGTGATGTTAAATTCAGGCATGTTTTTATGCTGCTCCAATAATACCTCTTCCTTTACCTGGTGGACAAGATCGAGCATATCTATTTTTGAAACTGTAACTTGTTTTCTTCCTAATTTTGAGAAGGCCAGCAAATCATCGATCAATACACCCATTTTTTTAGAATTGTTAATGATGGATTGCAGGATCTTTAGCCCATCTTCATCTATGACCGACTCATAGTCTTCTACTAAAATTTTAGTATAGCCATTAATTGCCCTGATTGGTGCACGTAAATCATGAGATACGGAATAGGAGAAGGACTCTAGTTCTTTATTAACATATTCCAGTTGTGCAGTACGTTCTGCTACTTTTTGTTCCAATTCGTCATTGAGCTGACGAACTTCATCCTCTGCATTTTTAAGCTCCCTATTGGCAATAACTAATTCTTCCGCTCTTTTTTCTTTTTCTTCATTCTGAAAAGCAAGCTCTTTATTGGCGATGACCAGTTCAGCCGCACGGTTTTCTTTTTCTTCGTTTTGAAAAGCAAGCTCTTTATTGGCAATGACTAATTCTGCCGCACGGTTTTCTTTTTCTTCATTTTGAAAAATCAGTTCCCTGTTCGCAATCACTAGTTCTGCGGCTCTTTTCTCCTTCTCTTCATTTTGAAAGATGAGTTCTTTATTGGCAATTGCGAGCTCTGCAGCACGGTTTTCACGCTCTTCATTTTGAAAAAGAAGTTCTTTATTGGCGATGATTAACTCTGCTGCCCGGTTTTCTTTTTCCTGATGTTGAAAAGCAATCTTTCTATTGGCAATCATCAATTCATCGGAATCGTCTTTTTTCATGTCCGTATTAAAAGGGTAGTGGTTGAAAATAATGGAAAGAAGAAAAGAATTAGGCTAAAGGAAGAATTTAGCTGTTCTTTGTATTTTATAAAGCTAACACATTAAAGTGGGACCTGATGATAATCAGGGACAAATCCTTATAACAATCGTATAACGATAGTAGAAAGATGAGTTATTTAAAGCTTTTGCTGAATAGCGGCACGTTCTATTTTCATCTGCTCATTTTCCGGCGTAAATTTGAGCCCTTCATTATATTCATTCAGCGCTTCTTTGAAGGCACCTAATCCTGCCATTACATAGCCAAATCCATGGTAAGCTTCCGCATTTTTTGAATTGAGTAACCAGGCTTGATTTAAACGGTACATTGCTGTTTTAGGATCACCTTTTTTTGCATATTCCATTCCCCATCTGGAATAAACATAAGAGGCACGTTCTTTTGTGCCAAATTGTTCCGTTGCCTCTTTTATAAACTGATGGTCTATCTCTAAGTACTTTTGTGATTTTACCAGGCCACCGTATTTAGGCATTAACCTCATGTCCGTTTTAGCACGCACTTTCCAATCTTCATAAGCGCTGTTTGAGTTACAAGATGCACTAAATAAAGTAATGGCCGATAGGAGGAGGATGCTCAATAGGTTTCGGAATGATTTCATGTAAAGCTTATAATAAGATTATGCTTTTAAGACCAATTCTTCAGCTGTTAAACAGAAATAAAGGTTTTGTAACTGGTGTACGTATAGTAATTTATAGTCCAGCATGGCGATTTCACCATCCATAGGCTGAAAGTCATCACTTAAAACAAACTGATGGCCATTTTTTTTCTCTAGTACATAAGTGATCTCATCGCCTTCTTCATATTCAAAAACGAATTTTTCAAAGCCAAATTTAATCAACCAATCTACCGTTAATTTAATAGGCTCCATTAATCCGGCTGAGTCAATATCAGATCCATAAGGGATTTGCTCAGGATGGCCGTGATCTAATGTATAATTTCCTATTCTTAATTCGCTTGATTCCATAATCCGTTCTTTGGGCGCAAAATTAGGATAATAAAATAGGAATTCATGAGCTGGCAGCCTTTAATCTGTAAACTGATGACAAAATAGCCGGAATCAATTTTTTTAGCGGGCGGATCTCTTTCTCTATATTATAACCTTTAGTTATGACTGATAACTTTATATATTTTTGTCATCCTCATTATTAATAGCATTTTTGGGTACCAAACCAAATATTTTGAGCGAAGAAACTAAACCTGACCAAAGCCGGCAAACCCTTATTTATACCGCGAAATCCGTCGTGTTAGTTTCGTTGTTGTTTATTTTAGCCAGTTTAATTGGGATCAGCGCCTACTATTTTAAAGATGCACCTTCGACCTCAACTCAAGAAAGTGCTGCTGCAGGACCAGATCAGGGCATTAGCCGAAATGTAAATACAAAGACTATAAAGCAAGCGAAGGCCATTCCTGCTGATGCCTGGAAATCACCAGAGGACAGCACTATTCCTGCCGATGAGTATGGTCAAATGATCCGTTATGGAAGGGAACTGGTGAAGAATACCGCTAAGTATTTTGGACCAAATGGTTCTGTGGCCAGAATCAGCAATGGAATGAACTGTCAGAATTGTCACCTGGAAGCAGGAACGAAAACTTTTGGTAATAACTATTCGATATTTTTTGCCAGCTATCCCAAAAAGAGTGCACGCTCAGGTAAAATGGCTGAAGCCACCGAACGTATTGCCGATTGTTTTCAGCGGAGCTTAAATGGAAAAGTTCCTGATTTATCAGGAAAAGAAGTAAAGGCTATGCTCGCTTACATGCAATGGGTAGGATCGGAACAAGAAAAAGGAAAAAAAGCATTTGGTTCGGGCACGGAAAAATTGAACTATATGGATAGAGCTGCAGATCCAGAAAAAGGCCTGATCGTGTACCAGAATAAATGCCTAAGCTGCCACGGACAGCATGGCGAAGGAATTAAATCAGCAGACCAGCTGGCCTTTGTATACCCACCGCTCTGGGGACCGCAGAGTTATAACGATGGTGCAGGTATGTACAGATTGAGCAATTTTGCAGGTTTCGTGAAAAATAATATGCCTTATGGCGTGACTTATCCAGATGCACAATTAACAGATGAAGAATCCTGGGACGTAGCTGCATTTGTCAATACTCAGCCCAGACCTCATAAAGAACAAAAAGAAGATTATCCAGATCGCAGTAAAAAACCTATTGATGCGCCTTATGGTCCTTATCTGGATGGCTTTACTGAGCAGCAGCATAAATACGGACCTTTTCCTCCAATCGTGATGGCATTGAAAGATATCGCCTCTAATCATTAATAACCTAGATCATTTTAACCTATATGAAAATTTTAAATCAGCTATTTTGTGGCGCAATCGGCCTATTTGCCCTTTCCTCCGAAGTTAATGCTCAGGAACATCGCTTTGATCCGCCATGGAATACCCCGCCGGAAAGCAAAGTACAGTTTACCGTTCCTGGAATAGATAATGTTCCTGATCTTTTCGGTGATATTAATGACCCTCAATTGGTGGTGTTCTTTGCAGGGAATCAGTTTATGTGCATTGACGAATTGATTGGTGCCTTTAAGAAAAAGTATCCCCAATATCAAAGGGTCTTCGCGGAAACACTTCCTCCAGGTATTTTAGCCAAGCAAATTGCCAGTGGCAGTATTGTGATTGGAAATATGAGGATTACCTTAAAACCTGATGTGTATACTGCCGGAAAAAGCAGAATCGAACAAACTCCGGAATGGTTTAGTAAAACACAAGTCTATGCTAAAAATAGATTGGCCATTATGGTGCAAAAAGGAAATCCTAAAAAAGTAAAAGGGCTACAAGACCTGGGCAGAAAAGATTTAAGAATCAGTATGCCCAATCCGGATTTTGAAGGAATAGGAAAAAGAATTGAAGAAGCCTATGTGAAAGCAGGAGGTGAGGCGCTAAAACAGACTGTTATGGAAAGTAAAGTGGCAGATAAAAGTACTTATCTTACACAGATCCATCACCGACAATCGCCAATGCGCATTCTTTATGACCAGAGCGATGCTGCTCCGGTATGGTATACTGAAGTTTATTATCAGAAAATGCTGGGACATCCGGTAGAAATGATCGAAGTTCCGGAAACTGAAAATATCCGCTCTCAATATATTGCCGGTCAGCTAAAAAATGCTCCGCATCCAGAAGCAGCAAAGGACTTTATGGAATTTCTGGTAGGCGAAGAAGCTGGCGCTATATATAAGAAATTTGGCTTTGATCTGCCGTAATATGAGTTAATAATTCAGTGGTACGATTTATCAAGTAGGCTGAAAATTGCCTGAAAACGCGGTTTTAGCATTTAAATGGCCGGATCTTTGCTTAATTTGTCATTAGAAATAAACGCCGTTTCAACGGTTGTACAAACCTTTAGAACTTAATGGAAATTAGGTTGTTTAGTAAAAAAAGAAAAATTATGAAAAAGGCAATCTTCGCTATCTTGATCTCTTTATCCGCTTTAACATCTTGTAAAATGATGAACAAAGGTCAAAACACAGAGCTAAATGCTGCAGCTTCAAAATTAAGCGGCAACTGGGAGTTAAATTACATTACAGGGGTAAGAATCGCCTTTAATGGTTTATATCCAGAATCAAAACCGAATATCAATATCAATGCGGCGCTTAATGAGCTTAGTGGAAATACCAGCTGTAATTCGTTTGGTTCGAAATTAGTGGTAAATGGCAGCAAATTTAAAGTTGATTTATCAGGACCAATGACAATGAAACATTGTGAAGGTGAAGGGGAAATGAGATTCCTGGAGATGCTTAAAAAAGTAGATGCTTATACCGTAGATGGTAACACACTTACCCTAATGATGGGTGATGTTCCGGCAATGAAGTTCACAAAAAAATAGTAAATTTTTTAGGCTTTTAATCGTTCAAATGAATATAAGTTCACACTTTTGTGCAACTTATATTCATTTATCATTAGCGCAATAACATAAAGATTGAAGCAAGTAGAAGAAAAGCCTGAGGAGCAGAAGCTACAAAGGGGTTTACAAAACAGACATATCCAACTCATCGCCCTTGGCGGTGCTATAGGAACCGGTTTATTTCTAGGTATCGGTTCTGCTGCAGTTTTAGCAGGTCCATCCGTAATTTTAGGTTATGCCCTGGCAGGGATTATCGCCTTCTTTATCATGCGCCAATTGGGCGAAATGGTGGTAGAAGAACCTGTGTCAGGAAGTTTCAGCCACTTTGCTTTTAAGTATTGGGGTTCCTTTGCTGGATTTGCCTCCGGTTGGAATTATTGGGCACTCTATATTTTAGTGAGCATGTCTGAATTGACAGCCATTGGGATTTATGTGCATTTCTGGTGGCCAGAAATCCCATTGTGGACTTCCAGTCTATTCTTTTTCATCGTGATTAATGCCTTGAACCTGACCTCAGTAAAAGTATACGGGGAAGTAGAGTTCTGGTTTTCCATCATAAAGGTGGTTGCCATCATTGCCATGATCGCTTTTGGCGCTTATTTACTTTTAAGCGGCAGCGGCGGAGCACAAGCCAGTGTACAAAACTTATGGAATGACGGCGGTTTCTTTGCTAAGGGTTGGTTCAGTGCAGATGGAAAAGGAGGCTTTCAAGGTCTATTTGCCGCAATTGCGCTGATCATGTTCTCTTTCGGCGGATTGGAGCTCATCGGAATTACCGCTGCAGAAGCTGAAAATCCGGAGAAAACGATCCCAAAAGCAACAAACCAGGTGATCTATCGGATCTTGATTTTCTATGTAGGGGCATTGGTTATTTTGTTCTCCTTATCGCCATGGAAGAATATTACCACGGATAGCAGTCCTTTCGTGATGGTGTTTGAAAGCCTGAAAGGCTTTGAAATTCATGCCTTTGGGAAAACCATATATTTTACCAGTATCATTGCCAATGTGTTGAACATGATCGTACTTACGGCAGCGCTCTCTGTATACAATAGTTGTGTATATAGCAACAGCCGAATGCTTTTCGGCCTTGCCGAACAAGGAAATGCGCCTGCTTTCTTATCGAAATTGAACAAAAATCACGTACCAATTAAAGCGATTCTGGTTTCCAGTCTTTTCGCCGCTATTTGTATTGTCATCAATAAACTGATTCCAGAAAAAGCTTTGGAAATATTGATGTCACTAGTGGTGTCTTCTTTGATTATCAATTGGTTGATGATCAGTATTACTCACTTGAAATTCAGGAAGTCCAAGGATGCAGCACAGGTGAAAACAAAGTTTCCTTCTTTTATCTACCCTTTGTCTAACTATATCTGTCTGGTGTTTTTACTGGGGATTTTAGTGATCATGTGGATCACTGGAATGAAACTTTCAGTAGAGTTGATTCCTGCCTGGATTCTTCTTTTATATATCTGCTACGTATTGGTCAATAGGAGGAAATTGAAGCAAGCTAAAAGTTAAAACGCTATTTTTCTGTATATTGACCAGACTTTCTGGTCAAATACTGGATTTAGAATTTGCTTCATGAACTTCAAAAAAATGCGGATCTGGGTAGGACCAATCGCTTCATTCTTGCCGGGGATTCCGATGGTGCACATATTGCTGCTCAATCTGCACATCTCATTTACAATGGTAAATACTCAGAATTAATACAGATCAAGCCGGCAATCCATCCACAGCAATTGTCCGGATTAATATTATATTGTGGACCTTTTGATACCAGTTTAGTGAATTTGGCAGGAGACTTTAGTGGCTTCTTAAATACTATTTTATGGGCATATAGCGGTAAGAAAAACTTAGACGCAGCCGTATTCAAAACTGCATCGCTAATCAATTATATCACAAAAGACTATCCTGCAACTTTTATTTCCGCTGGAAACGAAGATCCACTGCTTCCACAATCAGTAGCATTGGCCAGAAAATTAAAGCTTTTGAAAGTTCCTGTTGATACACTTTTCTTTAAAAGCAATCATCAGCCTTCTTTACCTCATGAGTACCAGTTCAATCTGGATAGCAAAGAAGGTAGACTTGCACTCAGCCGTTCTCTGGAATGCCTTAAAAAGCTAAACAAGTTGTAAAATCATATAATTTATGGTTTCACATTAGAATGTGAAACCATGCTTTCTCCCTTAAGACCATAGGTTTTTATACTTTTGAGCATCCTTATATCCATTCTTACGCCATCTCTTTTGAAACCAAATATTAACTTCGACGCATTTTATAAAGCGGGACCTCCAATTTTAGTTTTGAAGCCGGACCCGCCGTATTTTACTATCGTAGAAGCCAACGATGCTTATCTTAAAGTAACCTCAAGCAGGATTAAAGATCTGCTGGGTCGGCCCATTCTGACTGCTTTTCCGCAGAACCCTAAGGACAGCAGTACTAAGAATGCGGAACTGTTTTATAACAGTCTGCTCCGTGTGCTGGAAACTAAAGAACAGCAGGTACTCAGCATTCTCAAATATGATATTCCGATTAGGGGAACAGACCAATTTGAAGTGAAATACTGGATGGTAACTAATTTTCCAGTGCTTGATGATCAGGGAAATGTAGCCTATATTGTCCATACTAATGTAGATGTCACCTCTACCTATGATCTGGTTAGAAAGGAAAGGATTGAGATGGAGGTGGAAGACTGGACCAATAAACACCTTCGTGAATTTTTTGCCCATGCGCCAGTGGCCATTGCGATGCTGAAAGGGCGTGATTTGAAAGTAGAACTAGCCAATGCACTCATGCTCGAAGTATGGGGGAAATCGGAGGAAATCATCGGTAAAAAGATGTCAGAAGTACTTCCCCGGGCTATTAAATTAGAAGTCCTCAGCCTGATCAGTCAGACCTACTGCACCGGTCGATCGCATTATAATGAAGACATAAAAATGCTGCTTGCAAGGGAGGGTTCCTTACAGGAAGCTTATTTCAACATGGTTTACCATCCCCTTAGAGATACTTCCGACTGTGTTTGCGGAGTGATTATTATGGCTTCAGAAGTTACAGAAGAGGTGAAAGGCAGGGTTGAATTAATGCAGGAGCAGCAAAGAAGTCGGTTGGCCATTGAAGCTGCAGATTTGGGGGTGTTTGATATGGATGTCGAACATGGCCTGTTGAAGTGTGATTTGCGGTGTCAGGAAATCTTTGGAATAGAAGCTGGGGATGTGTATGATCAGGCAAGGGATTTTATGATGGCCTTGCATGAAGAAGATAAAACCAGACTGGTTAAACTCATGAGGAATGCTTTTAAAAGGCCATTGAAAAATGGGGATTATGACGTGGAATTTCGTACAGTAAATCTGATCAACGAACAAATGCGCTGGGTTCGTGCAAAGGGTAAATTGTTTTTCAATGACCAGGGACTGCCAGGCAGATTTATTGGAACGGTGCTCGATAACACCCGTCAAAAAAGGGAAGAAGAGCTTAAAAATGATTTCATAGCCATGGTGAGCCATGAATTGAAAACACCATTGACCTCCCTGAAAGCGTATGTTCAATTGTTGAAAAGAACAGGGAAGAAGGAGAAAGACCTCCTGGCCGTTGAAATCTTAGAAAAAGCAGATAATCAGGTGAATAAGATGGTCAGTATGATCAATAGTTTTTTGAATATTTCCAGACTGGAAGCGGGGGGAATTGTATTGGAAAAATCACCATTCGAATTCAATAAATTGATTCTTGAGGTGATAGAGGAGGTGAAAGCAATCATCAATCCTCATGTGATTGCTTTTGACGGGACTGAGGAATTGTGGCTAACCGGAGATCGGGATAAAATAGGCCAGGTGCTGACCAATCTCCTGAGCAATGCGGCTAAGTATTCCTTACACCATAAAGATATTCGGCTGGACTGCCGCAAAAATGAATCCAATGCCCAGATTTCGATAACGGACCGTGGGATGGGGATTCGGGAAACGGATCTTCCATATTTGTTTACCAGATTTCAGCGATTTGAAACTGCGGATACTAAAAATATTGCTGGCTTTGGAATTGGACTGTATTTATGCGCAGAGATTGTGAAAAGTCACAACGGAAAAATCTGGGCAGAAAGTGAATTCGGCGAGGGAACCAGGATGATTTTTGAATTGCCCATCTCTTAGTCATACGTGTTTTAAGGGCGATGCCGTTTCTTTTCAGTAATCCATAAAGACATGTATTTAGTGCTGCTGGCATTGTGGTATTGCAGGATCTGGCCAAAGAAATTATGCTGGCGATGAGTTTTTAGCTGAGCAGTTAAGTTTTCCAAGGTTATTCTAAAAGCCGGTAAAAATGCCGATTTAGCATAGCGATTATTTAAGAGATTGATACCATTTTGTTGCGCTTGCAGCCATTTATCTTTCATTTGATATAAAGTAACTGCTGCGGTTATGAAAAGCTCAGGATCATCGGCGATGAGCCCATTCCAGTTTAAATCGCCAGCCATGGCTTCCGCACCAATGGTACTCGTCACATTTGGTGTACCCGTTAACATGGCATCTATGAATTTCCCTTTCAAGCCAGCGCCAAATTGAATCGGTGCGAGCAGTACTTTATGCTGAGCAATCGCTGTCTTAGCATCTTCAGCACGGCCATTAACCAGAAATTTCTCTTTTTCATTGTGGAGCTGCATCACTTTCTGATTGCTGTAAGCCCCATAAATATGCAGGGCTATGCCCGGTAATTTTTTCCGAAGCAATGGCCATATTGCTGTTTTTAAGGTTTGCAGGGTATGCCAATTCGGTTCATGTAAGTAATTGCCAATAAACACAAATCCTGCTCTTTCTTCAAAAGATGGCCAGTGCTTAAGGTCTTTTTCTTCCAATGTTTCTTCTAAAAATGGGAGGTAGTAAATTAAAGAAGGATCGATATGAAAAGTTTCCTTTAAGATTTTCATTTCCAGTTCGGAAATGATCAAAGAAAGGTCGCATCGCAGAATAGCAGCGATTTCTCTTTTCGCCATATCCGTAAATAAATCACTGATTTGGAAAGGCTCTCCGCTTTTTATAGCCTGTTGCCGCGCATGGCGCAAACAATGAAGGTCTTCCGTATCCAGGATTCTAATTGCATCAGGACATTCCTGCTGTACCCGCCAGCCATATTGTTCTTCCACTACGAAGCGGTCGAAAAGTACGATATCGGGAGAAATTTCCCGAATCAATCCATTAAAAACATCATCATTTAATTCAATAACCAGTTCGGTAACGCCTTTTCCTGGCAGGTCAAAACTATATACGGTTTTAGCTGCTGCGCAAGCAAAAATCACCTGTTGACCCTCAGCAATAAAGAAATCAATCAGCTGAAGCATTCTTGTTCCTGCTGCTGATGAGCATGGCTCTGGCCATACTAAACCGATAATTAATGTTTTCTTTTCGCTCATTTCTTTAAAATTGTCGCAAAATAGATGTTTTTACTGCAAAGCCTGCGATTATTCCTAATTTTGGGGCAGAGAATTTTATTTATACCCTCATGCTTGGACTAAAATTATTAACAGACCCCCGTTGGGCTAATATTGCAGAATCGAATTTAGAAGAAATACTAACGGATCATGCCTGGTGCGAACAAAAAGCCGCAACAAATGCGATTACTTTAATTACTAATAATTCTGAGCACATGGATTTGGTAGAAGAACTCACCGCCATTGCGATTGAAGAAATGCAGCATTTTCAAATGGTGATCGAAATTATCAATAAACGCGGATATACTCTCGGAAGAGAGCGTAAAGATGATTACGTGGGCCGATTAGTGAAATTTAGCCGTAGAGATGGCAGTAGAAATAATGCTTTTATTGACAGACTTTTATTTGCCGCAATGATTGAAGCAAGGAGCTGCGAGCGTTTCCGCGTGCTGTCACAAAACATCAAAGACCCTGAACTGGCGAAGTTTTATCATGATCTTATGGTATCAGAAGCTGGTCACTATACGACTTTTTTAAATTTTGCCCGTAAATATACCATTGATGTAGATGTGGATGCGAGGTGGAAAGAATGGTTAGCCTTTGAAGGCGAACTGATCCAAAGTTATGGCAATAAAGAAGCGATACACGGCTAATATTTAAGCAGTATAACTAAAAAGCAGTTCCAAAATTTTAATGGAACTGCTTTTTAGCTGAAGACTAAATCGATAATAAAAATCCAATAGTGAAATTGGAATCCCAATCGAATACAAAAGTATTGCAGTTGGTCGCATCTTTAATTCCCTGATAGATGTTTACGCCACTTTTGATCTTGATTTTATCTGTTTTATATTTTCCAGGATCCTTTAATACCGTATATCTTTCCTGTCCCTTCCGGCCTTGATTGGCTAGTTCAAAAGGTACTCCGCCAATAATAAAGCATACTTTACGCCGGGCATCAGGTATTTTTTGAGCCGCCTGTTTTACTTTATCGTAAACGACCTGATCGGTAATGTCCTTTTCATAATATTTTGCACCCGGAGCTTCTTCAAAATGTACAGTATTGTCTTTCCAGCATATTTTAGTGTTTCCAGAACCAATATCTACTACAAATGAGGTGTTGGCATAAGAGTCTGGCAATACACATTTTAAGGCTAATTTTCCTTCTTCTTCTGGTGTCACCAGGTTTACGACATAGCCCATGTTTTTTAATTCTGAAGAGATGACTGCAGTTTTAGGCTCTTTTTGCGCACCAGAACTGATTACAAAATGGATGTTTTTTGATTTCAGTCCCTTATCAAACATACCTCCTATATAATCTTTTAATCCCATTCTGATGTCGGTGGTGCTGGCCATCCCCTCATAAACAAATGATTTTCCGAAATCTTTAGAAACAATTTCCCAGCGTTTCTCTTTGTCTATGTTCACAATGAAGGAATTGAAACCTGAAGCGCCTACTTCCACCACGCCTTTGTACTCCCCATTTACTGGTTTTTCAGGGGTATAATTAAACTCGCGGTGGTCATCAGGGCTGCTGACCATCGCTTTCTTTTTTAGGGTATCGATTGAAATTAAGTTGTTCGCTTCTGCATCAAATCTGCCACTTTCTAAAGCCCAATAACCAGCACCAATGAATAAAATAATGATAATAACTGCTTTTATTGGCCAGGATGCTTTGCTTCTGGTAATCTTTTCTTCCATGTTGTTGATTGATTCTTTGGTTTAAGGCGTTTATATTAATATAGAAGGTAGATGCAATCTGATAACGAATATAGTACATCAATTTATTTATGTAAGCTAATTTCGGAAGATTAATTAAATGAGTACCAGAAAGGATTAAACTAGACATTGTTGCTATATTGAGTTCGGAGTCTGATTGTATTCAAGGGGTTTGTGAAAAGAAAATGGCTTTTGCCTCCTTTATTAAGTCTATAAAATAAACTATGACTAATTTTAAAATGGATCGTCAAACTTTTAGGGACCTGAATGTATTTAACGATGCATCGGTTGACGAATCTATATTCAGTTTTTTTAAATCAACGAGAACATTAGGAGGGAAGGAGAAAATTCAGGAAATGATGGAAAGGCCATCTTCTGATATTCATTTACTGAATGGGCGTCAATCTACGATCAAATATTTTCATGACTATAAGCTCCAGATGGAGGTTAAAAGCGAACAATTAGACTTGATCAGCTATTACCTGAAATTCAATAAAGTACTTTCCAGAAATAATATGCTGGATGCTTTGGTGGATTTCGTAGGGAATAAGTCTACCAACGACTATTATATCGTAATTAAAGGGTTAGAGTTTCTGATCAGTACTTTGAAATATCTTTCCCGTTTTATAGCTGAACAGGACTTGACAATAGTGCCGGAATATTTGAAGAATAAACTGGAAGAGATCGAAAGGATATTGAATATGGAGCCTTTAAAGGCTGCTATGGGGCTTCAGGAAAAAAAGCTTAAGTTTTATCAGGTGAGTAAGTTAGACCATAGCTTTCGTGGGACATCGCAAACGGTACTCCTCCATTTGTTACAGCTGATTTATGAACTGGACGCTTATGAAGCCATTGCTACAGTGGCCAGAAAAAGACAATTCTGCTTTCCTGAATATTCAGAGAGTGAAAATCTGGAGATGGGGCTCGTTGGTTTCTTCCATCCTTCCTTTGATCAGCCCGTTAAAAATGATATTTTTTTGAATCAAGCTGAAAACATGGTTTTTCTTACCGGATCTAATATGGCAGGTAAATCATCCCTGTTAAAGTCGTTGGGATTGGCTGTTTACCTGGCGCATATAGGCTTTCCAGTTCCTGCAAGTTCAATGAAAACAGCTGTTTTTAATGGTCTATTGACCACAATTAACCTACCAGATCAGCTCGGACAAGGCCTCAGCCATTATTATTCTGAAGTAAAACGGGTAAAAGAAGCTGCAACGGCACTCCTGGAAAATAACCGAATGTTTATCGTTTTTGACGAACTTTTTAGAGGAACAAATGTAAGAGATGCTTATGATGCTTCGTTCCTGATCATTTCAGAACTGACGGCCATCCGTAATTCGGTATTTTTTATCTCTACACATCTGGTAGAGCTTGCAGCTGCGCTCAAGCCACTAAATCATATTACTTTCAAATACCTGGATACCTTTTTTGAAGGAGAAAAGCCGGTATTTACATACCGGCTCAAAGCAGGGGTTTCTGAAGAACGTTTAGGGATGTACATCATCCAAAAAGAAGGAATTGTGGATATGATCCGTGCTGTTTCCTCAAAAGCCTAATAATTCAGCTTAAAGCCTAAAGTGTACCAGGATCCTGGCATTGGAATGGCTTCCGCTTCAATAAATTGTGCATTAAACAGGTTGCCTGCATCCACATAAATATTGTAATGAGATTGCTTGTAGGCCAGTTTTGCATCGATCACCGTGTAATCTTTATAAGTAATACGGTCTTGATAACGGGCCGCAATTGTTAAATCCATTACCTGGCAGAAAGAAGTCGTTAAAGTACCGTTCAATTGATTCTTCAAACTTCTTAAGGCATATCTGGAGATGTTGGCAGTAGAAATTGTAGTTTTAATTGTTGGATCCAGATAGGTGTAAGCAGCGCCCAGTCGGAAGCCGTTCAGGATGCCAGTGCTGCCGGAAGGGGCAGTCCAGCGATAATCTCCACTTAAAGTCAATCCTGTAGTATTCACCTGGCCATAGTTTTGTGGCTGATAAGGATCGGTTATTTTTTCCTTTGCCCAATCAATAAAATCATTGATCCGGCGCGTAAAATAACTCGCATTTGCGGTGAAATGCGCGTTATTGAACTTAAGTCCAGCTTCGGCATATTTTGACTTTTCAGGACGTAATTGGTCATTCCCGATATTGGTTTGTCCTTTATAATAAAGGTCGGTGTAGGTTGGCAAACGCTGCCCAGTACCTAGATTGCCATATAACCGCCAGTTTCCGTAAATATTGTAGCCAATGTCCAGGCCAGGAAAAGCTTGCCATCCATAGTCAGAATTGTAATTGGTATAGGCGCCAACATTAACTGATAAACGATCGAAAGGTTCAAATTTATATTCTCCAAAAAAACCGGAATTGCTGCGGTTTCTCTTGCCGAGACTGCTGCTCTTAATATATTCTGTCCTGGTTTCCAGACCTACTCCGAAGGTACCGAAGCCCGTTTGTATCGTATTGTTTAATTCTGCATCCAGGACATTGCTTACGTGATGATTAGGAGGGTAAGCTAATGTTACCTTGTTAAACAGGTAATTATCCACGTTATTACGGTAACTGATCCTTGGAACCATGGTCCACTGCGCTGTGATTTTTGTAGTATAAGCCAGAGAAGCAATCGCTGTTTTTACGGTTTCTTCTGATTCTTTATCATTTGGTGCAGCATAGAATCCATTTGCACCGAATTTATTGTAGGTATATCCAGCCATCACCTCCAGCTGGTCTTCTTTTCCCACTTTGATTTTTCCCTGATAATATAGTTTCTGGTTATTGAAAGCAGTATTGTAACGGTATCCATTGCCTGATTCCCGTCCGATGGAGAATAAATGACTGGATTGATCTAAAGTGAGGGTGCCACTCAGATGCTGGCCATTGTTTAAGTAAATACCGCCAGCACCATCTTTCTGTTTGAAACTACTTCCAGCAAACACATTGGCTGAAATGCCGGTCTTCTGCGGACTGCGGGTTACAATATTTATCGCTCCGGTTAATGCGTTGATGCCGTAAACTCTGGATGCAGAGCCACGCAGGACTTCAATATGGTCAATATCATCCATAGTAATGGGGAGATTCATCATATTGTGACCTGTCTGCGGATCAGTAATTTTAACGCCATTGAGTAAAACCAATGTTTCATCAAAGGTACCACCATCGATACTGATGTCTGCCTGAGTACCGCCAGGACCGCGTTGACGAACATCAATACCAGTTACATAGCTAAGTAATTCACTAACTGATCTGGCCGGTAAGCTCTTGATCTTTTCCCGGTCAATGATCCAGATGTTTCTATTTTGTTTCGAAAAAGGAAGTTGAAGTCGGTTTTCTTGCACCATGACTTCATTTAATTTTGTGGTGTCAGCCAAAGGTTTGGCTGTTTGTGCATTTAAAGTTATGCTGGAACCCATCAGGGCCATAAAATACACGGAATTTTTAAAAAGCATTGTGGTTTATTTTGAGGGCCAAAGATATATTGTTTTCCAACCAATTTTGCCCAGAACTGGCATACTTATTTTGTTTTAATTATGTTTGCTGAATAATTTGATAAGAACCGCCCTGCGGAAAATTTACAGAAAAAACGTATAAAGAGAATAAATATGATTATTGAACCGAAAATTCGTGGGTTTATCTGCCTGACTGCACATCCTGATGGCTGCGCACAAAACGTGTTAAACCAGATCAATTACGTGAAATCTAAAGGACCTATCGACGGACCTAAAAAAGTCCTTGTTATAGGCGCATCAACCGGTTTTGGTTTGTCATCAAGAATTACCAGTGCTTTTGGATCTAATGCATCTACTATTGGTGTATATTTTGAAAAACCACCAGCACCTGGAAAAACTGCTTCAGCGGGTTGGTACAATACAGCTGCATTTGAATCAGAGGCTCATAAAGCTGGTTTATATGCTAAAAGTATAAATGGCGATGCCTTCTCAAAAGAGATCAAAGAAAAAACTTTGGAACTGATCAAAGCTGACCTTGGACAAATTGACCTGGTAATTTACAGTTTGGCTTCTCCAAAAAGAGTTCACCCGGTAACAGGAGTGGTACACAGCTCTGTATTGAAGCCAATTGGTGAAGTTTATACCAATAAAACAGTAGACTTCCATACAGGAATCGTTTCTGATATCTCTATTCAACCTGCTCAAGGTGATGATATTGAAAATACGATTGCCGTTATGGGTGGTGAAGACTGGGCGATGTGGATCGACGAATTGAAAGCTGCAGGCTTACTTGCAGCTGGTGCAACAACAGTTGCTTATTCTTATATCGGCCCATCACTAACAGAAGCAGTTTACCGTAAAGGTACTATTGGTCGTGCTAAAGACCATTTAGAGGCTACAGCGTTCCAGATTGCTGATCAATTAAAAGACATCAATGGAAAAGCTTATGTATCGGTAAACAAAGCCCTGGTTACTCAGGCGAGCTCTGCAATTCCAGTAATTCCATTGTATATTTCCTTATTGTACAAAATTATGAAAGCAGAAGGCCTTCATGAAGGATGTATTGAGCAAATTCAACGTTTGTTCAAAGAGCGTTTGTATACAGGTGCTGAAGTATTGACAGATGAGCAAGGAAGAATCCGTGTAGACGATTTAGAGATGCGTGATGATGTTCAGGCGCAGGTTGCTGCTCTTTGGACAGAAGCAACTACAGAAACACTTCCTGCAATCGGCGATCTTGCTGGTTACAAAAAAGATTTCTTAAACCTGTTTGGTTTTGATGTAGCGGGTGTGAATTACGAAGCTGATGTGAATGAAATGGTAGAAATTTCAGGATTGGTATAAAATCATCTGATCATGATAACAGAAAAGCGCTTCCATTTGGAGGCGCTTTTCGTTTTATAAGTGTTTATTTAGTTCTTCTTCCAGCTCTTTTGGAAACAATGGCTTCCGGAATAACTTCACCACATGTGGATTCGCTTCCGCTTTTTTGATGTCTCCAAAATCGAGTGTTGAGGAGAGTATCGCTACCACACATTTTTCAGTGATTGACTTTGGCAGCCCTTTATAAATTTCCAGGAACTCAAAGCCATCCATCTCCGGCATCTGAATGTCCAGTAAAATGAAATCAGGAATCTTATCCTCCTCATTTTGGTTTCTGCTGAGGTAGTTCAGCGCCTCTTCGCCCGATTGGCAAAGAATAATTTCATCAAATAATTTAGTGATGGTGATGATCTTGGAGTTGATTTTCAGGTCAACCTCATTGTCATCAATTAACATAACCTTTCTGACCTTATTTAACATTTGGAATCGTGATTTTAAAGGTGGTACCTTCTATAGCATTCGAACTTACTGTAATCTTTCCGTTGATTTTATTTAGCGCTTCTTTCACTATGAAAAGGCCCAGGCCACTTCCATGGTTGATTTTACTTTTAAAGAATTGTAAGAATATCTTTTCTAAATGTTCGTTCAGGATGCCCATCCCATTGTCGTTGATGCTAATGTGCACCTGGGTAGGCTGAACCTCTACGGATATGTTTACATTCTTATTCAGTTCTGTTTCTTTCTGATACTTGATCGCATTAGAAATCAAGTTTCCTAAGATCACTTCAATGCGGAAGGCATCTCCAAAAAACAGTTCATCCTGAATGATGTTCACATTGAACTTCATGTCCTTATCGGTATAAGCATACAGCTCAATCAGATCGGCCACCAATTTTTTGAAATTGATTTCTGTATGTTCCGAAACGGTCTTGTTGTTTTTATAGTATTGCAGCGTTTTCTGGATGTAATAATCTAGTCTGTTGGAGCAGGTCTCTATCAATCCCCAGTACTCACCGCTGGAATTAAACAGGCCTTCCATTTTTACCAGATTTACAATTCCCATTGTAGATACCAATGGTGCCCGTAGTTCATGAGAAATGCTATAAATAAAGCGATTCAGCTCATCATTGGTTTTTTCTAATTCTGCGACTTTATTCCTCAGGTCTATTTTAGATTTATAGGCGTCATACGCATTTTTGATAGAGTTGTGCAGCTCCAGATCATTCCATGGTTTGGTAATGTACCGGTAAATATCGCCATGATTGATCGCATCAGCCAGGGCTTCAATATCAGTATAACCAGTTAATAAAATCCTGGTTGGATCTGGAAACGTATTTTTGATGCTTTTGAAAAACTCCACCCCTGTAATATTCGGCATCTTCTGATCCGCAATAATCACTTGTACTGCAACGTTTTCAAGGATTTTTAATCCTTCGTCAGCAGAAAGGGCGGTATAAATTTCATACTGTCGCCTAAAACTTGCTTTGAAGGCGAGCAAGTTATTTTCTTCATCATCAATATACAGAACACGTATAGTTGTGGCATTCATAATAAAGTTTATTATCGTGAGATTACTGGTAAGGTAATAATAAATTCTGTACCTTGATTTACTTTTGTCACAACATCTATACGTCCACGATGGTTTTCAATGATTCTAAAGACGATAGATAAGCCCAATCCTGTGCCTTCTCCAACATCTTTAGTCGTGAAAAATGGTTCAAAAATCTTTTGTTTAACTTCTTCAGTCATTCCTGATCCTGAATCTTTAATACTGATTTTCACTTCTTCTCCTTCTTGCCAGGTGCTGATGCTCAATTGTTCCTCTGTATCTGGTACTTGTTTTCCTTTAATCGCCTGGATGGCATTGCTGATCAGGTTCATAAATACCTGGTTGATTTTTCCAGGCATACATTCTACTTTTGGCAGCGTACCATAACTCTTCACAATCTGTAGATTTCCAGGGAAGGTACTTCTCAATAGAACCAGGGTAGAATCCAGGCCTTCATTCAAGTCCACGGGTTTGGTGTCATTTTCATCCAGTCTGCTGAAATTTTTCAGACTTCTGATGATTTCTGCAGTACGTGTTGCGCCTTCACCAATTCCTGAAAGCAGGGATTTAATCTCTTCTCTTACGAAATCAAGGTCAATAGATCGTTTAAAATTCTCAATTTCGCTGAGCTGTGGATGGAGGTCCTTTGCAGGATCAACGTTTTCATACATATCGATCAGCTGATTCAGGTCGTCAATATCCATCTGAAGCGGCTTGATATTAGAGGTCACAAAATTGATCGGATTGTTGATCTCATGTGCAATACCGGCAGTAAGCTGACCCAAAGAAGCCATTTTTTCCGAATCTACCAATTGAGATTGGGTCTCTTTCAGGTTAGATAAAGCATCATTTAAACTGGTGTTGATATTTTCCAGCGCTTCTGTTCTTTCCTTTACTTTAATTTCTAACAGGACGTTTTGTTCACGTACTAGTTTTTCATTCTCCGTCAGGATTCGCAGAGCCTCTGATTGTGATTCTTCTTTCTCTTTCTTAAAGATGTTGATCTTGTCGGCAAGTGCAAAAGATAGCAATACGGCTTCTAAACCCGATCCAATCAAAATCGCATTATTCGTTAAGAAGGTATAGGAAAGTATACCGATATCCTTCATGATGAATATAATAACTCCGATTAGGAAGCAAGACCATGAAATTGTAAAATATAAAGCTGGACGGTATTTTTTTCTATAAATTAAGATACCTGTAACAATAACTGAGATGGAAGCGATGATGGTCAGCAGCTGCAAAGCCATTTGTGCTTCTACCGGATAGCCTACGAGGCTGATGGCAAAGCACAGCAGGTAAAGCAGGATTAAAATGTTCAGGTAGCGATTGACCTTGCGGTAGAAGTTTTTAACGTGGAGGAATTCTTTGGTAAAGAGAATTGAAGCGATTCCTACGAAAACAATGGAAAATATCAGTCCCTGATTATTTAAGTTCAGGTTATCACCCCAAAGCAAAGAGAACGCATAGCCCTGTAGAGAAAGCTGTGTAAAGCCAACGCTAAAGATATAGACTACATAAAATAAGTAACTGCGGTCCCTTACCGTGAAATATATAAAGATATTATATAAAAACATAGTGATAATCAGGCCGATATACAAGCTGAAAACGTTACTTTCCAGGTTTAAACCTTGCATAATAGAGGTATAGGAACCTATAAATAAAGGCAGTGTAATCGGACTGGATGCAGAAACTTTAAGGTAGTAGGTGGTGGTATCTGTACTTGTTCTCAGTCTGAAAATTGGGTCCTGATGTACCACATCACGCTGATGGATAGAAACCTCATTTCCTGATTTAATCTCTCTGTATTGTCCATGCTCCGGATAATAAAATGCAACTTTATCCAGATTTGGACTTTTCAATTGAAGAAAAAAATCCGTTGGTTTTTGAGCATCTGCCACGTTGAACCTGATCCAGATCGTAGATTTTGTGAGTCCGAAATTGGCGATTTTATGGTGATTAGGGATAAACTTCCCGTTTTTGATGACTTCTTCCAGGGAACGGTTTCCTGAAGAATCTTCATAGGTGGAAACCTGGTCACTGATGTTAATTGGCGTGGTAGCTGCGCCGTTTAGCTGAATCAATTGTGCATTTGCAGAACCAATCCCCAGCAAAAAAAGCATCATCAAACAAAATAATTGTGGAGTTTGCTTTAAACTATTTAGGTACTGCATTATCTGTTAAACTTTAAATCGTACATGATATCTACGTCTCCTTTAGGGCCTGTTTCCGAGCGCACCTGTACAGGATTTTCAATGAGGTCAAAAACCAGCTCTCTAATGGTAGGTTCGGCTTTTTCCAGGGTTCTTAAATTGTCAATAATTACTGCTGTAGCAATCAAATCAAGTTTAGGATAGTAAAATTGTCCATTGTTACCAACGGCAATATTCACATCAAAACCAGTTCTTTTACCACCTCTAACGGTTGCTGGAGCACATAAAGCAAATAAGCTATGCAGTCCAAGCGTGTAAGCCAATGCCACAGAAGCGCGGATTAAAAAGATACTGCCAATTCCGAATCCTGCAATTTCTCTGGAGTTCCAAAGACCGCAAAGTTCGCCTGTTTTCAGTAGTTTTCTTTCTTTCAGCTGATCAAATATTTTAGGATCCAGTTTTCCAATCGCATCTTCTATCGGAAGCGGCAAGTCCTCATCGGCAATCTGAATTCGCGCGCCACCCAATGCCCGCCCATCTTCCGTAGATTCTACCAGGATGACATAAGTATTTTCATGCTGCATCCAAGCGTGTTTCGCCGAGGTGATCATGGTGATGCCGTAGATTTCCAACACCTTTCGATGGCCATCTATAAATTTATGACATAAAGCCTCGTTATCTGTCGCCTTAAATGCGGTGAACTTTACCATTTATTGGGTTAAATTAGCTATGAATATTTTATCTATTGGTAAACGTTTCGAAGGTGTTCCTTCTGCTTCTGCATAGAATAATCTACATAGAAAAACGCTCACTTCCTGCTCATTTACTGTTGGAAAGCAATTGTAGAAAATCTCATTTAATTCAGAAAACTTGTTTTTAAGATAAAGATCCTGATTCAGTCCATCTCCGTATTTTAAAATGTTGAAGTGTAAAATGCTCGCCGTCATCGGATGAAGGGAAATTCCTGCACGATTGGCGGTTAACCACATCCGCTCTACTGCTTTTCCCCCTTTAATGAAATCAGAAGAGGTATAATTAGGCATAGTGACCAAAGCAATTGCTGAGGAAGCCAGTCCGGATTTTTTCGACAAGCGTTCCAATCCTGTACCCATTTTCCAGTGTTTCAGTAAGTCCAGCACCTTTGGGTCTTTTGCAATTCTCATCCCAATGGCTTCTCCAGCTGTTAGACCAAAGGACTCCAGATCCAATCCATCACCAGTTCTTTCACTTTCTTCTTTGGTAAATCTCAGCTCCAGGTTGAAGAGTTCGTGGTGACCGGTAGGAGTATACAAACGGAGTTTATCTGATTCGCCCATGATGTTTGCCACTTTTTGGATGGCTGCTGCATCTTCAATAAAATATATTTTCGCGCCTGCTACCTGCTCAGTTTCTGCTTTTATTTCGGCTAATGTCTCGGCAGGAATGGCTTTGATGACTTTAGGTTGATTTCTGTTGGTATTTCTTAGGTCGGTAAAATCCGCAAGACCATCTTTTTTATGTGCTGCTGCTATATTTGAAAACTGCAGCACCGCTATTAATTCTGGAATTTGAGGGTCAGGAAAAAGCTGCTCCTGCACTTGCAGGTTGAGCGTCTCCGCTTTTAATCGGATGCTCTCCAGAGTTAGTCCGAAACCGACATAAGCCACGATATTTTTATGATTTGCAAAAGAGAAGGAGCGTTCAGTATCATGGAAAAGAAGTAAGGCACCGTCTTTATACAGCCATTTCCAGGGTTGATTGTTTCCAGCTGAGCTTCCTCTTTGTGCGGTATGCAGGAGTTCGTCCAGCTGTTCGCCGTCTAATTCAATCGCATTTACTGCTTTTTCAATTTTTAACTGTGCAGCAAGCACCTCCATCTCCGGAAAGGAAATTCCTTTCGCGGGTTTCAGGATTTCAGTATGTGTATTTTCTTTTACAGGATCTGCGATGATCTCTTCGATGTCTACAAAGAAGCGACCTGAAACGGAAAGCTCTTGTAGCAATATTCTCCTCGACAAATCCGCTGTGATACCACCGCCATAAGTAACGGCGCTGGCCAGCTGAGGCCAAGAAGTGATGGTTTGCTGGATTTCAATCATCGAAGCCTTCATCCTGGTGGATAAAGTTTCTACGCCTGCAATCGGCAAAATATAAGGTATTTTTTCTTCGTTGGTTTTAAGGTGTTTGACTTTAGAAATGTCCAGATGCTCAATATATCCATGTAAAATTGGACGATTTGGCTCCAGGTCAAAACGCTCAATATCGATGGTGCCTCTATCACTGGCTTCCATCAATACCGGAATCTGATGGGCTTTTGCTTTTACTCTGCAAAGAATTTTAATGTCGATGCCATCACACTCATCAATTAAAAGGTCTAATTTTCCGTTTTCTGTTAAGAAGCTTTCAATATTTTCTTCAGTGATGCCTTCGTGGAAACAAGTTACTTTTAGAAACGGGTCAATTTCCGCAATCTCTCTGGCTACAATCACCGTTTTTCTTAAATCTACATTTTGAACACCACTGCGGATGCGATTGAGGTTAGTGAGGTCCAGGTGGTCAAAGTCTGCAATGCGCAATTCCCCGCATCCACGCTCAATAGCCAGGGTCAGGGAAACGGATTGGCCAACAGAAAGGCCGATTACACCAATTTTCTTCTCCATCAGCTGATCTTGTTCCTGCTGTGTAATTTTATGCTTGTTCCTATTGGTTCGAACAAGGATAAATTCTTCTTTGTCAAGGATATGAACCAATTTCTCAATCCATGGATAATAAACCCAAACACCATAAGTATCTGCGTCCTGGCCATTCAAACGTTTTACTATAAGCTCGTCGATTTGATCTTTGCTCAGTACTAAAGTTGGATTTAGGCCTTTAACCAGGTCAGTGAGTTGATTTGTAATGCTGTCAAAAACCTGGATATGTGGTTTTTCTTTAAGCAAATTCAATAGCGAAGATTGATCTTCTCGATTTAGAATTCTAAAAAATATTGGAGTATAGATTTCACTATACTTTTTTGTTTGCGAAGCTAGCTCTTTTTTAAGTTGACGTAATTCTTTATCTAATTGCATTTGTTCTATGAGATATACCCTTTAATCATTACAAAAATTCTATTAAAATTATACTTTTAACCGTTATAATGAAAGTATAATTTTTATTATTATGGAGATGTTAATTTTAATTAATGCGTTACCTACTAATAATGAGCGCCATTCCTTTGATTCCTACCCAAAAAAATAGGATAGAAATATTCTATTCTTAGAAATTTTCAACCAAATTACTTCATTGAACCTTATAAAAGCAATATATTTAAAAAAATTATATTAAATTCATAAGATGAATTCTAACGCATCCATAAATGTCCTGTACATAGACGATGAAGCTCACAATCTGAACTCTTTTAAAGCGGGATTTAGAAGAATGTTTAATGTCTTTACCGCTGAGTCGGCAGAGGAGGGGAGAAAGGTTTTGGAAAAGCAATTAATCCATGTGATCATTACCGATCAGCGGATGCCTGTCATGACGGGAATTGAGTTCCTGGAATCTATCATTCCTGATTTTCCTGAACCTATCAGAATATTGCTTACAGGTTACGCTGATATTAATGCTGTAATTGACGCCATCAACAAAGGGCAGGTTTATAAATACATTCAGAAGCCCTGGATGGCAGAAGATCTAAGGATCAATATTGAAAAAGCTTTTGAAATCTATTCGTTAAGAAAAGAAAACCGGGAGCTCACAGAAAAATTATTAATCGTGAATCAACAGCTGGAATTTTTATTCCGCCAAAGTCTCTTATCCTAAAGATCGGGACCAGAATTTCGGATCGATATCAGTTTCGTGCGGATATTGATCCGAAAAAGATGTCCTTTATGAATTTATGATTTCTTTAATAAATCGCCTTCTATGGATATTTTAATGCCTATTTGTGTAATTATTTAAGAATAAAACCGCAAATGATTTTTATCTTTAAATAGTTTTTTTGTTCATAATAATTGAAATATATTTAACAAAAAAAAGGCAAAAATTCTATGAATTCTGACACTTCCGTAAACGTTCTCTATGTTGATGATGAAGTTCACAACCTGAATGCTTTCAAAGCAAGCTTCCGCCGTAAATTCAATATTTTCATTGCGAATTCTGCAATAGAGGGTAGAAAAGTTTTAGAATCTGAGGATATCCATGTGATTGTTACGGATCAAAGAATGCCGGTCACCACTGGTATAGAGTTTCTGGAATCTATTATTCCGGATTTTCCAGATCCGATTAGAATTTTACTAACGGGTTATGCAGATATTAACGCGGTTATCGATGCAATTAATAAGGGGCAGGTGTACCGATACATTCAAAAACCCTGGATGGAGGATGATTTGAGAATCAATATCGAGAAAGCCTTTGAACTTTATACTTTGAGAAAAGATAACAGAGATCTCACCGCCAGCTTATTGGTAGCCAATGAGAAACTGGAAAACTTATTAAGAATGGGGACTGATTTATAGTCCCCATTTATATTTTACAGCTCTTTTCTTAAACGGGCCACCGGGATATTCATTTGCTCCCTGTATTTTGCAACCGTTCTTCTGGCAATATTATATCCTTGTTCTTTTAGGATTTCTGTCAGTTTCTCGTCTGCCAATGGCTTACGCTTGTCTTCATTTCCAATACAGTCTTCCAGGATTTTTTTCACCTCTTTATTCGATACTTCTTCGCCGCTTTCGGTTTGGATAGCTTCAGAGAAGAAAGATTTCAATAGAAAAGTGCCGAATTCCGTTTGTACATATTTTGAGTTTGCTACCCTGGAAACCGTAGAAATGTCCATGTCAATTTTATCGGCAATGTCTTTTAAGATCATTGGCCGCATTTTGCGCTCATCACCGGTAAGCAAGTACTCATATTGGTATTGCATGATGGCATTCATCGTTTTCAGCAAGGTCTGCTGTCTTTGCTTAATGGCATCAATGAACCATTTTGCAGAATCCAGCTTTTGTTTTACGAACTGAACGGCCTCTTTTAATTTTTTATCTTTTTGTGCGGCTTTGTCATAATGATCAAACATGTCAATATAGGACCGGCTTACTCTCAGTTCAGGCGCATTTTTTGAATTTAGCGTTAGAATTAATGTTCCATCATTGTTGCTCACATGAAAATCCGGAATAACTTGCAGCTGTTTAGTCGTCACCTGATTGGAATCTCCAGGTTTAGGATTTAAACGCAGGATTTCCGCAATGATCTCTTTCAGGTCTTCACTGTTCAGTCCTAAAGCTTTTTCCAGTTTATCGTAGTGTTTTCTGGTAAATTCATCCAGATAATTTTCTACGATGACAATGGCTTTCTGAATGATTGGATTGGAAGGATCTTTACGCTTTAATTGTAAGGTAAGGCACTCTTGTAAGTCTCTGGCTGCAATGCCCGGAGGATCGAAGCTTTGAATTACTTTCAGCATCTCCAGAACATCCTCTTCTTCTACCATCGCATTTTGCGAGAAGGCAAGGTCGTCGATCATAGAGGTGATTGGCCTGCGCAAGTAACCATCATCGTCTAAACTACCAATAATTTGCTTTCCAATGATGAAATCCTGATCTGATAATGGAACCAGGTCCAGCTGTTCCTGTAAACTCTCAAAAAAAGTACTTTCAATCGCAATTGGAGTTTCTTTTTTTTCTTCATCATCCTCATTGTTATAAGAGGTGCTATAGTCGTTTACATTGTCGTCCTGTAAATAATCATCTACGTTAAACTCATCTGTGTTTTCTTCCTTCGCACCTGGATCAAAATCATCCGGTGTATCATTTAGATCATCATACTCGCTTTTAGGTTCTTCAGCAATCATTAAGCTGGGATCTTCAAGCGCTGGATTTTCTTCCAATTCTTCTTTAATTCTGGTATCTAATGCAACAGTAGGTACTTGCAGCAATTTAATAAATTGGATTTGCTGAGGGGAGAGCTTTTGAAGTAATTTTTGTTGTAGATGTTGTTTAAGCATGTTTTATCAAAGCGGTATTATATGTACCCGTTCCAAAAATACGAATTTGGTTTACATATAAACTATCAAGACAAAGTATTATTGTGTGTTTAGTAGGAATAAAGGCTTTTCGAAATCGGGTTTTCTTAAAACATTTTTTACTATCCTCCAATTTAGCTACTATTATTTTGCCAAACAATCGCGATTAAAGTGTTGTTAAATACTTAGTCTTGAGTAGGAAAAAGATGAAATATCGATGAATAGCCGGAATAGGTGCAGGTTTTGAAAATATTTACCTACTTTTATTAGGACGTTTAACATCTAAAACTAATACTACTTATGAGTTTTGTAAAAGAATTTAAGGAATTTGCAGTCAAAGGCAATGTGATTGACCTGGCTGTCGGTGTAATTATTGGCGGGGCTTTCGGCAAGATTGTGACTTCCCTGGTCAATGACTTAATTATGCCTCCGATCAGTTTGCTGATTGGCGATAAGGGATTTGTCAATTTCTATGTCCCGCTGAGTGCGAAGGTGAGAGAATTTGTAGCGACTAACCCTACCGCTTCTCTTGAAGATGCCAGGAAAATAGGTCCTGTATTTGCCTGGGGAAACTTTGCAACAGAGGTGATCAATTTCCTAATTCTTGCAATGATCATTTTCTTAATGGTAAAAGCAATCAATAAAATGAAAAGAAAGCAAGAAGAAGTACCAGCTGCAGCTCCTGCACCAACTCAAGATCAAGTATTACTTACAGAGATCCGCGATTTGCTGAGAAACAAATAAGCTGTTTTTAAAATAATCTCAACCCCTTAGATTGAATAAGTTTTTGTTCAATTTAAGGGGTTTTTTAATGATAAATTCTCGTAGATAAGAAAAATTGAATTTTTACTGTTACTGTTCGGGAAGTGTTCGGGAAGAGGTCGGCCTTATAATAGGCACTGCGTAGGGTTCGTGTAGGGTTCGCCTAGGGTTGCCTTAGTCTCTGCTATCCAAACCCTAACCGAAGCCCTTCCTGCGGCTAAAGGCCATCAGGTCTCTTTCCGAACAGTATAGCTGTCCTTTTGAGCTGTAAAATTTGATTTAAAAGGTTCTTTTAACAGCAGGATCAGTCAATAATATGTAGTCACCAAGATGGCTGTATTTCGTCCAGTCTGGTGTGCTGAAATCCTCGCCTGAAAAACAGGAGATATTGACCATTTTCAATTTCGGCAGGAGAGTTTTCAATTTTGCCAGGGTACCCAATTGTTCGTCGCTATGGAAACGGCCATTCACCTGAAAAACTTTTGCTGCTTTATTACTTTTCATATATTTAGCAATAGACCAGGACATGGTGGCATCCCAAAGGTTTTGTGTTTGGTAGATTTTCATGGTACCCATGCCATGGCCGCCAAGCATGGCGATAAACTTCTCATAATATTTTCCAGTTGCCGTATCTACAGGTAGAGGTGGAAGAAAAGAATCGGAACTTTTTGGGAACTGATCCAGTACCGATAAGCCGGATTTACTTACTGCGTTGCTATATCTGGTGGCTGCGTTGGCGGCGATGACCAGTAAATGATGTGATTTTGCGTATTCTATCATTGGTTTATAGTCCTCGTAATTCTTCCAGACTCTGGCTTCTTTGACAAAGTTTTTCTCGGAAATCAACCCCAACAGGTATTCATCCATCACCGGCTGAACGTCGGTATGGAACATCTCTAAGCTCAATGCTGTTTTTGGGTAGCTGCCGCTGAGCTTTTGAAACAGCTCAAGTTCTAACTGGTGACCAATAGAATCGTTGTGCTCTTCGCCGAAAAATAATACATCGACATCTTTCATATTGCTGATGATCTCCTCCAACTGGATGAGCTTTTGTTTTTTTACATCATAAACTTTGTAGTGTGCTTTTGGTGCTTGAGCAAGGGATAGTAGGGGTAAAATGCACATCAGTGCAGCGAATATTTTTTTCATGGGTGTTACTTGTTTGTTCGTTAATTAGAATTATTCCAAATTAACGAATAATTTTTACCGATAAAAAATGGGGCTTTACCGACCATTATCATCATCCGGAGTAATTAGGCTTTTTAAATGGCGACTGATCTGCTACATTTGAGTAGAAAACACATAGATTAAACGAATAAATTGAGCACGATGGAAAAGTGGAATGATGGTAAAAAAAATAACAGCATCTGGGCCGGGCTGTTTCTTTTAGTATTTGGATTGGTCTTCCTATTGAAAAATATAGGTCTCCAGCTCCCGGGTTGGCTGCTGAGCTGGCATACGATTTTAATGGTCATCGGTCTGCTGATTGGTTATAAAAAGAATTTTCAGGGCGGCGGATGGCTGGCCATGTTTTTAGTAGGTGCATTTTTTACACTGCAGCGCATTACAGACGCTAATATGTCTAAATATTTTTTCGCAATGGCCTTTATCATCATGGGGTTGTACCTGATCTTTAGACCTAAGCCCAGTAGACTAAATAACCCGAAATGGAAAAAGAAACAAGCCAACTTTACAGATGGCGCTTTTGCAAATCAATCCGCTGCTGCAGATTCAGATGATGGTTTAAATACAGCAGCGCAGGGTACTGAGGCAGAAGAGCTGGATATAGAAGAGCCAAAAACTGATCAGGCTGGCTGGGTAGATGAAAATGATGTGATCGCCGCGGTATGTGTTTTCGGTGGAACAGATTCGCATGTGTATTCCAAAAATTTTAAAGGTGGAGAGATGGTGGCTGTTTTTGGAGGCTGTAATGTAAATTTAACACAGGCAGATTTTGAAGGAGCAATTGTACTGGAGATTGTGGCTGTTTTTGGAGGTGTTAAAATCATTATACCATCAAGCTGGATAGTGAAGTCGGAAGTGGTGGCAATTTTTGGTGGGATAGAAGACAAAAGAGGTCCAGTTATCCTTTCAGATGGCGGAACGAAGATTGTTAAGATTACCGGAATGGCCTTATTTGGTGGGGTGGAGATTCGGAATTTTTAAATATAATATCAAATCACCACGTTAAACTCCTTTTATTTTGACCAACAGACCGCTAGCCAATAAGAATATTAAACGATATGCCATGGTTATTTTTGTAGCCTGGACCTCGGTATTTGTCCTGCTTTTCTATTATACTTTAAACTTTAACTGGTATATATCTGCTGCTGATAGCCTGGTTACAAATGGCTTGCTGGTACTTGCCTGCATGATTTTAAGTAATATGCTGGGCTATTACCAGCCGAAAAATGAAACCATTTTGTTTGTGCTGGTGATTACACTGATCCTCGCCGGACTGATTACTTTCATCAGTAATGTATCCCTCTCTTATTTGTTTGCTAATGCGCAGACTTACCGGAGTTTTTTACAGCTTTCGCTAATTTTAAGGTTCATTATCGTCTTTGTTTTCCTGGCCTGGTGTGCGGTAGCCAATATTTTATGGTACCGTTTAGAAGAACAATCGGCCACACAAGAGCGCCTGCTTACTGCCCAAAACCTCAGTAAAGAAGCCGAATTGAATAAATTACGCCATCAGTTGCAGCCTCATTTTCTTTTCAATAGTCTCAATTCTGTATATGCGCTGACCATTATGAATCCTACAGAAGCTGGGACAATGATTATGAAACTAGCCTCTTTTTTAAGAGGGAATCTGAAAAGAGACGATGAGATCTGGGTAAAAGTAGCCGAAGAAATGGAATACATTCAACTGTACCTAGATATTGAAAAAGTACGCTTTAGTCACCGATTAAATATTGATGTAAATGTTGAAGAAGAAACCTTAGATTTATGTCTGCCAGGTACACTGTTACAGCCCATTGTAGAAAATGCCATTAAATTTGGTTTGTACAATACTGCTGCTGCCATTACGATTTCGATCTTCGTAAAAGTAGAAAATAACAAGCTGGTAATTACTGTGCAGAATCCTTTTGATCCGGAAATGAGGGCCACAGGTGGTACTGGATTTGGATTATCAGCGATTAAGCGCAGGTTATACCTGTTGTTTGGGGATGAGCAATTGCTCCAAACCAAGGCGACAAAAGATAATATATATATAACCACCCTAAAAATACCTCAGAACCAATGATGAGAACTATTTTAATAGATGATGAGTCCCTGGCCAGGGACGTAGTGAAGCATTATCTGAGCAACTTTCCCGATATTGAGGTAGTGGCGGAATGCAGTGATGGCTTTGAGGGGATTAAAGCGATTACACAGCACCAGCCGGACTTTATCTTCCTGGACATTCAAATGCCCAAGATCAATGGCTTTGAGATGCTGGAACTGGTAGAGCAGCATCCTGCAGTCATTTTTACCACCGCATTTGATGAGTATGCAATTAAAGCTTTTGAAGTAAATGCGGTAGATTACCTGCTGAAGCCTATAGAAAAAAGTCGGTTCGACATGGCGATACAAAAACTTCCTGCCCGCTTAAATCAAACGGAACAGTACAGCAGAGAACTGCTGGATTCGGCCGCATTGAATCCTGCGCAGCAGAATAGGGTAGTGGTAAAGAAGAATGGCATCATAAAAATCATCGCCGTGGCAGATATTCATTACCTCGAAGCAGACGATGATTATGTGAAGTTAAGTACCACTGAAGGCGTTTTTCATAAGAATAAGACGATGAGCTTTTTTGAACAAACGTTAGAATCTTCACAATTTATTCGTATTCATCGATCATATATCATAAATTTGGCCCAGGTGACAAAAATAGAACTGAAAGAAAAGGACAGTTATATTGTTCTTTTAAAATCTGATATATGGCTTCCGGTAAGTAAAACGGGCTATATTAAGCTTAAAGCAGCGCTTGGCTTGTAAGATTTTAAGGAAAAATGAAAACTACCTTGAATTCTATTTGCAATTAAAATAAAATCAAGCTATATTTGCACCTCTTATTTAAAAAAATAGTCTAAGATATAATACAGTTATGAAAAGAACATTCCAACCTTCGCAAAGAAAGAGAAGAAACAAACACGGCTTCCGCGAAAGAATGGCTACAGCAAACGGTAGAAGAGTATTAGCTTCTCGTCGTGCAAAAGGAAGAAGTAAGCTATCAGTTTCTGACGAACGTCGTCACAAAGCATAATTTTTGATTGCAGCACAATAAGTGTTAGCAGATCACAATATCTGCAAATTTGCGATCAAAAACATGAACACATTTAATAAAGAAGAACGGTTATGTAGTAGAAAACTTTTAGATCTGCTATTTAAAGACGGTTCTTCTTTTTTATTATACCCATTCCGCATTTCCTATCATTTTGTAGATGTGCCGCATAGTTTCCCTGCTCAGGTAGTGATCAATGCCCCTAAGAAACGCTTCAAAAGGGCGGTCGACAGGAATTTGATCAAGAGGCGGATTCGTGAGGTATACCGTTTGCAAAAGAACATAGCACTCTATCCATCATTGGAAGATTCAGAAAAGCTTTTGATCTTTTCTATTCAATATGTAGGTAAGAAGATCTATGAGTTCTCTTTCTTAGAGAAAAAAATGGAAGCTGCTTTGAAAAGGTTAATCGGCAATATCAAAAATGATCCGGGCAATTAAACTGGTGATCGGTTGGTTCTTTTTAGGACTGATTAAGCTATATCAATGGTTTATATCGCCGTTATTAGGTGCCAATTGTCGTTTTACGCCTACCTGTTCCCAATATGGAATAGAAGCGATAAAAAAACATGGACCTTTTAAAGGAGGATGGTTAACTTTGAAGCGGATTGGCCGTTGTCACCCTTGGGGCGCACATGGCCATGATCCTGTTCCTTAATCCTGAATATTTATATTGAACCCGATGATTACCATACTTCAAATCGAAACCGCTACACAAGTTTGTTCTGCCGCTATCTCTCAGGATGGGAAAACCATTGCCCTGAAAGAAGAAATGGCCAGTAATATTCATGCGGGAAGCCTTACGCTATTCATTCAATCAGTCATGGATACTGCAGGATTAAAGTTCTCTGAGCTGGATGCGATTGCAGTAAGTAAAGGGCCAGGTTCTTATACCGGATTAAGAATTGGAGTGTCTACGGCAAAAGGATTATGCTTTGCATTAGACAAGCCTCTGATTGCAATTGATACTTTACAAATGATGGCAGAAGGTTTTTTGAAAGCCGAGCCAGCTCATGAAGGGTTGATCTGCGCTATGATAGATGCCAGAAGAATGGAAGTGTTCACTGCAGTTTTTGATGCGCAACTGGATTACGTATCCCCTGTAGAAGCGAAAATTATTGATGAACAAAGCTTTGAAAGCTTATTAACGGCAAACCCGGTTACCTTTATTGGCGACGGTGCCGCAAAATGCGCAGTAACATTAACACATGAAAATGCGCATTTTTCTATTACCAATTATAACTCAGCAGGCAACATGAGCCAGCTGGCCATGCAGGCTTATACACAAGGTAAGTTTGAAGATGTGGCTTATTTTGAACCCTTTTATCTAAAGGATTTCGTATTAACTACACCCAAGAAAAAATAGAATAGTTGTTTTCCGGGAAAAGTAAAATAGTTACTTTTTAGAGAAGATACTGAAAATGCGTTTGAATAATCCTGGTGATTCTTCTCCAATACCTGGCATCGTACTGCTGTTTTGTGGATGTTCTACAAAATTACCAAACTTTATTCCAACACCCAGGTATACCGAAGCACCGTTATAGCCTTTACCAATGCTGGCGTCTTTTTTAATGAGGCCCTGCCCCTGACTGGTCGTTTTCAGCAGGTCATCTGAACCCAGAAATACTTCAAAGTTTGGGGTTTGATACATGGTTTGAAGCCCAAGGTAAAATAAATTGTGAAAATTATAAGTAGGACTGGCGGTTACAGAAAAGCCATCGTACTTGAATTTATTGACCATCACCGCATCACCACCTTCAAAAAACAGGTTCTTAGATACGATAAAAGAAGGCGTCCATACACCGAAGCTTTTAGAAACCATAAAATCTATTTTTGCATTGGTTGCGGAGTAAAAACCCCCGGTATCCGCGTTTTTTGTCAAGGCGTTTGTAATCTCATTTTTGACCCTTTGATCCTCACCAGGACTGCCGTCCAACAGGATTTTTGCATTCACATTCTTATAATACGATTGACTATTCCATCTGATGAATCCAAGGTCTTTTAGATTTCCCATCAGGAAGTACCCGCTTTTACTTTGGTAAGAAGTACCTAAACTGATCGAGGCACCCGGATTTCTGAAAGTAGGCATGAAGGTATTGCTGCTCAATTCATCCACATCTATAAAGGTACTGCGGTAAGCACCTTTGAAAATAGCATGAGCGGTACCTGCCGGTCCATCAGTGTCTATTCCGGATTCTTTAATGTTCAGTTTGTTGTAACTAGTTCCGCTCAGCAGACTTAATTTAGCGCCAAAAGCCAGTCTTTTTGTATAGTTTTCGCGGTAAGTAACACTGAACTGGTGATAACTCTGCGCATAACCTTTGTCATTAAAAATACCATCCCTGAAAGATTGATTGGTTAGCCGGTCAGGATCGTCAATGATGATTAAACTTTCATTGGTATACTTGGCCAGTGCATCGGTTCTGACCTGCCAGGAAAAGCCAAGTTCTTTCTGATATTTATAAGAATTGAATATTTTTAAAGTCAGGAGGTAGGCATTGCTTTGCTGGTAAATGGTATTCAAACTGCCTCCTAATGGAGTATCTTTGGAATTGGTGGAACCTTCTGTAATGAGCCTGCGTATATAATTGCCATTGCCTTTACTGGCTGCATTCAGCCCCAGATAAGGCAAGAAAAAGTTCGAAGCGTATTGTCGGGATGAATCCAGTGTAAATACTTTCTGAGCCGGGTTCTCAAAACCGTCAAAGAGTGTTTTTGTATTGAAAAGACCATATTGCTGCGCCTTTATCTGAAGGGCGAATAGTAATAAGATACAAACGGAGAACGCCTTTTTTAACACATATTGTTATTTGCTTAACAAACTTGATGATTATTAATGATTTATGGTGAGAATATTAGAAATCTTTTTCAGCCGGTATAAATTTGTTTATAAGCAGATTGGTTTGAAATTTCCCGTGATCTCCAGTCAATTGATATACAAAAGACTCATAATTTTTTAATGCTTTTTCGGTATTTAGCTGATTGAAAAATGGTAGATAAATATTTTTTGCCAATAAATTGTGGGAATTCTGATGGTCTATATAAAAATTAAGGTTGGAATTATTTGGCAATTGGTTGTTCAGATGGATGAAGGCCGGCGTATTGATCAGTAGTTTATTCGCCCTGTAATCATTTAAGAAAGATTGTAAAGTAGCGGCGTTATTGGCGAAAACCAGGTAATTATCGATGATCAGGTAATACGGTTTTTTGAAGGACTGAAAAGGCATCCCGAAATAAGTGTACAGCAGATCTGGTTCTTTAAACAGTTTAAGGTCTTCGGAGTAGTCTTCGCTTAAATCAATGAGCAGCTGATCTAATTTGTCCCCATTACTCAGGTTAATCGCGCCAAGTTTTTCTCCGGTACTCAATTGAAAAGTCATCATTTGATTTTGAAAGTATTTCGGAAACAGCAGGTCCAGGTTTAAGTGGTATTTCTGATTGATGGCTGCTGCCAGTTTTGTTCTTTTCTGCTCCTCTTTATGTTCCTTAAACCAATGATCCAGCTTTTTAAGCCATGGGTCATATTTATCCAGAGCATATATGCTGTAATTAGCCGTGCGTTCCGGTAAAATATTCTGGATGCTCATCTTTTGAGGATTTTCCTCCGAAAATAATTGGTAATAACTGTCTGAGGTATTGATTTGAGTAGTTCCTGTAAAAAGAACCCTTTCTTTACTGTAGTTGTAAGTTAATAGTGCAAAGGCATCCTGATGAGCCAGGATTGAAAGTTCGCCATTCAATTTTCCTGGAACAATTGGTTGAAGCAATGCCGGAATCCGGTTGAAATTGATATACAGCTGCGCCAGGCTATTTTTAGACAATTTACTGCCCGATTTAATGTAGTCCACAAAGGCTTCGTCCTTTTTATCATAAGTTTTCGTCAATATGGTTTTGATAGGTTCGGGGCGATTGGACAGCAGGATCAAATGATCTTTGATCCCTAGATAAAAAATACTGCTGTCGGCCAAAGTTAATTTGGTCTGACCGGCAATGCTGTCTATCTGAATAGCAGCCATTTTTAAAGCCTGAAACAGTTGTATCTTGCTGATGTCTTTATCGCTCTGTGTGCTGAGGACAAAATCCAGGGCCTTTCCCTTCCCGGGAAGGATGGCCAGATACACCATTTGTTTTTGCGTCAGGGCATTTAAAGCAGGCGAGGATAATACCCCATTTTTTAAAGACTGCAGGGATTTGAATTTCTCCGAACCCATGATTTCCTCGAAATTATCCTGTTCTTTTAATAGATCCAGTACGCTTTTATCTTGCTCAAAAGAGAAGATAAACCCGGATTCACTAACTGCGGCATAGAGGCTTAGGTCGGACTCTGCATGAGCCGTATTTAATTTAGAAAAATAGAGATAGGCCATGGTTATAATGGCCGTTAGGAGTACGATGATGCTAAGTAGAATCTTTTTCATTGCTGTCCTTACAAATTTAATTTAATAAGTTGGGATTACTAAGAAAATGCAACCAAGTTTCTTAATTTTGGAAGATTAAAAAAGCCGATTTTATGAGCAACAGACCTATTATTTTAACCGCCTCTCTATTTGGATTAACAGCAGTCGTATTAGGTGCCTTTGGTGCCCATGGTTTAAAAAGCCAGGTCAGCCCTGAAGCCCTGGAAATATGGAGCAAAGGAGTGGAATATCAGTTTTATCATACGTTCGCTTTATTATTTCTTTCTCTGCTGAGCATGAACCAACCTAAGTTACTTAAGCTAGCTTATTATTTCTTTACTTTCGGAATTATCCTGTTCTCAGGATCACTATATCTATTGGCGACCAGAGAGATTACACATATCGGCTTTGGTGCTATTTTAGGGCCAATTACACCGATTGGTGGCTTGCTGTTTATTCTTGGATGGGGAAGTTTGTTTTTCGCCGCTTCAAATCATAAGTAAGGATGAGTGCTGGTCAACTGGAATTCGAAGAACGGGAAACGCTGTTTATCGAAGTGATCTTGCCATTGTCGTTGGCGAAGAATTATATCTATAGGGTGCCTTTTGAACTGAATGATCAGATTGCGGTAGGAAAGCGTGTGGTGGTTCAGTTCGGGAAAAGTAAAATTTATACGGCGCTGATTAAAAGCATCAGCCAGCAGGCTCCGGAAATTTATCAGGCCAAATACATCATTGATGTGGTAGATGAACATCCGGTAATTACCGCTTTACAGCTGGAGTTCTGGGAATGGATGACGAGCTATTACCTTTGTAATGAAGGAGAAGTAATGTCGGCGGCATTGCCCGCAGGTTTGAAACTGGCCAGTGAAACGATCATCGTGCTGAAAGAAGAATTTCCTCAGGATGGTGAAGTCCTCAATCTTAAGCAAGAAACACTGATCAATGCGTTAAAAGTGCATGGTCGGTTGACAATAGATCAGGTATCGGCTTTGTTAGGCCAGAAAACCGTGTATCCGATCCTCAATACTTTACTGGATAAGGAGATGGTTTATATTGCCGAAGAGGTGATAGAAAAGTATAAGCCGTTGTTAAAATCTTTTGTGACTCTCCATCCCTTTTACCAGGATGAAGAGAATCTGAAAGAGCTCTTCTCTGTTTTAGAGCGCGCTCCAAAGCAAATGAATGCACTGTTGACTTATTTAAAGCTGTCCAGGCAACAAAGCGCAATTCCGAAGGCACAACTGCTGGAAGAGAGCGATTGTGGGCCAGCAGCGCTAAAAACGTTGATGGATAAAGAAGTTTTTGTGATGGAGAAGAAGCCGGTGAGCAGACTCAAAGAGCAGGACGAGGATTTTGTGCTGAACTTTGAATTGAGCGAAAACCAGCAGCTGGCTTTGACACAAATTGAAACAGAATTTGAAAAGAAAGATGTGGTGCTTTTACATGGGGTGACGGCTTCGGGTAAAACACAGGTATACATCAGATTGATTGAAAAAGCAATTGAGAACGGCGGACAAGTTTTATTCCTGCTGCCTGAGATTGCCTTGACCACTCAGATTGTAGAGCGCATCCAGCGTTATTTTGGAGATGCAATTGGGGTATATCACTCTAAATTCAACAATAACGAAAGGGTAGAAATCTGGAATAAAGTGATCAATGGAAAGTATCGGATCGTTTTAGGTGCCAGATCAGCGGTGTTTTTACCTTTCCAGAACTTAAAACTGATTGTCATCGATGAGGAGCATGAATCTTCCTATAAGCAACAGGAACCGGCACCACGTTATCAGGCAAGGGATGCAGCAGTGTATCTGGCCTGGTTACATAAGGCAAAAGTAGTATTGGGTTCGGCCACGCCCTCTATTGAAAGTTATTTCAATGCGCTACACCAAAAATATGGCCTGGTGACGATGTCTGAAAGATTTGGGGGAGTTGCTCTGCCCATTCAGGAGGTCATCAGCATTTCAGAAGAGACAAAAAAGAAAAAGATGATTTCTTATTTTTCCAGTCAGCTGGTGGAAGAAATTGAAAATACTTTGAAGCTAAAAGAACAGGTGATCCTGTTTCAAAACAGACGTGGTTATGCCACAATCCTGATCTGTGCAACTTGCGGTTATGCTCCAAAATGTGTGAGCTGCGATGTGAGTTTAACCTACCATAAAACCAGCGGCAAGTTACATTGCCATTATTGCGGTTACCATCAAAATAGCATCAATGTGTGTCCGGCTTGTGGTTCCGTACATATTGAGCAAAAAGGTTTTGGAACCGAAAGGGTAGAAGAGGAACTGACGCTGATCTTCCCGGAAGCGAAAATAGCAAGGTTAGACGTCGACAGTACCAGAACGAAAAATGGATTGCAGCAGATCATTTCTGATTTCCAGGAAAAGAAAACTGATATCCTGATCGGTACACAAATGGTTGCGAAAGGACTGGATTTTGACAATGTGACCCTCATCGGGGTGATCAATGCCGATACTTTATTGAACTATCCGGATTTCAGAGCTTTTGAAAGAAGCTATCAATTGCTGGCACAGGTAGCGGGTAGAGCCGGAAGAAGGGACAAACAGGGAAAGGTGATCATTCAGGCTTATGATGATAAACACCGGATCATTACTCAGGTAATTGATAATAAATACCAGGAAATGTATACAGATGAAATTCGTGAGAGAAGAGAATTCCAGTATCCGCCATTTACCAGGGTTATTTTTGTCAATATCAAGCATAAAGACATGAACCTGCTGAATGTTGCCGCGCAGAAATTCGCGAATGTTTTGAAAGGACATTTGGGGAGCCGGGTACTCGGACCAGAGCAGCCAATGGTAGGTAGAATCAGAAATTATTACATCAAACAAATCATTATTAAGACGGATAAAAATACAGCCATTACTAAAGTCAAATCGATATTAAAGGACGTTATATTGCAATTTCAGGCAGAAAAGGAGTACCGTGGCGCAATTGTTCAGGTGGATGTAGACCCTTACTAGTTTTATTGCGATTGATACTGTGAGGATTATAATTTTGACACCGATTATGTGGTCACATTAGATTTCAAAAAGCTATTTTTGGGTAATGGCGTATAAGTTTGTAGATAATTATAGGGAGCGGGGAGCGAGAAAGAGATTGGTTACTCATCTTCAAGGTAGAGGCATCACCGATAAGCGGGTGCTGGATGCCATCGGGAAAGTCCCACGTCATTTTTTCTTTGATGAAACTTTCTGGAATCAGGCTTATAAGGACATTGCTTTTCCTATTGGCGATGGACAAACCATTTCACAGCCTTATACGGTAGCTTATCAAAGTGAGCTGCTTCACATTAAAAAAGGAGATCAGGTACTGGAAATTGGAACGGGTTCTGGTTATCAGACTTGTGTATTAATGGAATTGGGTGCCAACGTATATACGATTGAACGCCAGGAAAGCATTTACCGACATACGATTCGCGTTTTACCTGGAATGGGATATAATGCACACTTTTTCTTCGGCGACGGCTCTAAGGGTATCGTGGAGCATGCTCCTTACGACAAGATTATCGTGACTGCAGGCGCACCATGGGTTCCTGAAACGCTATTGAAACAATTGAAAATAGGCGGTATTCTGGTGATCCCGGTTGGCGATGAAAATACCCAGAAAATGGTGACCGTTATCCGCGTCAGTGAAACAGATTACGATAGGATTGAACTGGATACTTTCCGCTTTGTTCCTTTAGTAGGAGATCAGGCCTGGTAGGATAATTTCCAGGCTTTTATTCTTTCATCGCACGATCCATTTCTCTTTTGGATTCTCTGTCTTTAATGCTGTCTCTTTTGTCGAATTCTTTTTTACCCTGTGCCAAAGCAATCTGAATCTTTGCATAACCTCTGTCGTTAGTGTAAATCCTTAAAGGAACAATGGTATAGCCTTTTTCTTCGCTTCTGAATTTTAACTTTTTAAGTTCTTTCTTATGGAGCAGTAAAACCCGGTCACGTTTGATGTCGTGGTGATGGAAAGAGCTATGGCTATATTCGGAAATATGTAAGTTTCTAACGTAAAGAACATCACCTATGAACATGCAGAAGGCATCGGACATATTCGCTTTACCTTGTCTGATGGCTTTAATCTCGGTTCCCAAAAGGGCTAATCCGGCATTAAATTCTTCCACAATATGGTAATCGAAGTAAGCTCTTTTATTTTTAATTTGAATATCGTTCTTCATTTGTATCAATTTTCACAAAGCCCGGCAGAGATAAATTCTATGCCGGATTTTATAAGAATACCGCTAATATCCGAAAGAAATAGGGATTTCTGAATTTTATCGGACAATTAATACGGGAATAGTTACTTTATGTCTTACAGAGTTCACTGTAGTTCCTAAAATCAGGTCTTTTATACCTTGGTGGCCATGCGCCCCCATCACCAATAATTCCAGGTCATTCTGTTTACTGATTTCTACAATAGCAGTCACCGTTCCTCCGTATCCAATGTGAGCACTGGATTTATACCCCAGGTCTTTTAAATTTGCGCGGTATTTTTCCAGGTTTTCTCCGTCACTCAAGGTTTCTGCATCTAGTGCTGCTTTTCCATGATACCTGGCCACAGCAGTTTCCACGACATGTATCAGGTAGTAGTCCGCTTTTTTTCCACCCTGAATCAGGGCATGGCGAATGGTGTTCCGGTCATTTTTTGAGAAATCAACCGTGATACCTATTCGTGAATAATTGATTTTTTCGATCTCTTCTATGTCCAGTGCATCGCCATGCGGTACATTGTGCTGTCCTTCTTCCGTTTTATTTAGCAGTGGGTAAATGAAAACATATAATAACAATAAGCCGATCAGAATGGCCGCAGGAATGACCAATACATATAAGTACCAACTGTGATTGTCGCTGGTCCAGCTGCTAATTTCTTCTACTACTAGTTTCACATTTAGTGCCACAATGAGAATAGAACTGATCCAGGCCAATACTTTAACCCATGGTTTGATAGCAAAGCTTTTCATTGTTTTCTTATCCGAAGTGAAATGAATCAATGGAATCACTGCAAAGCCCAGCTGTAAACTCAGTACCACCTGACTCAAAATCAATAAACCGCCTAAGGCATTGTCGCCGAGAATTAAGATGGTAAAAAAAGCAGGGATGATTGCAAGTAAACGGGTAATCAAACGGCGCAACCAAGGCTGGATTCTCAGTTTTAAATGGCCTTCCATCACAATTTGTCCGGCAAGGGTACCGGTTACTGTTGAACTTTGTCCGGCAGCAATCAAAGCGATAGCGAATAATGCAGGGGCTACATCTCCAAAGATGTTTTGCAGTAGTCTGTGGGCATCCTGGATCTCTGCAACCTCATGTAAGCCATTTTTATAAAATGCTGCCGCGGCAAGAATCAAGATCGCTGCATTGACAAAGAAGGCCAGATTTAGGGCGACTGCAGTATCAATGAAATTGAATTTAATGGCTTCTTTGATACCCTTTTCATCCCGCTCAAACTTCCTGGTCTGCACCAGAGAGGAGTGAAGATAGAGGTTGTGGGGCATCACTGTTGCACCAATAATCCCAATCGCAATGTATAAGGCTTCACCTGACAATACGGAAGGTTCAAGCCCCTTAACGATTTCTTTTAGGTTAGGTTCTACAATAAACATCTCTACGAGGAAAGAGAGGCCTACAATAAACACCATGGATACGATAAAAGCCTCCATTTTACGCATGCCTTTATTCATCAAAAACAGCAGCAGGACGGTGTCAAGAATAGTCACACTGATTCCCCAGATTAAAGGCAGCCCGAATAATAATTGTAAACCAATGGCCATACCAATGATCTCTGCCAGATCACAGGCGATGATCGCGGTTTGCGCAAGTCCGAACAATGGAATATTGATCCATTTAGGATAAGCATTTCTTGAAGCCTGGGCTAAATCCAGTCCTCTAACGATACCCAGTCTGGCACTCAAAGATTGCAGGAGCAGAGCGATCAGATTTGACATTAACAGAATCCAGATCAGCTGATATCCGAATTTACTTCCTCCGGCAATGTCGGTGGCCCAGTTTCCGGGATCCATATAACCGACACTCACTAAGTATGCAGGGCCGATAAATGATAAAATACGACGCCAGCCTTTGCGTTTGCTGGTGTCTACACTTTGATTTACTTCGCTTAGAGATTCGGAATGCTTCATTTTAGATCCTGATGAGTATGTGCTTGGCTATTTCTCTGGTGACACTTATTTTCTTTTCTTCTACAATAATTTCTACGGATCCATCAAATTCATTGATGGTACTAATGGTTAATGATTTCCCTAACGTAAGGCCCAATTTCTCCAGGTGCTTTAAAAAAGCAGAAGAATGTTCACTTACGCCCATGATCAGACCACGGTCGTCTTTTTTAAGCTTACTGAGCTTTATAAATGGAACGAAATCGAAATTTCCGTTTTTGTCTGGAATCGGATCACCATGGGGATCATTTTTTGGGAATGCCAGAAATTCATCCAGCCGCTCTACCAGCTCCTGAGAATTGATGTGCTCAAGCTCTTCGGCAATGTCATGAACTTCATCCCATTTAAAATTTAGTTTTTCCACTAAAAAGACTTCCCAAAGGCGGTGCTTCCTGATCACATTGATCGCGGTTTGTCGGCCGGCGGGAGTTAAACGTGCACCCTGATACTTTTTATAAAGGATCAATTCCTTTTCTGAAAGCTTTCTGAGCATATCGGTTACGGAAGCAGCCCTCGTCTGCATTTTTTCAGCAATCGCATTGGTCTGTACCGACTCTTCATTGTTCTCCGATAAATGGTAGATGATTTTCAGGTAGTTCTCTTCGGTGAATGATTGCATTTTTGTGTATCTAACTAAATGTTTAGACAAATCTAAAAAAATAAAGAGAAATAAACTACAATTATTTGTACGATTTTTAGAATAAAATTTGGTGTTTTTACGTTGGTAGTCTACCTTTGATCATATTTTAAACACAGATGGCAGCAGAACTAGATAAAACAGACTTTAAAATACTGAAACTATTGCAAGAAAACGGTAGGATTACCAACCTTCTTTTATCCCAGGAAATCGGACTTTCTCCGGCACCTACCTTAGAAAGGGTGCGAAAACTGGAAATGTCGGGTTTCATAAAAAGTTATCATGCCTTGGTAGATGAAGAGAAGCTAGGTTTAGGAATAAAAACTTTCATCCAGGTTCAATTGGATTTTCATAAGAACAACACGATTCAGATTTTTCTGGATGAAGTAAATCAAATTAAAGAAATCACAGAATGTCACCATGTAACCGGGCAAGCAGATTTTTTGTTGAAGGTATATGTGAATGATATCAAAGCGTATGAACGTTTGATTATGGATAAGATCAGTAAGATCTCTGTAGTGAAAACTTTCCAGACCATGATGATCATGTCTACGACGAAGAAAGAACCAATTGTTCCTTTGGAATACTAAAAACACTTCCTATTCAATTAGCAGAGACGGGATAGCTCCTGTTTTAAGGTTAAAAGGGCTGAGACCATATTTTGTCTCAGCTCTTTTGGTTTTTAACTGATTTGCCAGTTGATTGGAGTTTTCCCTTCTTTGATCAATTGTGCGTTGGTTTTTGAAAATGGCTTGCTGCCAAAGAAGCCATTGTAAGCTGAAAAAGGAGAGGGGTGAGGCGAAGTAATCACGGTATGTTTACTTGTATCTATCAAGGCAATTTTCTTTTGCGCATAGGCGCCCCAGAGTATGAAAATCAATCCGGTTCCTTTTGCTGATAATTCTTTAATGATGGTGTCAGTAAAGGTTTCCCATCCTCTTTTCTGGTGGGAACCCGCTGTTCTTGCCCTAACTGTGAGCGTGGCATTTAGTAAGAGTACTCCTTGATCTGCCCATTGGGTCAAATTTCCATGGTCAGGGGTTTTGAACCCCTCAATATCTGTACTCAATTCTTTATAAATATTTTTTAGGGAAGGTGGAACTGTGACTCCCTTTTGCACGGAAAATGAAAGGCCATGTGCCTGGCCTGGTCCATGATAAGGATCCTGCCCCAAGATCACCACCTTCACTTGGTCAAATGGTGTATGGTTTAAGGCATTAAATACATCTGTGCTCTTAGGATAGATCTCATGACCCTGTCCTTTTTCTTCCAGTAAAAATGTTTTCAAAGCTTTCATGTAGGCTTTGTCAAATTCTGGCTCCAAATGGGTTAGCCAGCTCTTATCTAAATTCAGTGGCATATCTATATCAATAAACATATTTTATTTTTTCGCGAAGATACTCAACATATCTTTTTCCAGTGTTGCTCTTGGTGATTCTGTGATGCGGCCCAGTTCTTTTCCTTCTTCAGTAAGCATAAAAGTAGGGACATGACTGATGTTCATGCCATCGATCAGCCCATTTTCGGCTTGTTTGCTGTGGTCTACACAAATCAGGGTAATGTCTTGTTCCTTGAAATGTAAGGCATCCAGTATTTTGTAAAAATGAGGGACCTGCAGCTGACTATCACCGCACCAGGTGCCCATTACAATGGTGATCTTTTTACCTTTCATTAGAGGCTGCAAGGCAAGGATCGTATTTGCGTCCGGCTGATAGGCTGGATATTCGACGTCATATCTGTGCTGCATCTCTGGCAAGGCTTGTAAACCCGCTCTGCTGCAGATGTTGATCAATCCTGTCGTATTACCGGCAGCATCTTTTGTTTTCTTATTGATTTCTTGTGAACTGGCTGTCATAGCAAATAATAATAGCGTAAAGGTAATTAACTTTTTCATCATAGATTTGGGTTGGTTTTATAGGTTGATCGGGAGCATCTTCCTTTTCTTTATTGAAATTATAAATTAAATCTGCTTTTTGTGATATAAACACGATATTTGCAAAAAATAATTTAAAAGGAATATGCCAAATATAGTTCGCCTTATTATAGGTTTCGCAGTGTTAGGAGGGGCCATCGCCCTAATGGTCTTCGGTTTATGGGGATGGGGAATTTTAGCATTTTTCATCAGTCTTTTAATCCTGGTAACTTACTTCTTCAATGAGAATATGTTGCTTGCACAGTGGTATTTGAGAAAGGACAACATGCCGAAATCGGAAGTTTTCTTAAGAAGAATCACTGATTATGAAAAACAATTAATCAGAGCACAGCACGGTTATTACAATTTGCTGATCGGTTTAATTGAATCCAGAAAAGCACCAATGGCTTCTGAGAAGTATTTCAAGAAAGCACTGACTTTAGGAATGACCATGGACCACAACATCGCATTGGCTAAGTTAAGCCTTGCGGGAATTGCAATGGGAAAGAGAAATAAAAGAGAAGCGCAGATGTATTTAGCAGAAGCGAAAAAAGCCGATAAGAATAAATTACTTGCTGACCAGATCAAACAGATGAAAGATCAGATGGGCATGATGGACAGACAGCAGCAAGTAAGGTACAAATAGAAAATATTAAAGGAATGAGTAAAAAGCCACACGAAAATGTGGCTTTTTATTTTTCACTTAGTCTGTCGAAATTCTCATAGCTGTCTTGATTGGCTCTGCTGATGATGTCATCTTCCATATCGTCTTTCTTTTTGCTGAAGAACAATTGCTCCGATTGGATCCTGGTGATCAGCTGACGGATTAAAGTCAAGTCAAAGTCTTCTTTATTGAGCTTAATGCAGTATTCGTTGTCTGTGATTTCTAAGCTTGAACTGTACATAATTTCTAGGTTTTAAATATATCCTAAATTAAAAAAGGCTTGCTACATATTATGCAGCAAGCCTTTAAGTTTATGTTATGTGTTTGTTAAGCAAACCAAGCTTCCACAGCCTCTTTTGAAGGCATCGTTAATTCCAACTTTAGTTTCTTGCGCATTCCACCTAAGTCATTAAAAACCTTATTTGGGTTCGCGGCTTTCAACTCTTCAATGGTATTGATGTTCATCTTTCTGATCACTGGTACCCATTCTGCTGGAACACCTGCGTTTACGAAATCTTCATCAGTAGTTACTTTCGCTTTTTTCTCTGGTCTCATCTGAGGGAAGAATAAAACTTCTTGAATGGTAGACTGGTTCGTCATTAACATCACCAATCTGTCGATACCGATTCCTAATCCTGAGGTTGGAGGCATACCATATTCCAATGCACGAATAAAATCATCATCCATAGCCATGGCTTCATCGTCACCTCTTTCAGCCAGTTTCAATTGGTCGATCAGACGTTCTTTCTGATCAATAGGATCATTGAGTTCTGAGTAAGCATTGGCAATTTCTTTACCGTTTACAAACAGCTCAAATCTTTCTACCAGACCTTCTTTGCTTCTGTGCTTTTTAGCAAGCGGTGTCATTTCCAAAGGATAATCCGTGATGTATGTAGGCTGGATCAGGTTGGCTTCTACTTTTTCGCTAAACAACTCATCAATTAGTTTTCCTCTACCCATAGAGGCGTCTATTTCAATATTCAGGCTTTTACAAACTTCTTTGATCTGATCTTCTGTCATATCCGATACATCTATTCCGGTATATTTTTGGATAGATTCATACATAGTCAGTTTTTCATAAGGACCTTCGAAATTGATCTTGTGTTTACCCACTTCAATTTCTGCTTTTCCGTGAATAGCCACAGTGATTTTTTCCAGACAGTCTTCTACCATAGCCATCATCCAGATATAATCTTTATAAGCTACATAGATTTCCATAGAGGTGAATTCTGGATTATGCGTACGGTCCATACCTTCATTTCTGAACATTTTACCGAACTCATAAACGCCGTCAAAACCAGCTACGATTAACCTTTTCAGGTAAAGCTCATTCGCAATACGTAGGTATAAAGGCATATCCAAGGTGTTGTGGTGAGTCGCAAATGGACGCGCTGCTGCACCACCATGGATTGGCTGAAGAATCGGAGTTTCAACTTCCATCCAGCCTTGTTCATCAAAGTAGTTTCTCATCGTATTGATGACTTTTGAACGGTTGATGAAAATTTGTTTGAATCCAGGGTTTACCGTAAGATCCACATAACGCTGTCTGTAGCGCAATTCAGGATCCGTAAAACCATCGTAAATATTTCCTTCCTCATCGCGTTTCACTACTGGAAGAGGCTTTAAGGATTTTGATAATAATTTAAATTCAGTAAGGTGTACAGAGATCTCACCAGTCTGGGTAGTGAAAACATAGCCTTTTACGCCTATAAAGTCGCCCAGATCCAATAACTTCTTGAATACGGTATTGTATAAGGTTTTGTCTTCATCAGGGCACAATTCGTCTCTTTTTAAATAAACTTGTATTCTTCCTGTCGAATCTTGCAATTCCACGAAGGCAGCACTCCCCATAATTCTGCGGGTCATGATACGGCCTGCAATGCTGATGTTCTTATATGCAGTCTTATCTCTTTCGTAGTTAGCTAAAATATCTGCGGCATGGGCATTGATTTCAAATGCTTCAGCAGGGTAGGGATCGATCCCTAATTCACGAAGTTGGTTTAGCGAATTTCTACGCAACAACTCTTGTTCTGATAGTCCTGTACTCATATTTGTGATCTGTCCGGCATCATGCCGGAAAAGGTTTATTTTATGCTGATAATATTCACAGAATTCTGTGACCTCACAAAAATAGTGATTTGTGAGGTTTTTAAACGATTAAAGGAGGTATTAATATCACATTTGTTCTAAAATGAGGATTAATCTGTCTCTACTTCTTCCTGATACATCTCGTCGATGTTAGCAGCGTACTTGTTTTCAATTACTTTTCTTTTCGCTTTCATGGTTGGCGTCAGCTCTCCATCTTCAATGCTAAAAGGATTTCTTTTGATTTTGAAGTTTTTGATGCGCTCAAACTTGGCCAGCTCATTTGAGAGTTTTTTGATGTCTTTAGCCATCCAGTCCACGATTTCTTTATCTTCAATAAATAACTGCGGTTGTTGGAAAAAGGATTCTGTCAATTGGAACTCTTCCTGTAAGCTTTCTTTATTTGGAATAATGATCGCTGTTAAATACTCTCTTTTATCTCCAATAAGAAACAATTGTTCGATCTTAGGGCTTTTCAGGTAAATGTTTTCTACCGGAGTAGGGTATACATTTTTACCGTAAGCATTGACGATCATATTTTTTAAACGGTCAGTGATCTGAAGATTTCCTTTGTAAAAGCGACCAATGTCGCCAGTATGGAACCAATTTTCTTTATCAATGGCTTCTGCGGTTTCTGCAGGCTTGTTAAAATAGCCTTGCATCACACAATGTCCTCGGACAATGATTTCACCTTCTGCACATTCAAAATCCTCCTGGAAGGTTTCATGCGTTTGGATATTGATGATTTCTTTAGTTTCTACATTTTGAATGCCAATTTCAATTCCTGGAATGACACGGCCAACAGTTCCGTAAACTTGTCTATCGTATTCCGTTACCGCCATTACCGGTGAAGTCTCTGTTAGGCCAAAACCTTCCAGCACTTTAATTCCCAGGTTTCCGAAAAACTCACCCACATTTTTAGGTAATGCAGCACCGCCGGATAACATGAACTTTAAGCGGCCACCGGTTTTCTCTTTAATTTTACTGAATACCAGTTTTTCAGCCACTGCTTTTTTGGCGGATAAGATCAAGCCGGGCTTTCTGCCTGCTTCTTTTTCAGCACGGTATTGTTGTCCGATGTCCAAAGCCCAAAGGAAAATCTTTGCTTTTAACCCACCGCCAGCTGTGCCGCTTTTGATGGCTTTGTCATGGATTCTTTCTAATAAACGAGGCACGCAGCTCATCACCGTTGGTTTAATTTCTGCCATGTTTTTGGCCAGCAACTCTAAACTTTGTGCATAAGCAATTTTACAGCCCTGTGCACAGCAAACATGGTAAGTTGCCGTACGCTCAAAAACATGAGACAGGGGTAGGAAAGATAAAAAGGTTTCCGTTTCGTCGATGATAGGAATTTGCTGTAAACAGACTTTTACGTTTTGTACAAAGTTGTTGTGCGATAAAACCACGCCTTTTGGGGTACCGGTAGTCCCGGAAGTATAAATCAGTGAAGAAGTATCAGCAGGGCGCAGTGATTCCCGGATGCGGGTAATCTCGGCGGCTCTTTCTTCACTTACCGGACTTTCCAATAGCGCAGAAAAAGGAATTACTTCTGCTTTCATTCCTTCTGGTAAAGGAATCTTTTGATAATCTGCAAAAACTGGTATGATGTATTGCAGTTTTTTACAGTTCTCTGCTATTTTTGTTACTTTTTTATAGAGGAAAGGATTGCCGATCAGAATGGCTCTGATTCCAGAATCATTGATGATATAGGTGACTTCCTGTTCAGAGAGCGTAGGGTAGATAGAGACGTTAATCGCACCAATCTGCTGGATCCCCTGGTCGTAATAAACATAATCCGGAGAGTTTTCGATCATTAAACCCATCCGATCTCCTTTTACAATTCCCTTATCCAGGAAAAATGAAGCTACAGCATCTGCACGTTCCAGTGTGGTTTCAAAAGAGATTTCTTCCCAGTCTGCATTCTTTTTATGAATGAGAAAAGTCTCGGTTGGTTTATGGATGTTTTCCACCACATTTCTCAAGAGACTTGGGACAGTAGAAAACTCATTAAATGTTACCATGTTAATTTATTTTGTTTGATTGGAGGAACAATGATAAACTTTTCTTTGTAAAGAAAAAATCAGTTCATGAAAAAAGGGCACATCAGTGCCCTTTTAAATCAATAAGGTTTAGGAATTAAACAGAGAAACTCTCGCCACAACCACAAGAACGACTTGCGTTAGGGTTATGGAAATTGAATCCTTTTCCGTTTAAACCATCTGAAAAGTCAAGTTCAGTGCCGGCAAGATAAAGGAAGGATTTCATGTCTAATGCTATCCTGATTCCTCTGTCTTCGAAAAACTGATCTCCGGTTTTCTCTTCGTTATCAAAATCTAAATTGTATGATAAACCAGAGCAACCTCCACCTTTTACAGAGACGCGCAAAAAATAAGTATCATCCATCTGCGCATCTTGCATCAGGTGATCAATTTTGCTTTTTGCTTTATCGGTTATCGTAATCATCGTTTTAAAAATTAAAGTTTAGCAAAACAAATCAAACTGCCTGCCAAACTATGATTGAAATTAGTGATGAGATTTAGGCATTGCAATTGGCTCCATACCGTTTTTAACACGGTAATCATTGATTGCAGATTTGATCGCATCTTCAGCCAATACTGAACAGTGAATTTTTACTGGCGGTAACGCCAATTCTTCCACGATGTCCATGTTGTCGATGGTCAAAGCCTCATCTACAGTTTTTCCTTTTAACCATTCTGTAGCTAAAGAAGAAGAAGCAATTGCAGATCCGCAACCAAAGGTTTTGAATTTTGCATCTGTGATCACATTGTTGTCATCTACTTCAATCTGCAGGCGCATTACGTCACCGCACTCAGGTGCGCCAACTAATCCTGTTCCTACATTCTTGCTATCTTTATTTAAAGTACCAACATTTCTAGGGTTGGTATAATGTTCCATTACTTTTTCTGAGTATGCCATTTTGTTTTCCTCCAAATCTCCGTCTCCGGGGATTGTATTTAAATATTGTTTATTAATGGGTGGGCTTAGTGCTCAGCCCATTCAATTTTACTTAAGTCAATTCCTTCTTTAAACATTTCCCATAGTGGAGAAAGTTCTCTTAAGTGATTTACTGCTGCTTTAGTATGCTCAATAGCAAAATCAATTTCTTCTTCAGTCGTGAAACGACCCAATCCGAAGCGGATAGAAGAATGTGCTAAATCATCAGAAAGACCTAAGCTTTTCAATACATAAGAAGGTTCTAATGAAGCGGAAGTACAAGCAGATCCCGAAGATACGGCAAGGTCTTTCATTGACATCATTAAGCCTTCACCCTCTACATATTTGAAGGAAATATTAGCTACATGCGGCAAACGGTGTTCTGTGTTACCATTTACATAACTTTCTTCCATTTGAGATAAAGCGCCTTCTAATTTATCTCTTAATGCAGATAAACGTTTTGCTTCTTCATCCATTTCCAAACGGCAAAGTTCACATGCTTTACCTAAACCAACGATACCAGGTACATTTAATGTTCCTGAACGCATGCCGCGCTCATGACCACCACCATCGATTTGTGCAGTTACTTTAACCCTTGGGTTTTTACGGCGTACATATAATGCACCAACACCTTTAGGGCCGTACATTTTATGTGCTGAAAATGCCATTAAGTCAATACCATCAGCGTTTACGTCTACAGGAATTTTTCCTACAGCTTGTGTCGCATCAGTCATGAACAATGCACCATGTTTATGAGCAATTGCAGAGATTTCTTTAACTGGCTGAATGACGCCAATTTCATTGTTACCATACATAATGGTTACTAAAATCGTTTGTTCAGTCATTGCAGCTTCAAGTTCCTGAAGATCGATCAGACCGTCAGCTTTCACTTGTAAGTAAGTTACTTTAGCACCTAATTTTTCCAGGTGTTTACAAGCATCTAAAACTGCTTTGTGCTCAGTAGTAGCGGTAATGATATGATTACCCTTGTCCTGATACATTTCGTAAACTCCTTTGATACCTAAATTGTCTGCTTCTGTAGCACCTGAAGTAAAGATGATCTCTTTATCAGTACAGCCAATTAGTTTCGCCACTTGTTCACGAGCGTAGTCAACACCTTCTTCTGCCACCCATCCAAAAGCGTGGTTACGGCTGGCAGCATTACCAAATTTGTTGGTGAAATATGGTAGCATCGCTTCTAATACCCTTGGATCAAGAGGAGTAGTTGCATTGTTATCTAAGTAAATAGGAAGTTCCATCGTATGTAATTATTCTTAATAATAGACAAATGTACGAAAAAAGAATGCCAACAATTATAAATAATAGCTATGACCGTATAGGTAAAACCTGCATTTTTACATTTTTCTAACCGTTTAAGCAATTATGAAAAAGATAGAGCACATTGGTATTGCTGTAAAAGACCTGGATTTTTCCTGTGATCTTTATGAGAAATTGTTAAATACTGCTTGTTATAAAAAAGAAGCGGTAGTTTCTGAAGGCGTAAATACTGCGTTTTTTCAGGTTGGACCCAATAAAATTGAATTGCTGTCTGCGAGTAATCCGGAAAGTCCGATTGCAAAGTTCCTCGAGAAAAAAGGAGAGGGTATTCATCACATTGCTTTTGATGTGGAAGATATTCTGGTGGAGATGGAACGGTTAAAAAATGACGGTTTTGTGCTTTTAAACGAGCAGCCTAAGCGGGGTGCCGATAATAAACTGGTGTGTTTTCTTCATCCGAAAGGGACAAACGGGGTATTGGTAGAATTGTGTCAGGAGATTAAAGCGCTATAAAAAATGGAAGCTTTAAAAGCATTGACCAGCATAATAGGGAAAGACTTTGAAGTCGAGGAAATCTGGACAGAAGCACAAATCAGGGAACGATTGGTACAGGCTTTTGCGTATCTGCTCGATAATGACATCTCCAAAATGATGAACATCTTGTACCGGACAGACGTAGATGAGGAGAAATTAAAAAGTCTTTTGATCAGTAATTCCGAACTCCCTTCTGCTGAAGTCATTGCTGATGCCTATTTAAGACGGCAAAAAGAGAAAATTGAGACCCGGAAAAAGTATAGTAGATAATTTTTCATGACTTCCTTGCTAATGAAAAATAATTTTAGGATATTTGCAACCTTAAAAATAAGCGAGAAATAAGGAAATAATAATATAAAAGCATCATGAAAAAAGATCTGCATCCATCAAACTATAGATTTGTAGTATTTAAAGATATGTCAAATGAGTACTCTTTCTTAACGAAATCTTGTGTAGATACTAAAGAAAGCATCAAATGGGAAGATGGTAACGAATACCCTCTATACAAATTAGAGATTTCTCATACTTCACACCCTTTCTATACTGGTAAAATGAAGTTAGTAGATACAGCTGGTCGTATCGATAAATTTAAAACTCGTTACGCTAAGAAGTAATTCTACCAAAAAAGTAATTATTTTAAAGTCCCGGTGCTGTTGCTTCGGGACTTTTTTTATTTTTGTTGCTTATGACAATCAATTTATTTGATGATAATGCCTGGGCATCTTTACGTCCGCTATCTTTCACAAGACCGGTTGCCGACCTCCGTGTCGGAATTTTAACCATAGCTCAAAAATGGGAGCAGCATTTAAATGCGAAGACCGGCTATCTCACCGTTCCTTATCTTTCTGTTAAATATCCAGCACAGCCAGATGCCAGCTTATCCATCAATGGATCGGTATGTCCTGACGAAGGCTTACTGGAAGCAATAGATCGTTTGCGTGATGGTGAAGTGTTAAAACAAGAAGACTTGTTGCTTGCTTATCGCGCGCCTTTCGGAACCTCTCCAGAGGAGCTGAATGCGCTGAAATCTGTCGCTTATGAGCCCTCGATTATCAGAATCCTCCATCCGGAAGATATTTTTAAAAACAATGATATAGAACTGAGAAAAGACTTTAGTTTACTGACAAAAGGCCGTTCTTCCGCAATATTGAGCAGTACCAACGTGATACTTGGAGACCAGGTTTTTGTAGAAGAAGGTGGTGGAGCTGAATGTGCCACCCTAAATAGTTTAAACGGACCAATTTATATTGGGAAGAACAGCCAGATTTGGGAAGGTGCACACATTCGCGGGTCTTTTGCACTTTGTCATGATTCTCAGGTCAAGATGGGGGCTAAAATCTACGGACAGACAACTATTGGGCCATTTAGCAGGGTTGGTGGAGAGATCAATAACGCAGTAATCTGGGGATATTCCTCTAAAGGTCACGAAGGTTATCTGGGTAATTCCGTAATGGGGCAGTGGTGTAATATTGGTGCAGATACCAATAATTCCAATCTGAAGAATAACTATGCGCCTGTAAAAATCTGGGACTACACTCAGGATGATTTCCGGGAAACAGGATTGCTGTTCTGTGGAATGATCATGGCCGACCATGCGAAATGTGGTATCAATACCATGTTCAATACCGGATCGGTGATCGGGGTAGGAGCCAATGTTTTTGGTGCAGGATTTCCTAAAACCTTTCTTCCTGATTTTTCATGGGGCGGGGCTCAGGGATTTGAAACGTATCGCCTCGACAAGATGTTTGAGACTGCGGAACAGGTTTTAAAACGCAGGAACTTACCTTTTGAAGAAGTAGAAAGAAATATATTAACCGCTGTATTTGAATTGACTAAGTCATACAGGAGTTAATTATCACTAAAAAAACAGCAGAATTGAAGCCTTTATCTTAGCTTCATGGCGCTAAAACAATAAAATTATGACCAGAAAAAAAATCGTTGCCGGAAATTGGAAAATGAATTTAGACTATGCCGAAGGGGTATCTTTATTCTCAGAAATCGTAAATATGGTAAGAGATGAGAAAAAAGGTGACCAAATCGCCATCATCTGTTCTCCATTCATTCATTTAAACAGTTTGGCACAATTAGGTGGTGAAACCGTTAAAATTGGTGCTCAAAATTGTCACCAAAATGAAAGTGGCGCTTTTACAGGAGAGACTTCTGCAAAGATGATCAAATCTGTAGGCTGCGAATATGTCATCATCGGACACTCAGAAAGACGTCAGTATTTCGCGGAAACGGATGAGTTATTGGCTCAAAAAACAGTAATCGCTTTACAAAACGGCCTTACGCCACTTTTTTGTATCGGTGAAACTTTAGACGAAAGAAATAACGGAAGTTATTTTGATGTCCTTAAATCTCAATTGGTAAACGGTGTTTTTGGTTTAGAAGCAGCTGATTTTGCTAAAATTGTGATTGCTTACGAACCAGTTTGGGCAATTGGAACAGGCTTGACCGCTTCTTCTGAGCAAGCACAGGAAGTTCATGCTTTTATCCGCGCTGAAATTGCTACTAAATATGGTATTGAAATTGCAGAAGGTACCAGTATTCTTTATGGTGGTAGCTGTAACCCGAAAAATGCAGCAGAATTATTCGCTCAGCCGGATATTGATGGTGGATTGATCGGTGGTGCTTCATTGAAATCAAGAGACTTTACTGACATCGTTAAAACTTTCAATTCTTAATGCAATACATCAAGGTAACATTCAGCTTTACAGCGATAGAAGAATATCAGCAGGATTTGCTGATCAGTGATTTGGCGGAGATTGGCTTTAATACATTTGAAGATACCGAAAATGGCTTTGCCGCATTTATTGACCTGGACAGTTATTCGTTAGAAAATTTAGAGGAAGTGCTGGATAGTTATAAAGAAGAACTGGAAATTACGTACGACATTACAGAGATTGCTGCGGAAAATTGGAATGAGGAGTGGGAGAAGAACTTTGAACCTCTTATTATCAATGAGCAGTGTTATGTAAGGGCGACTTTCCACGAACCTCAGCCACAATATCAATATGAGATTGTGATTGATCCTAAGATGGCTTTTGGTACCGGTCACCATCAAACCACCACCATGATGATGCAATACATTCTGTCTACTGATGTTCATGGGAAAAATATCCTGGATATGGGCTGTGGAACAGGGATTCTTGCAATTTTAGCGGCTAAAAAAGGTGCAGCATCATTGGTCGCGATTGATAACGATGAGGTGTGTTACCTGAGTACCTTAGAAAATTCTGAGCTGAACGGTATTACCAACTTAACCGCTGCCTGCGGTGGTAAGGAAACCATTCCTCAGCAAACTTTCGACATCATTCTGGCAAATATCAATAGAAATATTCTATTGGACCAAATCCCTACTTATGCTGATGTTCTGGCCTCAGGAGGAAGTATTTTCTTCAGTGGGTTTTATGAAAGCCCAGATCTGGATATGATTAAAACAGCCTGTGAAACTTTGCAGATCAGGTATGTTGACCATAAAAAAATAGGAGAATGGGTTGCTGCCCAGTTTAGAAAAGATTAAAGATCAATACCGCTCCGGCGGTATTTTTTTGCACCTTATTTTATCATTGTAATATGCGCATACATTTTATAGCAATTGGCGGTAGTGCCATGCACAATCTGGCCATTGCCTTACATAAAAAAGGCTACCAGGTAACAGGTTCTGATGATGTTATTTTTGAGCCTTCAGTAAGCAGATTAGCCCGACATGGCATTTTGCCTGAGCAAATGGGCTGGGATGCCAGTAGGATTACAGCGGATCTTGATGCCGTAATTTTAGGAATGCATGCCTTACTGGATAACCCGGAATTGCTGAAAGCTCAGGAATTAGGTCTTAAGATCTACTCTTACCCAGAATATATCTACGAGCAAACTAAGGATAAACTTCGTGTAGTAATCGGTGGTAGCCATGGTAAAACCACGATTACCTCTATGATCCTTCATGTATTAAATTATTATAATCGCGATTTTGATTACCTGGTAGGTGCCCAGCTGGCGGGATTTGATACGATGGTAAAAGTCACAGAAGAAGCTCCGCTCATCATTATTGAAGGCGATGAATACCTAGCTTCTCCAATAGACAGAAGACCAAAATTTCATTTATATAAAGCAAATATTGCAGTAATTAGTGGAATTGCCTGGGACCACATCAATGTTTTCCCAACTTTTGAAGATTATACCCGTCAGTTCGAGTTGTTTATTGATACCATTCAACCGGAAGGAAAATTGATTTACTGTACTGCCGATGAAGATTTAAATCAATTGGTGGCAAGGTCTACGACCAATGTACAGAAAATAGGATACGGGATTCCCGAGCATGAAGTGAAAGATGGTGTAACTTATCTTTTACCTGAACACACAGAGTTAAATGTGTTTGGAAATCATAACTTGATGAACCTCAATGCGGCACGTTTAGTTTGTGAGGCTTTAGGTCTGAATAATGAACAGTTTAATGCTGCAATTTCTTCCTTTACAGGTGCTGCAAAGAGACTGGAAGTATTGATCAAAAAGGACCATACGAACGTTTATAAAGACTTTGCACACTCCCCCTCAAAGTTGAAAGCGACCATAGAAGCTGTGAAAACACAGTTTACGGAAAGGAAATTGGTAGCGTGTATAGAGTTACATACATTTAGTAGTTTGAATAAAGAATTTTTAGCACAATATAGAGATACAATGAAACAAGCTGACTGTTCAGTTGTATTCATTGATGAGGAAACTTTTAAACATAAAAAGATTAAACCATTTAGCAAATTTGATGTACAAAATGCGTTTAATTGTAATGAATTACAGTTTTTTAATAATTCTGACGAATTAAAAGATTACTTAATGAGTATGAATTTTAATCACACAAATTTATTATTAATGAGCTCTGGTAATTTTGGTGGCTTAGATTTGGTGAGATTGGCACGTGAGTTGACTACTAACTAGCATAAAGTACAAACTAGAATAATACACCTAAATTTATCACATGAATATCATTGGAAAAAACATTAGACAATTACGCCAGAAGAACGGCTGGAGCCAAGGGGAAGTGGCCAAACGTCTAAATATTTCAATTCCTGCCTTTTCAAAAATAGAAACTGGTATTACAGATATTAACATCTCCAGATTAGAGCAAATTGCTAACCTATTCCAGGTATCGACGATGGACATTATCTCCAAAGAAGGTGAGAACCCGCAGTCCCTTAATTTTGAAGAAATTAATGCCCTTAAAGATAAACTTGCTTTGAGAGAAGAAGAGATCATTAAACTCCAAAAGAAGGTAATTGATCTTTATGAGGAAATCCGCGAAAGATAGGCTTGCTATTAAAATATTTTACGTAGCGTCAGGTGTCGTTTGCCAAAAGTGGCACCTGTTGCTTCATGTATCGACAGCATCTTGTCGTTAAAATCTCCTACCCAACTCAATTCCAGCTCATCATATTGATTTAAAGGCAGCACATATTCTTTAAGTTTAATAAAAAGTGCAGATTCTAATCCATGTTTCTGGAAAGATTTCTTAGTTCCCATCACGATGGCACGCATCCTATTAACGCCAACCCAGCGTTTGTAAAGGAACATCAACTTTTCAATTAAGCCCAATTTACCGTTAAATCCTTTGATCATTTGATTGGCATCAGGAATGATTACCACAAAGGAGGCAGGTTCTCCATTGATGTAAGCAAACCAGATCAGCTTTTCATCCATAATGGTTTCCATCTTTTTAAAGCTTTCCTGTAAGGTTTCTTTTTTAATGGGAACGAACTTCTCAAAATCCTGCCAGCCATCATTGTAGATTTCCATCAGGTCCTGTACGTATTTTTCAGAATTCTTCTTAGAGAAATGTTCAAAAGTATAACCAGGTTTATTGGCTACCCAGTTGGCAATTTTGGTAAAGCGTTCAGGGAATGGCTTTCTAACTGCCAGGTGATTGGTGATCTGCTCATAAGACTTCTCAAATCCATAGTTTTTGAAAAAGTCATGATAGTATGGATGATTGTAATTCATGCCGTAAGAAGGCGGCGTAAAGCCCTCTACCAGTAAACCCCAGAAAGAATCATTCTCCCCGAAATTGATTGGACCGTCCATGGCCTCCATTCCTTGTTCCTGCAGCCATTGTTTTGCAGTATCAAACAAGAGGAAAGCTGCATGCTGATCGGCCGTACATTCGAAAAAGCCCATGCCACCAGTAGGCTGCTCGTATTGATGTGCTTTTTTGTCATTGATAAAAGCAGCAACCCGGCCAACGGTTTGACCGGCAGTATCTTTTAAGATCCAGCGGGCGCATTTTCCATGGTTAAAGAAGGTATTCTTCTTCACATCAAATATTTGCTCAATATCATTATCCAGCGGACAAATCCAGTTGGGATCATTTTTGTAAAGAAAACGGGCCACATTTAAAAATTCCTTTTTTGTCTTTGAATCGGATACGGGTATAATCTGCATGTATGCTGGGCTGAATTAAAATAAAAAGCATCCCTATAGGGGATGCTTAAAGAGATACTATGTACTGTTCTTTAATAATCGTCGTCATCGTCGTCACTGAAATTATCGAAGCCATCCAGATCATCTAAAGGCATGTCAAAGTCGTCGTCTTCATCTTGATACGACTTCTTGTTGCCGGTTTCTTCACTTGAATCATCGATGTCAGTTTCAGGGTCAACTAATGAACTTTTACTAGTAGGTTTTTTTGGATCTTTCATTACAAAAAAATAAATTCAGTAAGGTTTGTATGGATACGCTAAAATTACAAAAAATCTTTTTAAATATAAACAACGGTGTTTATTTGATTTTTTCGTGCATCAAAATTAGTATAAAAAACTTTTATGGGAAGAGTTATTTTAAAAAAAAAATCACTGAAATCATGTGTTGCTTAGCAGTATAATTTTTATTGAAATCCGTCCGTAATTGCAGAAAAGTTTCTTCTGATTTGATAAATAAGGTGAAGCTTAAATACTTTCGCGATTAGTTCAAATGGAATTATGTTTTTTTTTGAAAATTAATGAATGGGAAGCGGGGGCTGATTTTTTTTTAATCCTAAAAAACTAATAATTTGAGCTTCAACCTAAGTCTACTGCTGCTGAAAATTGTAAATCTAAAAAGCTAAAAATGTGAAATGGGTTTACAATCGAAGAATTATCCATTCCTCTATTAAATAGGAGTGCTTTTACTGAAAAGGTGGAATATATGTTCAGTTAAGCCTTCTAATTGCTGATTTTTATAGCTAATTGACTGTAAAACTGTGTGATGTGTGTTTCTCAATAAGGCAGTTTGTGTAATGTTTACGCTCATTTTAACATATCTTTATTTGGCATATTCAAACGAAAGACATAAAATTATGAAAGTAGTTATTTATGGAACTGGAAAAATGGCAGAATTTATTTGCTACTCTTTTAACAACGATAGTCCTCATGAAGTGGTTGCTTTTTGTGTAGATGAAGCCTATGTGCCAGAGCCTGGTACCACATTGCTCGGATTGCCGATACTTAGTTTTTATCAGGTTTCAGAGCAATATCCAAAAGAAGATTACTTAATGCATATTGCAATAGGTAGAAATAGTGCCAGGGAAAGCCTTTACTATAAGGTAAAGGAAGCTGGATATGGTTTTGCAAATTACATCTCCTCAAAAGCAAATCTTTGGCCGGATTTAATAGTTGGGCAAAATATTTTTATAGACCAGTGTTGTGATATTCAGCCTTTTGTTAAGGTTGGTAATAATTGCATGTTAATTGGCGCACGTATCGGTCACCATTCCACAATTGGGGATAATGTACTGCTCTCGGGTAATATCCTTGCAGGAAATGTGACGGTAGGAAATAATTCTTTCCTAGGGATCAATTCATCCGTGAAAGAAGATGTGTTTATAGGAAATAACAATATTATTGGTGCTGGGGTATTTGTGACAAAGAATACAGAAGAGGATGTTATCATTTCCAATCCACCAACAATTCAAAGGATAGGGGACGCGAAGCGGTTTACACTGTTCCACAAAACAGCTCAAGTTCTATAATTAAAACAAAGTTTTAATACTTATCTAGACAGTTCAAGAACTGTTGCGACTGGACTGGACTGGACTGGACTGGACTGGACTGGACTGGACTGGACTGGACTGGACTGGACTGGACTTTGATGCGGGAAAATCAAGGGCAAAAAAAATGGTAAAGTTTGAGGCTTTACCATTTTTTAACACACAAATGAAACCTGAATTGAGATATAGTTTTAGGTTAGGTAAAATATCTTTGATCAATTCTATAAGAACGCTTTTTACAAACTATGTTTGTTTTAATATCTATAACAAGTTTAGTGCAAATTTAGATATCAATTCTTTTTACTTAGTAAGTGGTACTTATAATTGAGTAAACGGTAATTTATGGGTACATAGGGATAGAAATGGACACAAATGTGCCAGATAAACCAGTTTGCTGTACACTAATCTGTATAGGATTTGCTTCTACCTGGTTCAATAAATGGATGCGTTCTTTTGTTAGGTCCATTCCTTTACTCTGATGTTCCCCTTTTTTATTTTTCAAAGAGTTTTCTATTCCTACGCCATCATCTATAATTTTAATGATGAGGTGATCGGGGCCTTTTAGGTCAATGAGGATGTCGATTTTACCTCCTTCTTCTTTAGGCATAATACCATGCCAGATCGCATTCTCAATATAAGGCTGAAGAATCATGGAAGGAATCATCGTTTCTTCCTTGTCGATGGCTGAACTCACCCGGATTTGATAGATCAGTTTATCTCCAAATCTTTTCTTTTCCAGGCTCAGGTAAAGCTCCAGGTAATCCAGCTCTTCTTCGAGTGTAATGAAACTCCGTGTACAGATTTCCAGGTTCTTCCTGATTAGCTTTGCAAAACCTGTCAGGATCTTATTAGCAGAATTGGTGTCCTTTGTGTTGATATAATGCTGGATGGAATTCATTACGTTAAATACGAAATGAGGATTCATCATCGCTTGTAAAGCGCGTTGTTCCAGCATTAGGATTTTATTCTTTAAGAGCAGCTGTTCCTGTTCTTTGTTTTTTTGACGGCGTGTAACGACGACTGCCAACTTGTAAAAAGCGAGTCCTGCAAGTAAAAATACCAGCACAAGGAACCAGGTTGTTTGCCAGAAGTAAGCTTTCAGCACGAAGCTTACTTTGGCAGGACTGCTCCAGTCGCTGTTATTGGATTTTGCCGAGAGCTCAAAGACGTAAGCTCCTGGCTCTAGGCTAGAGAATTCAATCCTGCGACTCCGGGTCTCGGTCCATGGTGCATCCGGTTTTAATCTATAACGGTATAAAATGTTTTTATTCTGGAAATCAATGGCACTATAAAAAAACGTAATGCTATTATTAGAAGGCTCCAATATATGATCCGGGTGGTTCATACCCAGCTTATTTTTATTGTTCAGCACGGAAGTGATGTAAACCTTTGGTGCTTCATTTTTATGAATAGAGTAATTCACATCAAAATAAACCAAACCGCTATTGGTTGCAAAATAGGCGTTTTTATCTCCTATAAATAAGCAATTGACATCATCAGTTAATAGGGAGTTCGTAAAACCAAAGGATTCTACGACCGCCTTGTCATTTTTGAAATCAATTTTATTGATGCCATTATTGGTGACTACCCAAGTCTGGTCGTCTTTTACAAATAGCCTTTTGCAAATGTTATCAGCAAGGCCATCTTCTTGCGTGATGACTTTTAAAATACGGCCATTTCTCATGAAAATAAGGCCATTCCCATCTGTTGCCAATACAATCGTATGGTCGGAAAGTTCCTGTATGTCATTGATTCTTTTTGTTAACAGTGGTTGTTTGACAAAGAAATTGGTCAATATCCCATTAGAAAACTGCGATAAGCCATTCACATTGGAAAACCAAAGTTGCTGGGCCTGATCATAAAACACCCGGTAAGAGCGGTTGTTAAAGAAATCTTCTCCTTGCTTAAAGGATAGGGAAGTGAATTCAAACCTCCTTTGCCGATCGGGAATAATCACGACTCCAGAAGAAAGTGCCAATGCAAGTTGCTTTCCTGCAGCAATACTAAAACTTTTAATGACAAACATAGAGTTATTGGTTTCCTTCAGGAAATCAATTTGCCGGGTGTGCTGGTAAATGTCATTGATCCTGCCGAGGCCATAATCAGAGGCAAAATAAATGGCATGATTCAAGGAGTCAAAAGCCAGCTGTTTGATGATGTTGTATTTTTTTTGATCCGGCAATGCGATTTTACTAACCCCACTATCTTTAAGGTCTATGAGGTTGATTTTTGCTTCATCGAGACCAAGCCAAAGCCTGTTGCGGTCGTCGTGGGCAATGCTTTTTACAATATCGCTGCTCAGGCCATTACTCTTATTAAACACATATAGGCGTTCATTTTGCTGTGGAAGCATATAAATACCATTAGTAGTGGTAAACCACATATTCCCCTTCGCATCTTTGATCACCTGACTGGAGGAGATGTTATTCAGATAGCGCTGGGTTTTTCCATCAGCTTCCACATGGTAAATCCCTGTAGCATTACTCACCCACAGGTTCATGTTTTGATCGGTATAGAAATACCCAGGATCATTGTTCAGGAGTTCCGGGCTTAGCTTTAATTTCAATATTTCCTGATTCCCTCTTCTGATGTTCAAGCCCCTTTTATCCAGGTAGGCAAGGGTTTTATTTGGTAAATTCAAGGCTGTTTTATAAGATAAGGGCAAGCTCTGATGCGGAACAACTTTGAAGGTGTGCTGTTCCATGACACGAACAGAGGTATTGCTGATGGCCCATATTTTTCCCTGTTCGTCCTCGTGGACAAAGGCATTGATAAACTGACGATCGTGGTCTGCGGAAATGTATTTCGTGATCGACTTGCCATTGTACATCACCAGGGTATTTTTATTAGTGCCTAACCAGATCCTTCCTTTGCTATCCTGGAAAAAAGAAACAATAACAGCATTGAATTTTAAGAGCTTTAACAGCTGGTTATTGGTTTCATTGTAGATTTTTCCGTTAAAAAAATAACTGAGCTGGCCGTTTAAGGCCAGGAACCATATTTTGCCATCTTTATCTTCTTTTAGTTGAAGAATCTGATTGTCAGGCAAACCATCATTCACCGAAAAAGTCTCGAAAATTTTCCCGTCAAAACGACTTACTCCCGCATCCGTAGCGATCCAGATATAGCCTTTACTATCCTGCATGGTGTAAAAGCAGTTGTTGCTGGGTAAGCCGGCTTTCGTGTCAAAATGCTGCAGATAGGTACTTTGCGCAAAAGCCGTTAGGCTGCCTAACATACACAAGATAAGGGGAAGAATCAGTCTTACCACCTTTTTTTTATTAGGATTTATCACTTTCAATTCGGATATAGGATTTAACTTTTTCCGCAAAATCACTGGCACGTCTTCTGGAAACGGCAATCTTTTCGCCATTTTTTAAAAGCACTTCGACACCATTTTTCGAATTGTATTCCTTTAAGTAGTTCAAGTTTACAATACTTGATTTATGGATGCGCACGAATTGCTGCTCAGGAAGAATTTCTTCATATTCTTTTAAGACCTTGGAAACGGTGATTTTTTCTTTATTAGACAGATGAAAAACAGAGTAATTACTGTCTGCTTCAATGTGAATAATATCGTTGATGTCTATTAAAGAATAGCCCTGGCCATTGGGCAGACTGATTTTTCGGATTTCAGAGCGGTCTGAAAGATTCGCAGCCAGGTTTTGTAAGCTTTCATTCCTGTTGTATTCTTTTTTATTCAGGGAGATGTATTTTCCTGCTTTTTCTACAGCGAGCTTGAGCTCATCGATATCAATAGGTTTTAACAGGTAATCCAATGCATTGGCTTTGATAGCCCTCAGCGCATATTGATCAAACGCAGTCGTAAAGATTACATGTGAATTGTACTGCTGTGCCTGAGGGATCAGTTCAAATCCATTTTCACCGGGCATAGCAATGTCCAGAAAGATCAGATCGATCTGGTGATTGCTCAATAGCAGCCTTGCCTCTGCTACAGATTTTGCAATTCCGGAAATATGAATGTTCTCGCAATTCTCCTGAAGTAGGAAATAAAGAGAGGACCGGGCAAATTCTTCATCGTCAACAATAATCGTATTTAGCACTTCTATGGGGTTTATAGGGTCAATTTATTAAAAAAATGAGGGATGTAAGAATATTTTTTGACTAGTCTGAAAACCAAGCACTCATTTCTGCCGTAAGTGCCTCTATAAAACCTAAGAAATTTTAGAAAACTAAACCTGCGCAGGTAAGTTTCATAAACTTTTGAACTAAAAACTTGAATTATGATTTGCAGATGCAAAACCATGATTTTTTAACTCAAAGCTACAACTATGAAAAACTTACACGATGAAAAAGAAGTGCTGCAAGAGGAACGCAGTATTCTTACCGCTCCATTGCAACGCCGTTCATTTCTGCAATTTGCAGGTGCAGGCGCAGCAGGCATCGCTTTGATCGCTGCCGGATGTAAAAAAGATAAAAACATCATTGATAATGGTGGAAGTATGGGGGGAGTTACCCTTGATTTTAAAGACGATTTCGGGGTCTTAAATTATGCTTATGCCCTGGAGCAATTAGAGGCTGCATTTTATATTCAGGTAGCTGCCACTCCGTATGCTAATATCAGCGCAGCAGAGCTGGCTTACTTTAAAGATATACAGTTTCATGAAATTGCCCACCGGGAATTTTTCAAAAATGCACTGGGTACATCCGCCATCGCAGGACTGGAAGTTGATTTTTCAAAAATCAATTTCGCCGATAGAACCAGTGTATTGGGGACTGCAAAAGCTTTCGAAGATTTAGGCGTTTCCGCTTATAATGGCGCAGGAAAATTACTGAAAAGTACAACTTATCTGACCTTGGCTGGAAAAATCGTTTCTGTAGAAGCGCGTCATGCGGCTTATATCAGAGAGCTGATTTCACCGAACTCCTTCTCTAACGTAGAAGTAGTGGATGCCGTAAACGGATTAGAGACCTCCCGTGACCCAAAAGCAGTACTGGCTATTGCTGGTGGATTCGTCAAAACAAAAATCAACGTGATTAATTTATAGCCTTAACCTGAAACATCATGAATATCGTCGATATATTAGAAGAAATTGAAAAAGTAGATGGAGAAGTGTATGAACGCTTTAGTCCACGTAGAACTGCAATGAAAGAGTTTTTCAATGTAGGAAAAAAAATAAGTCTGGCTGCAGTACCATTGGCACTAGGCTCAATGTTTAACAAAGCATACGGACAAAGTACATTACCTGCTAATGTCAAAGCAGTATTGCAATTTGCTTTAACGCTGGAGCATTTTGAAGCCGCTTTTTATACTCAGGCATTGAAAACCACTGGTGGTGCGGATTTCTCAGGATCTACACAGGCAACTTTGGATAAAGCAGCTATTGGGATCATTTCTGCACATGAAACTTCACACGTTAATTTTTTAAAAGGAGTGATTGGTTCAGATGCAGTTACTGCTAAACCTAGCTATGACTGGACTGCAAGCGGTGCTTTCCCAAATCCATTTGCAACAGGTAATTATGGTATTTTTCTTGCCGTTGCTCAGGCATTGGAAGATACTGGAGTTCGTGCCTATAAAGGTCAGGCTCCAGCATTAGTGGGGCAGGGTGGCGTGCTCGAAGCAGCATTGAATATTCACTCAGTTGAAGCGCGTCATGCTGCGAAAATCCGTTACATGCGTGCACAGAATGGCTTTTCTATTAAACCATGGATTACCGGTGGTAATGATAGCGGTGTTGCAAATGCAGCAGCGGTATATGCAGGAGAAGAAAATGTGATCCAGGCAGGAATTACGATTACTGGAATTAATGGAACTGCAGTGACTGCGAATGCCGCTTCAGAATCATTTGATGAGCCATTAACTACACAGCAAGTATTAGATATTGTGAAGCTATTTGGGGTTTCTTAAATAACATAGGGATTTGTTTAGGTTTAAGATGGGGGGAGGAGCGAGTGCTCCTTCCCTTTTTTCTTTACCTTTTAATCACCTGTTCTTTAGTAATTGATAACTTGTTCTTCCAAATGTTCTGGAAGGTCACGGTAATTATACTGCTGACCACGAAGCTGAGGCTCGAAACCAGCTTCTCTGATCGCATCCTGAATTCCTTTCGCTGTAAAACGGTGTGGTGCACCAGCGGCAGAAACCACATTTTCCTCAATCATAATCGATCCAAAATCATTAGCACCTGCATGTAAACATAGTTCAGCTACATTTTTACCTACCGTAAGCCAGGAAGCCTGAATATTTTTAACATTAGGCAACATAATTCTGCTCAGCGCAAGCATTCTGATGTACTCATCTCCAGAAACATTATTGCTGATGCCCCTTAATCTCTTCAATAATGTGCCGTCATCCTGGAAAGGCCATGGGATAAAAGCAAGGAAACCTTTGGCATCTGCCGGTTTTTCGCTCTGCACTTCTCTGATCCACACAAGGTGTTCAAAGCGTTCTTCAATGGTTTCCACATGACCAAACATCATGGTAGCTGAGGTGGTGATGTCTAGTTGATGTGCTGCACGCATCACATCTAACCATTCTTTTCCACCGCATTTACCTTTGGAGATCAGCCTTCTCACGCGATCGTTCAGGATTTCTGCACCTGCACCAGGCAAAGAATCCATTCCTGCTGCTTTTAAAGCACTCAAAACTTCGGTATGTGAAATTCCTTCCAGTTTAGCCACATGGGCAATTTCTGGCGGACCTAAAGCATGGAGCTTCAGGTCAGGATATAATTCTTTTAACTTTCTAAACAGATCAGCATAGAATTTCAGTCCGAGGTCTGGATGGTGGCCACCCTGCAACAGTAACTGATCTCCGCCCAATCTGAAAGTCTCTTCAATTTTAACTTTATAAGTTTCAATGTCAGTGATATAGCTTTCGTCATGTCCTGGTCTTCTAAAAAAGTTACAGAACTTACAGTTCGCAATACATACATTGGTAGTATTTACATTTCGGTCTATCTGCCAGGTGACTTTCCCGCTAGGTACTTGTTTTTTCCTCAGTTCATTGGCCACATAGGCCAGTTCGGCAGTTGACGCATGGTGATACAGAAAAACGCCTTCTTCTTGTGTAAGAAAGTCGAATTTTAGCGCCCTATGCAATAATTCGGCTGTATTCATACTGCAAATATACCATAAGTTCCTTTCTTTTTATTTCACATTATTATCACATTTCCCTTTTGCTTTATGCTTATCTTTGCCAGATTATTTATATACATATGGTAGATTTTAACCGTTTTACATTGGCCAATGGATTGCGTGTCCTGGTACACGAAGATGATACAACGCCTATGGCGGTGTTAAACATTCTATATGACGTTGGTGCAAGAGACGAAGAACAAGATAAAACCGGCTTTGCTCATTTATTTGAACACCTGATGTTTGGTGGTTCTGTAAATATTCCGAGCTATGATGAGCCTTTACAAAGAGTAGGCGGTGAAAACAATGCTTTTACGAGCAATGACATCACCAACTATTACATCACTTTACCGGCTACCAATCTGGAAACGGCTTTTTGGTTGGAAAGTGACCGCATGCTGAGCCTTGCTTTTTCAGAGAAAAGTCTGGAAACACAGCGTAATGTGGTTTGTGAAGAGTTCAAACAAAGATACCTGAACCAACCTTACGGTGATGTTTGGTTGAAGCTGAGACCGCTTGCTTATAAAGCACATCCTTACCGCTGGGCAACTATCGGACAAGATTTAAAGCAGATTGAAGATGCTAAAATGGAAGATGTAAAAGCATTTTTCAAGAAACATTACCACCCGAAGAATGCCATTATGGTGGTTGGGGGAAATGTGAAAACTGAAGAAGTGAAAGCATTGGCTGAAAAATGGTTCGCTTCTATCCCTGCCGGGGAACAAATTGAAAGAAACCTTCCTGTAGAACCACAGCAAACTGCTGCCCGTGAGGAAACAGTGGTTGCAGAAGTGCCATTGAATGCAATTTACATGGCTTTCCAAATGCCGGATCGTGCGGATAAAGACTACCAGGTTTACGACCTGATGTCTGATATTCTTTCTCAGGGCCAATCTTCCAGATTATACAATAGCCTGCTTAAAGAACAGCAATTGTTCAGTGATATTCATGCCTACCTCACCGGAAGTATAGACAAAGGTCTATTCATTGTTGAAGGTAAATTGGTAGAAGGGGTGACGATGGAAGCAGCAGAAGCGGCGATCTGGAAAGAACTGAATGCCATTGCTACCGAAGAAGTGACTGTAGACGAGCTCACGAAAGTGAAAAACAAGTCGGAGTCTATCATCGTATTCGCAGAAATGAGCCTTTTAGATAAGGCCATGAACCTGGCTTATTATGAGTTATTAGGGGATGCAAATATGCTGAACACAGAGATCGACAGGTACCATGAAGTGACTTCATCGCGTATTTTGGAGGTGGCAAAACGCACCTTCGTTAAAGAACAGTCTTCAATTTTATACTATTTAACTGCCCAAGATGCTTAATCGTACATTAGCGCCTGAATCAAAACAGGTAGATGAAATAAATTTTATTCAGCCACTAAAACAGCAGCTAAATAATGGAATCCCTGTATTTACTATCAATGCTGGTAAACAGGAACTGGTACGTATTGAGTTTATCTTTGAAAACGTAAACTGGGACCAGAATAAACCATTACAAGCGGTTACCGTGAGCCACCTGATCAATAACGGAACGGCTAAATTAACGGCCAAAGAGATTGCTGAAAAGGTAGATTATTATGGTGCTTTTCTACAAACGGAATATGGTGCAGACCAGTCGAGCGTAAAAGTTTATACCTTGAATAAACACCTGGCTGCGGTATTGCCAATATTGCAATCTATCCTCAACGAAAGTGTTTTTCCTCAGCAGGAACTTGATATTTATGTACAGAATCAAAAACAATCTTTACAAGTAAGCTTGCAGAAGAATGATTTCTTAGCCAGAAAGCATTTTGCACATGCTATCTTTGGAGATTCCAGTTATGGTTCAAACATCGAAGCCGCAGATTACGAAGCGATACAGCAGGCAGATCTACTTAGCTATTTCAAAGCTGCTTATAAACCTGAAAACTGTACTATCTTTATTGCTGGGAAGTTTGAACAATCAGAGTTTGATCTTTTGAATAATATTTTAGGAAAAACCTGGAACAACAATGAGCCATCTGCAGTCAACAAATTCGACTTTTCTCCGATAGCGGGGAAGGAACTGCTGATTGAAAAGGCAGATGCGATCCAATCGGCCATCCGTATGGGGAAATTGGCTATCACCAGAAAACACAAAGATTTCCCTGGATTTCAAGTGATGAATTGTTTGCTGGGTGGGTATTTCGGATCCCGTTTAATGGCCAATATCCGTGAGGATAAAGGTTATACTTATGGGATTGGCTCCGCAATTGTTTCCTTGAAAGATGCTGGTTATTTCTTTATTGCTACGGAAGTTGGGACAGAGGTTTGTAACAACACCCTGATTGAAATCGAAAAAGAGATTGATTTATTAAAATCAGAGCTGGTTTCGGAAGAAGAATTGAATCTGGTACGTAATTACATGTTAGGCTCTATGCTAGGCAGTCTAGAAAATGCGTTTTCTCATGCAGATAAGTTTAAAAATGCATATTTCTCTGGCTTAGATTACACTTATTATGATAACTATATCAAAACAGTGAAAACGATCACACCAGAAGATTTAAAACAACTGGCCAACCAATATTTGAATACAACCGACTTTAGTAAAGTCATTGTAGGAAAGAAATAAAAAGCGTTTTTATGAAAATTGTCCTGGCTGCTATAGCTTAGCCAGGACAATTTTTTGTTTATCTGCCTGATGCAGCTTTTTACGAAAAGCCACATAATCATTGTATTTTTCGGCAGGATAGGTTTTATTAGAGATGATGATCTTACGCTGGTAAGTCAGTGTGTTATCTTTGATGACCACCGTTGCCGTATATTTTCCGAATTCAGAGTCCACAGCTACATCTTTAGGCGCAAACTCAATCTTGAATCCCTGAGGGATAGTATAGACGACCTCATCTTCATCCATGTAGCCATATGGTACCGCAAAAGGTGTTTTTCTATGTTCTATAGCGGTGAGTGTGTTTTCTATCCTATTTAATAAATTTAAGGTCAGGAATAGTTTATCTCCTCCTTTAGTGATCAGCTGACTACTCTTTAGTTGAAGACTGGAGTTGATCATGGGTAGGTTTTTATCCGGTCTGGTATAACTCAATGAGCTGATTTCCATATTTGGTATGGAGAAGGAATTCATCACCCTTTTACGCTGTTCTACGGGTTCCATCAACAGCATGCTCAACTGATCTTCATATTGTGCATTAGCATATTTACTGTCTATCTGAATTTCTGCCGATCCTTCTTCATGCAGTAGTACTTTGGAGCTGCTTTTCATGTAATTACTTTCCGGTTTAAGTACAGGTGTTTCTACAAGTTTTCCGCCTTCTTCCGTTACCAGTAATACCGTTTTTCCGGAGTTTCCTTTGCCAATATAGCCTACCGGAGTATAGCTACTAGTACATTCCAACCAGGTAGTATCTTTTCCCAGGGGCACACAAAGGATCATGTGGTTCGCTTGGTTCATGCTTGCGAATTTACGATCCAGAGAAGGCATCCCATTACCAATCACAACTAGGTTGGATTTGATTCCTGCTTCTTCCAATAGGGCTTTCATATAATTTGAGAGTCCTTTGCAATCTCCATAATTAACTGCAGATACCTTTTCTGCTGAGATTGGTCTAAAACCGCCAACGCCCAATTGAACGCTTACATATCTGGTATTTTCCTGTAGGTATTGATACAATAATTTTATTTTTTCTGCTGTAGATCCTGCATCTTTTATAATGTGATGCACTTTAATCTTTGCTGATCCTGTAAGCGTATGGCCATTTTTGCTCAGCTCAAATATCCAGGAGCCCAGATTTTTCCAATTCTCAATATTAGCTTTTGAATTGTCATATTCGAATTGATTTGGGGTAGGGCTAACCCAAGGCGTAACCGTTTTTATTCCAGTGCTTAATAATTCATATTCCAATGCTGGTGCCGCCATACAGGTCCATTTGTATTCCATCTTGTCTTTGACCAGGCTAGAATCAGTTTTTAGCCCTTTGCTATGCTGATACTTAAAACTGAGTTCTTTAGGAATTTTAAAGGTGTATTCCGATTTTTCAACGGCTATTCCAAAAGAATTTGTCGCAATCCAGGAAGTATAGGAAAGCAAGCCTTTATAATCTATCTGATAACTGTATTCAACGGTATAGGGGAAACTGGTATGTCTGAAATGCAAATATTTTACTCTGCTTTCTTCATATAGCGAACCATCAGAAACAGCGCTTTGATCTTTAAAATCTGTATTTCTGTACTCTTTAACTTTCTGGCCTCTTGAATCGTATAATGTTGCTTTTAAATTAGAGATACTGGAAAAATTATCGTAAAACTCGCTAAAGTCTGAACGACCTTCTCCACTTTCATTTAAAATAGTGATGGCAACTTTAAACTGTCTTGTGGCCGATCCTATACTCTTTACTTCATAGGTCATCGTCTCATTTCTAACTACAGAATGTGCATTTTCTAAAAGTGCTGCAGGAATTTTACTCACATCGTAAACTCCCTGGGCGGTCAAATTTAGGCTGGTAAAACCCACTATGACCATAAATATTATTCTTTTCATCCTTAGATCTTCTTTAATACCACTTGTTCTGCCTGCTTTCTCACGATGTTTTTGAAGAAGTTCTGTAGGTCTTTATACTCTTCGGGAGTGTACAGTGCTTTTTTGATGGATATTTTACTACTGATTTGTAGCTTATTTCCTTCTGAGGCTGTCAGAAATGTAAATGAAGCACTTTCATCACCTAAGTTTATTTTTTCACTTTTTGGCAATTTCTCCAATTGATAGCCAGCAGGAAACTCAATACTAATGCGGTACATTTCTTCTAAAGGATGCCCAAAATCAATTGGGAACTTTCTGTCTTCAAGCTTAAACGGATTTTCTGCAGTTCTATCATAGAGTAGTGGCATAAAGTAAAGTAGATTGCCTGCTTCTTCTATGTTATCCTCGATTTCTATATCCATAGTTTCTACAATAGCCTCATTTTGTTTATTTACATTGAGCAGTTCATATGATTTTATGCCCAAACCTGTTTTATTGCTCTTGAAACTTTTCAAATAAGCAGCTTCATTTATCGATTTCTGGTAGGTATTGCGAAAGTCCAAGCCTTCATAATTTGTGAGTGAAGAGTAACGTTTTCCAGTCAATTTATGATCTTCCCCCAATACCAGGGTATAAGTAATTTGTTTTCTACTCGCTTCTGGTTGTTCAATTGGTATCCAAACGCCTGCCTCTCCCTCTAAATCTACTTTAAGTCCTTCATGATTGAGGTTGTCAAAAGCAATTAGTCCTGGAGTATGATTTTTATTGATGGCATCCAGAAAAATATAAGCTTCGTCTTTGGGTATAGCAACAATCACATTGTCGAACTGAGTCAACATCGGCGATCCTGAATGGACTCCATTGCCTCTTGTACTCAATAGCACCGGTGAAGCAGGAATTCCGGCCTCATTTAGCAGGGCATAAAGCGTCAGGTTGATGTCTGCGGAGTTCCCTATCTTCTTTTCAATAACCGATTTAGGATTGTTTTCAGAAGTATAATAGTCCATTTTATTATTCCACTTGATGTTGTTTTTCACATAGTCGAAGATTAAACTGACTACATTATCGGGATTTTTCTCCTCTTTTATGATTTGTTGCACGAGTGTTTTCTGATAACTTCGTTTACTTGCGAACCCACCAAATTTTTGGCTCTCCTTAATCATTTGCACAATTTTCGGCCAGGTATTGGTGTAGTTCTTCCTGATCTGCTGAGGATACTGAATGCTACTCAGTTCAAAATCTATTTTGCTAACATAATCAGTTAGCGTCGTAATGAAGGGCTCTGACTTTAATGCAGGCACATTTTCTGCGGTATAAGTGCTTTCCACAGCATTTACATTCACATTTTCCGTACTGCTTGGTAGGTGGATTGATTCATTGGAATTTACAATCTTAGGGTTTAAGAAAACAAAGCCTCCTGCAGTGGTTTTATAAGTAAAATATTCGGGAATCTTTATTTTGTAGCTGGAATATAACACCGGGATGGTTTTTTGAAAGTACCAGTTTTTCAATGTGAAAATGAAATCGGAAGTCACTTTGTACTTGAATTCTAAGATTGAGCCCTCCTTTACATTAGGTAAAGTCATCTTTTTTAAGGTGTAATTTTTATCCTGTTTCTCGGAGAATTTCCCATCGCTATTGAGTTTGTAAGGAACTATTTTGCCCTTTTCCATATTGTAGGTACAGGCTTCCAGGCTACTTAAGGTACTCTCATAACCGTTGTTATTATAGAGCTGTATTTCCAGGTCTGCGAGGTCATACCCATTTTTATTGATGACCTTATAGCGGCAATGGCGCTCGTAAACAAAGACAAAATCTTTAGTTTTCGGGCTGATTTCAAACCATCCGCGGCCAATATCAAAGATGGCGATTCCAGCTGCAGCAGAATCAACTCCCGTCGGTTTAATGTCAAATTCTATAGGATTTATCTTCCCAAATTTGGATGTTTTGATTTCTTTGCCGTTTTCCTGGGCAAAGACATAGACTGAAGTCATGAGCAGTAGACTGCACAGTATTGACTTGATTTTATTCATGAGTGTTAATTTGATTGTGCAATATAAATACTTTTTCTCTATAGTAAAAATTTGTGGCCCGTTTTTATTTTTAGAATAAAGTAATTATCTTGTTGTTGCGCATAGCAGATGATAACTAGGCCTTTTAGGTAAGAAATTGATTTTTCCACAATTATCTAAACTATTAAATACAGATGGATTATTTGTTGATATTTGTGCCCAATTAAAATCTTTAAGCTAAATATGTCTCCGATTAAAATAGATGTGAACGACCTGACTTACAAAATAAATCCTGATTTGTCGACGATCGACTGGACTTACGTATGTGAGTTATTTGATAAGGTGGATTGGAGAACAAGGGTAGAAGCAGATATAGAAGCAGCTTTTAGAAGAAGCAGCTGGACTTTATTTATTTATAAAGAAGATCAGCTGATTGCTTTTGGAAGAACCATAGACGATGGCAGGTATTATGCCATCCTTGCAGATATCATTGTGGATCCTGATTTTCAGGGAAATGGGTTAGGTAAATACCTGGTGAATACCTTAAATGAGAAGCTGGGCGACAATTACCATTTCGTTAACCTGACCGCTGCTCCTGGTAAAGGCGATTTTTATAAAAGCCTGGGTTGGAAAAAACAGTCTACCTGTTATATCTGGCCTCAAGGACCGAAACAAAAAAGACTGCATACCGAGCCAGATCCGGAAGAACCTACAGCGTAATTCCCTAATCTGTGCTGAGGCTGGCAGTTTTCAGTGCTCTAAACGAAGAAGGTCTTCTTCCGGTCATCTTGAAAAAGGTGTTACTGAAGGAGGATATGCTATCGTAACCTACTTCATAAGCGATCTCACTTATCGTCAGATCGCTTTCTAATAACTTTTCCATTGCCTTAGTGATCCTGACCAGTTTCAGGTATTGAAAAAAAGAGATATCCAAAGAAGCCAGAAAAACACGAGATAAGGTGCGTTCAGAAAAACCGGTTGCTGCGGCAATGCGCTCCAAAGTCAAATCTTCCGATAAATGCTGATGAATGTACTGTAAAGCAGGACGCAAGCGCTCATTATCGGTAGTTGGCACCACAATTGGAAGCGGATGTTTACTGATATCCGGCAGAATGTTTTTCAGCGTATTTAAGAAATCATATTGCGGGCTGCCTGGCGTAATATTTCCATTCCAAAGTTCAGAATATTTGAGCATTTCCAATAACAAGTTGTTCACAGGATAAATGCCGATACGATCGAAAAAAGGGTCCTGATTTAAATCATCAGGTGTAAAATAGATATTTCTTACCACCGCAGATCTATATCGGTGTTCTAAATGGTGTGCAACACCCGCAGGAATCCAGAGGTAATGACGGCCAGGTAAAAAATAAGACTTGTCGTTCGCATATAGGAAAATTACTCCGCCCTCTACATAAGTTAGCTGACCTTTCAAATGTTGATGGTGACGAAATCGATCTTCAAACTTGCTATGCCATACATACGTACTTTTTGGCTGTTCATCTATGGCCGCTAATAGGCTTTCTTTACTGTTATGATCCATGTGGCTGGTTTGAACAAATATATGTCACTTTAGATAAAATAAAGAAAGAATTCTTAGCCGAAATTTGTAGCATTAAATAATATATATGAATTTTAGCTCGTATAAAAGAATATTCCTCGGCGGAATGACCTTTCTTTTATCCTCTCTTTTTACCCACGCACAAGGGCCTGTGGATCCAGGAAATCCACTTTCAATCCGCCAGGTTTGGCAGCTTACAGACAGCAACAGCAGGAAGATACAAATGACACAACTCGATGTGCTGGCTTCCGAAGCAGGAATTAAAGTGGCCAAATCGGAAAGGCTTCCTGAAATAGCCGCAAACGGGGTATTGGCACATATCTTTAAAATGCCCATTTATGAAAATGGATTGTTCCATACACCAACGCAATTCCCAGTAGAGCCAAAGTATTATAAAATATCCGGAGATGCTTACCTGAACCTTTACAATGGGGGTAAAACCAATCGTGAAATCGCCGCTTCAAAGACAGAAACTGAGCTGGCCATCGCCAAAAAGAACCTGAATAAACAGGAAATCCATTTCCTGGCTGCGGTATATTTCTATGATGTTTACCGCAATCAGTCGTATCAGAATTTGTTGCTGCAAGATATTAAAGATAGGGAGAAACAACTGCAGGAAATTAATGTCCTGTATAAAAATGGAACCGTCCTTAAAAGTGATGTGCTGCGTGCCGAACTGCGTTTGTCAAACAAAAAATGATGCTGACGGAAATTGAAAACAGCATCCATATTGCGGAGCAAAAGCTGAATATATTGATCGGCAGGGCTGACGATACACCTTTAATACCTGTCATTTCCGACCAGGAAACTGATCCGGTCTTAATTAAAGGACTGGCCAATTACCTCACAGCCGGACAATCGAATTCTTTTAAGCTACAGATTTCTGAGAAAGAACAAAAGCTTGGGGAGTTGAAATTGAAACAGGTAAAATCTAATATCCTTCCTTCTGTTGGCTTGTTCGGAGAGTATATGCTCGCCTATCCACAGATCCAGTTTTATCCTTATGCACTTGCTCCATATCGCAACGGTATGGCCGGCATCAAACTGAAAATCCCTATTTCTAACTTTTATACCAATAAACATAAGGTGAAAGTGGCGGAGATAAAACTGCATCAGCAGGAAGTAGAAGACGAAGACGTGAAAGACAATATTCGTCAGGAAGTACAGGAAAACTATATCCGTTACACGGAGTCTTTGAAACGAATAGAAGTGGCAAATGAAAACATTAAACAAGCTGCAGAAAGTTATCGAATTGTACAGAATACTTATTTCAACCAGTTGTCTTTATTGACGGATTTACTGGATGCAGAAACCCAGCTATTGCAATCTCGTTTTGAACTGACAACGGCAAAAGTAAATGCCAAAATACAATACTATCAATTAGAAAAAGCCGTAGGAAACCTATAATATGAACACGCAAACACAAAATAAAACAGATAAAAGAATTTCAGTAGTCACGACGGTCATTGCGGCTGTAGTGATGGTCGTTTTGCTGATCTGGGGAGGTAAAACCGTCTTCAGCTATTTACGTTTTGAAGAAACTAATGATGCCCAGGTGGAAGAGTATATCAATCCGGTTACTGCAAGGGTAAGTGGATATATCAAATCTGTTCGTTACATCGAAAACCAGGACGTTAAAAAGGGAGACACGTTGGTGGTGATTGATGACAGTGATTATACGGTTCAGCAAGAGGAAGCAGCGGCTTCACTTTCTAATGCAAAAGCACAGGTTTCCGTGTTGCAGAGCAATGTGCAAACGGCCAGTACACTCGCAAGTGCCAGTAAGTCAAAAATTGCAGCTGCTAAAGCAAAACTATGGAAGCAACAAGCGGATTATGATCGTTATAAAAAACTATTTGAGGCAGAATCTGCTACCCGTCAGCAGTTAGAAAGCATGCAAAGTATGCTGGAGGTGGCACAAGCTGAGTACAATGCTGCTCAAGAAGATTATGCAGCTGCAATTTCTAAAACTAATGATATTAAAGTGCAATCGGAAGTACTCGTTTCTGAAATTCAACGCAGAGATGCAGTGTTAAAAAGAAACCATTTGAATACTTCTTATACCGTGATTTTAGCCCCTTACAACGGTAAAATGGGTAGAAGAACTATTCAACCCGGACAACTGGTACAAAGCGGACAAACTATCGCCTATATCGTAGATAAAGATGCAGGAAAATGGGTAATCGCAAACTTTAAAGAAACCCAGATTGGAAAAATGTATGCCGGAGAATCTGTAACTATTGAAGTCGATGCTTTTCCCGGTCAGTCCTTTGAAGGGAAAATAGAATCTCTTTCTGCCGCAACAGGTTCCAGATTTTCTTTATTACCTCCTGATAATGCCACGGGTAATTTTGTGAAAATTGCACAGCGTATTCCGGTAAGAATTCGTCTCGAAGGTGCTGATGCCTCCTTAACAAAATTAAACGCTGGAATGAGCGCAACCGTTCACATAAAAAAAGACCATGAGTAAATCACTGCCCATTTTTAAGTCATGGGTTCCCGAATGGCTTATCAAACTGAGTATTCTATTACTGCTGTTATCTTCGGTATTGTTATTTGCTTTATCTACTGCAGATGGGGCAGCAGCAGCAGGGTATTATGGCATGGAACCTGCAGATGTGCAATTTTCCTTATTGCTATTTTATGCTGCAGTAGCTAGCTTTGCAGGGGTAGAACGTCGTTTTTTTGAACGTATCATCACCAAAGATTATCTCTTGATCTGTATCGTTCTCGAAATCCTGATCGCTTATTGCTGTTACCATACCCGGGAAATATGGCTGGTTTTTACTTTTAGATTTTTACAGGGAATTGTCAATTGCGGCATTACCAGTATTTGTCTGACGCTATTGTTTGGAAGATTAAAATCGGAGCATTCCAGAGAAGTAGGATATACCATATTTTATGGAATGATTCTGTGTGTATCACCAGTGACAGCTTTATTTGCCGCGCCTTTAGTAGAGAACTTTGAATACAATGTTTTGTACAAAGCAATTATCTTTTGTTTTTTGCCAACTGCAGCATTGCTGTTCTCGATTTTAAACCGTGTACACCTGATCCGTAAAAAACCTTTATATCAACTGGATTGGGCTAGTTTTTTACTGTTTGTGGTGATGCTGATCCTCATTGCTTATGTGTTAATTTATGGCCAGCAAAAAGACTGGCTGGAAGACCTAAGCATTGTTTACAGTATATTGGCCATCCTCAGCTTAGCTGTCTTGTCTGTATTGCGACAAAAAGCTTTAAAGCGTCCTACGGTGGATCTTTCTGTATTCAAGTATCGGAATTTTAGTGTTGGAATTGTTTTTTTAGTGATCTTATATCTGATTAGAGGTGCTTTTACCTTAACCAGTACTTACTTCATCACAGTATTGGGAATGGATTCCTTACATGCAAATGAACTCATGATTTTTAATATTTTAGGGATTATTGCTGGCTCCTATATTGCAATTCGCTTCTTGATTCTGCAAAAAATGCTGCGGGTATTATGGGTTGCTGGCTTTGCATTATTAGCCATGTTTTTTACGCTGATGTGCTTTCTGTTTGCAACAGAAGCAGATGCCAGTACTTTTATCCTGCCGTTATTTTTGCAGGGCCTGGGTGCAGGAATGGTGATGTCACCAATCGTGATGTTTATCGTATCAGCGGTGCCGGTTCAAATGGGCCAATCTGCAGCATCAGTTGGGGTATTGGTGCGTTTTTCGGCATTCAGTCTGAGTCTGGCCTTAATGAATTATTTTCAGTTGTATTTTAGAGGAAACCATAATAATGACATGAGGAGCGGATTAACGGTGCTGGATTTGGGCTTATCTGAGCGATTGACCGGCTATCAAAATGCATTGTCAAGTCATGGGATGTTAAAAGATGAAGCGGCAAAAGTTGCGGTCGGACTCTTAAATAAAGCGGTGCAAAAGCAAGCATTTCTCCAGTATTGTGTCAACTATTATGAAATTATTGCCGCACTTTGTTTGTTGACTATCGTGCTGATTGCACTTCAACCAGTAATCAGTAGAACGATGATTAATGTGAAGGGGAAAAGACCCGCTGCGGCAGGATTTTAATGTGCAAATACGGCTTACAAATGGGCTCTTTTGAATTTTATCAAACGATCATTCATTACTCATCAAAAAATTCAGTATTCATCAGAAGATAAGGCTTAATTCTCTTTTGATGAATACTGAAAATGAATACTGAATTAGGGATCAGGAAATATCAATTGATTTTTCCTGATTTTATTTCTTCATAAATTCTCTTACTTTCCAGCACAGGAATATCCAATGCTTTTCCATAATCCATGATCGCGCCGGCAAATAATTCCAGTTCTGTATGTTCTTTTCCGGATTGAATATCCAGTTGCAATGAAGTAGGGGTGGCGTAAGGAAAAGTAGCTGCCTTTTGAAATGTTTTTTCTATAATGTCAGATGGGATATCAATGTTTTTCTTGTGGGCAATCGACTTAATTTCTTCCATAATCAAGGTCGCTCGCTCACGTAATTTCGGGAGCTCATTAATTTCTCCAATTGACTGATTGTAACGGGCAGAAACCAGCCCAAAGCTAGCTATGAAGAAGAATTTCGTCCAGATGTCAGGGAAAGCATCCTGCTTATATTGAATGTCAATACCTGCGGATTTCATTAAGTTGATTAATTTCTGTGCATCATAATCCGGATATTTCGGGTCGTTTCCAACCACAATTTTACCTGCATTTCCTTTATGTTCTACGGTTCCTTTTTCTTTAATATGAGAAGCGACATATACGCAGGCGGGAAGTACAATGCCAGTATTGATCACCTTTCTAATCCGTTCATAAATGTCTACACCATTCATTAAAGGTAAAATCAGTGTATCGGCTTTGATTTTATCTTTTAACTCCATACAGACCTTTTCCAGGTCATATTCTTTGACACAAATTAAGAGCACATCTGCTGAAGGGAACATAGCAAAGTCTGAGTAGATTTTTGCTGGATGGGCGATTGGGTTTTCATGTTCTGGCGACAGTAAGGTCAAACCATTTTCTTTGACGACAGTATAAGTTGCTCCTCTGGCTATAAAAGAAATCTGCACTTCCTGCTGATCTGAGTAATGTTGTGCCAGCTTAAATCCGAAGTAACCGCCAACACCTCCAAGGCCAATGACAGTAATTTTTATTGTTGTTTCCATTTTATAGGGTAGTAAATTATGCATTGCAAATTATCACAATAAATCATTGAATGTGGTTTGTTTGTGTCAAATGATTCATATTTTTGAAAAAACTACCTATTTATGAAATATTTGTATTCCCTAATGATTTTGGGACTTCTTACAACAATTGATTCCAATGCCCAGCAGCAAAAGAAAGCTGCCCGAAAAACCAGTACCTCAACAACCTCAATCAGCAGTCAAAAAACTGAAAGCAGCCCTTTTTCTATTGGCCGGACAGATATAATTAAATCGAACATACTTGGCGAGAGCAGAACACTAAATATCTACCTACCCGATGGTTACCATCCGGATTCTGCAAAAACTTATCCGGTAATTTACTTGTTGGATGGTTCTGCAAACGAGGATTTTTTACATGTTGCAGGCCTGACTCAGTTTTTAAGTATGACGGAAACTATGCCTGCAGCAATTGTAGTAGGTATTGCAAACGTAGATAGAAAAAGAGATTATACTTTCCCTACAACTATTGCTGCGGACATCAAAGATTATCCTACTACCGGACATTCAGAAAAGTTCATCAGTTTTATCGGAAAAGAACTGCAGCCTTATATCGAGAAGAATTATAAAACAAATGTCAGTAAAATGTTGATTGGTCAAAGTTTAGGCGGCCTTTTAGCGACAGAAATATTGTTAAAATCGCCAGTATTATTCAACCAATACATGATTGTGAGCCCAAGTTTATGGTGGGACAATGAATCGTTGCTCGCTAAAGCACCTGAGCTGTTGAAATCATTGCCAGCTACAAAAACCAAAGTTTACGTTGCAGTTGGGAAAGAAGGAGCAGTAATGGAAGGTGATGCGAAAAAGCTGGCAGAAACCTTAAAGACGACTAATTTAGAAGTTCATTTTGTGTATTTCCCAGAAGGGAACCATGCCAATGTATTACACAATGCTTTGTACAAAGGTTTTGAACTTTTTAATAAAAAAAAATAACCTAAATGAAGCCGATAATTACTTCCAGTCTTATAGTAGATCAGCTGAGTATAAATGACGCTCCATTTATACTGGACTTGCTCAATACGCAAGGTTGGAAGCAGTTTATTGGCGAGCGAAATGTGCATGACCTACAGGATGCAGCACGTTATATTCACAAAATCATAAATGATCCGGCTGTCAGCTATCGGGTTGTTCGTTTAAAAGGTTCAAAAATCCCAGTCGGCGTTTTGACAATGATTAAAAGGGATGACTTAGCACACCACGATATTGGCTTTGCTTTTTTGCCAGGTTACGCTGGAAAAGGTTATGCTTATGAATCCGCATCGGCCTTACTGGAAGCACCAGAAGTTCTTGTTGCCCATTCTAGATTACTGGCCATTAGCTTAAAAGACAATGTCCGTTCTATTCGCCTTTTGGAAAAGTTAGGGATGACATTTGAGGAAGAAATCAACCGGGATTCCGAAAAGTTACTGCGTTATGGAATAGCGGTAAAAAGATCAGCGCTTTAAATAAGCCATGCCTTTAGAAGCAGGTAAGGTGTCTTTAAAACCAAACTTTTCATATAAAAATGAGGCATCGCCATCCGCGATCAAACTGATGTAACAGGAAGACGGTAATTCACTATTGATAAATTCCATCAGTTTCTCCATAATCGATTTTCCTATTCCTTTGCCTTGATATTCCGGCAATACGCACATATCGGTAATCTGACAATGGCAGCCGCCATCACCGGTAATTCTGCCCATCCCAATAGGTTTACCACCTTGTTCCGGATCGGAAACCAAGACCTCACAAACGGAATTTTTTAAACCTATTTCTGCTGCCTCCATTGTTTTTGGGCTCAAGCCAGCGTCTTTTCTTAAATTCAGATAAGTGGTCAGGGGGATATTTTTAAATTCGGCAAGGTAAGTCGTCATAAATCTATAATTTGAGTGTTCAAATGTAATGATTTTAGCCTGCTGGCTTAACAATTTGTTTATACTGCATCCTTAAGTTTGTAGGGTTAACGCTGTACTATGAAATTTAAAAGCCTGTGTTCCTGTGTGGTTATACTCCTGTTGCTGACGAGCTGTAAAAAGGATAAATCTACGCCTATCTACCCCGAAGGGAGCAATGAACAGATCAATACCTGGATCTTAGACAGCCTTCGTAAGTACTATTACTGGTCTGATGCGCTGCCTAAAACAGCAGCACTTGAACAAACTCCACCAGCGTTTTTTAATTCGATTAGGAATTCCGCAGATCGGTTTTCCTGGCTTTACCTGGCTAGTGATGCCAGCACTTTTACCACCAGCACACGTGCTTTATATGGTTTTGATTATGCCATATTTGAAGAACCATTAAGCAAACAGGTGCTTTGTGTGATTAAATCTGTCTTAAAGGGATCTCCTGGAGAGCGATCTGGCCTGAAAAGAGGGATTTACATCCGTAGAATTAATGGACAGGAATTTAGTAAGGACCGTATTCAGGCGTTGGAAAAAGAACTGATTAACGGGCGGAGTACGCTGCTGACTTTAGCTAAATTTCAGGATGGGGTGTTTTATGAAGATCGGGAACTAAACCTGATTGCCGGATTAACACCTTATGCACAGCCTGCTATTTCCCAAACTATGGAAAGTGGAGGGAAGCATATCGGGTATATTTATCTCGATGATTTTTCCGCCGGAACACTGAATGGATTACTGCCCATATTTTCTCAATTTAAAAACATAGGTCTGACTGATTTAGTCATTGATCTACGCTATAATTCTGGTGGGGAGGTGTCAGAAGCAGCAGGACTTTGCGCCATGATTCCGGCAGGAATAACCGCAGAAAGCCCATTTATTATATACAAAGGAAATAAAAATGGGGGCACCAGGAATGAATCTATTGGCACTGCAGCCGCTGATGTCCCCCTGGTGGATTTTAAAGCATTCTTACAACGTAATTTAAGCTTAAGCAGGGTGTTTGTATTAACAACAGCTGCAACGGCCTCAGCGGCTGAATTAGTGGTAAATAACTTGAAGCCTTACTTACAGGTTAAAGTTGTTGGTGCACAAACGCTCGGAAAAGATGAAGCCAGTTTTTTAATTGAAGATCAGCACAGTCCAAAAAAGGTAGCCTGGGAAATGTACCCTATCATTTATAAATTATTTAATGCCAATGGACAGGGAGGCTATCAGAATGGTATTTCCCCTGATATAGCCGTTAATGAATTGAATCAGCTGCCACTTTTGCCCTTTGGCGATGTAAATGATCCCTTGTTAAAAGCTGCGCTGAATCAGATTGGTTTCTTAAAGCCTGCAGTACTGGCCTCCAGCAGTTCTAGAATTTCCCTGCTCCAACAACAAAATGGAAATAAACCGGGCAATACAATGGTTTTTTCTGACACGCATCGGCAAAAAGCGCAAACTAGCCTCGTTTTCACACACCGGTAAAATGATGATGATAGGTATATATATTTGACTTAAGCTTAATACTGAGTTAAAATGAGGGCAGTACTTTCGAAATAGAAAAACGCATCACTCATAATTCTCAATTATTTTGAAACAGTTAGATAAGGTCCTGCTTGAAAAATTAGTTGTTTTACTCCGCGAAGGTGATACTGCTGCCTTTAATGAGTTGTATTATCGTTATAAAGGTAAAATCCACCAATTTGCTTATCGCTTTGTCAGGTGCTCCGAAACAGCGACTGAATTAACGCAGCTGGTATTTGTACGCTTATGGAAATATAAACATACGCTGGATGTAAGCAAAGACTTTGATGCTTTCTTATTAACCATTACCAGGAATCTGGTTTATAAAGAATTCCAGCGGAAAGCAAAAGCAGATACGTATCAAAATGAGCTCGCAAAACAGGAACATACCTACGATCCCGTGGCCAGTTTTATGGACTTACAAGATTATCGCCAGCTGGCAGAAAGTGCCATCGAGAGCCTGCCTCCACAAAGTAAAAAAGTGTTTAAGCTGAGCAGGGAAGAAGGAGCCAGTTATGAGCGAATTTCGAATGAACTCAACATTTCAAAAAATACCGTGCACAGTCACATGGCAAAATCATTGAGTCATATCCGACAGTATTTTAAAATCCATACACCGGAAACGGTATTGGTTTGGCTTCCGGTTATATGTACGGCAGTTATCAATTGGTAATTGACCTTTTATTTACAGTCTTAATTAGCCATCATATTCCCGTATTTTTGTTTTGCCTGATTGAAAAAACAGCAAAGAATTAGAATAATAACAGTAAAATCTTATATTATTTTCTGAACAAAGGACTTCTCTTCAATAAATATTCTAGTGGACTGCTATAGGATCCGTCCGTATTGCTGAGGAAAGCTTTGTGTGTCTGGTTATAAATGCTGGCATTATTATCCATATAGATATGGATGCTAACCGATACATCATATCGTTGTACAGAATTACTATTTGTAGTGCCATAAGTGGAAACACCTTTTAACTTATCGTTATCATTACGTTTTACTTTAGTGCTGGCAACATCGCTGCTGTAACTGGTCTGATAACCTTTGTTCTGTGTAATTGAACCATCAATTATATATTCTACCCCAAGGATATCACAGATCTCTTTCATGGTAAAATTGATTGTTTTTTCTTTTGTTACTCCGGCTTTATTTAGCAGGGCATTGGTGGTTCTTGGATCAAGAATGGTGTATCCTGCTGAATGCTGTGATAGAAAACCGTAGGTGTCTTCCTGGGCCTTATACCCGATGGCCTCGGCACCGGGCTGATTGTCCATGAGGAAGTTAAAGGGGAGAATTGCAATTTTATTATGATGGTCTACTGAGGTGGCCGACATATTTACCTGATCCTGCTGACGGTTTTGTGCAGGACTGTTTTGCTGGCTAATGTTCTCAATCCTGCCACTTGCATGTACAATTCGGGCAATTTCTGATTTTTTGATGACATATTCTGCAGTCTCTCCGGCATAAACAAAAGTGACATCACTGTCGGTAATCTTGATCACCTTACCTTTCATTTGCTCAGCATCAATTTTTTGAACCACATCTTGTTTCGTATTATTGCCGGTTTGAGCCATTAAATTCATAGAAAATAAGACTAAAATTAAAAAGCTATACCATTTTTTCATTGTTATGTGATTATAGTTATAAATATAAGCAGCCGGATTATGATTATCTATGTTTGAGGCTTTAAATTAAACGAATATTCATCGAAATATTTTAAGGGTTATTGATCAATATCATCGGTGTTAGTCTCTTCTATAAATATATGAAAAATATTTCAAGCCCGACTAGACATTTGACTTCCAGACGGGATATATACTATTAGACAGGCAGAGAATTTTCTGACTTTTAATTGTATCAAGTGAATACCAACGAAGAAATTAAGCTTTTATTTAAGTTATACCTGGAAGGGAATACCAGTCCTGCTCAGGAAGAAAGATTGTTTGCTATCCTGAGTAAAGAGGATCTGCTAAATGAGTCTTTTGAAAAAACTACCACAGAGATGTGGGCTGAAGATGTCCCGCTTAGGGATGATTCTCTGTCAGCACAGGCAGAACTGCAATCGGTTTGGAATAGAATTGGAGAAGAAGAGCAGGATAAAAAACGTCATATTTCCTGGCTAAAATATGCCGCTTCTTTATTCCTGGTTTGTACGGCGGCACTAACCTGGTACGCCATGAAAATAGGAGATCACAAAGTGACAGCGGCGACTGCCTTTTTAACTAAATCTACAAGACAGGGTGAAAGACTAAAACTGGTACTTCCTGATCGCTCTGTGGTTTATTTAAATGGAGGGAGCAAGCTGAGTTTTGCGCATCATTTTGAAAAAGGAAAATACCGGGATATTTATCTGGAAGGAGAAGCGTTTTTTGAAGTGAAAGAAGACCCGAACTGTCCCTTTATAGTACATACCGGATCCTTGCAGACCCGCGTATTAGGTACTTCGTTTAATATAGATGCCTATCCAGGAAAAGAGACTTTTAGTGTGAGCGTAAAGACGGGCAAAGTTGGGGTCTCAGCGGCCAATGTCAATGGATTACAACACTTGTCTTTCCTTACTCCCGGGAAACGATTGGTATATCAACTGAAAGCGGAGAAATTTAGCTTAAATCAACTTTCGGTAGAAGCTGTAAATGCCTGGACAGAAAGTCGCTTTGTTTTCAGAAATGAGTCTTTAAGCAACATCATTCTTCAACTGGAAAGAAGTTATAATATCAGTTTTAAAGTGAAGAATCCTGCTTTATTAAGATGCCGTTTCAACGCTACTTTTCAACACAATACGATTAAAGAAATCGCCGGACAACTCCAGCTGATGAGCGCGGGTAAAATACATTATGAATTTAACAATCAGAATACCACAATTACTTTATGGGGGGAGGCTTGCGAATGAGGCAGTAAAGGAATGTGATCCTATAAAAAATAAACCGCCCTGCTGTAACAGGACGGTTCCAAAAAAATGTTTTGTAACTCTTGAAAATTAAAAAACTTTTTGAATCCATGAAGGTAATGCTATACGCTTTAATAAAAAAATACTTTAATAAAATTACACCCTCTTTTTTGCTGCTGACGGTAGTTCTTTCGACTGCTTTGATGAAACCTGTTTTGGGAAATACCTATACACAGCAAGTTTTAAACAATAAAATCAGCATTAAATTGTCGGATGTGGAATTGCAAAAGGCATTCCTTGCCCTGGAAGACAAGGCAGAATGTGTGATCAATTATAACCCGGCAATTTTTAAATCTGTAAAACGCATCAGTATTGATGTGAAAGATGTACCCATCACTCAGGTGCTGAAAAAATTGTTGGAAGGCACAGGAGTGACCTATAAAATCGCTGATGCCAAAACTATCCTCTTGTACAAAATACCTGATCCGGTAAAAACAGGACAATTAACAGGTAAAATCCTGGATGAAAAAGGAGCAGCTTTACCAGGTGCCGGAGTAAAAATTATAGAGCTGAACCGGTCAGTGAGTACGGCCGTCGACGGTTCTTTTAGTATCGCAGTGGAGCCGGGAACATACACCGTAGAAGTCAGTTATGTGAGTTACCAGGGCCGGAGAATAACAGATGTAGTGATTAAATCAGGAACTGTTACGCCATTAACGATTAGTATGAAACCTAGTTCAGCAACATTGGCAGGAGTAGTGATCACGGGAGGTTATAAAAAAAGCTCCACCGATGGGCTGCTGGCACGTCAGAAAAATGCTGCCGAAATCAGCAATGGCATCAGTGCAGAGCAAATTGCCAGAACACCAGATAGCAATCTTGGGGAGGCAATAAAGCGAATCTCCGGGATTTCTACAATAGACAATAAATATGTGGTGGTGAGAGGAATGGGGGAGCGTTATAATGCGGCTACCCTAGATGGTTCCGTATTGCCAAGTACGGAAGTGGGGAGAAAAGCTTTTGCCTTTGACCTGATTCCTTCCAATCTGATTGACAATGTGGTGGTCAGCAAAACGATTACTCCGGATATGAACACCAGTTTTGCCGGTGGCCTGGTGCAGATCAATACCAAAGATATTCCCGATCAGAATTTCAGCAGTTTTTCCATTGGTACCGGGATCAACGACCAGAGTATAGGGAAAGATTTTTATTCGCCAAAACGTGGAAAGTATGATTTCCTGGGCTTCGATGATGGCAGAAGGGATTTTCCAAAAGACCTGAGGTATACGCCTGCATTGGCTTCTAACCGTCCGGATCTACAGCGAGCAGAAGATAAATTTGCCCAGAGCAGGCTGTTTACCAATGATAACCTGACTTTGTATAAAACACCGGCGGCTATGGCTCAAAATTATCAGTTTACTATAGGTAGAGTCAACCATGCAGACAGTTCCAGTATTTTTGGGGTACTGGGTTCCCTGAGTTATCGGAATACCCAAAATATTTCAGAAATCTCTGAACTAAGGAGGGGTACATATAATCCTGGATTCAATAACTATGGCAATGATTATAACTTCAACACCAGTCTTGGTGGTTTATTGAATGCAGGTTTGAAATTGAAAAACCATCGGATCAGTTTGAGAAATACCTACACCCGAAAGTTTGAAAGCATCACCCGGATCATGAACAATTACCTGGACAATATCGGTTCGGAAGAAATCGGTCTGATGCCTCCAAATCAGAGGATTACGGTGTTGCCAAGTTTTCTTGACCTCCTGCAAAATAAACTGAGCTTTCAGCATCAGCTCGGCAAGGTAAAACTGGATTGGGATATAGCCCGTACCGGCATCAAAAGGAACGAGAAAGATGTGATCCGCAGAGACCTTTACCCTCGAATGATTAATGGGGAATATGTCTTGGTTAACGCTACCAATTCTACTCAAACCGGTGAGTTTCCAAATTCCAGAAGTCATTATCTGAATAAGGAAACAGATTTTAACTGGAACATTTCAGGCGCAATGCCATTTACATTGGGCAATACCCGTAATATTTTGAAGACCGGTTATTCAGGGACTAAAAAACACCTGAAATTAAACTGGGAAGGTGCACAGCTGAACGATATTTATCAATACACCCCGGATAGCTTGCTATATCTGCCCATCTCAGAAAAGATCAAACCAGAGAATTTAAATCCGAAGGGATTTGTTTGGGAAGTGCATCCCTTTTTGATAGATTTTTATGAAGGTAAAAGTCAGCAGCATGCCGGATACGCAATGTTTGATAACCGTTTTTCCGAACAGTGGAGATTGGTATGGGGGCTACGTGCAGAATATTACAAATACAAAGAATTGAAGAACCCGACCAATTCAAGTGGAGGAGTGGAGGAAATAAAAGACCTGAAAGACAAAACATGGAGGTGGCTGCCCTCTGCAAATCTAACATATAGTCCGCTGCAAGACCTCAATCTGAGAGTCGCTTATTCCAGAACGGCCATTCGTCCGGAGTTTTTGGAGCGTGCGAAATTTATGATGTATAATCCTGATTTGGATGCACCCGTATATAGTAAGGGTTTGACCAGTACGGTAGTGGATGCACTGGATTTTAAAGCAGAACTGTTCCCTGCGCTGGGAGAAATAATCTCTGTAGGTGCTTTTTACCGATATTTTGATAAACCGGTGGAATTAACGAGACAGCCTTCTCAGGATGCCAGGTATGACTATGTATTGACCAATGCGGTATGGGCAAAAAATTATGGACTGGAGCTGGAATTACGCAAGCGACTCGATTTTATTGCCAACAAGACTTGGTTAACCAACATGAGTATATATGGAAACGCCACATTTATCCATTCTGAAGTACAGACTTCCAGTCAAAGTAAATCTACTGAGCCATTCGTGCTGAGCAGAAATAAAAGGCCATTATATGGGCAGGCCCCTTACCTGTTCAATGCTGGTTTGCAGTATGATGGAAAGCATTTCGGTACTAATGTGGTGTTCAACAGATCTGGTCGTAAGATGTATATCGTTTCTAACCGAATGCCTGATAGTGAATACCAAAGGCCATACAGTCAGTTGGATGCCCAGCTCAGCTATCGTTTTCTGCAGCCGCGAATTGAAATAAAATTAAATGCGGGTAACCTGTTAAATAACGCGGTTGAATACTATAATAATAGAATGAGTTACCGTCAGGCTACTCCAGAAGATGGAATCCCGATTACCGATGTTGATCAGTTTATTCTTAAGCCAGGGTATACTGATGATTTTGAAAAGGACGATATGAAAACTTTCAGACAAAAGATTGGGCGTACGTATAGCCTGCAATTGACTTATAACTTTTAATTAACCTAAGGATTCATTTATTTAAGGAAAGGAGAACCACACATTCTTAATTTTTACTGAAGCAAAAGCAGGGCCCTTGAGAAGCCCTGCCAATATAAATCTGTGCTCCCCCTAAAGGTGCGGACAGTAAAAAGAAGATCAACAAAGCCCCGGTATTTAAAAGCAACTGGCCAAGGGCCAGGCGTTTTAAAGCATTAGTTCGCTTAGTTACAACTGCAATTTAATCATAAAAACATACAATAGTAACATTATCATCCAAAAACCGAATACAATAATTGTTAAATTATGAAAAATCTATTATTTACTGGTTTAGCTTTAGCAGCCCTTACCTTTGCCTCTTCTTGTAAAAAAGATCAACAATCTACAGACACTACTTTCGGACAACGTAAAACAAAAGCAAGCTATGCTTCGGCATCGGCATTGCCGGTTCAAACTGTTAGTGGCAACATTACTACAAATACCACTTGGGATAATTCTAAAGTTTGGGAAATCAGCGGCATATTAACTGTTAAAAACGGAGCTACATTAACGATTCAACCAGGAACTTATATTAAATCTACGGTAAACACAGCTAATGTTCCTAATGGAATTCTAGTGGTTCAGCCAGGATCTAAAATTTCTGCGGTAGGTACAGTAGACAATCCAATTGTTTTCACTAGCCGTTATAAATTAGGTGATGCGACTCATGTTCCTACTCCAGGCGACTTTGGAGGTATTATTCTATTGGGTAATGCACATGTAAATACAGGTACTAAATACATTGAAGGATTAACAGGAACTGATTATATCTTCGGTGGTAACAATGAGTCTGATAACTCGGGTATCATTCAATATGTACGTATTGAGTATGCAGGTTTCAACTTAACTACAGACAATGAGGTGAATGGCCTTACTTGCGGTGGTGTTGGAAATGGAACTACATTAGACCATATCGAAGTGAACTACGGCAGAGATGACTCTTTCGAATTCTTTGGTGGATCTGTAAATGCTTCTTATTTGATTTCAAAAGCAGCAGATGATGATAACTTCGATTTCGACAATGGTTACAATGGAGAGATTTCTTATGCAGTAGCAGTAGCGGATAAAAATTCTACGCACAGTCAGAGTGGAGGAAGTTCAGATTCAAATGGTATCGAATCTGATAACAACTCACCTGTAGAAGATGCAACTTTCAGCTTGTTACCTAAAACACATCCTGTGTTGTCTTTCATTACTATCATTGGTACTTCAACCAGCAATTCTGGATATAAATTTGCAATCCGTAACCGTCGTGGTGCAGAAATTGAATTGTACAATTCTTTAATTACTGGCTATCCTTCTGGATTGGTATTTAATGACGGAACAGAGGCATTCTATACAAGTGGTGTTTCTGTATTGAGCAACAATGATTTCTATGGTTTTTCTGCAGCGATTACTCCAGCAGGAACTTATGCAGGAAATACTGCCACTTTTGGTGGTTCAGTTAATGCTTTCAGCATGGTGCAGCCATTCTTTAATGATGGTACTTTAAACTTATCTGGTAATTCAGCCAAAGGTGCATTTTCATCTGATACTACCTGGGCAAATACCTGGTCAACTTTATAAGCTATTATAATTGATAAGCGTAGTTATCGTATGAAAACGGTAACTGCGCTTGTTTTAACTACTCCTTGATACATGAAAAAAATTATACAATATGCCGGTTTGAGCTTAGTGATACTGCTGGTTTTTAGTTGTAAAAAACAAGAAATAGCGGTTGCTAATCCTCCGGAAATAGTGAATGTGACCATTGAAATGTCGACGGTAAAGGATACGCTGGAGTTCCTGAAAGACGGTAAAATCATTGCAAAATCCCCATCTGATCAGGGAAGCTTTACTCTGGAGGCTAAGGTATATGTTTCTGGCGATCATGAAAAAATCCAGATCAGAAAGAAAGGAACTACAGAAATTCTGGCAACGAGGTCCATCCGGTCAAATGCTTATCAACAAACAATTAAGTGTTATTATGATGGGCTTAACGCTTATGGAAACTCCGTATTGCTGAAAATTAAAGGTTATGCCAAAACTGATGTTTTGGAATTATTAATAGATGGTACTGTAGTTGGCAGCGGGACGAATAAAGAATTTCCTGCCGGACTGAGTATTGGAGTGAATGATGGGGTAGATCGTGAAATACAAATTCGTAAACAAGGCGATTCTAAAGTGCTTTATCATAAGAAATTGACCAGTACTGAAGCAGTACAAAAATTAAATTTCTATTATGAACCAGGTCAGCTGCTGGATAATATTGACATCGCTTTGCCTGTAAATATGGAAAATGCCTTGTTTAGTGCTTCTTTTACTAGCACCCTGGATATTTTTACCGGACCAGCGGATCTGGTCGTGCATAAGGGGAAAGGGAATATTACTTTATTTCCTCCAACCACTATTAGAATCCCATTGCCAGCAGATGGTTCTTTTAGTCAGTCCGTTGAATTACTTCCACCAGCTGCAGGAGAATCCTATTCCTATAAATTGGTGAAGCGGGGAACCCTCATTGATTTAGCTTATAACACTAAGGATGAGTTTATGCCGATGAGACCTGAAAGTGGCTTTACCACTCTTCCATTTGCGGCAGGGGGCTGTGCTATTGTAGTGATGACAGATTCAAAGGTGGTGACCAAAACAGGCCCTTCAACGGTAAAAGGAACAAGAATCAATCTGGAGGCTACAGACATTGCTCAGTACTTTAAATAACATACTTAAATATACTACGCTCGATTCGTCATGTTGGCTTGCTGACATGACGTTATTGTTCGCTGGTTCCTGTAAAACTCAGTGTAGTATCCAGTTTTTACTTAAAAATCATTCAAACGGTGAAGAATCAAAAGTTAAGAGGCCTGGGGATTCTAAAGAAAATGCTGCCCAGAATGAAGTTTTCATGGAGTATGATACTGCCTTGTGTGCTGTTGGTAAATGAAGCGATTTTTAATCATATTTAATACGAAAAATATGAACATGCTATAAGAAGATTAAATGTTTATTATAATGATAATCTAATCTTAGTTTTGACTAGACCTTGGCGCAATCATGAGACAACTCAGCAGGTGAGTATAATGTAGAAGTAGAGTTTTCCGACCCGCAAAAAAAGAACCTGGAAATTGGAGGTTCTATATCCCGATTCAGTGACATTAAAAAAGTCTAAAAATACTGGAAATCAACAAAATGGCGAAGTTTAAAGTGATAGGACATAAAGTAATTGTGGAGTAACTTATAAGTTTTCTAATTTAGCGGTATGACGACTGATATCAACCTGAATAGATTACTGTATTTATGCGAAACGATTCCAATGTTATTCGCTGAACTTAGGGAAACTGAACTTTCAGATAAGCCGGCACCAAATAAATGGAGTAAAAAAGAAATCCTTGGACATTTGATCGATAGTGCGGCCTGTAACCATCAACGTTTTGTAAGGGCACAGTTTGAGCACTTGCCAACAATCATTTACGATCAGAATAACTGGAATTCAGTTAGTCATTATCAATCAATGGACAGCAAAAGACTACTTGCCTTCTGGATCGCTTACAACCTCCACCTTGTGGAATTGATGCAGCTGATGGCTCCAGAAAATCTGGAAAAGCGGTGTGTCACCGGCGGAGAGGAAGAGCATACGATTGCCTGGTTGTTTAACGATTATGTGAGTCATCTCGAATATCACCTCCGACAAATTCTCAAATATTAGACATTTCTCTGCTGAGGTTAAGGAATCTTAATCTTAGTGTAATCTTTTAGCTAAAAGAGCCCATATTTGCAGACCTGTTGCGTATTTGCAATAATAATCGTATGTTTGCCCGGCAAATAGTAACTCCTAAATTATTTGCTATGCAACTCGATCCCAATAAATTTATATCTGAAGGTTTAACATACGACGATGTATTGTTAGTTCCTGCATATTCTGAAGTTCTGCCACGTGACGTGGATACCGGAAGTTTTTTAACTAAAAAAATACGTTTAAATGTGCCTGTAGTTTCTGCAGCAATGGATACCGTAACTGAAGCTGGTCTGGCAATTGCCATCGCACAGGCAGGTGGTATCGGAATGCTCCATAAAAACATGAGCATCGAACGTCAGGCTGAAGAAGTTAGAAAAGTAAAACGCTCAGAAAGTGGAATGATCCAGGATCCGGTTACTCTAAATGCTGATGCAAAAGTAGCAGACGCATTCCAGATCATGAAGGAATTCAAAATAGGTGGAATTCCTGTGATTGATGCCGACAATAAATTGGTAGGTATCATCACCAACAGAGATCTTCGTTTCCAAAAAGATATGCAACGTAAAGTATCAGAAGTGATGACCAGAGAAAATCTGATCACTGCACCAGAAGGTACTACGCTATTACAAGCAGAAGAAATCTTACAAGATTATAAAATTGAAAAGTTACCTGTAATTAATGCAGAAGGACACCTTGCAGGTTTAATCACTTTCAAAGACATCCAGAAATATAAAAACTACCCTAAAGCCTGTAAAGATGAGCGTGGAAGATTACGCGTTGGTGCAGCTGTAGGTGTGGCAGCAGACAATATCGACCGTGTAGCGGCATTAGTAGCTGCAGGAGTAGATGTAGTGACCGTTGATACGGCGCATGGTCACTCTAAAGGGGTAATCGATATGGTGAAAGCCATTAAAGCACGCTTTCCTGATTTACAGGTGATTGCTGGAAATATCGCTACTGCAGACGCAGCAAGAGCATTGGCTGAGGCTGGTGCTGATGCCGTTAAAGTAGGTATCGGTCCTGGTTCTATTTGTACCACAAGAATCATCGCTGGTGTTGGTGTACCTCAATTGTATGCGGTTTTTGAATGTGCACAAGCATTAATCGGTACAGGAATTCCTGTAATCGCTGATGGTGGTATCAAACAAACCGGTGATATTGTAAAAGCAATCGCAGCAGGAGCAAGCTGTATTATGGCAGGTTCATTGTTCGCAGGAGTAGAAGAATCTCCAGGTGAAACAATCATCTATGAAGGACGTAAATTTAAATCTTACCGCGGTATGGGCTCTGTAGAGGCTATGCAACAAGGATCGAAAGACCGTTATTTCCAGGATGAAGAAGATGTAGTGACCAAATTAGTTCCGGAAGGAATCGTTGGACGCGTTCCTTATAAAGGTACTTTAGCAGAAGTAATCTATCAGTATGTTGGTGGATTGAGAGCCGGAATGCACTATTGTGGAGCTGCAACTATTGATGACCTTCAGAAAGCTAAATTTGTACGCATCACGGCTGCAGGTATGCGAGAAAGTCATCCACATGATATTTCTATCACTAAAGAATCACCAAATTATTCTAGTAGAAGCTAGTTTATTGATCATAACAAAAGGGGTATCCATGATTTGGATACCCCTTTTGTGTTTTTAAGTAATATATGGTTATAGGAATTCGTCGGGGCTGATTTCCCAGGTCCATGGTTTCTTGAAACTTTCAAAAGTACGCAGGGTTTTTAGTGGGAAATCCTGTGTAATGGTTTTATTGACCACCCTACTCTGACGGCCGAGCCCGGTAGTGACCATCCGCTTCCGGTTTACAAAGTCGTACTGCTTGTCCGTTAGTTCTCCCGAACTTTCATTGTAATAATAGTTACTCGCTTTTTCCAGTGTCCAGTTCTTTTCCTGGTATTTGAAGCTGTATTTTAATTTCCAGCGCCATTCTCCACCTCCTTGAAAGGATAAAGAAAGCTGTCCTTGTTCAATGCCCATTGGACGTAATGGATCACCCATTTTACCGCCTTCTTCCGACCGTAAAATGAAGTTGTTATTTTGTGCAGCCAATTGATAACCGTTCCTGGTTTTAAAATAGATAGCCAGGATCCTTGGTTTTTGGATTTCTGTGATGAGGTCTGTGGTATTGTCTCCATAAGCCCTGCTTTCGCGGATTTGCTGATGGTATTCTAAAATCACAGCCAGATCATTTACATGATCCTGGTTCAGATCTCCAGACACAGAATCCAGGATTTTCCATTTTTCAGGAACAATATCTGCTAGAGATTTTCCTTGGTTTGCTAAGGTCGGAAACTTGAAGTTCTGTGCGTAAACTGCAGTCTGACAGCCCAGAAGAAATAGAATTATTTTTAGTTTCATACGTTAAATTTAACGTTTATGTCAGCAAAAAAGTGTGTTTGTTGGCTTCAACACCAGAATTTCTTGTAATATTGCAGCCTCATGGATAAAAAGATTAGCCTGTTTAACTGGAGTGGTGGAAAAGATAGCTGCCTGGCATTACACCATATTTTAGCAGCCAATGCTTTCGAAGTTCGCTGTTTATTGACTACAGTAAATGAAGCTTTTAATCGGGTGAGCATGCACGGAGTAAGAGAAGCCCTGTTAATTGCCCAGGCGGAAAGTATAGGGATCCCCTTATACCAGGTCCGATTGTCTGAAGCACCAACCATGGAGGCCTATGAAGAAAGTATGCATATACACTTGGATGCCCTTCGTAGTAAAGGAGTAGAATATTCAATTTTCGGAGATATTTTCTTGGAGGATTTGAGAACGTACAGGGAGCAAAAATTGTCACAAATAGGATTAAAGGCTGTATTCCCTTTATGGAAACGCGATACAAAAGAACTGATCAGCGAGTTTATTTCGCTGGGATACCGGACAATTGTAGTCTGCGCCCAGAAAGGATTGGAAGGTTTCTGTGGTAGAGTGATTGATGAGCATTTTATCGCCGATCTGCCTGCCGGAATTGATCCTTGCGGCGAGAATGGGGAGTTTCATACCTTTGTTTTTGATGGCCCGATTTTTAAGAGCCCAATTCAATTCAGTCTTGGAGAAAAGGTATATAAAGAGTTTCCAAAACCAAATGCTGAAGAAGGGGAGGTCTCAGGATATTGGTACGTTGATTTGCTACCCTAGGAATTACAGATGAATGCCCTTTCTTTACAAAACAATCAGCTTTAAAGAATCTGCTTTTACCCTGCTTTTCAACCACAACCTCAGCCTATCCTGATCAGCTATTGGAATCGGCTTGTAAAAAGAAGCCACCACCATTGTGAGCGTATCCGACTGATTAGAATCCAGTCTGTTAAATACAGTATTGCTGATGCTGTAATTTTTTAAATCTGGATAAAGTACCCGGAGTTCTGGCTTTAAATCTGGCAGCAATAACTGTAACGGATCATTAACAGTAGTAGATTCGCTATTGCTTTTAAAAACATCTTCCAGAATGCTGGCTTTTATCTGGGAAAGATCTACTTCATTTTTAGCATTCAAGCCCTGCCTGATCAATAACTTTGTTCCTTTCAGCTGATAGTTAGGGAGTTTTTTGGTTAAAGAATCCAATTGCAGCGGGGAAAGTTCTGCACCAAGCAGTAGCAAGTCAATTTCACTTCCTTTTCTATTGTACTTCAGCTTTTTCGAAATCACCTGTGTATTGGTGTAATTTAACTGCTGACTGATAAATCTGTTTGCATTGTTTTCAAATATACTTTTACCTACGATCTGATAAGTAAGGTAAATACTTGGGGCGATGGTAATCATCACCACGATCCAGATATAACGACTTACTTTTTGTTCATCCTCTTTGTTCTCAAAAGTTTTCTTTCTGAATTTCAGGTAACGAACGATCAGAAAGGTAGACACGCAAATAAAGACACTATTGATGAAGTACAGATAAATTGCCCCCATAAAATAGTACAAATTTCCGGTGGCAATTCCGAATCCGGCAGTACATAATGGAGGCATTAAGGCCGTTGCGATGGCTACACCTGGAATTACATTACTTTTTTCTTTTCTGGTCGCAGCTACAATACCTGCTAATCCACCTAAAGTAGCAATAAAAACATCCCATATAGATGGCGAAGTTCTGGCTAGTAGCTCTGAAGAAGCCTCATGAAGTGGGGTAAAACTAAAATATAGCGTGGAAGCAATAATGCTGATGATAGTGGCCAGGGTTAAGTTTCTAAGTCCCTTTTTAACCAGATCAAAGTCGTTAGTGCCGATTCCAAGGCCAATTCCCACAATAGGACCCATCAATGGGGAGATCAGCATCGCACCAATAATGACTGCCGTAGAGTTAACGTTTAGTCCTATACACGCTACAAAAATCGCGAAAATCAAAGTCCATAAATTGGCACCTTTAAAAGCAACATTCTTCTTGATTGAGGCGATAGTTTCTGCCTGCGGAGCACTATCTTCCTGTAAGTTGAATCGATAATTGAAAAACTTTTTGAGTACGCTGTATAGCTCATTCATGGTCTGTATTTTTAAAATCATCGCAATTATTGATCCTAAAAATTACTAGTTTATTCCTAATGGATTTGCTTTGTAAATTTTAAAAGGTAAAAGAAGATAATTACTTTTTTATAACCACTCAATAGATTAAAATATATAGCTTCGATTAGCTGGTTTAAATTTGTTTAAGCCTGACTATCAATTTATCCCATCCCTTTTTCATTAAATTATTAACGTAAAATTATCTCAGTAGGAAAAGAGTATGCTTTTTTATGATGGCTTTGTTTTGTCAGCAAAATCCATGTACATTTCCTCTCTATGGAAAAAATGCCATGGAAAGGACAGTTGCCGAAATACCCAGTACGCTGGTATTTCGAGGTATTCTGGGCAAATCGTACAGCTTAAAGTAAAGCTGCAAAAGCAGCAGATATTTTTTACGGATAATGGAAATGATTAAAGATGCGGCTAAATCGTAAGCAATCACATCGGTTAAATTTATTGGTACGGTCTTTCTTGAAAGACTATCCTCCGGAAGAAGTATGGGATGTTTTATATCAGCTGTACAGGTCTTGGGCTTATCAGGTTTCCATTAAAACAAACCGGCAGGAAAGGCTGCGCGTACTGACTTGCTATTCAGATTTGAAGGAACTGCTGGGAAATATGGAAAAGTTAAAAGATCCATAATGTTGGCCTTAAAGCATCTGGTTTAAAATAATTGGCAGAAATTTCTAGCTGCAGAGGAAACAAATGAAGGCTTTATACCAAAGCCCGAAACGGACTTTTGTTTCATTGGAAAATAGATTTAACTTGCCCAAATGAATATAGAATTCAACAAAAATGAAGATTTGAATAAGCAGTCGGTTTACGAGTTGAAGACGAGGCTTAAAAAGATATATGAAGGTGGAGGAGCAAAGAATGCAGCAAAACAAAAAGATAAAGGTAAGCTTTTAGCAAGAGAGCGGATTGCTTATCTGATTGATAAAGAAACTGAATTTCTGGAGGTTGGTGCTTTTGCTGCAGATGGCATGTATGCTGAGCAGGGGGGATGCCCTTCGGCAGGCGTAGTGGCTGGAATTGGCTATGTTTCCGGTAGGCAATGTATGATCATTGCGAACGATGCAACCGTAAAGGCCGGTGCCTGGTTTCCTATGACCGCCAAAAAGAATTTAAGGGCACAGGAAATTGCCATGGAAAACCGATTGCCAGTGATTTATCTGGTGGATAGTGCAGGAGTATACCTGCCGATGCAGGACGAAATTTTTCCTGATAAAGAACATTTTGGCCGGATGTTCAGAAATAATGCACTAATGTCTGCAGATGGAATTGTGCAGATCTCTGCAATTATGGGCTCCTGCGTTGCTGGGGGTGCTTACCTGCCGATTATGAGTGATGAAGCAATGATTGTCGATGGTACAGGATCAGTATTTCTTGCGGGTTCCTACCTGGTGAAATCAGCCATTGGTGAGGATATCGACAATGAAACGCTAGGTGGTGCAACTACTCATTGTGAGATTTCTGGTGTAACTGATTACAAACATCCCAATGACCAGGCTTGCCTGGACAGCATTCGTAACCTTATGAGTATGCTGGGTAAACCAGAAGTTGCTGGATTTGATCGCATTAAGCCGGAAATGCCGAAGTTGAATCCGGAAGATATTTATGGAATCCTGCCGGAAAGCAGAGAGAAACCTTATGATATGCTGGAAATTATTCATCGCTTAGTAGATGGTTCCGATTTTGAAGAATATAAACAACTGTATGGCCAAAGCATCATCTGTGGATTAGGCAGGGTAGATGGCTGGGCAGTAGGAATTGTGGCCAATCAGCGTAAAGTAGTGAAGTCTAAAAAAGGAGAGATGCAGTTTGGTGGCGTGATTTATTCGGATAGTGCCGATAAAGCAGCCAGGTTCATTATGAACTGCAACCAGAAGAAAATTCCCTTGGTATTTTTACAGGATGTAACTGGATTTATGGTAGGCAGCAGATCTGAGCAAGGAGGAATTATTAAAGATGGTGCCAAAATGGTAAATGCTGTGGCCAATTCTGTAGTCCCTAAATTCACGATTGTATTGGGCAATTCTTATGGTGCAGGTAACTATGCGATGTGTGGTAAAGCCTATGATCCCCGATTGATCTATGCCTGGCCGAGTGCTAAAATAGCGGTAATGGGTGGCTCACAAGCAGCAAAAGTATTGTTACAGATCCAGGAAGCCTCTTTAAAAGCAAAAGGGGAAACCATCACTCCAGAGAAAGAAGCCGAACTTTTAAAAGAAATTACCGATCGGTATAATAGTCAGACAACACCATATTATGCTGCCTCCAGGCTTTGGGTAGATGGCGTAATCGACCCTCTGGAAACGCGGAAGGTGATTTCTATGGGCATAGAGGCCGCAAATCAATCTCCAATTAAAAAAGCTTTTAATGTAGGGATCATTCAAACCTAATTTTTCTGAACAAATCACCCGGTATCATTTTATAATCGCTGCCTCATAATGCAGCCTTCGGGCACGATGGGACTTGCTAAGCGTTGTAGAAAAGCGTAATTTTGTAGTATAACAGAAAAAATAATATGTCACAAGAAATAGAACACGTTAAATGTTTAATTATAGGGTCAGGCCCGGCAGGATATACTGCAGCAATTTATGCCGCTCGTGCAGAACTGAAACCAGTAATGTATACCGGTATGGAGCCGGGTGGACAATTGACACAAACCACAGACGTTGATAATTTTCCAGGTTATCCTGCTGGAATAATGGGTCCTGAAATGATGGAAGATTTCCGTAAGCAAGCAGAACGCTTTGGAACTGACATCCGTTTTGGTTACGTAAGTTCAGTGGATTTTTCTTCAATGCCACATAAAGTGGTAGTAGATGATATTAAAACCATTACTGCAGATACGGTAATTATCTCAACAGGGGCCACCGCAAAATGGTTAGGCTTGCCTTCTGAGCAAAAATATAATGGCTTTGGTGTTTCTGCCTGTGCAGTGTGCGATGGTTTCTTCTTTAAAGGATTGGATGTTGCCATTGTTGGTGCTGGTGATACTGCCGCGGAAGAAGCTACTTACTTAGCTAAACTTTGTAAAAAAGTGTACATGCTGGTAAGAAGAGACGAATTCAGAGCCTCAAAAGCAATGGTAAGCAGGGTGTTAAATACACCTAATATTGAAATTATTTACCATACTGAAACTCAGGAAATCCTGGGTAATGGTAAAAATGTAACTGCTGTAAGGGTATTAAACAACCAAACTGGTGTGGAATCGGAGATTCCTGTAGATGGTTTCTTCGTGGCTATTGGTCATAAACCAAATACAGACATCTTTAAAGGATGGTTAGATATGGATGAAACCGGTTACCTTAAAACTATTCCAGGATCAACAAAAACTAATGTAGAAGGTGTTTTTGCTGCTGGTGATGTACAGGATCATTATTACCGTCAGGCGGTAACCGCCGCTGGTTCAGGATGTATGGCTGCTTTAGATGCAGAACGTTACCTGGCTGCGAAAGAAGATGAGGTAAAAGTTTTATCTTAATCGACAACAATATTGTTCGAAAAGGCGGAATTTGTAAGAATTCCGCCTTTTTTTGTATCAAAGGTTTTTTTATCTTGTGCAGTCAATTTAAAACTGCGCTCGATTAACCAAATTAAAAAAACACAAAAAAACAAATGAAGAAATTATTTACAATTGTTCTGTTGGCATTTATTGCAATAGAAGCTTCTGCACAGCAGGATCAGAACATGGGTATTATTCCCGCTCCCGTATCTGTAAAGAAGTCCAATGGTAACTTTAAATTGGATAAAACGGTAGTTTTAGTCTCCAATGACCCGAAAAACTCAAGAATAGCAGATCTATTCAATGCTTTTGTAGTTACTAAAGCTGGATTTGCACTAAGGCCGGCTAAAGCAGCAGCAGCGAATGAAAGAGCGATCATCCTGACTTCTGTAGGCGCTGATAAATTACCTGCTGAAGGTTATAAAATCAATATTACGGATAAAAATATTACAATTGTTGGCGCAGAAGCAGGTTTGTTTTATGGAATGAAATCTATGATGCAGCTGATGCCTGAAAAAGCAAATAACCAGATCTTGATCTCTGCTGCAGAAATTAATGATTATCCACGTTTCAAATACAGAGGGATGCACCTGGATGTATCTCGTCACATGTACCCTGTGGCACTGGTTAAAAAATACATCGACGTGATGTCTGACTATAAAATGAACAATTTCCATTGGCATTTAACAGATGATCAGGGTTGGAGAATTGAAATCAAAAAATACCCTAGATTAACAGAAGTTGGTGGTAAAAGAAATGGAACCATCATCGGTCATCATCCAGGTGTAGCTACAGATAATAAAGAATATAAAGGTTATTACACGCAAAATGAAGTGAAAGACGTGATTGCTTATGCTGCGGCAAGGTACATCAATGTGATTCCTGAAATTGAGCTTCCTGGGCATGCTTCAGCAGCAATTGCTGCTTACCCGGAATTGAGCTGCTTTCCGGAAAGAGATACCTTTGTAGATGCAAAAACGCCATGGTCAGGCAGCAGAAAAGGAAAACAAGTACAACAAACATTCGGTGTATTTGACGACGTATTTGTACCTAACGACAATACTTTCAAGTTCCTTGAAAATGTATTAGATGAAGTCATCGCTTTATTTCCTTCTAAATATATCCACATCGGTGGTGACGAATGTCCTAAAGAATACTGGAAAGAAAGTGCTTTCTGCCAGAAAATGATTAAAGACCTGAACTTGAAAGATGAGCATGGTTTACAGAGCTATTTCATCCAAAGAATTGAAAAACATGTGAATGCAAAAGGCCGTCAGATTATCGGATGGGATGAGATCCTCGAAGGTGGATTAGCACCAAATGCAACAGTAATGTCTTGGAGAGGTACTGAAGGCGGTATTGCTGCAGCACAGCAAAGCCATGATGTGATCATGACACCTAACGGCGGTGGTTTATATTTCGATCATAAACAATCTACTTCTGAGGACGAACCAACAAATATTGGCGGTCTTTCTAATTATGCTAAGGTTTATAACTATGATCCAATGCCAAAGGAATTGACAGCAGATCAGCAAAAATACATCATCGGTGTTCAGGCTAATTTATGGACAGAATACATCCAAACGCCTGCAAAAGTGGAATACATGATTATGCCAAGAATTTTCTCCCTTGCGGAAATCGCCTGGTCACAACCAGAACGTAAAGACTTGAAAAACTTCTCTGAAGAACGTCTTCCTTTGCATTTGGCTAGATTAGATAAAACAGGGACTAACTACTGGGTACCTACACCATTGGGATTAAATGAAAAGGTAATCAATGGCGAAACGATCAGCATTGATCTGAAAGAACCAATGCCGGGCGCTAGTATTTACTATACGCTAGACCTTACCCGTCCTTCAACAGCGGCAAATTTGTATACTAAGGGGATGAAAGTGATCGTTCCTAAAGGAGAGAAACGTGTATTGAAAACAATCGTGATCACTCCAACTGGCAAACAAAGTGTAGTTACAGAAACCATTCTGAACAATGGTGCTGCTGATGTAAAAACGAAATAGGCTGCAAAAAGAAACAAATTGCAAAATATATATATAAATGAAACCAGGTAAATATTTCCTAAAGCTGCCCCTGTTGTTTGCAGGGCTGCTTTTATTGGCCGCTTGCGGAAACAGTACATCTGAAAAGATCACTGCTCCATCGACTACCGCCAACACCACTGAAGCTAAAAAAACAAAGGGTCAGTTTCCTTTTTACAAGGACATTGCCATCCGACCTGGTGTTAATTTTGAAGTGGTTAGCTGGGGGAAAGGAGTGGATAGCATTGGCGGATACCTGATTCTTTTGTCAGATACGCTAAGAAATAATTATAAATCTTTTTCTAATGAACGTAAGGGAATCATTACTGATGCCTGGAACATGGACCTTGACAATGATGGTAACCCAGAAATCTATATTGAGTTGCTGAGCAAGAAAAATGTGCTGGATCTGAATGTTTATGAGTATGCTGGTGGAGAATTCAGGAAAATCAACTTCCCTCCATTGAGTGCTTCCATGAAGAAGAATTATGCTGGTGGCGACAAGTTTATCATTAAAAATGGAGACCTTTTCCGTTCTTTCCCTGTAAAGGATGAGAAAGATACCACGAATAAAGCGGAAACAGTGAAAATGCTGCAATACCGGTTAAATGGAAACAGTTTTTCAACAAATGAGATAAAAGAATAGCGAGATAGTTGCTGGATCAAATCAAACGGCCGTATTCCTAAAAAGGATACGGCCGTTTGATGTTGCATTTTTAGCGCGTCATTAAACCAGCTTTTTATCTTTTGCCACCTGTATCGCCTCGGCTTTGGTATTTACATTCAGCTTCGTATAGATGTTTTTGGTATGAGTTTTTACGGTTTCCACCTCTATGAAAAGTTCTTTGGCAATTTGTCCGCGATCTTTACCAGTGGTCATCAGCTCTAGTATTTGGGTTTCTCTTTTAGTAAGTGGACTGTCCGGATTCTTTTGGAGGGAAAGAATCACTGTTTTAGCTACATCAGGACTCATCGGACCACCACCATTCAGTACATCCTTTATGGCCTCAATCAATTTGGCTGTAGGGGTGTTTTTGGTGAAATAACCGGATGCTCCATTGGCCAGCGCATCAAGTATAGTCTTCTCAGTTTCATAAACAGTCAGCATGATAATGTATACCTGTGGCAGCAGTTTTTTCAATTGTGGAAGAGCATCAATGCCATTGGTACCAGGAAGCTGGATATCCAGAATGATCACATCTGGCTGATCTTTACTGATTTTATGTTTTGCCGCATCGAACGAAGGATAAGTAGCCACTACCTGATAAGGAGAAGTGTGGTTAATTAAGTAAGCATACCCTTCTCTAATGGTTTGATCATCTTCAATGATCACAATTCTTGATTCCGGCTGACTATACATTTTTAAGACGCATTAAAGTGGAAAGACTAACGGTTAATTTAATCTCTGTACCAGTTGAGTCTGAATTGATGTTTAATTTTGCATTGATTCTTTTTGCTCTCACATTCATATTGTTTATCCCATGACCATCCATGGATCCTATGGGATCAAGCCCTTGTCCATCGTCTTTTACAACGATTTTCAAAGTTTCCCCATCTACTGTTGCTGAAAACACAACCATCCCCGGTTTTGCGTGTTTCAGCGCATTGTGAATCGCCTCCTTAAAAATCATGAGCAGGTTTCTGCTCACATCTAATGATAGTTTTCCATCGTATCCCCCCAGGTCAATATGCGACCGGAACGCTACATTCGTGTTGTTAAACATTTCCTTTCCAAATTCCTGGATATGCCCTAACAGCTCGGTTAGCTTGTCATTTTTAGGATTTAGCGACCACAATATGTCTTTAGTACCCCTATATAATTCATTTACATTGTCGTTGATTTTTGAGATGATACTTCTCTTTTCTGTATCATGTTCATCGATCATACTGCTCAATACTTCTGATAAGACGGAGATTCGGGTCAATTTGTTACCGAGATCGTCATGAAAATCTTCAGCCGTCTGTTTTCTGACCTTAAATTGCTCTTCCAGCTTGATTGTTAACCTTAATTTTCGCTTGCGCTCATTCAAGTTCAGAATGATGTAAACCATGAGTAACATCAAAAACACAATGAGCACAAAGATAAACAGTCGGAATACACCCGTTTGATAATATGGTGGGGTAATCTCAAATGAAAACGAAGCCGTATTTAATGAGGCTATACCTGCTTTTGTAATGGCTCTTACCTGAAAAGTATACCTTCCTGGAGGAATGGAAGAGAAATTCATGGAAGTATTGCTGATACTTTCACTGTACTTGTTGTCTAGTCCAACTAATCGATATTGATACACCAAGCCATCGGGATTGGCTAAAAAGATCCCGGTAAAATTGATGTTGAGGTTGTTCTGCTGATAGGGAAGAGTTGCCATATTACTCAGTTCATTCCCTTTAAATACCGTTTGCTGCTTGTTTTGCCTTCCTTTATTCTGGGCAAATGCAGTAACCGAATTGATATAGATGAAAGGAGGGACCGAAGGTTTTAACTCGTGGTTGCGGTTGTACACGACTGCGCCTTTGGTTGTACCCACCCAGATGTCATTATCCCGCTGAAGAATGGCATTTTGATTACATTCTACTAATAAATTAGGTTCATTGTTATTGCGGATTACACTAAAATCCTTGATGTTAATTTTATTGATGCCTTTACCGGTACCGACCCATAAAATCCCCTGCTGATCCAGCAGTAAGCTATAAATATGATCGGATGCCAGACCTTGATGGGTATTTATGGATTTGGTTTTCCCGGTTTTACGATCCCAAATTAGAATCCCATTGTCCGAAGTTCCAAAGAGTAAGGTATTTTTCCCTAATTTTTCCATGCAAAGGATGGAGGAGCCGTTGAGTTGCGGCAGGTTTAATGGTTTGGTTTGTCCAGGGATATTAATGGCGTAAATGCCATCCTGGGTACCCACAAGAATTTCTCCCTCTGGAGTTTCCAAAAGAGTACTGCCAAATTGTTTACTCACCCATTCCAATTGTTTTGTCTTTTTATTCAGCAAATAGCAGCCTGCATTGGTAGAGAGCCAAATCTTACCTTTGCTGTCTTCTAAAATGGCATTATAGGCAATAGAATGTCGGTCTAATGCCATCTGATTGATTTTTTTACCATCATAACACCAAAGCCCGCCATAAACTGTTCCAATCCAGATGTTTTTTTGATGGTCGTTATATAGAAAATTGATGTTTTTACTATCCTCTAGGGTGGAAGGAATAGGGATTTCTTTAATTTTTCCCGATTTATACTGAAATAAACCACCATAAGTGCCGATCCATATTTCATCGGCAGAAGGACCATTCGCCAGACTCATGACGATTTTACTATTGAGCCCCTGAGATTCATCGAAAATCACATAATCCCTGTCTACATATCTGAAAAGGCCGGTTCCATCCGTTGCCAGCCAAATGTTGTTTTCTGCATCTTTAAAGATGGCATTGACCATGTTGTTTGTAAAACCATTTTTTCCGTTAAAGTGAATCAGGCTGCTGCTGCTCAGGTAATAGGCCCCTGTACTATAACCGATCCATATATTGTTCTTGGCATCCTGTTCTATAGCTGTAAATTTCCCGGATACATATTGACGCATCCGCTTGGTATCCAAACCATATAAGCCATCGGCTGCCAGCAGCCAGAATTTATCCCGATGCTGATGGTCTGTGAAAAAGTCAGAGATCACCAGGTTCTTTAATAGCTCATTTTGTGGATGTGGTACCCAACGGTCTTTTTCCAGGAAAAAAATGCCTTTTTCTGAAATTGCTACAGCAATTTTTCCTTTATCGTCAACTTTTAAAGCCGTTACATTTTCCTTAGGATCATTGCTGACATTTAGAAAAGTGATTTGCTTTTCGTCGGTTTTAAAAAGCCTGGAAGAGGAGAGACCATATACTATTCCATTGGCGCTGGTGGCTAGTTTGCTCACCCATTCTTTGGTTTGTGCGTAATTATTGAAGCGATTGCCGTTAAATTTGGAAATGCCCCGGGAAGTACCCAGCCATATTTCATCATTCCTTCCTAAGCTGAGTGCCAGGGCAAAGTTGTTATTCAGGCCATTAGATTTGGTATAACTAGAAAACTGCTTGCCATTAAAACAGCTTAAACCACCCAGGGTACTGATCCATAAACGGCGTTTGCTGTCCTGAGTAACTGCCGTGACCTGCGATTGCGTTAAGCCATCTTCAATATCATACTGGCGGAAATTATACCGCTGCGCAAAGCTGTACATACTGCCTAACAGTAGGAACAGTCCAATGGAAAAAATCGTTTTGTAATACACTATGGGTGGGAATTGATGGTTTAAACCACCGTAAATATATTTATACTGAGAGAATTAAAAAATACCCCCTTAAGGGTGATTTTTTGCAATGGGAGAAATATACCCCCTCAAGGGGGAACAGATGCTGGTTTTCGAAGCTTAAATTTGTTGAATAAATTATTAAAAACTAACCTGCTACTTCCTATGATGGCTGATGAGTTAAATTACCAGGTCATTTTTGTAAGAGACATTTCATTAGCGGCTGCTTTCTTTATAGAGAAGTTGGGTTTGAAAAAAGAGGAGGAGCTGTTGGTTGCCGGGATAAATTGTCCGGTGTTGAAAATGTTTAATGGCCATCGTTTAATGCTGGTGAAACATTTTGAACCCGAAACTGAACCCACAGTAATTTATACAGACGATTGCCTGCGGGATTTTTGTAAGCTCAAAAGACAAGGTATAGAGCTGTTCTCTGTACCAATCTATCGGACAAAAGGCCTGTCATGTGAGTTTTTTGACCCCTCAGGAAATCATATTTTGTTACTGGAGGAAAGAGATTATACAGACGCTTAAATAAAAGGAAATGACGTTTCAGAAAACATTAGTCGATAAGAATGAGGTCATTATGGAATCTGCTTATGAGGCAAATTCTCCGTTTACAAAAGGGAAGTATGCCATTCAGATGATCTTTAATGGGGCTGCAGCGTATACAATTGCCAATCGGGAATTGAATCTTTACTCAGGAAATTTTATCTTTTTGAACCAGGACACTGCTTACTCTAGAATAATTGATTCTTCGGTGAAAGTCGATTCCATGTCTGTACTTTTCGATCCTGATTTTGTGATTGATTTTGAGTATTCCAGAACCGTAAAGGATGAATTGTTATTAGATGAGCCTGAGGCTAACCAACGAATCGCACCTGTTTTTGTAGAAGCCATTTATCCACTGCAGGGAGATATGAAATTTAACCTCCTGAACCTGAAAAAGCAGGTCGAACAAGGGAGTAAGGATAATTTATTATTGAATACTTATCTTGAACATTGCCTGGTTAACTATTATGCCCTCTATAATGCAGAAGTCGTAAACAGAGAAGCTTCTTTGAAATTTCTAAGCCATACGACCAAATCTGAAATTTTGAGAAGGCTGAGTATCGCAAGAGATTATATCATCAGTAACTATAATAAAAACATTTGTTTAGAAGAGATTGCCAGGATTGCCTGTCTTTCGGTCAACCATTTTCTGAGAACTTTTAAACAAGCCTATCATCAATCGCCGCATCAATTCCTGACCAGCATCAGGTTGCGTCAGGCCAAATATTTTCTAAAACATACCAACTATCCAGTCAATGAAATTGTAGATATCGTAGGTTTTGAATGCCCGAGTTCCTTCATTCGGCTTTTTAGAAATTCTTTCCACATTACTCCCGGTCAATATCGCTAGTTTTTCTTGCGATTTCTATTGAAAAGTGTTTTTAGCATATTGATAGTCAGATTGTTGAGTTATTTTTAATAAAAAAACTGCTCATGAAAAAGATTTTATTTACGTGCTTTCTGATGCTTTGTATCGGTAGCACATTCGGCTCCAGTCGCCCGCTGAATAATGATGATCGACTGCTCAAAAAAACAGTAAATAATAAACCCCTTACAGTTGTAAATGCATTCATTGATGCAAGCACGCACATGGATGCCAAACTGCTTAATTTAGTATTGAGCGATAATGCAAAAGTGTGTGTCTGTCTGGGAAAAAAAATAGGAAAGCACTCCAAGCAGCAATTGGTTTCATTTTATAAAAAAACAGGTAAAACAGATCTGAACTGCGAATCGGACTATGAAATTGTATCCAGCAGTAACACGCTGACTGTAGTACGCGTAGACCTTAAATTTCCCCTGTTTGTACAACGCAATTTCATTACCATTGAACGTGGAGATGAAGGCCTTTGGGAAATTACACAAGTGAATAGATTTAACGAAAATATTTAACTTGGTGATTTTCGCTTATCAGGAATTTTGATTCCTACCTATATTTGGAGTAGGAAATCCAGATATAATTTCGGATGATTTAAATTTGGGTTAGTTAATAAAAGGAAAAGTCAACTTCGTAATGGAGCTGACTTTTTTTTTGCGTCTTAATTTTCCTGGGATGAAGTGGAGGATGTCGTCTGGTACTCCTCGGTCCATGCAGAGGGGTGACAAGTTGCTAGCTGAGCTTTGATAGGGGAGCAGGCCCTACAAAGCCCTGCCAGCCCCCTGCTAAGGCATACTTAAAGGTCTGTCAGGAAAAGTCACAAGCCCAGCTCAAGCTAATGTAAATTAAACAAGCTATGCTAAGCTAAATTACAAAAAAAGGAGCCATTTGCATCGCTCCTTTTTTACTGATCCTGGTTAGACTGAAGCCGGTTAAGGCTGTTCCTGAAACTGACTTCCTAAACGTTCGAACTTCTCAATTAATAAAGAAATTCTTTCTTTATCTTTTTTAATGACTGCTTTTCTCACGAGTGTGGAACAAAATACCATCCATAGCGTAGTGAAAAGAACGATGAGTACCTGTGCCCAGAGTGGCATATAAGTCACGATTTCAATGAGGTAAAGTGCCGAACCGATACTCAGCGCAGCAGTGTAAATCCAGTACATCTGATGGTAGAGGCTGAATCTGCTAAGCTGATATTGTTTCAATCGATTCAGAAACTCATTCGGGTGGGTAGTGAAATCATTTTTAGAAATTAATAAGTGCCCTTTATATAACATAAATATAGAGGCGGCAATTGCCAGAAGCACTACTGCAATTCCGGCATCGGTAGTCCAGGATTGAAAATCAAAGAATACCCATAAACTTGCCACAGCAAGAAAAGAGATGCCCATACCTGCGATGTTTAAAATCGACCGTCTGCGTATGGAATTTACTTCCTTTTTTGCCTGTGCCAGCATCTCATCTGAAGATAGTTTAACTGCTACAGTATGGGATTGCCAAAGCGATTGTATCTGATCAAATTCTTGCATGCTGATTGTATAATTCTGTAAGTTTTAATTTTATGCGATGGATTTTTACCCTCAGGTTCCCCTCGCTGATTCCTGAGATGTCCGCAATCTCATGATATGGCAATTCATCCAATACCATAGTAATGATTAAACGGTCGTTTTCTTCCAGTTGAGAGATCGATTTATAAAGTAATGCGACCTGCTCGTTCTTTTCAGAGAGCTCTTCCGGACGGGTTTCAATGATGTTTTCTGTGAGTTCATCTTTTGCCTGACGCTTTTCTGACCTTAAATAGGTAAGGCAAGTGTTTACTGCAATTCTATAAATCCAGGTGGAGATCAGCGACTTATTCCGGAACTTGTCCAGGTTCTGCCAAACCTTAAGAAAAGTCTCCTGAAGCAGGTCATTTGCAGCGTCTTGATCGCCAGTATAACCGTAACAAAGATGGAATATTTTCTTGGAATTGGTGTCGAAGATTTGCTTAAATAACAGGTCTTTCTCTTTCAATATGCGTCTTTTTATTATTTGGTTAGATAAAAATATAGCTTTTTGTTACAAGTTGAATGTATAAAGTTAGTTGCTTTGGTAATAATATTTAGAGAATAAAGTAATTGTTGTAGTTTTACAAACTGTATAAATACTTTAAAAGTTAGTATGTCAAAAAATAATAAGTTAACATTTTTCATTTTTCTGGCCTTGGTATTAGGTGTTGGATTAGGATATTATTTAAATGTCTCTTCATTTAAAGATTACAATGAAAACATTGCCAAAACAGAAACTCAGCTTAAAAATGTTGAAGTAAAATTGCTCAGCGTTAAAGATACGACTGTACAGCAATATGCTGAACTGAAAACGCAAAAGGTAGTCGCTACTAAAGCAAGAGCAGAAGCGGAAAAATTGAGAGAAAAGGCATTAGAGCCACTGACTTTATTAAGTGATATCTTTTTGAGACTGATCAAAATGATCGTTGCCCCCCTTGTTTTCTCTACCCTGGTGGTTGGTGTAGCAAAAGTGGGTGATATTAAAGCGGTAGGCCGTATTGGTGGAAAAACCATGCTGTGGTTCATGAGTGCGTCATTATTGTCGCTGATTCTCGGAATGATCATGGTTAATATTTTTGAGCCAGGATTAGCCATGAATTTACCTTTACCTCCTGCAAATGCGGATACTGGAATTCATAAAGTAGCACTTTCCATGAAAGATTTCATCTCGCACATTGTCCCTAAAAGTATGACAGAGGCAATGGCAACCAATGAAATCCTGCAAATTGTTGTGTTCTCGCTATTCTTTGGCGTCGCAACAGCTGCAATAGGAGAAAAAGGTCAGATCATCATTAAATTCTTTGATGCAGTTGCACACGTGATCCTTAAAGTAACCGGATATGTGATGAACTTTGCTCCTTTCGCTGTATTTGGTGCCATGGCTGCGATTGTGGCCAAGCAAGGTTTAAGCGTATTGTCTACCTATGCTATATTTATCGGAGAATTCTATGGCAGTATGTTGTTGCTGTGGATGGTCTTGATTATGATCGGCTGGACTATTCTTAAAGGTCGGGTGTTTAACCTGATGAACAGAATGAAAGAACCGGTATTGCTTGCTTTTAGTACCGCAAGCAGTGAGGCCGCTTATCCTAAAACCATGCTTCAGCTAGAGCGTTTTGGCTGTAAAGATAAAATTGTGAGTTTTGTATTGCCGTTGGGTTACTCCTTTAACCTCGATGGATCCATGCTGTACATGACCTTTGCTTCCTTATTTATTGCGCAGTCTTATGGCATTCATTTGTCTTTTGAACAGCAGATTACGATGTTATTGATCCTAATGCTAACCAGTAAAGGAATTGCAGGCGTGCCTAGAGCATCTTTAGTCGTGATTGCAGGAACAATTGCCACCTTTAATATTCCGGAAGCTGGACTGGCCTTGCTGATCGGTATAGATCCATTATTGGATATGGGTAGATCTGCAACTAATGTTGTTGGAAATAGCATCGCAACAGCGGTGGTCAGCAAATGGGAAGGTGAGCTCACTGAGCCCCTCGACTAATTTATAAACACACCAATAATTACAATACATAACATGAGTACAAACGCGAAGAAAATCTTCCTATTATTCACCATTGTCGTCCCTTTTCTGGCCTATTGTGTCATCTATTACACGCCAATGTTTCGTAATGCGCCCTTTAAATCTACAGAATTCAAATCTATTGAATACAAATGGGGCGTAGGTAATAATCTGGAGAACACTTATAATTCCGAAACAGGGGATTATCAGTATGTGGATGGGAGAGACTCAGTCATCAAAACAAATGTAAAGCTTCGTCACAATGACATGCTGTATTTACACAGCAAAGCTGCGGAGATTGGTTTTTGGAACTTCCCTGACGTAATTGCCAACCAGGGGACCAATCTGGATTCTAATAAAGCATTGCGTTATGAGATCACATTCAATTACAAGAAAAAATCCAAAAAGGTAATTTACCTGACGGATTACAATGAAATCCCTAAATTAAAAGGGCTGGCAGAGCAAATGAAAACCCTTGTGTCACAGAGTATCAATGACGCAGAAGAAAGGTATGGAAAGAAAAAGTAAATCTGTTATGGATTTAAAATAATTAATTCTATATTTGCACCTCGATAAAAAAAATAAACAGTTTAAAATAATAATTATTTAACAATGTACGCAATAGTAAATATAGCAGGACAGCAATTCAAAGTTGCAAAAGACCAGCACCTTTTTGTACACCGTTTGCAAGGAGATGAAGGCGCTAGTATTGAATTTGACAATGTATTGTTGGTTGAAGAAGATGGTAAAATTCTTGTAGGTGCTCCTACTTTGAAAGGCGCTTCGGTTTCAGCTAAGATCGTGTCTCATTTAAAAGGTGATAAAGTAATCGTTTTCAAAAAGAAACGTAGAAAAGGTTACAAAAAGAAAAATGGTCACCGCCAGTACTTCACTAAAATCCAGATCTCTGGTATCAGTTTATAATTAATTGTTAAACAAAACGAGTTACCAGATCATCAGGTAGTTCATAAAATATAAATCATGGCACACAAAAAAGGAGCCGGTAGTTCGAGAAACGGACGTGAATCGCATAGTAAACGCCTTGGTATCAAAATCTTTGGTGGACAGGTAGCAATCTCTGGAAACATCATCGTACGCCAACGCGGTACAAAACACCATCCTGATAAAGGAGTAGGTATTGGTAAAGACCATACTTTATTCGCTTTAGTTGATGGTACTGTAATCTTCAAAAGAAACAAGACAACAAATCTTATGTTTCTATCTTGCCTTTTCCAGTAGTAATTACTGAAGAAGAAGTAGTAGCACCAGTTGCTAAAGCTGAAAAAGTAGCCGCTCCTGCAACGGAAGAAGCTGCTCCAGCTAAAAAAGCACCTGCTAAGAAAGCTGCTGCAAAAGCAGAATAGTAGAACAATATTTAAAAAGGGCCATTACGTAATGTAATGGCCCTTTTTTGTTTGCTTAATTATTATTTTAGTGGACTTTCTCTTTCAGTAGATCCAATTCCTTTGCTAGCTTATCTACTGCACTGCTGAATTGCTTTAAGGTCTGCTCCAGTTCCTGAATAATCTGGTTTGCAGTCTCACAGCCCGCTGCTGAATGCTCCTCCTCTTCACCATGAATCAGCCAATGGTAGGTTTTGCCATAATACCTGGCCAGTTTATGAAGCGTATGAAAGGTGGGGTACTGATTTCCAAGTTCTATTTGAGAATAATTACTTCTTGATAAATTAAGAACCTCCGCAATTAACGACTGGGAATGACCATTTATAGCCCTCAAGTCTTTAATCCTGTCCCCAATATCCTTCTTTGATAGAATTTCTTGCATAACTAATATATATTTCGTTGATTTGCGTTGATTACAAATGAGTTAATTGTTTGATAAATAAGGCAATTATGACTCCATAATCTGTTTAGGTACCAGTTTATCCAAAACAGAATTCAATTGTATTAATGCTAAGGCTAATAAATGAAAACCAGGAGGAAAGTATTTATAGGCTGTTTATACTCATTAAGTGCGTTAAAAGACTTAAAATATGCCAATTAGAAGGATTTGCGAAGCTGCAGACTGCTCTTTTTTTACCATAGATAAAAAATACCAGCTGGTGTCTTTTAAAATGGAAGCACAGGACTACCTGGATGGCTTTCTGCTAAAATCTCCCTCAATTGGGGACTCAGCTGTGGAAATCATTACACAGAAATACAGAAAGAATTTTCAAAGTTTGCTGATCAGGTGTTTCGGCGGACAAAGTTTCAGCATTGTACAGCGATTTGGAATTGAGAATATCAATGATCTGTTTCTTCAGATTATTTTTACCCCTTTGTTTAAAGCAGGGGCTGCAGACCAGGTATTGTGTACACTGGTCAATGATAATGATCGGTCCGGCTCTCTGAAAATGCTGGGAGAGTATTCTCATCTGACCTCGCATGAATTGAGGGCGCCCATCACCAATATTCTGAGCCTTTCTACATTAACCAATTACCAGCAGCTAGAGAGCTTTGAAATGGCTAAAATCAATCAGTTGCTGAATGACATTAACCTGCAGGCCGTAAAATTGGATGGGATCATTAAGATGCTCAACTCTATGATGCATAAACAAGAGGATGAAGACCTCTTTGCAGAACTTACGGAAAAGACCGATACCAACCATATTGTGCTCGTAGATGATGATGTGATCACCAATAGACTGCATCAGATGCTGATTCGGAAACAATATCATGAAAAAAAAATAGCCTTGTTCAATGATCCTCAAATCGCTTTGGGATACATTAAAGAGAACAATCCCGATCTGATCCTGCTGGATCTGCACATGCCCGAAATTGATGGATGGAAATTTCTACAGATGATGGAAGAACATCAGATCTTTGTAGATGTCATTATTGTCTCTTCTTCCATAGACCCCAGAGAGAGGTTGAGGGCTAAATCCTTTATGTGTGTTAAGGATTTTTTTGTCAAACCATTGACTGCAGAAAAAGTAAAGCAGCTATTAGAAGATTAATGGTTCTCCTTATAGCTGCCTATTTTGTCTTTGTGTTGATTTTAAGCGTCTTAGTGCTCTCTATTCATCAGTTGATTAGAAAGTAGTATCAATTCTTTTTTTCGTTCCTCAGGGACCGCTAATGCGCTCAGAGCCTGGAAGGCTTTGTCGGAGTAGTTTCTCATTTCCAGGCTGGCCAGACCTCTGATGTCATACTTATTGTATAAAATGGTCATGTTGGCAATTTTATCATCGAAATCAGTGTTGCTGCTTTGCTGTTCCATTTCCAGTAGATCCGCAGGCTCCGCCAGTTCTTTTAGTTTCAACAGGAGCATGGTCTTTTTATTGGCAATAATGTCGCCGCCAACCTGTTTTCCAAATTTTTCCGGATCACCATAAACATCTAGAATATCATCCTGTAACTGGAAGGCAATTCCGATATTTTCTCCAAACTCGTAAAGCTGTGCAGCATCTTCTGGGCTTGCACCTGCAACCTGAGCACCAAGTTTCATTGCCCCGCCTAATAAGACCGCTGTTTTTAAACGAATCATATTGATGTATTCTGCAATACCCACTACGTCACGCTCTTCAAACTCCATATCCAGCTGCTGACCCTCACAGACACCTTGGGCGGTGGCGTTAAAGGTGTCTAATGCGTCTTTAAGCACATTGCCAGCTAACATAGAGAGGTGTTTGTTGGACTCTACCATCATGACATCGCCGCTAAGTATGGCATTGTTAACCCCCCATTTTTCATGAACACTTTGCTGACCTCTGCGCAATGGCGCATTGTCCATAATATCGTCATGAATTAAAGTGAAATTATGAAAGGTCTCGATGGCCAATGCAGCAGGGATCGCCTGCTCAATGTCGGTGTCAAATAAATCAGCAGCCATTAAAACTAAGGCTGGTCTGATTCTTTTGCCACCAAGGCTCATGATATATCGGATCGGCTCATAAAGTTTTGCAGGATGTGCTGGGTATTCGATCTTATAAATAGCATTTTCTATAATTTCTTGTAATTGGGAAGGAGTATACATGTTTTTTGCAAAGGAATTTACCGAAGTATCTGTTTTAATATTATTGGATTAAAGAAAAATCTATTTGTCTTTTCGAGAGGTCTACTTTTTTCACTTTTACCTGTACTTCATCGCCCAGCTGATAAGTTTTCTTTTTACGCTGTCCAACAATACAGTAGTTTTTCTCGTCAAGTACATAGAAATCGTCCGTTAAGTCTCTCAAGCGAATCATGCCCTCGCACTTATTGGCCATTAGTTCAATGTACATACCCCATTCAGTAACGCCGGAAATGATTCCTGTGTAGGTGTTTCCAATGTTATCTTCCAGGTATTCCGCTTGTTTGTATTTGATCGAAGCGCGTTCTGCATCAGCAGCACGTTTTTCCATCGCTGAAGAATGGGAAGCTGCAATTTCATATTCTTCTTCATTTGCAGATTTCTCTCCGTTCAGATAAGCGGCAAGAAGACGGTGAACCATCACATCAGGGTAACGTCTGATTGGAGAGGTGAAGTGGGTATAATGGTCGAATGCCAAGCCGTAATGGCTGGTTTTCTTAGTGGTATAAACTGCCTTAGCCATGGAACGAATAGCCAGTTGTGTCAATACGTTTTGCTCTTTTTTACCTTCCACGTCTTCCATCAGGTAATTCAGAGATTTTGCAATCTCTTTATCTGATTTCGTATTGATCTTGTAGCCGAAACGTGCCGCAAAAAGTGCGAAGGTGTTTAAGGTTTCCAGATTCGGAGAATCATGAGAGCGGTAAATGAAAGTATATTTTTGCTTGCCTTTTCCTTTTTTGGCGATAAATTCCGCTACTTTTCTATTGGCCAGCAGCATATAATCTTCAATCAGTTTATGGGCATCTTTACGTTCTTTTACGTACACGCCAATCGGCTTGCCATACTCATCAAGCTTGAATTTGACCTCGGTACTTTCAAAACTGATGGCACCCTCTTTAAATTTCTTTTCCCTCAGGATATAGGCCAGTTCATTCAGTTTTAGAATTTCTTCTGCATGATCGCCCTCCTTGGTTTCGATTACTTCCTGCGCTTCTTCATAGCTGAATCGTCTGTTAGAATGTATTACCGTACGGCCAAACCATTGGGTGATGATATTTGCTTTTTCATCCAGTTCAAAAACAGCGGCGAAACACAGCTTATCTTCGTTCGGACGTAAAGAGCATACGCCATTGCTTAGACGCTCCGGAAGCATTGGAATTACACGGTCTACGAGGTAAACAGAGGTTGCTCTGCCATACGCTTCTTTATCCAGCGCCGAATTTGGCCTTACATAATGAGAAACATCGGCAATGTGCACACCGATTTCGTAATTTCCATTGTCCAGTTTTTTAAAGGAAATGGCATCATCGAAATCTTTCGCATCGGCAGGGTCAATCGTGAAAGTTACGGTATCTCTGAAATCTCTGCGGCCTTCAATTTCTGCAGCGGAAACCTGTTCAGGAATGGCATTAGCCTCTTTTTCTACTTCTGGTGGGAAGCTTAAAGGGAAGCCATACTGCGCAAGAATTGCGTTCATTTCTGTATTGTTCTCTCCTTGTTCTCCAAGGATGGTGCTGATCTTTCCGATCGGATTTTTTGCACCTTCCGGCCAGTCTGTAATGCTAACCTGTACTTTTTGCCCGTTTTTTGCCCCGTTAAGGTCGCTCAAAGGAACAAAAATATCATGCAGCATTTTCTTATCGTCCACGTTTACAAAAGCGAACCGGTCGGAGATCTTGATGACACCAATGAAGTCAGTTTTTGCACGTTGAATGATCTCGACTACTTCGCCTTCGTTCTTACGTCCACTTTTCTTGGCGTAAATGTAAACTTTTACCTTATCGCCATGCAGGGCATTGTGAAGTTTACGGGAAGAGACGAATACATCTTTTTCAAACTCATCGTCAGGGACGATAAACGCCGCACCATCGGCAGTCATGTCGACTTTTCCAATGATAAATGTTTTCAGGTCTTTCAATCTGAACTTGCCACGTTCAGGTTCTGCGAAAATGCCTTTTTTAGCCTGTTGCTTTAATATATCGAGGATGGTTTCCTTAGCATCGGAATCTGTAATGTTTAATTTTGCAGACACCTGTTTGTAATTCAGGGCCTCTTTATTGCTTTTCTCCAGAACGTCGCTGATTAATTGTATTAAAACGAGTTCTAAGTGAGATGATTTATTTTTTGCCATAGTATAGATATGAATCATTCGAAGGTAACAATTTGAAGTGGAAAAGCTGTCAAATGCCCAGTTAAATGTCTTTAATCAGGCAATACGGCGTTGTAAAAGGGCTTAAATCTGTGATAATGGATGGCTGATTTTTGTATCTTTGAATAAATAAGGTTTTATTAAAGAAAATAGGTTTTGATAACTATAGACGATAAAGAGCGGGAAACAGGAAAAGAGCTGATCATGATCCTCATTAAGGCAGTGATTTGTATGGCACTGATTTATTTTGCGATCGAGGTTCCGCAATTGTATGAAAAATACCTTTTTCTCGGTAAATTAAACAAAGCCTGCATCTTGTTTTTAGGACCTAGTTTGCTGGTTTCCGTCCTTAGGCAAGTAGTGATTTTTTGGTATATCAAAAAGCACCGGTTAAAAAAGACGGTGAAGGACAATTTTATCCTGGGCATCAATAGGGTCGTGTCGATCTTAAATACGGCCTTTATGGCCTTGGCATTGACCACTTTGTTTAGTGTCAATCCTTTAGACCTGGTGTTCAGTGTATCCATTGTGGCGGCAGCTTTAGCAGTAACTTTTAAAGATTACATCACCAATATGATCAATGGGTTGATCATTATGTTTTCAGATCGATTGTCTTTAGGTGACCATATTAAATTGGGAGAGTATGAAGGTAAAATTCTGGACATTACGCTGATTAATATGATTCTTCAAAATGAAGACAGTGATATGGTGATCATTCCAAATTCAGTTGCTTTTAGTACTGTAATCGTGAATCAATCCAAGCAGAATACAAAGAAATTGAGCATAGAGTTTGACCTGTCACTGAGACACAGTTATACACCGGATTTTCTGGAGGAATATCTGGAAAAAGCGATTGAAAATGACGCTGATAACGTAGTAGAAGGTGGCTTGTCGATCAAAACGATTGCCATCAATAAAGATGTTGCCGTCTTTAAAGTGATGGTGCTTTTGAAACATTATGATAAGGTAAAAGAACGCGCCGTAAGGAGGTTGCTCAATACGGCAATTATCCAGTTGGCCAGTGGTTCAGCAGAGCCGGAAATTCATTAAATAATTGATCAGTTTTTTAATCCTGATCTTTAGGAGAAAAGCCAGGTATTGCCGCAATTAGTTTCTTAGTATACTCCGCTTTTGGATGGAAGTAAATCTCTTCTGGAAAATCCAATTCTTCTATTTTGCCTTTGTTCATCACAATAATCCGATCAGAAAGATGTTTTACCACAGAAAGATCATGCGAAATAAAGATGTAAGTAAGGCCGAAATCCTGCTGTAACTGTCTTAATAAATTCAGTACCTGTGCCTGAACAGACACGTCAAGTGCGGATACGGATTCATCACAAATGATAAATTTTGGTTGTAAAGCCAATGCTCTTGCGATCACAATACGCTGCCTTTGGCCGCCAGAAAATTCATGAGGATATTTATTGTAGGTATCCGGATTTAAATCTACTCTTTCCAGAAGTTCCATGACATGGGCTTTTCTTTTTGTATCGTTATCGAATAGCTCATGTACCTGTAAAGGTTCCATTAAAGCATTGCCAATGGTTAATCTTGGGTTTAAAGAGGAGTAAGGGTCCTGGAAGATGATCTGTATGTCTCTTCTTATTTTCCTTAGCTCAGATTTAGGTAATTTACAGAGTTCTTTTTCTTCGAAAATCAACTGGCCTGAAGTTGGGTTGATCAATCTTAAAATGCTCCTGCCCAAAGTCGTTTTGCCACAGCCAGATTCTCCAACGAGGCCAAGTGTTTCTCCAGGGAATACCTCAAAGCTTACCTGATCTACGGCTTTTACATAATCAGTAGTTTTTCCAAATAAACCTTTGCGAATTGGAAACCAGGTACATAAGTTTTTGACTTGTAGAATTGGAGATTGTCCATATAAAAACGTTCTTCTCTCGCTGATTTCCTGGGGCTGATAGGTGTTGCTTTCTAAAAGATGGGCGGCTGCAAGCGCTGGATCTCCGGATAAAAAATCAGCAACTACGGGTAGTTTCTTTAACAGCTGCATCGGGTTTGGCCTGCAAGCCAGGAGACCTTTCGTATAGGGGTGTTTTGGGGCCTCAAATATGGATTTTGTTGGGCCTTGTTCCACGATTTGGCCTTTATACATCACTGCAATCTGATCGGCAATTTCAGTGATTACCGCCAAATCATGGGAGATGAAAATCATAGCCATATCCCTTTCTTTTTTTATCCGCATGAGCAGTTGGAGGATCGTTTTTTGGACAGTCACATCCAGCGCTGTAGTGGGCTCATCGGCGATTAAAAGTTCCGGGTTACAACTTAGTGCCATCGCAATCATCACCCTTTGCTTTTGTCCGCCGGAAAGCTGATGCGGATAGCTTTCAAAGATTTGTTCTGGTCGCGGCAATTGTACTTCCTCAAATAAGGCAATAGTCTTGGCTTTAGCCAATGCTTTTGAGCTGTTTTGGTGGAGCATAATCGCTTCCTGAACCTGGTAGCCACAGGTAAATACCGGATTCAAAGAAGTCATAGGTTCCTGAAAAATCATGGCAATTTTATTGCCCCTATACTTGCGGATTTCCTCGGCAGAAAGCTGCAGTAAGTCGATTCGATCAAATTCAATATCTCCGGTAATCTTTGTATTTAAAGGATCATGAAGCCGCATAATCGAAAAAGAGGTGACAGATTTTCCTGATCCCGATTCTCCAACGATTCCCAAAACTTTTCCTTTGTCTACACGGAAACTAATGTCGCTCACCGCATTGTGCCAGGATTTTTCATCTTTATTCAGGAATTCTATATGGAGGTTGGTGACGTTTAGCATCGGAAATCAAGCTTTGTTTTGATCTTTAAATTTTTGACTCAAGATAGGCAATTTTATGGCCTGAATTCCGTCTTATTGTGTTATTTTTGCAGCATGGAAAGAGAAATTCTGGATACCAAGCGTAAAGCTTTGAAGATTAACTTAAACCCTAAGATTTACGGAACCTTTGCAGAAATTGGCGCGGGACAAGAAGTGGCCCGTAACTTTTTTACTGCGGGTGCTGCTTCTGGAACGGTTGCGAAAACCATGTCTGCATATGATATGACTTTCAGTGATGCCATTTATGGTGTAGAAGAATCAGGACGGTATGTGAGTCAATCCAGATTGTTGAAAATGTTAGGTCATGAGTTTGGCCTGTTAAATGAAAGATTGAATGGAGTGAAGTATGATGACCGTACTTTCTTTGCTTTCGCAGATACCGTAACGACCTTAAATTACAATAAATCAAATGATCCGCATGGCTGGATTGGAATTCGTTTTCAATCGGAACCAGGAGGAGAGCCTAATGAGATATTTTTCCATGTAAGGCTGCTGGATACTGATGCTGCTTTACAGCAGAATGTATTGGGTATTATTGGTGTGAATTTAGTTTACGCAGCGTTTTATTATAATAACGATCCTAAAACAATGATCGAATCTTTAGCAGATAACCTGACAGTAGGTTCTGTAGAGATCGACCTTATTTCTGTGAGCGGGCCTGCTTTTGGAAAGATTAACAATATTCTTTTAAACCTTTATCTGATTGTAAAGGACTTTTCTGATGCAGCCATTTTTGATTCATTAGGAAACCCTTGTCTGCCGAAAGACTTGCTTTATAAAAAGGACATTATGATTCTACGTACCAAATATGCGCAGAAATCGAATCCGAATTTTAGCATGTTAAACAAAGCGGTAGACCAGTTTGTCCGCTCAGAGAGTGTCAGTAAAGAGAATTTAAGCGTATTGATTGAGGTACTCTTATCTAATGTGCTGAGTGCAGGAGATGATGAGCCGGAAAGTTTCGATCTGGAAGCCGTTGCAAAACGAGCTGAAGATATGTGTAAAACGGGCAACCTTGTGATGGTGTCTAACTTTGCCAGACACAATAAACTGGCAAAATACCTAGACCGCTGCAAGCCAAAGAGTGTAGGGATCTCTACCAACATCAACAACTTGAAATTTGTGTTCAACTCCAGTAATTTTGGAGAAAACTATTCTAGTCAGCTGCTGAGTTATGTGAGTGATATGTTTAGCAAAAATGTACGTTTATTTGCCTATCCTTTCCTGGATAAAAAAACCAATACGGTGATTACCAGTGCGAATATGCCTGTCACACCGGATGCAAAGCCATTGTTTGACTTCCTGATCCTGAACGGATATATCGCTGATATCAGAGATTACAGCGAAGGAGATGTAAAAACTGTGTAATTGATAGCTAAATATCAATATATAAAAATATATAAATAGTGTAGTATAAAGTCCATTGAAGATCAAATCTTTAATGGACTTCGTGCTTCTACTGGCTTTTTACTATTCGTTATCCAGGTAGGGGTCTTTAATGACGATAGCCATCAGCCGATCCGGGTGGTCTATTTGTTTGAATCCAAATTGAGTATATAAACCGTGGGCATCCACTGTAGCCAGCATATACCTTCTTAATCCTTGCAGGTCTGGATGAAAAAGCATTAAGGACATCAGCTTTTTTGCCAGGCCTTGGCCGCGGTAAATTTCTTCTACATAGACATCTGCCATATAAGCAAAGGTTGCCCGATCGGTAATCCATCTTGCAAAACCAACCTGTTTTCCTTCCGTATAAATGCCAAAACACAAAGAATGTGCAATAGACTTTTTTACCGTTTCCAGCGGGATATTTTGTGCCCAATAAGATTGGGTACTTAAAAAATGATGAATGGCAATCGGATCAATTTTCTGAGGATCATCAGAATAAACAAATCCACTATCAATAATTTCCATTGGCTCGTGTTTTTGGTATACGGGTTTGAAAAAAATGAAGAGAGAAATCAAAGCTGACCGCATTGAAAATACGGTCAGCTTTGGATAGCAGTAAATGTTTAATTACGCATGTTGATGAATTGTAATGGCTGGCCAAAATCTTCACCTTTACAAAGTGCAATGACACCCTGTAGGTCATCAATGCTCTTACTCTGTACTCGAACCTGGTCATCCATCATAGACGCCTGAACTTTTAATCCACTGGCTTTTATTTTTGCAACAATTTTTTTAGCAGTTTCTTTGTCGATACCTTCTTTGATTGAAATCTCTTTTCTGATCATATTTCCAGAAGCATAGGTTTCTTTTCCAAAGTCCAAACTGTTGGAGTCTAGTCCTTGTTTAACCATTCTGGAGATGATAGCATCCTGAATCGCTTTTAAACGCATATCATCTTCAGTAACAATCGTGATCTGGTTAGTTTTCTTATCATGATCAATTGTACTCTTAGAAGTATTGAAATCATAACGATTTAGGATTTCTTTTTTGGCATTGTTCATCGCGTTATCAAATGTTTGCGCGTCAACTTTACTTACAATATCGAAAGTGGGCATGATTATAGCTTTAGAATAAAAAAAATATTAGATTTAATTGAAATTTAACCCGTAGTGGGTGATCCTTACAAATATAAACATTAAACGAGGAATATGAACTGAGCAGTGTCCTATTTATCTGATCAACCTAAAAACTTATAAATAAACGAATATGAAAGGCAAAAAATCAAGAGTAGAAAAGAAAGTTGCTAAAAGTGCAGCGAAAAAACAATTGGAGAAAAGTCTAAGTGAGAAGTTTTTCGAAGTGGTAAAACATTTGGGACATGATGCAGAGAAGATTGGTGATGACATTGCAAAAGCGAGTAAAGTAGTTGCAAAAAAATTGTCGACTAAATTCCTTGAAGTGAAAGAAGCTGTAAATCAAAAATTGGAAGAAGCAGCAAAAGCTAATAAGCCTTTGAAAAGAAAGCAGAGAAAAAGGCTAAATCTTTGAAAAAAGAGTTGAATAAGGAGGTAAAGAAAGCAAAGAAAGTGGTTAAGAAAGCAGTAGCAAAAGCTAAACCGGTGGTTCAAAGCGTAAAAGTTGCGGCGATTGCTACCGAAGAAAAAGCCGCTGTTGCCTTGGCTAAGCCCTTAAAAAAAGCAACAGTTAAAGCAAAATCTGTTGCCAAAAAAACAGCTGACAAAGCAGTTGTAGTGAAGAAAGAAGTGACTGAAGCAGTAAATGGAGCAGTTCAAAAATCTGCTGCTGGCGTTAAAACAGCTGTAAAAGTAAAACCTGCTGCAGCGAAAGTTCCAGCTAAAACGGCTGCAAAAGCACCTGTTGCTGCAAAAGCTGCTACAGCTGTAAAAGCACCTGCTGCTGCTAAAACTGCTGCAACGAAAGCTCCAGCGGCAAAATCGCCTGTAGCTAAATCCAGTGTCGGCAGACCTGCTAAAAAAACAACGGCTCCTGCAGCGGCTAAAGCTCCGGAAAAAGCACCTGAATCAGGCAATGCGCCTGCTGAATCAGCGGTGGAAAAACCAGCAGCAACGGATTCAACACCTGCAAAAGATGCCGTAGAAAGCAAATAACGGGAGGTTAAGTTTTAATTCTATGTGGAGGTGATAATTAACACTGACTTAACAATAGAATTTGCAGTTTTGAGCATCCCTGTTTCTTACAGGGATTTTTTATTTATACATGACACGAAAAAAGGCACCATTCCTAAATAGAGAGATCAGCTGGTTATATTTTAACGAGCGGGTTTTGCAGGAAGCGGCGGATGAAACTGTACCCTTGATAGAAAGGATCAAATTCCTTTCTATCTTTTCTTCCAATCTGGAGGAGTTTTATAGGGTGAGGGTAGCCACTATGAGCCGTTTGGCAAATCTGAATGAAAAAGCGAAGGCCTTATTGGGTTTCAACCCTAAAAAGATCCTAAATGAAATAAAGAATATTGTGGTGCGACAGGAGCGGAAATTTGAATTGCTTTTCCAAGCCACACTGATCAATGAACTGGCACAGAACAGGATTTTTATCCTCAATGAAACACAATTAAATGTGGCTAGAGGTGAGTTTGTAAGGAACCATTTTAGAGATAAAATCCTTTCTAACCTCGTGCCCATTATGATCGATCTGGAAAAACCCTTCCCTGAGCTAAAAGACAGGTATCTTTATTTCTTCGTGCGCCTTTCAAAGGCCTCTTCTAAAACAAGTGCCAGATATGCACTCATAGAATTGCCCCCAAATCTTCCCCGATTCCTTGTATTACCAGAAACCAATGGATTAAAGTTTATCATTTTGGCTGAGGATATTATTAAATACTGTCTGGACGATATTTTTTATGTATTTAATTATGACGTTATTGACGCTTATTCTATACAACTGACCAGAGATGCAGAATTAGATATCGATAAAAAAGTCAGTGATAAATTTATTGAAGAATTAAAGAGCAGTCTGGATAAGCGAAAAAGAGGGAAACCTATGCGACTTTTATACGATACGGAAATGCCTTTCGAGATGCTGACCGTATTGTTGAATAAGATGAAGATTGAAGCGGAGAGTTTGATTCCTGGAAATAGATACCATCGTTTTGGTGATTTTATTGCCTTCCCGAATGTAGGTGGGAAAGAGCTGGAATATCCGCCGAATGTTCCTTTGAAAGTAGCTGGATTACACCGTACAGAAAGTATTTTCAATAAGCTGGCAGAGAAAGATTACCTGGTAAACTTACCTTACCAATCTTATGATTATATCATTTTATTCTTAAGGGAGGCGGCAATTGATCCGAAGGTGACTGAGATTAACATCACCCTTTATCGCCTTGCCGAGAACTCAAAAGTGGTTAACGCCTTAATCAATGCCGCTAAAAACGGTAAAAAGGTAAACTGTCTGGTAGAGTTAAAAGCAAGATTTGATGAAAAGGCAAATATTTTCTGGAGCACGAGATTAAAAGAAGAAGGGGTAAATGTCAATTATGGATTGACGGATTATAAAGTACATTCGAAAATCTGTTTGGTTAAACGAATGGAAAAAGGGAAAGCTGTTTATTATGCCAACCTGGCCACTGGTAATTTCAATGAAAAAACCGCAGGCATCTATTGTGACCATAGTATTTTCACGGCAAAAAAGGAAATTACACAGGACCTGGTGAAACTGTTTGATGGCTTGAATAAAAAAACGGTGGTCAGCGGATTTAAGCATCTGATCGTTTCTCCACTGGAAACACGTACTAAATTTTATCAATTGATCGATCGTGAGATTAAGATCGCCAAGTCAGGGAAACCTGCTTATATGATCTTAAAAGTAAACAGTCTTGCGGATGAGGGAATTGTAGAGAAATTATATGAGGCCAGCAATGCAGGAGTTCAGGTAAAGATGATCGTGAGAGGAATCTGCACCTTGGTGCCCGGAGTGGTTGGTTATAGTGAAAATATCACAGTCATCAGTATCATCGACAAATTTCTGGAGCATGCCAGGGTTTTCATTTTTGGGAATAATGGCAAAGAAGAGATGTTTCTCTCTTCTGCAGATCTGATGAGCAGGAATTTCGAGCACCGCGTTGAGGTTGGTTTTCCAGTGCTGGATGAAGAGGTGAAACAAGAAATTCGTGACATCATTGAATTTCAGCTTCAGGACAATGTGAAAGCCCGGGACATCACGAAAATGAACAATAATAAGTACCATAAAAATAGACTTAAAACAAAGGTAAGGGCACAGGTTCAAACCTATAATTACTTAAAAAATAAACATCAATAAAGCCAATGCTTAGATATGCTGCTATAGATATAGGGTCCAATGCCGTGAGGTTGTTAATTGCCGACATCACTAAAACTGAGGAAGGTTTTGGCTTTAAGAAAAATACATTGATCAGGGTTCCTTTACGCTTGGGGGATGATGCTTTTTTAGATCACCGCATTTCTAAGAGAAAAACGGAAGATTTACTAAAAACCATGAGCGCATTTAAAAACCTGATGGATGTATATCAGGTGTCTAAATACCTTGCTTGTGCAACTTCGGCCATGCGTGAAGCAGAAAATGGAGGAGAAATCATCAAGCAGGTAAAGGAAGTATGTGACCTTAAGCTGGAAATTATCCATGGACAAAGGGAGGCAAACATCATTTATGCCAACCATATTGAGGAAACACTCGACAATAAAAAAAGCTATTTATATATTGATGTAGGTGGTGGAAGTACGGAACTTTCCGTGTTTGTAAACCGCATTCCGGTGGCCTCAAAATCTTTTGATATTGGAACGATCAGGATTTTGGACAATCAAGATAGGGAAGAAACCTGGGAAGAGATGAAATTGTGGGTTAAAGAAAACACAAAATCACTAAAAAACCTTGCCGCTATCGGTACTGGTGGAAACATCAACAAGCTATACCGGATGTCTGATGAGAAAGAAGGGATGCCAATGTCTTTTTTGAAATTGAAGACCCTTTACAATAACCTGAACGGTCATTCTTTAAAAGAAAGGATTCAGGTATTTGGCTTAAATCCAGATCGTGCGGATGTAATTATTCCGGCTTGTGAGATTTACATTACCTTGTTAAAATGGACGGGAATTAAGCAGATATATGTGCCCAAAGTTGGGCTTGCTGATGGGATTATCAATCTTTTAATCGAAGAAAACTTAAGTTAGCAGCGCTACAGATAAAACTGGCCAATTATAAATAGGCCAATGCCAGGTATCGGCCATGGTGACTCACTGTGGCCGGATCTGTATTTCTATAACTTGGATCCATGGGATTATAGCTGCTAATACTCACCTTAATAGTGGGCAAGGGGTATTGCTCTGTTGCAACCGTATGAATGAAATGCTGGCTGAGCATGCTTTGCGTGAAGAACGTAATATTTTCACATTGCACGTTGCCGGTAACCCGTTCTCCTTTGATTTCCAGGGTTTGACAAGTCAGTTTTAAAGGAGCAAATGCGCGCCAGTTGTTTCTCCGGGAATGAATTTTATAGGCTGATTCTTTCATGCTCCACAACAACCAAACCATTTGCGTTTGATCTTTAGCTTTCAGAATCCAATTTTGTTCTTTTGTGGAGAATAGTTTGTCCAGATATCCCTTTCTGCGCCAGTTGCTTTCCAGCATGGCCTGTCGCAAATCAATAATATCATTTCCTATCATTTTTCTTTCAATTTGTCGCTGATGATCTCCATCGCTGCACTCACATTGATCATTCTTTCCATCGACAGGTTGTCGATTTCGATATCAAATTCTTCTTCTACGTCTAAGACCACATCTACCAGATTGGCAGAATTAATTTTAAGGTCTTTAATGAAGTCTGTGCTTTCATTGAGGTACTCTAAAGCGTCTTTATCATGGCTGTAATTGGCAACAATGACTTTTAATTTGGAGAGTAAAACGGATCTGTCCATGTTTTCTTTGTGAAATGGTATGGCTAACATATTGATGGATCATAGATGGTGTTTCTTACAAACAGCTCAGTTGTCAATATGTTTTTTAAAAATGATACAGGCATTCACATCTCCGAAACCGAAGCTGGCTTTCGCAAGAATACGGATGGGATGAGGGATTTGTTTCTGGGGAATTTTATTGGCCGAAATCAATGCGGTGATGGCTGGATTCAAGTCTTCGCAATTGAGGTTTGGGGCGATAAAACTCCGCTCCATCTGCAATAGGGCTGCGACACATTCAATGCTGCCTGCAGCAGTCAGGCAATGCCCGACCATTGATTTTAAAGAATTGATATAAGGAAAATCTTCGCCGGATCTTTCCAGTGCTTCAGACCAGTTTTGGATCTCTAGGGTATCTTTTGAGGTAGCGGTGAGGTGTCCGTTGATCAGGTCGATCTCGCTGGCCTGGATCCCTGCGTCTTGAATCGCTTTTCGGATACAGTGCTGTACTGCCATTGCATTTGGGGCAGTCATGGTACCTGTACCTCTTTGTCCGCCTGAGTTGATATTCCCACCCAGGATTTCTGCGTAAATTCTAGCACCTCTGGCCAAGGCACTCTCCAGCGATTCCACAACAAATGCACCGGCGCCGCTTCCGGGCACAAATCCACTGGCACTTGCACTCATTGGACGGGAACCCGTTTGCGGAGATTCATTATGCTTAAATGTACAAACTTTCATGGCGTCAAATCCGGCCCAGATATAAGGCCCGCTGTCGCTGGTGCTTCCCGCAAGCATTCTAGTCGCCTGTCCGGATTTAATGCGCTCATAAGCCATTAAAATACTTTCTGTGCCAGTTGTACAGGCCGATGAGTTGCTGCTGACCTGATTGCCTAGTCCCAGCTTTCCACCGATATAAGCACTGATACCGCTGGCCATTGTTTGGGAAACTACATTGCTGCCTAATCTGCGGGTTTGCAGGGCATCGATTTTGTAAATGGCCTCCCGGAATTTATCTACTCCGGAAGTGCCGCTGCCAAATATTGTCCCGCTCTCCCAATCCGGTTCTGCTGAAGTATCAATTGTTAGTCCTGCATCTTTCCAGGCATCCATTGCTGCGATAACGCCATATAAGATACCTGAACTGTTGAAGTTTCTCAATTCAAGTTCAGAGAAATAGCTGGCAATTAAGGACTCAGAAAGCACAGGCGTACCTGCAATCTGACAGGAAAATTCAAGGCTGGCCAATAAGGGATGGTAACTGATGCCGGAGCGGCCCTTCTGTATAGCTTCAAGAAATGGAGTTAAACCAACTCCATTTGGTGCAACTACACCCATACCTGTTATGACCACTCTGTTAGGCATTCATTTTATTGGTTACCATTCCTGAAATCGTTCCTTTACAAACTACTTCACCTGCTGCATTGGTCATTTGAACATTACAATGGAGCTTTTTAAAACGGAAATACACTTTTTCAGTAGTTACAGTTACTTTTTCTCCCGGAAAAACTGGTTTCATGAAATCAATGGCAGTAGAGGTCAGCATCACGTGTCCTGGAAGTCCGGAAGTGGCAGTGGCAGTCAGGAAAATACCCAGGCAAACCAGTCCGATCTGTGCCATAGTTTCCGTTAAAATTACGCCTGGAGTTACTGGGTTATCTTTGAAATGTCCTTTGTAAAAATCAAGGTCTTTATCGTACGTATAAGTTCCAATAGAACCATTCTCATCGATAGATAATAGTTCGTCAACAAATAAAAATGGCTTGCTATAAGGTAAGTGGGTTAGGATTTCTTCTTTGTTCATATTTGTTTCAATTATCCGGTAAAGTTACCACTTTAATAATATTCTCTGCGCAGAAAAACCGGGTCCAAAGCTGAGCATCAGACCAAAATCTCCTTTTTTCGGCTGCTTTTCCATAAATCGTTCCAGAACATACAGGACGGTAGCACTAGACATATTACCGTATTGCCGCAATATTTCTTTAGTATCCAGGATGTTTTTGCCGGAATTTCCGAAAAGTTCTTCTACCACCTGAATGATCTTTTTCCCCCCTGGATGGAAGATCAAATGATCAATATCTTGCAGGGTTAAATCATGTTTCTTTAAAAATGGGTGGATGATTTCTGGAAAATGAGCGGCTATGTTTTCCGGAACATCGACGTCCAGCACCATTTTCAGACCGGTATTACTCAAATGAAAACCCATGAGCTGCTCGGAATTGTAGAAATGATACATTTCTTCCCCAATAATTTCAGGACCGGAGTCATTTTCATCCGCTGATAATAAAACACAGGCTGCACCATCGCCAAAAATGGCGGCACTGACCATATTGGCCATAGAAAAATCATTCAACTGCAGGGTGGCTGTTGGGGATTCTACTGCCACAACAGCTGCTCGTTTTCCAGGATTTGCTTTTAAGAAGTTCTTGGCATAAATGATGCCGGAGATGCCTGCAGCACAGCCCATCTCAGTCACCGGAAGACGCACAATGTCTTGTCGAAGGTTCAAAGCATTGATCAGATAAGCGTCTAAAGAGGGAATCATGATACCAGTACAGCTGACGGTAATGATATAGTCCAGGTCGGTAGATTTCCAATTTGCTTTGGCCAGCGCCTCCCTTAAACAGGTAGTGCCAAGTTTGATGCCTTCCCGGATGTACAGGTTATTGCGTTCTTCAAAAGATGTTTTTCCAAAAACATCCTCTGGCGACATTATAGAATATCGTTGATCCACCATTGCATTCTCAAAAACTTTCTTGACTTTTCTTTTGAAACGCTCTTCCTGTGCAGCCAGCCAGCTGTCAAGAAAGGGGATAATTTCGCTGGTGGTTCTTGAAAATTCAGGAATTGCTTTTGCTACTGTTATAATTTTTACGCTCATATGGTCGGGATAATCCATTGGTAACGGAATGCCCATTTCCAACGGATGGAGGTGTTTACTAGTTTCAATTGACTGGCGTATTGTTCCAGATCTTTTCTTTTAAATCCCCTTAAGATAGAAATCAGTCCGTCTTCTTTTGACATTTTATTGAGCCGGAAAACGAAACATAAGGCGATAAACAGGTAATACGGAATCGCACTGCGCTGTAAATCATTAATGACAATGCCTAAACTTGCATTTTCTTTAAAAATAGAGAGTAAATGCAGGAGTTCTGGGTCTTTAAAATGATGTAAAGTAAGCGTGCATAAAATAATATCAAAAGGGACGTTTAAGGCGGATTTGTCGAAAATGTCTATACATTCATAACTGATGTTTTCGTAAGAAGCGGACAGCCGACTGGCATGTTGAATAGTGAAAGCATTGGCATCTATGCCTTTGAGTTTAAATTTCAACTGATGGCTGGCGGCGTAATCTGCTAAAACACGCAGCATATCTCCATTGCCGCAACCCACATCAAGTATACTGATTGTGGTGCTGTGTGAGGTAACTCCTGTTGCTACAGGCTTATTTAAGGGAGACGTAGCCTCATTCAGGAGTTTTTTTACCCCATCAAGCGTCACTTTATTGCCTCCCAACAATTGGTTAATTCCTGCTATTTTGTCGAGTGCGTCTTTTAATATTTCTCCTTCCATGGAAAAGTTATCCATAATTTCTGGCAATTCGCTTCTATAAGTGGTATCTACCATTGGTTAGGGTATTATCGGTTTGCCGTGGGTTTGCTTGATCATCATGGACAATAGAAAGGGATATTTTATTAATATACGCATGAATTTACTGGTCAGTTGTTTTTTTCTTAGAATTCCAGACATTATTTTTCCCGCAGTGATGCGACTCAGGAAATTTTGATTCCACGAGGTTCGGTACTGTTTTTCCAGTTTTGACCTGGATAACAATCCTCCTTCCAGATAGGCGATCACGCTGGATGCACAAATTTTTGCACTATGAATGGCCATTGCCATTCCATTTCCACAAAAAGGATGGATCAGACCGGCAGTATCACCAATCATCAGTACATGGTTTTCTATGACTGTTTTCTTCTCAAAAGATATTTGTCCAATGGTTAAAGGCTGATCAAACAAGGGTTTCGAAGTTTCAAATATTCTTCTCAAATGAGGGTTTTTATAAAGTACCTGCAAACGGTGTTCTGGAATGCTTTTATACTTTTTAAAAGTAGCATAGTCAACAAGGTAGCAGATATTGATCCTGTCTTTTTCAACTTTTGAAACGCCGCAATAGCCACCTTCAAAATTGTGGAGGCCTACCAGATCATCAGGGAAGGAACCATCATAATGTGCCTTTATAGCGAGCCATGGTGATTTTTTTTGAATAAAGCTGCGGGATAGTTTTTGATCCAGGCCATCTCGTTTGCCGTAAGCACCAATCACAATTTTTGCTGTAATCGGGTCGTGATTTGCCATTTTAACAAGGAACAGATCTTCATTAAAAATCAGGTCTACTACTGTATCTTGGATGATATGACAGCCCCTGGCTATCGCTTCCTGAAAAAGGAAATGATCTAAAGCATACCTGCTGATTCCCAAACCACCCAAAGGCAAAGTAGCTTGCAGCAGTTGTCCGTCATTCGTGGAAAATTGAAATTTATCAATGGATACGGGAGACAATAGGTTTAAATCGATACCTAGCCATTCCAGATAGGGTATTACTTCATTTGATAAGTACTCGCCACAAACTTTATGATGAGGATAGGACGATTTTTCTACCATCGTAACTGGAAATCCTGATTTTAAAAAATGAAGTGCTGCCGTTAATCCAGATAGTCCAGCTCCTATTATCAGTACTTCAATCTTAGATTCCATCTCTTTTCATAGTTATTGTGAATAACATAAGGTCTTGATGATTTGTTTTTTGTTGTTGAGGGCATACATTGTATTAAAAATTCCTAAAAATGAAAAATCCGGCTACCTCAGGAAGAGGAGCCGGATTTTTTCAACTATCGAGCGCATATTTTATATTTTAACGGATAATCGTGACAAATCCTTTGTATACCTCCCAGGTATTATTGGCCATTTTAACCTTCAACAGGTAGAAATAAGTACCTTCTGATAGCTGAGAGCCATCCCAGTCATTTTTGTAAGGTTTTTTCTCCAGTACTGCTGATCCCCAGCGATTGAAAATACTCAGTTCATTTTCAGGATATCTTTCCAATTGTGGGATGGTAAACGTGTCGTTTTTTCCATCACCATTTGGCGTAAATACATTCGGAATAATTAAATCTGTTACTGATTTCCGGTTGGTAGAAGTATTATTTGACAGATCAGGATCTGATTCTGTGGCGGAAACAGTCGCTGTGTTTTCCAGCATACCGGGTTTCGAAGGTTTAACTCTGATTCTTAAGTTTGCTGATTCTCCATTCTCCAGTTTTGGAATCTGCCATAAGACGGTTCTACTGCCCAATGTATAATCGGCGTAACCTACGCTAGGGTGAAGCAACTGTTCTAAGACCATGTTTTCCGGAAGGATGTCCTGAACTTTCACATTGCTGGCAGAGCCGACGCCATTGTTTTTTACCTGTAACAGGTATTCAAAAGCATCATTTACGGTGATCGATTTATTCTCTGAACTTTTGGTGATCATCACATCTGCACTCAACACCAGTACCGTCCCGCCAGTGAGCAGGAGGGGGTCTGAAATATCGGAAGCGCAGCCATTTGTATTGTAAGAAATTACGGTGTAGATGCCGGGATCGAAAGCGGCATATTCAATATTAGTGGCATCCGGTATAATGACACCATTTTTTAACCATTGGTAACTCACTGCATTAACAGAAGCAGCCCTAAGTTTTAGGGACGAACCAGCAGGGATTACTGCAGTTGCCTGGCCACTAGATTGCGCAAAGCATGCCGTTGCACTGAGCAACAGCATACCTGACACAAAACCTGTTTTTCTGTTAAACATTAATTATGAGCTAATGATTAGGACGCAATTTGGATACCTGGTTTGCCTGGTTTAGGAGTTACAGTAATCGTTGCTGATGCCGCAGATTCTGCTGGACAGCCCAGGTCACTAGGTGATTTTAATACGCCATTCCCAGGAGCAATCACATATTTAACACCTGCTTTGAATATATAAGCACCATGTCCTGCAGTGTTGTTTAAAGTAAAAGTATTCACATTTACAGGGCTTACTGGGCCGATTGCTCCAATGGTAGTTACATCAGTTACAGCCGCCGCATCTTTTGTTGCAGTCCAGGTAAATGCATACGTTACATCTGTAAGTGCTGCATCTAATGCTGTTGCAGTGGCAGTAAGTACTGAATTTTGGGTAGTTGGATTGGAATTGGCCTCGCAGAAACTAGTTTGGGAAGGTGTTCCAATAGCAACAGCAGCGGTAGGTAAAACATAAAGGCTGAATGGATCAGATAAATCCCCCGAACAGTTATTTGGGTTAACAGCAATAATAAATACTTTAAAATAATGAGCGCCTACACTTAGTCCGCTTCCTACGGTGAAAGGTAGTGGAGTGGCATCTGCGGCTACTGTTACCGTTATAGGGCTACCAATTGGGGTATTTCCTGCAGCATCGAATTCTTGCCACATAATTTTATCACCATTTTTTAGCGTGGCATTGACAGCAGCGTCAGGAATCAGTCCGGCAGTAGCCCCTCCGCATAAGTAAAGTGCAAAAGAAGCTGCAGAGGAGCTGAAAGGTAATGCAAATAAGATAAATGTAATTGCAATTAGGCTCAGGGTTTTGAATTTCGTTTTCATAATTTAAGTTTTAAGAGTTTATGTAGGTTAATTTAAAGTGACATGAGGGGTAGGCGGTTTTGGGTGCATAATGATCAGCACACTGCTGTCGCTGAAGCAGCCATCTTTTGTATATCTTAAGTAATAGGTGGTATTGCCAAGTGCAGGGGAGACCAGAGTAGCGCTTAGAGGAGTTCCTCCTGCACCAATCGCAGACCAGGAGTAATTGCCGCCTGTTGTTCCGTTTCCATCGCTTGGATTTAGTGTGTTCAGGTCTATGGATTGGCCTAAGCATAAGTTTTTCTGACTAATCGCTGGGAGGGCAGGTTGCAAATGAACAGCCACGCTGGTAGTCACTATTGTGATACAACCATTTGAATTGGTTACTGTATAGTTAATTGTAGCTGTTCCAACAGCAACACCAGTTACCAGACCAGCACTGTTTACAGTCGCAATAGTTGGATTAACACTGCTCCATACTCCTGAACTTGTCGTATTGGCTAGCTGAGTTGTTTTACCTATACACGTGCTCATTGTCCCTGTAATAGGAGCAACTACTGGTAAAGCATTGATGGTAACTGTCGTTGTTTGTGTAGCGACACAGCCGTTTCCATTGGTCACTGTGTAAGTAATTAGGGATGTTCCGGAGGTTAGGCCAGTTACCAATCCACTACTATTTATGCTTGCCACAGCCGGAGTACCGCTAGTCCAGACTCCAGCAGAAGTGGTGCTGGATAATTGAGTAGTATTACCGATACAGGCAGATAACGTTCCTGTAATCGCAGCAACTACAGGTAAAGCGTTGATGGTGACGGTTGCGGTTTGCTTAGCGATACAACCATTTGCATTGGTCACTGTATAGGTGATCACTGACGTTCCGGCAGTTACTCCGGTGAGTAATCCGCTGCTGTTTACAGTAGCTACAGCAGGAGTCGCACTGGTCCAGACTCCACCAGAAGTGCTGCAGGATAATTGAGTAGTATTGCCGATGCAGGCGCTTAAAGTGCCGGTAATAGCGGCAACAACTGGTAAAGGATTGATGGTGACAGTTGTCATTTGCGAAGCAGTACAACCATTCGCATTGGTTACGGTATAGGTAATCACAGCAGTTCCGGAAGTTACACCAGTCACTAACCCGCTGCTGCTTACAGTGGCCACGGCAGGAGTACCACTGCTCCAGACTCCACCAGAAGTAGTACTGGATAATTGTGTGGTATTACCTATACATGCAGTTAATGTTCCAGTAATAGCGGAAACTACCGGTAAAGCGTTGATGGTTACTGTTGCGGTTTGACTGGCTACACAACCATTTCCATTGGTTACCGTATAAGTGATCAGGGAAGTTCCGGTGGTTACTCCCGTCACTAATCCGCTGCTGTTTATAGTGGCCACAGCAGGAGTGCCGCTGGTCCAAACTCCAGCAGAAGTGCTGCTGGATAATTGTGTGGTATTACCGATACAGGCAGATAAAGTTCCCGTAATTGCATTAACCACAGGTAAAGCGTTTATGGTGATGGTTGCTAATACCGTAGTCGGACAACCGTTTGTCCCGTTGACGACATAGTTAATTGTGGCTGTTCCTGGAGCAACACCACTCACAAGCCCAGTACTGCTTATGGTTGCAATAGCTGTATTTAGGCTAGACCATGCACCACCAGTGGTAGGATTTCCCAACTGGGTTGTTGAGCCCATACAGGTAGATAAAGTTCCGGTAATCGCAGCTACAACAGGTAACGGTCGGACGATTATTTTGGCTGGAACACGTTCTGATTCAATAGTACAACCTATTTTTCCAGTCGCTACAAAATAAGTAGTTGTATCGGCGGTAGGCGTAGGGATTGGTGTATAAGAGTTACCGGTATGTAATAATGCTCCACCCATTATGGCAGAATACCACCTCAATTCATTAACTGAACTAGCTGGTATAGCGTTTAAGGTGGCAGGGTTTCCAGCGCAAATGGTCACATTTTGTGTAGTTGTCGAGGTAAAAGTAGGCTTCGCAGGAGTGGTAGTAACTTCATAAATGTCTAAACTAGTCGCCAATCCGACCAAAGAAGAGCTGGAAATCTGAATACGATTAAAAGGGACACCAGGTGCGTAAGAGAGCGTAGTTGGTAATCCGGATTTTACTAAGTTTAATAAATCAGTACCTAGCAAGAGTCCAGAAAAGGCTATCTGACCAACATTTGTTGTACCATTATAAGTGATTATATTAATGTAAGCAGCAACACCGGCTGCCAGAACAGATGGTGGAATAGAAAAGGTGATGGTAGCTGCGTCTTGAGCACCTGTTAATTTAGATAAGTATATGTCCTGATTTAAGGTTGTTGCTACGCCGAGTCCGGTAGATAATCTGGAATAAGTTGTTATATTTCCGTCAATTGCATTGTCTGGGGTTAGAAAAGTAGAACTGACGTTTATTCCAGTCATACTAGTGGTTGTATAACTGCTTAAGGAACAGGTTGGATCCATGAAATAAGCGTAATAAATATTTGCATTATTAATTGAGGTAACTCCAAGTAAACCTGAAACAGCTGTGTTGATTATAATTCCTATAGAATTACATGCGGCAGTAGGTGTAAAAATATAATCACCGGAGCCTGTTTTTGACAGACCGCTAACTGCTTGTGCGGTGCCAACAGGTGTAGTGCCATTATATGCTTGTACAAAAATTTTAGTTAAATCTCCACCTGTAAGTTTAAAAATAATCGCATTTTGAGCTGCTGGCGTAACAGAGCCTGTAAAGTTTAGGTTGATAAATGCAGTAGAAAGTTGACCTACATTTCCGCCTAAATTACCTCCACTACCACTAGTTGCACTAAGGGTTGCAAAATTTGTTAAGTCACCATCACTTGCATTTCCTGGATTCGTTACTAAAAATGTTCCTTGATTACCAGCACCGCCTAAAAGTCCACCCGCACCACCTGCTCCTGGCGAACCACCTGAATTTGCAGGAGTCGTTACAACATATTGTCCATATACCCGTTGTCCTTTCACATCGCCTCCCCAGATCACAATTAACGTAATCGTTAATAGTAATAAAAAACAATTTCTACTTATGTTTTTTAAACTGAACAGCGACATTTTAAGAGAGTTTTTATTGTTTTATTACCCTCAGGGCCGATAAAACAGCTATTTTTTTACGTTACTCAAACATAATAGAGAATAGGTGTTTAACGGCTGTTCATATTGTTCATTCCATTTTAAGGAATTAAGCTTTTTATTCCAATTTGAGGTATATATGATTCGTTATTCTCTTTAATAATTGGTTGTGGTGAAAAATATTTCTCATTAAGAAAATCAACATTGTTTCTTTCTCTTATTGTAACGAAAACCTATATGATTGTAAAAAATCATTAACTTTTGGAACGCGTATTATTCCTGGATTTGATAAAATTATTGCTGTTTTTTGGGGTTGTATCTCCTCAAATTACCACATTGTCAATGACTTGTTGTATTGGATTACGCTAAATGAAAATTCTGAAGTCCCAATAATAAAAAGACCGGCTATCCTGATAGGAAGCCGGTCTTTTTAACCGATTTTAAAATATAGACTAATGATCTAATAGAGCTGCGGCAGCATCATCTAAAAACCAGGTCACGCTTCCGTCTACTGGTTTAATCAATTGTGTAGGATATAATTTTGGGTTTTTCTTTTGATCTTCGATCACATGTTTCACTGCTTCTGCTTTATTCTCACCAAATACTAAGAATGCAATATTCTTTGCTTTATTGATTAGAGGAGCAGTAAAGCTGATGCGGTAAGTAGAAAGTTTCTCTACAAACACAGAGTCCACTTCTACTTCTTTATTATTCAGGATCGTAGTTCCTGGGAATAGGGAAGCTGTATGTGCATCATCACCCATACCCAGCAAAATCAGGTCAAAGCAAAGGTCAGCACCATCGAAATGGGCATTAATTGCTTTCGTATACTCGATTGCTGCTTTTTCAGGAGCAAGGGTAGTATCTACATAAAAAATCTGGTTTGCAGGAATCTCCAGCAGGTCGAGCATGGCTCTTTTTGCCATTAAGCCGTTGTAGCTTTCATGATCAGGCATCACATTCCGTTCATCGCCGAAGAAGAAATATACTTTAGTCCAGTCGATTTTATCTTTATAGGTTGTAGCCAGTGAGTGGTACAATTCTTTTGGAGAGTTGCCCCCGGTCAGTACAAAATTGAAATAGCCTTGTTCTTCAATCGCTTTGTTGGCAATTGCAACAATATAATCCACTAAATCCTGCTGTAATTCTTCCTGGGTTTTATAAATCAATAAGTTCATTCGTATTTGTTTTATTAGCTAAAAGGCTAATCCTAAATCGGTGTAGACCGTATCAGGATTAGCCTCTTGAACAATGTTTATTTTATGTTTTTAATCTTCTTTCAATGGTAAAGTGAACCAGTGGAAGCCGTCTCTGGCAATTAATGCTTCTGCATCTTCCGGGCCCCATGAGTCTGCCGGATAATTCGGGAAGCTCAATGATTTTTTATTGCCCCATGCATTCACGATAGGCATCAATAATTCCCAGGCACTTTCTACCTGATCTGCACGCATAAACTGCGTTTGATCACCTGTCATGACATCCAATAACAAGGTTTCATAAGCTTCTGGTGCTTGAGAAGAATACGTTCCTTTATAATCGAACACCATATCTACTGGGTTTAATACCATGTCTAAACCTGGTCTTTTCGCCTGTACCTGTAAACGGATACTCATTTCCGGCTGGATACTGATGATCAGCCTGTTTTGCTGCCAATGTTCAGTTACCGCAGAGGGGAATACCTGGTGAGGTACGTCTTTAAACTGAATCGTGATCAATGAAGAAGTCTGGAACAAACGCTTTCCTGTACGAACATAGAAAGGAATGCCTTGCCATCTCCAGTTGTCCACGAAGAACTTAATTGCAGCAAAAGTTTCGGTATTAGAATCTGGATCAACACCAGTTTCATGTCTATATCCCGGTACTTCTTTTCCTTCAACCCATCCTTTAGAATACTGTCCGCGGACGGTACTAAATCTGATATCTTCCGGACTAAAAGGACGCATCGCTTTCAATACATCTACTTTTTTATTTCTGATCTCGTCAGCGTCAAAGTTAATTGGCGTTTCCATTCCGATCAGACAAAGCAATTGTAACAGGTGATTCTGGATCATATCCCTTAATGCACCTGCACTTTCATAGTAACCCCCTCTTTCGCCAACACCCAATTGCTCGGTTACAGAAATCTGTACGTGATCAATGTAAGTACGGTTCCATAACGGCTCCAGGAAGGAGTTCGCAAATCGGAAAGCCATGATATTTTGTACGGTTTCTTTACCCAGGTAGTGGTCAATACGATAGATCTGTTTCTCGGTAAAGATGCCGGTAAGAATGGCATTCAGTTCTTTTGCAGTCTCTAAATCTCTTCCAAAAGGCTTTTCAATTACAATTCTGCAATTGTCTTCATCACCTGCCAATTCATATTCAGAAAGACATTTCGCAATCAGTGGGAAAAGGTTTGGCGCTACAGCCAGGTAATAAAGCACCTGTGTAGTTGGTCCAAATTCCTCCTGGAACTTTTCAATATTAGCTTTTAAAACACCAAAAGTTTCCGGCGCTTCCACATCTACAGGACTATAAGAAATATGTGCTGCAAATTTGCTCCACTTCTCTTCTTTCACCTTACCGGATCTTGAAAAGCTGTTTACACCGCCCATTAGTGTTTTTCTGAAGTCATCATCCGTAAGCTTCTTTCGGGCTGTACCAATAATCTCGAATTTTGACGGCATAAAACCATCAGCATATAGATTGTAAAGTGCAGGCGCAAGTTTGCGCAAATTTAAATCACCGGTACCACCAAAAATGACGATTATGGTTGGGTTGACGTTGATGCTTGTTTTCATTTGTGAAATTGTTGTATTAGTTCACTGGGTTATTTATAGGTTATTTTCGTTCCAGTTGGCATGGAAAATACCTTCTTCGTCTGTGCGTTCAAAAGTATGTGCACCAAAAAAGTCTCTTTGTGCCTGCGTTAAGTTTAAAGGCGAATTTGCAGTTCTTAACGAGTCATAATAGGTCAGGGCAGAAGCATAGCAAGGTACCGCAATACCATGTTGAATGGCGGTAATCACCACATTTCTAGTTCCTGGTAAAATGTCTTTTAACTGTTTCTGGATACTTTCATCGGAGTATAAATGAGGAAGCTCAGGGTGTTTTTTATAGGCCTGATAAATATCTTCTAACAATACCGCTCTGATGATACATCCGCCACGCCAGATCTGTGAGATCTCTTGTAAGTTCAGTTCATATTTATATTCAATAGATGCTTGTGCTAATAAATGTAAGCCCTGAGCATAAGAAGTGATCATGGCAAAATAAAGCGCCTGCTCTAAATGTGCTTCAAACTCTACTGTGTTTTCTACTTTTTGTGATGGATGAGGCAATGCCGCACCTAAAGCAACGCGTAAAGTTTTGAACTTAGAAAGATCTCTTGCACTCACCGACTCATTAATCGTTGGAATTGGCAACTGCAGGTCCATAGAAACCTGAGAAGTCCATTTTCCAGTACCTTTAGATTTCGCCTGATCTTTGATCACATCAATCAGGTAACCACCAGATTTCACATCTTTTACTTTGAAAATGTCTTTGGTTACCTCCAATAAAAACGACTTCAATCTGCCGTTATTCCATTTATCGAAAGTAGCATAAATCTGTTCGTTGTTATAACCAAGGCTGTTTTTCAACAAGTCATAGGTCTCCGCAAGGATTTGCATCACACTGTACTCAATACCGTTATGCACCATTTTCACGAAATGACCGGAAGCACCAGGGCCGATATAAGCCACACAAGGATCACCGTTTACTTTCGCAGAAACTGCTTCAAGAATTGGCTTAACTGCATTATAAGCTTCTTTATCACCACCAGGCATCATACTAGGACCAAATCTTGCACCTTCTTCACCACCAGAAATACCCATACCGAAGAAATGGAATCCTTGCGCTGCAAGTTCTTCTGCTCTTCTGCTGGTATCTGTAAAATGAGAATTTCCACTGTCAATGATCAGGTCACCTTTATCCAATAATGGAACAAGCTCTTGAATTACACTGTCTACAATTGCACCCGCTGGTACCAGAAGAACGATTCTTCTTGGCAATTCCAAACTCTGTATAAAGTCTTCCAGTACGGCAAAACCTTTCAATTGATGTGCTTTTCCGTCCTCTTCCAGCTTCTTCAACATGTCAGGACTCTTGTCATAACCGGTTACAGAATAGCCATTGTCGGCCATGTTAAGCAATAAATTGCGGCCCATCGTGCCCAGGCCAATCATTCCTAAAGTGTACTTGTTCATTATTTGTTGTTGATTTTAGGGTGAGTAGTAAATACATGAAATTTATCTTCCAAGTCCCATAGCTTTGCACCACCTTTGATTCCATCTTTATTGGAAACGAGTATGATGTTAGGGTCTAACTGAAAAGTAATTTCTTTTGAATTGCCACCACCGATATATAGGGTGTCGTAATTAAATACGGTTTTATAAATTTCAATAACACGCTGTAAGCGTTCATTCCAATCCTTTTTGCCAACCTTATTAAAGCCCCTGTCGCCGATGTAATCGTCGTAGTCTTTATTCTTGCTAATAGGGAAGTGTGCGAGTTCCAGGTGAGGAAGCAGGTCACCGTCGTATAATAAGGCAGTGCCGAAACCGGTCCCCACTGTAAATACAATTTCAAAACCTTTTCCAGATACTACCCCTAAGGCCTGCTGATCGGCGTCATTTACCAAACGTACTGGTTTGCCAAAGGTATCACTGATCTGTTGGGCAAGGTCCACATTATTCCATTTGTTCTTTGCGAGATTTGGGGCAGTAAGTACCACACCACATTTCACATATCCGGGAAAACCGATAGAAATTTTAACAAATGACTGGTCCAGCTTTGAAGCCAGGTCCTTGATACATTTGATCACTACCTCCGGACTAGAGTTTTTTGGAGTAGGGATTTTGGTGTATTCAGATAGGAGTTCTCCTTTAACATCTAAAATACAAGCCTTAATGCTGGTTCCACCTATGTCGATGGATAAAATGTTGCTGTTTTTCTCTGCTTCAGGCATGTGTAATTGATGTAAAGATAGCTCGGTGTATTAATAACACTCAAAATAACAAAAAATCGACCATTTAAAGATGCTAAACGTCAATATAAAACAATAAAAAAACATTAGGCCTGATCCAGGCCTTGTTTGATCTCGCTGAAAAGTAAGCCGCTTCCACCGCCAAAGTGGTAGACCACAGGGGTTTCTGGTCTAATTTTTTTTAGTTCTTTTTCCAGTTCCTGCTCCGCTTCAGGACTCAGGCCAGCACCTATCAATACGAGGTCAAAAGCTCCGGAACGAAAGCTATTTAATGCTTCCGCTGCAGTTGCCGCACCGGCAACTGCAAATTCTCCAGACTTTTCAATCAATCGGATCAAGGTGGTTAAAATTCCCGGGTGACAGCACATCACCAGTATTTCTTTCTTTTTCATGGACTTAATAATTCATAGGTACTTCCATTAAGAGTACTTCCGCATCTGTTAATATATTGATGTTCAGTTTGTCAACTTCCCAGATCCCCAAACCATCACGTTCTGTTAAATCCTGTCCATTCACCTGAATCGATCCTTTGATCACAAAAACATAAACGCCATTCCCTTTACCTTTTAAAGTGTAGTCGGTTTTTAATCCAGCATCAAATTTCCCCAGATGAAACCAGGCATCCTGATAAATCCATACGCCCGCATCGTTTTTATCCGGAGATAAAATCTGAATAAACTGGTTTGGCAATAAAGTAGTATCGTAACGTTCCTGCTGATATCTAGGTGTCACATTCCGTTGATTTGGAAACAGCCAGATCTGTAAGAATTTGGCAGGCACATTTTCTTCCTTATTATACTCCTGGTGGTAAATACCTGTTCCGGCACTCATCACCTGAATCTCTCCCGGCTCAATAATGGCCACATTGTGCATACTGTCTTCATGTTTCAAGCCACCCTCCAATACAATGGAGATAATCTCCATATTGTCGTGAGGGTGCTCTCCAAATCCGGTGCCTCCATCAATTGTATCGTCATTTAATACCCTCAATGCACCAAATTGGATGCGCTCCGGGTTATAATTCCCTCCAAAACTGAAGGTTTGAAAACTTTTTAACCAGCCATGATCTGCGATGCTGCGGCTGTCTGCTTTATGTAATACGGTCTGTGCCATAATTTAATCTTAACTATTTGTGAGCTGAAAAACCAAGGTTCTGGCCAATTCCAGCTCTGCTTTACTAATGGTATGAACTCTTCCTGGATAAATGCTAACAGTGACCTGTGCATTCATTTCTTCCAGTATCTTTTTACTTTCATTTACCCTCGATACAGGCACATGCGGATCTGGATCTCCAGTGCTGATCAATATCGGCGTCTGGTTAAAATCTCCCGAATAATTGGACAGATCAAGCTGTTCACCAATTAATCCACCTGTAAAAGCAACGACACCTCCGTATCGCCCTGCATTTCTACTGACGTATTCTAAAGTCAGACATGCACCTTGTGAAAACCCTACAAAGAAGATTTTGTTTTGAGGAATGCCTTGTGCTTCAATTTCTTCCACTAATTCTTTGATCACTGATAACGCGGAATCCAGGGCCGGTTGGTTTTCTGTAACCGGAGCCATGAAACTATAAGGATACCAGCTGTGGTTGGTAGCCTGCGGCGCAAACAAAGCGGCATCATTTACCTGTAAATGTTGATTTAAGGAAAGGATATCTTCCGCAGATGCGCCACGACCATGTACAAAGATGATCGCTTTAGCTACCGAATTCACAGGCAATCCGGCAGTACTGATGTTTTTATGATGGATATACATATTAATCTAGTTTTGGTAAAATACCTTCAATAATGGTACGGTTACTTTCGTATTGTGCAGGTAATTTTAAATGCGTGCCTAATTCTTCCAAAGGTTCATCGATGGTGAATCCCGGATTGTCGGTGGCCAATTCAAAAAGTACACCTCCTGGTTCGCGGAAATACAACGAGTAAAAATAATTACGATCGATTTTTTCCGTGATGTTCAAGCCCAATTTTACAATTTGATCTCTGAAATACATCAATGTTTCCTCATCTTTTACCCTGAAGGCAACATGATGTACAGACCCACCTGCCACATGACCGATTGCTTCACCTGGAGCTTCTACTAAATCTACAATAGCTGCATGTGGTACTGCATCTGTAATAAAACGGGAGCGGTTTACCTCTGTAGTCAGTAATCTGTAGCCTAAAACACCGGTCAGAATTGCTGCGGTAGCCTCTATTTTATTACTGGTAATGGTGATGTGGTGAAATCCATGTGTCGCATGGGCTTTCGTCACTTCTTTAGTTTCCCATTGCGGCCTGGTATCTGGATACTGTGCTTCTGTTAATTCAAATTTTAACCCATCAGGATCCAAAAAGGTCAGGTACCTTTCTCCAAATTTTACCGCAGGTTTATTATAAATGACATTGTTTTCTTCTAATCTTTTTTGCCAGAAATCAAGACTTCCTGCAGGAACGCTATAACCAATCTCAGTCACCTGTCTGGTTCCGCGACGGCCAGCGCCAATCCCTTCCCATGGGAAGAAGGTTAAAATACTCCCAGGAGTTCCATACTCATCACCATAGTAAAAATGATACGTATTTGGATCATCAAAATTGACGGTCTTTTTAACCAGCCTCAAGCCCAGTATACGGGTGTAAAAATCATAATTTTTCTTTGCATTGCCTGCGATTGCAGTAATGTGGTGGATACCTAAAATTTCATTTTTCATAGCTCAATTGTTAAATTACAATACAAATTTACAGCTATGGATTTTCCTGGATCTTACCATATCGTAAGAAATACATTTTTTGCTTATCTTTAAGAAAAAGAAAACATCAGCCATACCTGAAACAGAAGTCAGCTGCAGCGGGTTAATTAATGTCATAAAAGTTTCATAACTGACTATTAGGGGGTAAATGTTCAGGATTCCTCCCTAAGTTTGCGAACTTGTAAAAAACGAATTGCCATACGATGAAAAAGAATTTTATCTCCAATTCTCCGGAATCTATCAGAATGTTCAAGAGTCCGCTTTTAGAAAGTTTATCTAAGATCCCATATTTTGTGCCGTTGCTGGTATACGTTCCTGTTATTGTATATTTTTGCTGGCAGGCGGTAGTACTCAATTCAATACTTACTGCAATAGGTCATGTGTTATTAGGACTTTTCATCTGGACATTTACAGAATATATATTACATCGTTTTGTGTTTCATTTCTATCCGAAATCCGAATGGGGTAGAAGGATTCATTTCATCTTTCATGGGGTACATCATGATTATCCGAATGATGCCCAGCGATTGGTGATGCCACCATCTGCCAGCATTCCTTTGGCTGCTGCGTTCTATTTTCTTTTCCGCGCAATATTCCCTGTAAATATGCTGGATGGTTTCTTTGCCGGTTTCATCATGGGCTACCTGTTTTATGATATGACACATTATATGCTGCACCATGCTAAATTCAATAATCCTTTCTGGAAAAAGTTAAAACAGCACCACATGCTGCACCATTATGATGATGCGACTAAAGGTTATGGGGTAACTTCTGATATTTGGGATAAAGTGTTTGGTTCTGAACTGACCAAAAGATAACCATTATACTAATTGCCAAAAAAGCTTAACGTTTTGACAATTAACCCAAACTTTATACCTCAAATTCCTGCTTTCTTTGAATTGTCCTACCATATTATTTAACGGTGAGGCAATTTATCAACGCATACAATGAGAACAAAAGTTTTAGGGGCTAAAGTACTGAGTCAGATTGCTGCAGTCTTTACTTGTGGAGTCCTTGCCGGTTTGCCGCAAAAAGGAACTGCACAAATTTTCACGGATAAGAATTATGTCAAGATCAGCCCAACAGATACAGAAGCTGATATCATCAGAAAAGCAGCAAATGTAATACCTTCCCCAAGGCAGCTGAGGTGGCAGCAACTCGAACTGACCGCTTTTATCCATTTTGGAATTAATACATTTACCAATAAAGAATGGGGAGATGGAACAGAAGACCCGAAGATCTTCAATCCTGAGAAACTAGATACCCGCCAATGGGTAAAAGTATGTAAAGATGCTGGTTTCAAACAAGTCATCTTAACTGCTAAACACCATGATGGCTTCTGTTTATGGCCAAGTAAATATACGGAACATTCTGTGAGAAATAGCCCCTGGAAAAACGGAGAGGGCGACATTGTGAAAGAAATGGCTGCTGCTTGTAAAGAGTTTGGCATTGGTTTCGGTATTTACCTTTCTCCATGGGATCGCAATTCCCCGTATTTCGGAAGCATGGCCTACAATGATTATTTCATCAATCAATTAACCGAATTATTGACACAATACGGCCAGATTGATGAGGTCTGGTTTGACGGTGCCAATGGTGAAGGACCTTCTGGTAAAAAGCAGGTTTATGAATATAATAGATGGTATAACCTGATCCGTAAATTACAGCCAGCAGCAACTATTGCTGTTTCTGGCCCTGATGTGAGGTGGGTAGGAACAGAAACCGGTTATGGCAGAGAGACAGAGTGGAGTGTGGTTCCGGCAGATCAGATGCGCACTGAAGTGATTGCGGATAATTCTCAGAAAGCAGCAGAATTCGCACCAAGAGATATGATGGACAATGACCTGGGGGGCAGAGCGAAAATTGCAAAAGCGAAAAGCCTAGTCTGGTACCCAGCAGAAATTGATGTGTCGATCCGCCCGGGATGGTTCCATCATCCGGCAGAAAACGATAAAGTGAAAACTCCGGAGAAATTAATGGATATCTATTACAGCTCTGTTGGTCGTAATGGCGTATTGCTGTTGAATATTCCACCAGATAAAGAAGGATTGATCAACGAAAGTGATGTAAATGCACTAAGAGGTTTCAAAAAACAACTCGATGAAACCTTTGCCAATAATCTATTGAAAACTGCAAAGCTAACTGGCAGCAATCCGAAAAAAACAGCCCTTTTATTTGATGGGAAAGACAGTTCTTACTGGAAAATGAGGGACAAATCCACACCTGATGTGCTGGAATTCAAAATGGATAAACCGCAGAAATTTGATGTGCTGTCGCTGCAGGAAAACCTGCAGCTTGGACAGCGTGTAGAATCATTTGTACTGGAATATAAAGAGGGGGAAACCTGGAAGAAAATTGTTGAGGGGACGACTATCGGTTACAAACGTTTACTGCGGTTTCCGGCTGTGACGGCTAATGAAGTTAGGTTACGTATGCTTTCTTCCAGACTGACACCAGCGATTGCAGAAATCGGATTATACCTTCGTCCTGCTGCTAAATAGCAGGTAGAGGAATAGGAGGCGTGAACAAGGATGAAGCACCTTCGAGTTTTCAGGTGCTGAGATGGAATTATAGAATGCAGGTTTCCACCTTTGATTAAGGTGAAGATCTAAAACAAAATAAACCAAATTAAACTGAAGATGAAAAGATTGATTTTTTCAGCCTTAAGAATTTCAGCGTATTCGCTTTTAATTTTTAATGGTACTGGGTTAAACGCGCAAACTGTCAAAAAAGATTGGTTGCTGGATAACACCGCTTATCCCGCTAAGATATATGCGGTTCCTGAGAAAAAAGAAGTAGTGCTCGATAATGGCCTGCTGAAAAGAACTTTTAGGATCAGCCCTGATGTAGCTTGTGTCGATTTCATCAACCTGATGAACGGGCAGCAATTGCTCAGGGCTGTAAAACCAGAAGCACGCCTGGTTATTGATGGTCGGAATTACAATGTTGGCGGTTTATATGGTCAAAAAGAAAATGCATATTTATTGCCTTCCTGGATCAAAGATTTTAAGGCCGGAGACAGTAGTTTTCACTATGTTGCCCATCAGATTGCCGAATTAAGACCCTTCCTGAACTGGAAAACACAAATGTGGGCCGGGAATAAAAAACAAGCAGTTGGAAAAGTACTTTCCTTCAGCTATCAATCAGACTTGCCTGCTTTAAAAAATATCGAAGTACAAGTGAATTATGCCATTTATGATGGCCTTCCTTTAATCACCAAATGGCTCAGCATAAAGAATAATTCTGGAAAATCTATTCAGTTGGACCAGGTGGTCAATGAAGTTCTGGCGGTAGTAGAGGAAGAAAGTGCAGTGGTTGGCGCAGCATCTTTAGACCATACTACAGCGCGGGGAATGAAGGTACCACAGGGGATTTACCTGGAAAGTAATTTCGCTTTTAACAATGCCATGCGTTACCCGATCAGCGACCAGAGTACCCATTGGAAAGTCGATAAATTGTATACCTCTCAGGTTAATTACGACTACCAAACCCCATGTTTATTAGAAGTTCATCCCAGTAGAAATATAGGTGTGGAACTGAAAGCAGGAACTGCATTTCAGTCGATCCGTACCAATGAGTTGCTGATGGACAGTTACGATCGGGAAAGAAGAGGATTGGCCATTCGGAAAATGTACCGAACCACCATGCCATGGACCACCGCAAACCCGATTTTCATGCACCTCGTGAGTAAAAACGACGAGGAAGTGCGTACTGCAATTGATCAATGTGCCGCAACGGGTTATGAAGCCTTGATTCTGAGCTTTGGCAGCCATTGTAATATGGAGGATACCAGTAGTACCAATCTCCATAAATGGAAAACATTGAGTGATTATGCCCATAGTAAAGGCTTATTTATCGGCAGTTATTCTTTGTTTAGCTCACGTAAAATCAGCGATGCTGATGATGTGATTGATCCTAAAACAGGTAAACCAGGCGGTGCTTTTTTTGTAAATGCACCTTGCTTTGGCAGTAACTGGGGCTTAGGCTACCTGAAAAAATTGAAGACCTTCATGAGTAAAACCGGATTCGACATCTTCGAAAACGATGGTCCTTATCCAGGAGATGTATGTGCCTCTACGAGTCACCCTGGCCATGAAGGATTGGCAGATTCCCAGTGGAAACAGATGGAATTGCAAAAAAGTCTATACCATTGGTGTAATGAAAATGGGATCTATGTGAATGCACCAGATTGGTATTTCATGGACGGCATCAATAAAATTGGCATCGGTTACAGAGAAGTGAATTTCTCCCTATCGCGTGAACAGCAGATGATCCTGAATCGTCAGAACATTTTTGATGGAACCTGGGACGAGATTCCATCCATGGTATGGGGATTTGTGCCCCTTACAAAATACCAGGGTGGTGGGCCAGAAGCTGTTTTGGAACCTTTAAAAGACCATTTAAAAGATTACGAACAGTTGATGGTGCAATATTATGGTGCTGGTATTCAAGCCTGTTACCGTGGCCCGAGGTTGTATGATACCGAAGAAACCAGGAAAATGGTGCAAAAGGTAGTCGGCTGGTATAAAGAGAATCGGGAAATTCTAAACGCAGACATCATCCATTTACGAAGGGCTGATGACAGGGATTGGGATGGATTGATGCACGTGAATCCACAGCTGAAAACGAAGGGGATGATATTATTATACAATCCACTGAAAGAAGAAATAAAAAGAGAACTTAAAATTCCTATGTATTATACCGGATTAAAAAACACAGCGACCTTAAGCGTTCAAAATGGAACACCTAAAAAATATACGCTGGATCGGGAATATAACATTAAGCTTCCTGTGGTAATGAAGCCAGAAAGTTATACCTGGATAAAAATTAATGAATAAATTTCGATGCAAGATATTTATCGCAACATAAAGCAATTGGAAAGTTTCGAAAAATGGAAAGGTGCTGTTATACCTCAAAAAACAAAAGTGTTTCGGTTAAAAAAGATAATTAAAATATAAATACCTCCCAAAGGCCAATCGTCTGTTGACTAAACGCCCTGCATTTTGCAGGGCGTTTGATAAGCTAAAGTCAAGATATTAATCCCATAATTGAGGCTTTTGTTCTTTTTAGTTCAATAAGTTTTGCAATACCCATAAATGGGTAAAATTAAAAACTACTGATATACAGTCTTTTAAGTAAAATTATTGCAGGTTACATCAATTATTTTACTATAGTTACAATAATATTCCATTTATCTATATTAGCTTTGCTTCCGGATTGATGTTTTTTGTAAGATGTTGACCTTCCAATATGTACAAAAAAGCAAATGCCTTGTTGTTCAATATTATGGTATTCATTATGTTTCCAGTAAAGAAAAAAGAACCGAAACGCTGCAAAAATAGTCATAGTCCAGAACATACTTTGCTACATCTGTGGCCAATTATTTCGGGATATCCTTAAGAATTATTAATGAATCAGACCCCTGCACCTGGAAATTGGTGTCTTGGGTAAAAGCTATACTATCACGATCTAAATTAACAATACCGTAATCTCATGAATAAAACAGTTAAGCAATACGCCATGCTTATTGGGTTGCTATTTGCATTTGGTGCAAAAGCTCAGGTAGGAATAGGTACTAACGTACCGGATGCCAGTGCGCAGCTTGAAGTGCTCTCTACTTCCAAAGGTTTACTTATTCCTAGACTCACCCTTATTCAACGTGAAGGGATCAATAATCCTGCCAATGGTTTATTGATCTACCAAACCAATACGCTTCCTGGTTTCTATTATTTTAATAACGGCCAATGGCAGCGATTGGTAAATAACTCGGAATTAAGTGCTGGCGGCGGAACTGGAGCCAGTGGAAATACCATTTTAAGTGGTGCTTCAACGCCTTCTCCAATGATTGGTACCAATGGTGATTTTTACCTTCATTTAGGTAATAACAGCCTTTATGGGCCAAAAACAGCAGGAGCATGGCCAAATAATGGTATTTTATTAGTCGGCCCAAAAGGGGATAAAGGCGATAAAGGGGAACAAGGTTTAAAAGGAGATCAGGGACTGAAAGGTGATCAGGGATCAAACGGACTACAGGGATTAAAAGGAGACCAAGGGGCTCAGGGCATTCAGGGATTAACTGGTCAACAAGGTTTAAAAGGGGATCAGGGGCTTCAGGGAATTCAAGGATTAATTGGTCCAGAAGGTATAAAAGGAGATCAAGGACTTAAAGGAGAAAAAGGAGATCCGGGAACTCCGGGGAATTCTTTACCTGGAATGGGGAAAGCAGTCACGTCATCTGGAACTATTGCCATTGGCAACGGAAGAGAAGCAGTGTTGACAGACTTAACCCTTGATCTGGCGGATAATGCGGTTACTTCTATAAAGATTGCAGATGGTTCTATCGCAAATGTTGATTTAGACAAAAAGAATATCCCCTTAAGTGGATTCGGCGCAGCGGCAAAGAATGTTTCTATGGGCGGTTTTAAATTAACAAACTTGTTAGATCCGACTAATAATCAGGATGCAGCAACTAAAAAATATGTAGATGATAAATTAGTAGCAGGTGGGGCATTACCCATGCTGAGCTTTGATGCTGGATATAACCTGTCTATTAGAGGCAGTAATACGGTGAGTTTAGCCGATTTAAACCAAAGTTTAAGCCTGGAAGGGACGGTGATCTCGATCTCTGGACCAAGAAATAGTAAAGTTGATTTACAGGGCTTATTAGGAAATGGCGGTTCGGGAGGAAAACAAGTAGCGAGTACTGTACCTGTAGATCCAAGGGGAGGGGTAACCTCCACCAATGTACAGGCTGCATTAGAAGAATTACAAGCAAAAATCACCACTGCAGCTGGTGGTGGGATGACTTCCGTAAAGCATGACGCCACCTTAACCGGCGACGGAAATGCAACACCTCTCTCTATTGCTGACAATGCGATTACTGCCGATAAAATTAAAGATGGCAGTGTAACTGATGCTAAAATAGGAACCGTAAGCGGGGGTAAAGTCACTGGAAATATTCCAGGAAATGCCACAAATGTGACCGGTATTATAGCGATTGCAAATGGTGGTACAGGTGCAACCAATGCCGCTGATGCAAAAACAAATTTAGGCCTTGGTAATGTAGATAACGTAAGTGACCTTGATAAACCCATCAGTACATTAACGCAAACTGCACTGGACGCCAAAGAAGATAAAGCAAATAAAAGCACTTCTATTCTAACAGATGCCGCTTCAGATATCAAGTATCCATCGGTAAAAGCAGTTAAGTCTTATATTGACTCAAAAGGCGCTATTGTAGATGCAACAACGACTTTAAAAGGTCAGTTGATGCTTTCAAATGACCTCGGTGGAACAGCTGATGCGCCGCAAGTAATTAAGGTTGGGGGCGTAACTGCAGCTGACATTAAAAAAGGGGTAGACCTAGCAAATGCAGCAACTGCTGCCAATCTGGGGGAAACCATCGTGAAAAGAGATGCCAATGGCAATATTGTAGTCGGAAAAGTGACTGGTGATTTAATTGGTAATGCTTCCACTGCGACTTCTGCAACCTCTGTTACCGGAGTAGTCCAGGTACCTAATGGTGGTACCGGCATTGTTTCTTACACACCAGGAAATTATATCAATGCGGTGGATGCAACTACTTTACAGCAAAGAACACCTGATCAGGTAAAAGCAGATCTGGGCATTAATGCTAAAGAAGATGTGGCAAATAAAACCACAGATGGTACACTGGCTACCAACTCACCTAATAAATACCCTTCAGAAAGTGCCGTACGTACTTATGTAGAGGATAAAGTAAATGCTGCTGTAATCGGAGCAGGAGGGGTGCCAAATGCAACCTCCGTATTATTGGGTAAGGTGCAGCTGGCCGGAGATCTTGGAGGTATTGCAGAAGCACCTACCGTTCCTGGCTTAGCACTAAAAGAACCTTTGATCACTCTTTTACCAGTTGCAAAAGGTGGAACAGGATTGAATACTTATGCCACAGGAGGAATCCTAATTGCAGAAACGCCAACGAAACTCGCACAAATTACTAAAACACAGTTAAAAGCAGACCTGGGCTTAGATAAAGTATCTAACGTTGCCGATAAGGATAAAATCATTAGTGATGCCACAAAAACTGCTTTGCAGGATAAAATTGATAGAGCCGAGAAAGCAGCAGTAAATGGGGTAGCCACCTTAGATGGCAATGGAAAAATTCCTTCCAGCCAGATTCCTGCAATTTCTTTCTCTTCAGTAAATGTAGTGACCACACAGGCAGAGATGCTGGCCATTTCGGGAGCCCAGGTGGGAAGTACAGTAATTAATACCAGCGAATCTAAAAGTTTTGTGCTGGCAGCACTTCCAGCAAGTGCTTTGAACAACTGGAAAGAAATTCTTACGCCAGGTGCGGGTGTACAATCCGTAAATACAAAAACAGGAAATGTAACCTTAACGGCTGCAGATCTTGGCTTAAACAATGTAAATAATACCAGTGATGCCAATAAGCCAGTCAGTATTGCTACCCAGGCCCTGCTAGATGACAAAGAGCTGCTGGCTAATAAAAGTCTAAGTATTACCACAGATGCTTTATCTGATCAGAAATATCCAAGTGTAAAAGCTGTAAAAGCCTATGTGGATGCCTCTACTTCAGCAGGAGCACCAGATGCAACCTTATCTGGGAAAGGTATCTTACAATTGGCTGGTGATTTAAACGGAACGGCAGCAGCCCCTAAAGTTGCTTTCGTTGGTGGAATAACCGCTGCACAGGTAGCCAATGGTGCAAATGCAGCGAACGCTGCAACTACCTCAGCTACCGCAAATACCATCGTTAAAAGAGATGGAACAGGGAAAATTGTTGGGGACCTGACAGGAAACGCAAGTTCGGCAACTACAGTTACAGGAACAGTAGGCGTAGCAAATGGCGGTACTGGAATGAACTCCTATACTGCAGGGAATTATATCAAAGCAACTAGCGCAACCACCTTAGGACAGGTGACGCCTGCAGCGCTTAAAACAGAACTGGGCATCGATGATAAAGAGGAGGTTAGTAACAAAACCCTTAGCATTACCACAGATGCTGGATCAGATATTAAATACCCTACTGCCAAAGCAGTGAAAACTTATGTGGATGCTCAGGTGGGAGGTGGCTCACCAGCAACTTCTACCACAAAAGGTATCCTTAAATTGGCAGGTGATTTAGCACATGCTTCAGGAACAGCAGACCTTCCTTTAGTCGCAACTGTTGGCGGAGCAACTGCTGCAAATATTAAATCAGGGGTAGACCTGGCCAATGCCGCAACCACAGCGAGTACGGCAAATACTATTGTAAAAAGAGATGGTACGGGTAGTTTTAATGCCACAACAGCGACAAAACTAAGTACACCAAGAACAATCAACGGAGTTAATTTTGATGGCTCTGCAAACATTACGATTCCGGGAACACCTGTGCCAACAGACCTGACGTATACAGTAGGCCCAATCAACGGAACCCTGCAGTCCAGTACTGCAGCAGGAGCTGGAGCAACGATTACCGGTGCAACCACTACTGCTGCTGGATTAATGCCAGCCACTGATAAAGTTAAATTAAATAAAATTACAAGCCCTGTTGCCGCTGATGCAGGTAAAGTGCTTACCGCTAATGCTTCGGGCGATGCGACCTGGGTAACACCAGCAGCTGGTGGCGGTGCTACTTACACTTTGCCTGCAGCTACAGCTGCTGCATTGGGTGGGGTGAAAACAGGTGCCGGTATTGCGATTGATGCAGCCGGAGTAATTTCTACTAAGACAGATCTTACTTATACTGCCAGTGCTACAAATGGAACGATCAATAGTTCTACAAGTAATGTTGCTGCTGTGATTCCTGCAAGTTCAACCACTGAGGCAGGTTTAATGTTACCAGCAGAAAAAAGCAAATTGACGCCATATCCGATCATTACAGCGGGAGATAAAGATAAAGTATTAACAGTAAATGCAGCTGGAACAGCCGCAACCTGGGCTACTCCGGCTACGGGTGGAGGTACTGGAGGTGGTGGAGGTACCATAAAGTACTATCATCCAAATAGTTTAGCTTATGCAATGGTTAAAGCAAGTGGAGATGGAATAACTATAGCCCAGGTAGATGGTGATGTACCGGGACTAAAAACTAAATTTATAGTTAATGTTCCTGCAGGGACAAGACTAGATGTGCTAAGGATAAATATTGATAATACAATGTTTGGTAAGACTCCAGCTGAACAAGCTCCTGTTGTATTATTTGAGATTAGAGACGCAAACATGAATAATAGTACAGTAGATGATTTTTGGCCGCCAGCGAATATTAATGTGATTGATAGATTCTCAGGGTACCCTGCTAATTATTGGGTATCTGGAGTGAAGGGTGTAAGTAATATATTTTCTCTTGAAAGTATAGGTAATAATGTTATGGTGATGAGGTTTGTTCCTGGACCATTTAAGACATATACTGCAGTGTTGAGTTTTTAATTTATTGAGATTTATTGAAGCAAGATATAATGAAATTTGGAATAGGAAGAAGTCTGTTTTATGTGTTTTTATTGACACTTATATACGTTTTTTGTGGATTTGAAAGTAAAGCTCAGACATCACTTAGTGGGAGGTTCTATATTAGCGGTGCGTCAGAAACTCCTACTTCGGCTAATTCGAATTATTCTATTGAAGGGACATTTACTGATCCTGCTTTTATTTTCTCAGTATCTGAAATATTACCAGGAGACATAATAGCTGATTTTGCAGGCCAAACCTATAGGATTGATAAAATTGTGAGCATTGCCGGGGGAAAACTAACAGTTGATGTAACTTATTTAAGGGGAGCAGCTTTTGATTATTTAACCTATCCTACACCATATGCGATGGGGGCATTGTTTAGACCTACGGCAAATGGATATTCATTAGGAACATTTGATCCAGAGTATGCAAATGATGCTTTAAAAATAGCGGTTATGAATGCCGCAATTCAAGATATAGATAAGGATATACGTGCATTTAAATCGGGTACCGATGCAGAGATTCCTAAAAACCCTAAATTCGGTGATATTTTCTATAACGTAACCGACAAAAAACTTTATGCCTTTACAGAAAAAGGCTGGATCACTTTAGGTGGTGGAGTCATTGCCAGCGGTACTAAATCTGAGTTCCCAAATCCGGCAAAGGCAGGGGAAATGTTCTTCAATAAAGACGATAACAATACTTATATCTACAATGGTGCTTTATGGTTTAAAATCTCTACCAATGGATCTACGCCTACGGGAAATACAAATCCTGATCCTTCGGTTGTAAAGGTAAGAGAAGGAGATTTGTTTTATAACCAGTCTGATCATAAACTTTATGTCTACAATAGCATCGGCTGGGTGTCGATAGACAATGTGCTGAGTGAAGGTCATATTTTTGTGGGGAATGCTTCCAATGAAGCAGTTTCTGTTCCTCTATCTGGTGATGCAACGTTAAACAGTGTTGGTAAACTGACCATTAATAATTTAGCCATTCTCAACGAAAAGTTGGATAAAGGAAATATCCCATTGAGTGGTTTTAGTTTCCCAACAGCGGATGTTCGTATGGGGAATGGCACCAGTAATTTTGCGATTAAAAATCTGAAAGGTCCATCTTTAGCGAATGATGCCGCAACCAAAGGTTATGTTGATGGCCTGTTCGCGGACCCAGCAGCTCTGACATTGCCATCCAATAACTTTTTTGTAGGAAGTATTTTAAATGTGGCTACCCCAACTCCAAAAAACCTGATCCCTATTTCTGGATTTGATAAAGCCATAGATAATGTATCTATGGGGGTAAGCGGAGCAGGAGCGAAATTTAAAATCGTCAACCTTGGAGAACCTTTAGATCCGCAGGATGCAGCTACTAAAAATTATGTAGATACCAGAGCGATCAATCCCAACAAAATTACCCTGGCGAAGGGAAGCTTTTTAATTGGTAGTGACCTGAATGTGGCGAGCCCAATATTAAAAAGCGGCATCTCAATCACTGGATTTGCTGATCCTACTAAGGAGCTATCTATGGCTGGTTTTAAAATTACCAATCTGAAAGCGCCAGAGACCGAATTGGATGCAGTAACTAAAAAATATGTGGATGAACTAAAGATCCCAGCTTCCAGTTTGAACTTAACGGCAGACAATTTTTTTGTAGGGGATGCCAATGGGAAAGCAGCAGATGTGTTAAAAAATACAATCCCTTTAAGTGGTTTTGGGGTACCGATAAAAAGTGTGTCTTTTGGCGGTGTGATATTGACTGACCTTGCCGAACCTAAAGTAGAAACTGATGGGGTAAATAAGAAATATGTAGATGGTCTTTTTACGGCCCCGGAAAAATTATTGAGACTCCCTGAAGACAATATGTTTGTTGGAAGTGCGACAGGAAAAGCAACCGCGATTCCTAAAGTTCAAATCCCCTTGAGTGGATTTGCAAAGCCAATAGCGAATATTGAGATGGGAGATGCAGATAATGTAAATAATATGTTTCAGATCAATTTTATGGCTGATCCGAAACAACCTCAGGATGCTGCAACGAAGGCTTATGTGGATCTTAAGGTGGCCAATCCAGCAACGATGACCTTAGCTACAGACCATATTCTGGTTGGAAATAGTGTAAATAAGGCAGAGCCGTTTAAGAAATCAGCCATTTCGCTGAGCGATTTTGCAGGTCCAAAAGCAGACATTTCTTTCGGCGATGGGACCACAAATTTTAAATTGATGAACCTTGCCGAGCCTGATGCAGGTCAGGATGCAGCCACAAAAGCTTATGTGGATTCAAGAACAGCAGGAACAGGTCTTCCTGCTTTAGCCGTAGGAAAATTCTTTATTGGTGATGCTTCAGGCAAAGCTTCGGAAATTGAGAAATCAGCCATCTCACTAACAGGATTTGCTGTACCTACAGCGCCATTGGCAATGGGTAGTGTGAAAATTACTGGCCTTGCTGATCCAAGCGAAGCACAAGACGCGGTCACGAAAAACTACCTGGATACAAAGTCATTTAACCCGGACGCAATCGCCCTGAAAAAGGATTACTTTTTAGTGGGTAACACTGCAGGTAAAGCCTCAGAAATTGAAAAAACAGCCATCCCATTATCTGGATTTGGCTTGCCATTAAAAGACTTGGATATGGGTAATTTTAAACTAAGCAATGTTGCTGATCCAATCGAAAAACTAGACGCTGTAAATAAGCAAACCCTGGATGCAGGATTAACTGCTGCGGCAGCTGCCGGAAAAGACAATTTGGGTAACCATACCGCTACCACCAATGTGATCCTCGCTGGAAATGCCATCAGTGCAGATGGGATGGCAGGAAAAGGCGTCACTTTTGAAACCGATGGAAGTGCCATTTTTGCACAGAATTTAACGATCCGCGCCAACTTTTACACCCCATCAGACCGCAGGTTAAAAAACCATATTGAAACGTTAAGTTCCACCCTTCAAAAGATCGATCAGATCAGGGGAGTAAGGTTCGAATACAAAGACCAGCGCAAATATGCAGCAGGACCGAAAATCGGCGTCATCGCCCAGGAATTACAAAAAGTATATCCTGAAATGGTGACAGAAGGCAAAGATGGTTTTCTAAAAGTAGATTATACCCAGCTGACGGGAATCCTGATTCAAGCCATAAAAGAACAACAAAAAGAAATTGAGGACTTGAAAACGCAAATGACTAAACAACAGGAGCAGATCGACCAGATCCTTAAAAGATTAAAATAACAAAGAATTGAAGCCATAATGATGACCATTAATCCATTTAAAAGTATCATCCTGACGATTGCCTTAACGGGTATGATGTCTATCACCGTACAGGCACAGGATGTCAGTTTAAAAATACATTTATCTGGAGTAGCCAAAAGTAAGATCTCCTTACTTTCCTTAACAGGTGCTTCCATTAAAACGGTTGTGGAACATCCTGCAATCCATAAAGGGCAAACGGCAACACTGTACATTCCAAAAACATTGCTGCCCGCAGAATTCGTATTGCGTTTTGATTTCCAGGAACAGGAAAGCAGCAACCCATATCCTTCGGAAAAACACATTTTCATTAATGATCAAAACCTGGAGTTATGGGTGAAACCAAAATCACTGTCCAATCCAGACAGCACTTACTTCCAAAAGGACGAAAGGGAAAATACCCTGATGACCCGCTTCAGCATGGAAAACTTTAAGAAAAGAGAACAGCTTGGTTTGTTGCAGAATTTCCTGATGAACTATGACCAGCCAACAGCTAAGTTTTTCCTTATGGGCACTGCTGAGTACGACAGCAGACGTGAAATCTACAACAAATGGTTAGCCGCACAAACCGAACAATATAAAAACCTTTTCGTGAGCAACACATTTGTGTTCCAGCACATCCCGCCAATCGTTTGGAACGGGACAGAAACAGATCGCTTGAACAGTGCAATTGACCACTATTTTGATGGCATGAATTTCAAGAATCCCGCAATTATTCAAACCAATGAGCTAAAGGAATGGATGAATAAATATGTGAACATTTATGGTGCAATGTCTAAAACCATAGAGCTCCGTGATTCCCTGTTTACCCTTGCTGGAAAGAGAGCGATTGAAAAAGCAAAACTGGGAAATCCACAGGTTTACGGATGGATGGTAGACTATTTCTATAATGGCTTTGAAAGTTTCAACATGACTGCCGGTATTAAAATGCTGGAACCTTACCTGAATGATCCTTCCTGTTTAACGAGCAAAAGAAAAGCGATTGAGCAAAGACTGAAAGGCATGGAGACCCTAACTGTAGGTGCTGTAGCCCCAAATTTCAAATGGAATTTAGCATCGGGAAAAACGGTGCCTTTCCACGATTTTAAAACAGAAGCCAAATATAAACTGGTCTTATTCTGGTCGGCAGATTGCCAGCATTGTAAAGAGTTGATGGAAAAATTACATCCCTGGTATCAGGATGCGGCAAAGAAAGAAATGATGGACGTGTTTGCCATCAGTCTGGATGAAACGGAAACGGAAATTCCAGCCTGGGAAAAGGCAAAAGTAAAACTGAGCTCCTTCAAACATAAAAGGGCAGATCAGGGCATTAGAAGCCCGGAAGCTGCAGCGTATTTTGTGCTTTCTACGCCAACAATGGTATTGGTAGAAGCCAAAACTAATAAGATTGTGGGCTTGCCGGAAACGGTTGCCCAGTTGGAAGCAGAAATGAAATAATAAGCCCGATATAAAAGGGATTAAAATAGACCATAATGAAGAAAATAATCGCATCACTAGCCTTCGGTTTCCTGCTTTTACCAGCAGTAAAATTGAAGGCACAGCTAAAAGTGAATTCGGAAAGTCTTTTTATTCAAAATGGAACAGTATTCAGTACGGAAGGATTAACCCTGGTACCTAGCACTGATCTGCAATTGAATAACCTGACGATCAGTAAACAGCCTTCGGTGGTGATTTTTCCGAAATTTAACAGCATTCAAAGGATGTATCGGTTCAGTAAACCCCTCAGCTTTGATGGAGAACTGGCCCTGAGTTATGAGAATGTAGAGTTGAATGGTAATGAAGCTAAAAACCTGGTGCTGACTTATGCGCCGATGACCAGCAACAATGCCAAAGATTTTATTCAGGTAACGGAAAGTGTAGTCAACCCCGATCACAGATACATTGGTCAGCTGTTTGCCAAGGCAATCTTGCTTTCAGACATTACTGCGGTGAGTATGGTGGCTTCGGTAGCGAAACCGTACGCAGATCTGGAAGGAAATAACATGATCACTCCAAATGGTGATGGGAAGAATGATACCTGGATCGTGAAGAATATCCAACTCTATCCTAACAATGAGCTGAAGATTTTTGACCGCGAGGGTAGGGTGGTATTTACCATGTTTGGCTATGACAATTCCTGGGATGGGATGTTTAACGGGATTCCGCTTCAAGAGGATACGTATTATTATATCCTGACTTTAGACTCTGGGAAGGGTAAGAAAACAGGATTTATTTCTATAGTAAGAGACAAATAATCAGATAAAATTGATCATGATGAAATTAGTAGTGCGGAGGATTTTAGTTAGCGGAAGTATAATGATGGGACTGTTTGCAGCAGGGCAGAATGCCTTGGCACAGATCAGACCTTTGGGTGCCCAATATTATGAAAATCAATACCTCAGTAATCCTGCATTTGCAGGGATGAATGAAGGCCTAAATGTAAATATAGGTTACCGTAATCAATGGAGATCCATTCCAGGATCACCAGTCACCATGTCGCTGACCGGTGATTATCGCTTTGAAAAAGTGGGATTGGGACTTTCCGTTTACAACGACAATGCAGGACTGATTGGACGTACCCGGGTGATGGGAACTTATGCGTATCATTTGCCCTTAAACGGCGACAATAGAAGTCTGCATTTCGGTGTTTCACTGGGCATGATGAAAGAAAAGCTAGACAACAACAACATCATCGCTGCACCTGATGACATCTCTGCGCAGAACTTCAATCAGCGCAAAGCATTTGTAGATGGTGATTTCGGAATTGCCTTTACCAACCAAAGGTTTACCCTGCAGGGTGCCCTGCCGAACTTAAAGAAGTTCATGCAGAAGGACGATCAGAATACGGTAGACGGCTCTACTTATTTTGTAGCCGCTTCCTATAAAATCGGAACCAGCCTGGATGTCGTTTCCATTGAACCAAAGATCAGTTTCAGAGGCGCCAAAGACATTGATAACATCTGGGACATCGGAACCAATGTGAAGCTGGAAAATAACATCCTTTCATTTTTAGGAATGTACCATAGCGACAAGAGTTCCAGTTTTGGGGTAGGTGTGGCTTACGATAGATATGTGATCCAGGGGTATTACACCAGTCAGCTGGCCGGTGAACGCCAGCGAACCGGTGGAGATTTTGAGATTAACATCAAGATTAAACTATTCAACGAAGGAAAATAAACCACCCTCCATTTTATACAAATTAGCGCTCTACCATTGAAAAGAATTCTGTACGCTGTATTTCTATTTTTACTCTTTCTAGGGAATACTGCTGTTGCACAGCATTCTTTTAGCGTACTGAACGGTATCCCGCATTTGGCGGTGGTAGACCCGCAAAGCATCAGCAGTCCTAAAACAGGAATGCTGATTTATAGTAATGTACTGGCGAAACCTTTAATCTATAACGGCAGCAGCTGGGAAACCCTGTGTACGAATACCATGCAAATGGTGAGTCCGGAGGATTATTTTATGGTCAAAGCCGGGATTTCTTATTTGCCAGTATTGGCTAAAGATCCAGTGAAAAGTATCACAGCAGGCACGATCTACTTCTCCTCCATCCAGAAATCGGCCATGATTTATGACGGAGCAGCATGGGTGAAAATTCAAGACCTGAGCAGAAGCCTATTCACACCAAGCACAGGTTTTGCAGCAGGAACAGCAGCACAGACCTTTAAACTCCCGGTGTTATCTACAGATCCAGCCATCCTTTCCGTACAAACCGGTGCATTTTACCTCAATGCAAGTTCCAGAACACTGCGTTATTTTGATGGTATACTTTGGCAGGACATCAGATGTATGGCCGAAGTGTTGACCCTGGATGTGACCGATATTAAAGGAACCACCGTATTGGCGCATGGCGAAGTGATCAGCAATGCAGGATCTGATGTGACGGCAAGAGGTTTTTGCTGGAGCATCAGCCCTAACCCGGACATTTCTTTAAACACAAAAACAGTAAATCATGTTACCGGTGCTGGATTAGGTTCATTCAGCAATACATTGAGCGGTTTGCTTCAAAATACCACTTATCATTTGCGTGCTTATGCCACCAATAGCCAGGGAACCGTGTATGGGGAAGACAAAACATTTACCACGCTTTTCGACCTGGCCACTATTATTACTTTAGATTTAAACAGCATCAGCAGTATTGATGCGATCAGTGGCGGCGACATTACTGATGATGGTGGCAGCCCGGTTTCTGCCCGCGGTATCCGTTGGAGCATCAAAGGGGATCCATTAGCAGATAAAGATGCCATACTGACCAACGATGGTTCAGGAGTAGGCGTTTTCCCAAGTTCATTAGTGGGCTTATTAGGAAATACCACCTATTATGTAAGGGCTTATGCGGTAAATACGATGGGCATCGCCTACGGTAATTTACTGAGCTTTACCACGCCGCCGCCAGTGCCTCCAGCATTGAGTTCGGCAACGGTCACCCTGACCCACATTACCGATAAATCCGCCAAAGGCGAAGTCAATATATTAAACAATGGAGGAGCAGTAGTTTCCGACAGAGGTTTTACCTGGAGTACCGATCGCATCACCTGGATTCATGGAACTTCAGAAACCATTCACCCAACAGATATTGGCGTGTACATTGGGAATCTAACCAATCTGGCTCCCGGAACTACTTATTTTGCCAAAGGATATGCGACCAATATTGCAGGAACCGCTTATACAAGTGAAACCAGTTTCATCACCAATTCACTGGCGCTGATCACCACCATTAAGCCAAACAACTTAACCGGAATCTCGGCTTACAGTGGAGGTCAGATCAGCCATAATGGTGGGGTTCAAATTACTGTGAGGGGCATTTGCTGGAGCAGCAGTCCTACGCCAACTATTGAGCTGCCCACTAAAACAGAGCAGTCTTTTTCTGGTGATGGCAGCGGGGCTTACAACAGTCTAATCAAGAATTTAGTGCCTGCTACCACTTATTATGTACGTGCTTACGCGATCAATGCAGTGGGTGTGGCTTATGGTAATGAAGAAGTATTCCGCACACCGGATTATCCGACAGTAAGTACACTTGCTGCGGGATCTTTCTTCAACAACACAGCCAGAGGTGGTGGAGAAGTGCTGAGTGACGGGGATGCGCCAATTCTTGCCCGTGGTGTAGTCTGGAATTTATTAGAGAGCCCATCACTGAGCAACAGTTCCAGCAGCAGCAACGGCAGTGGTCTTGGCGTATTCAGTAGCACCATGACCGGCCTGGAACCAAATGCCGTGTATCATGTGAGGGCTTACGCCACCAATGTGGTGGGTACTTCTTATGGTGCCGATAAAACTTTTAGCCTGATTCCAGGGATTCCGGAAGTCAGTACACAGCCGGTAATAGCGATTACCAATATGACCGCTACCGGCGGTGGAATCATTACCAGCAATGGCGATGCAGACATTATTGCTAAAGGGGTATATTGGAGTAGAACCGGTGATCCTGGGGATGACCGGGAAGCTGGCCAGACCAAGGATGGCCCTGGTGCTGGAACTTATCAGAGTTTCCTGAGCAACTTGTACGGAAATACGACGTATTATATCCGCGCTTATGCAGAAAATAAGTTTGGAAAAGCGTATGGAGACCTGCTCACTTTTGTGACACCAGCTTCTCAGCTGCCTACGCTTGCTGCTCAAAATCTAATCATCAACAATATTAAAGATACCCAGGCACATGGTCAGGTATATATACAAAACAACGGCGGTGGAAAAATCTTATCCAAAGGAGTCGCTTATAGCACTGATAAACTCACTTACCTGCAGCAGGAAGCAATAGAACCTGGGGATGTGGGTGGATTTAATGTGCAGCTGGAAGGGCTATTGCCGGGTACCGTGTACTATGCAAAAGGTTATGCGACCAATAGTGCAGGTACAGTGTATACCAGGGAAATGAGTTTCATCACTCCATTGTACATCAGTATCAGCACCTTGCCGGTGACACAAATCAGCAGTTTTACGGCCAGTACTGGTGGACAGATTTTAAACCCTGGAGGCTCAGGGATTTCCTTCCGCGGCGTCGCTTATGGCACCAGCCCAAATCCAAGCACCTGGGGAACGGTAGTCAGCAATGGCGAAACCGGAGCACAGTTTAGCAGTTACCTGACCGGGCTAACCGGCAGTACCAGATATTATGCACGTGCTTATGCAGGAAATGGCGTCGCTACGGTTTACGGAAACGAAGAAACATTCATGACTGCCCCGGCTGTATTACCAGCAATCACGACGCTGAATATTGAAAATATAGGTGGGATAACCGCCTCTGCAAGAGCAGAAATTATCAATGATGGGGGTAGTTTTGTATCCTCGAGAGGGATTTGCTGGAGCACCACAGCTGATCCGGAAATCACAGACGGCAATAAAGCGAGCGGCACAGGGAAAGGAATTTTCTCTGCCGAAATGAAAGATTTACTGCCATTAACGAAGTACTATGTACGAGCTTATGCCATCAATGAAGTTGGTGTGGTTTATGGAAATGAACTGACTTTTACCACCGCAACGATCGCGACCTTGACTACTTTACCAGTGAACTCCATTACTGCAAATACGGCAAGTAGCGGAGGTAATATTATTGCAGATGGCGGAACACCAGTATTACAAAGTGGACTTTGCTGGAGTACCGCAGGTTTGCCAACTACCGATGATGCACATACCGCAGGTGGGACAGGAATTGGTAATTTTGTTCAGGGCATCAATGAGCTGATCGGAAGCACAACTTACTATGTACGTGCTTATGCCATCAATAGTGCAGGTCCCGCTTATGGTAATGTACAGCAATTTGTAACTGCGCCACCAGTACTGGCGACCATCAGTACTACGACGGCGATTAGTGGCCCGCAAGGAATAACTGCAAATAGCGGAGGTACCATTTCCAGCAACGGCGGAGCTGTCATCAGTGATCGCGGTTTAGTTTGGAGTACGCAGAAAGGTTTCGATCCGGCAGATTCAAACACCAAAATACGGAACTCATTCGGAGCTGGTAATTTCGGTATGACCATGAACGACTTATTACCCGGTACTGTATATTATGTGCGTGCTTTTGTCACCAATAGTGCCGGTACCGCTTATGCCGCTAATGAAATAGAATTTACCACTTTCGGTTTCCCGAAATTGAGTACAAGCGATATTGCGGCAAATACGATCAGCAGCATGACTGCCATTTCCGGCGGAACGATTACCAGTAATGGAGGTACCCCGGTTACTTCGAGCGGTGTATGCTGGAGTATACATCAATTGCCTACTATCAGTGATCAGCAATTAGGAAATGGGGCAGGAATGGGGAACTTTGTTTCTCCAATAGGCGGTCTCCTTGGAAATACGACTTATTATGTGCGGGCGTATGCGATGAATACCGTAGGCATCGCTTATGCTGAAGAAAAAAGCTTTACCACTTTGCCGCCAATCCTTGCCACGCTGAAAACCAATCCGGCTGTTGCCGCTTCCACTACTACGGCCAATGCCGGTGGTACAATTTTAACCAATGGCGGTGCATTAGTGACCACTAGAGGAGTACTTTGGAGTACAGATCTTAACTTTAATCCGGATACTGTTACCGTAAATAAAACTTCAGAAACCGGCTATTTTACCGGCAGTTTTACCACAAAAATATCCGGATTAAAACAGCATACGCTTTATCATGTGCGTGCCTATGTGACCAATAGCGCAGGAATTACCTATGGCGATGTGGTCAACTTTATGACCCCTCAATTGCCGGTATTGACTACTGCTTTTTCAAAAGCAACTGGCAGTACTACTGCCAGCTCAGGAGGTAATATAACCGATGAAGGAGGATCTAATGTATATGCTCGCGGGGTGGTGTACAGCCCGGTACCGGTATTTAATCCGGATACGATCACGATGAACAGAACCAGCAATGAGAGTGGGGGCGGTGCCTTTGAAAGTCCACTTAAAAACCTAAAAGCAAATACTACTTATTACGTACAGGCTTATGCGACAAATGTTGCCGGAACAACCTATGCCAACCTGCTGAACTTTACCACAGATCCACCGGTATTGGCCCAGCTGACCACTAGAGCTGCAGTTGCGATCACCGGATCAGCAGCGACTTCCGGAGGAGATATTTTTGATGATGGCGGCGCAGCACCAACTACCAGAGGAATGGTATGGAGTACTCAGTCTGGTTTCAGACCGGACACCGTGATTCAGTCTAAAACAGTGCAGGCGGGGCTCGGAAAAGGAGGCTTCCTGAGCACAATTCCAGGCTTAAAAGCTGGAACTACCTATTATATGCGTGCTTATGCCATTAATAGCGTAGGTACAGCCTATGGAAATGAACTGAGCTTTACTACATTGATCGTACCTACATTGACCACTTCGGAAGTCACTGTTTCTTCTGCAGGGATCACCGCTATCGGTGGGGGTACCATCATTTCTGATGGGGCAGCAACAGTAAACAACCAAGGGTTAGTGTGGAGTACCACACCAAATCCTATGGTAGGAACGCCAAATCAAACCAGCAATGACAGCGGTACAGGAAATACTTTCAGAAGTAACCTGACCGGTTTAGAGCCGATCACTTTATATTATGTTCGTGCTTACGCAGTCAATAGTCAGGGTACCGCTTATGGCAATGAAGTCACTTTTACCACTCCTGCAATATTGCCAGCATTAAGTACCAATTACGCAACGGCTTCTTCTAAATCAACAGCTACTACAGGTGGTATGATCACTAAAGATGGCGGAGCTCCGGTAACGGAACGAGGGGTAGTCTGGAGTACCGACCGCAGTTTTAACCCGGATGCAGAGCTGATGAACAAAACAGCCGACGGTGTAGGAATGGGCACGTTCAGCAGCGAAATGACTGGCCTGAAATTAAGTACCGCTTACTTTGTTCGTGCTTATGCTAAGAACCGCATCGGTACTGCTTATGGCAACCAGGTTACCGTCACATTATTCCCAACAGCTCCGATTTTAAGCACCACAGCGGTGACGGAACTAGGTGGCTATTCCGCCAGCAGTGGTGGGGTGATTACCAGTGATGGCGGTGCCGATGTGACCCAGAAAGGTCTGGTATGGAGCATCAGAAGCAACCCAACCATTAACGACAGTAAAACTGCAAATGGCCCTGGTCAGGATACGTATGCGGCGGTCATGACCGGTTTAGTTCCGAATACTTTGTACTATGTCCGTGCCTATGCCCAAAATAAAATAGGAACTGCTTACGGTGTCGAAAGAACCTTCCTGACCGATGCACTCCCTACTTTGACGGTGACTACTGCTGTTACAAATGTGATTGCAACTACTGCTACCAGTGGTGGAGACATTACCGATGATGGTAGGTCGCCGATTATGGTTAGAGGCGTAACCTGGAACACAACCGGTGAACCAACGCTGGAAAAGAGCTCCAAAACAATTGATAAAACAACTACAGGAATCGGCAAATTTGAAGCCTTCCTGACCGGATTGTCTGGGGAGACGACTTACTATGTTCGTGCTTATGCAACCAATGCAGTAGGTACCACTTATGGCAGCCAGATTTCATTTGTCACTAAGCCGGTGATGCTGCCAACCCTGCAAACGAACAGCCCGACAGCAATCGAAAGTATCAAGGTAATTACCGGAGGAAATGTGATAGACGATGGTGGAATGCCAGTAACCCAGCGCGGCATTTGCTGGAGTACCAGCCCGAACCCAACCACTGCTTTAACTACAAGATTGAACCATACCACTGGGGGTACAGGAGATTTCTCTATTCCTGTGACCGGATTACTGCCAGGTACGAAATACTATCTGCGCGCCTTTGGAACCAATATTAAAGGTACCGCCTATGGCGAAGAACTGAGCTTCTTTACCCTGGCTATTCCGCCAGCTGTAGGCCTGGCCATTGTGTCTAATGTATTGGGCAATAGTATAGACCTGAGCGGAATAGTAACCAATAATGGCGGTGATGAAATCACGGATCGTGGTTTCTATTACAGCAAAGTATCGAAAATACCGGTGCTTCCTTTCCAGCTGGACAGCTTAGTTTCTGCAGGTACGAACGGCGTTTTTGCAGGAACGTTGAACGGATTAATCAGCGGAGGAAAATACTATATCTGGGCTTATGCCAGCAATAGCATGGGTACTGGTTTGAGTACTGCGCCAACCATCACGACCACGAAAACGGTGCCTGTTTTAAGCACGACCAAGCCTTATAATATCCTTAAAACCGGTGCAAGTTCTGGTGCCGCTGCATTTATGGATGGCGGTTCGCCGGTAACAGCCAGAGGAACGATATGGAGTACAACAAAAGAGCTAACCACAGATTTACCTACCAAAACATCAGACGGTACAGGAGTTGCTGCCTTCGCGAGTGTATTAACTGGTCTGGAGAAAAGAACTTTATATTATGTTCGAGCTTATGCAACCAATGCCATAGGAACCGGATACGGTAATTTGGACAGTTTAAATACCGTGGATATTCCTATTGTAACCACCACATTGATGACTTCGATCAAAAGTACCTCGGCAATTGGTGGTGGTGATGTATTGGACAAAGGAGGTTTGCCTTTAAGTAATAATGGAATTTGCTGGAGTACCAGTCCGAATCCTACTTATGAAAACAGTTCAAGACTGGTGGTTGGAACTGCTGCAGGAATGTTTACTGGTGAAATAAGAGGCCTTGCTTTAGCTACAAAATACTACTACAGGGCCTTTGCAAACAATGCGCAAGGGCTGGCTTATGGTGAAGAATACAGCTTTACGACACTGGCCGAAATGCCAGTAGTATCAGTCGTGACCTTAGCAAAGGCACAGTTAACGGGTGTAGATGCAGCTGCAACGATCACCAATACCGGTGGTGGTGGCATCACCGACCGCGGTTTTTATTGGAGCACTTCCGCGAAAGCACCAGTATTGCCATTACATCCAGACAGCCTCCTTTCAGTAGGAACTGAAGGAACTTTTAGCGGAACCATCAAAAGCCTGAGTTCAGGTGTGAAATATAATTTCTGGGCCTATGTCACCAATGCAATAGGTACCGCATGGAGCGCAGCGCCAACGGTATTAAATACCCCAGCACTGCCATTAGTTACCACCACTGCAGCATCTGGAATCACAGAAACTACCGCTGCAACCGGCGGTACGGTAACCTATGCAGGAAATCTTACCGTGACTGGCAGAGGGGTAGTCTGGAGTACAGAGAAAAACCCAACCATTGCACTGGAAACAAAAGTCTCTGGTGGATCTGGGATGCTGGGCTTCAACGTGTCCATCACTGGATTAACCAAAGGAACAAAATATTATATCCGTGCCTATGCAACCAATGATATGGGAACTGCTTATGGTAATCTGGACAGCTTAACTACCATTAATGTGCCTTCACTGAAAACCAGCAGGGCCACAGAAATCACAGCGGCTACGGCAACTGCTGGGGGTGAAGTGACCAATGAAGGAGGTATTAAAGCCACCGCTCGCGGACTGGTTTGGAGTACTACAAATAACCCAACTGTTGCCTTAACCACCAAAACTTTGGATGGTGCAGGGACAGGCGTATTTATGAGCAAGCTGACTGGATTGTTACCTGGTACAGTGTACTATTTCAAGGCTTATGCGACAAACACGATCGGTACTGGTTACGGTCCGTTAGACAGTTTAAAAACGGCTTTGACCTTACCCTCTGTCACTAAAGTGAAAATTGATAAAACTACAGTATCAGCAGTTCATTTATCTGCACAGGTATTGAGTTATGGTGGTGCAGAGGTAATCGAGCAAGGTTTAGTCTGGAGTAGTAGCTCAAAAACACCAACCATCGCAGATCAAAAGATCATAACAGGATCGGGCCTGAGCCCTAACCTGACTGGTATTTTAGATCAGCTGCTGGAAAATCCAACCTATTATGCACGTGCTTATGTCATCACTAGTGTGGGCATCAGCTATAGCGATGAGGTGAACAGGTTTAAATTCTGTAAGCCTTTTGCCATGACCCATACCGCAGGTTCAAATGGTGCTCCGGTCACTAAAACCGTAAATTATACGACGGTGAGTACAGATATTACAGGTACTGCACAATGCTGGATCGCACAGAATCTTGGTGCGGATCGTCAGATCACCAGCGTTACAGATTATACGGAACCTTCTACAGGCTGGTTTTGGCAGTTTAACCGGAGTCAGGGATTCAAACAGGATGGAAGTGCCAGAACACCAAATAACGTGGTAGCACCATGGATTGCAGTGATTGATGAAAAAGGCGACTGGTTACCGGAAAATGATCCTTGTGATGTTTTATTAGGTGGAGGATGGCGTTTGCCAACCGCAACAGAATGGACCAATGCAGATGGACCGCCTCAAAATTGGAATACCATTGAAGATACGTATAACTCCGTTTTGAAACTGAATACCACAGGTTACAGCGATGGATCAAGTGTACAGTTTCAGGGCCGTTTTGGTTATTTCTGGAGCAGCACTGCAGTGTCTAGTAGTGTGGGAAAAGCGATGATCAGCAGTTCAACAGCTTCGGTAATGGACCTGGCTAAATCTTATGCATTCTCTGTACGCTGTTTAAGAGATTCAATCTTACTGGCGAGACCAAGAGTTGGCTTGGTCAGCGTTCCGGTATCAGGAATGAAAGTAAGTTCAGCAGAGGCTACCGCGACTATGATTTCGGATGCAGGTTTACCAGTTCTGGAACGTGGTTTTGTATGGAGCACTAAAAATACAGTACCTGAATTGAAAGACAATAAGGTGGCTGGATCAAGCCTGCAAACCTTTACTGCTGCCTTGGCCGGCCTTGCGGAAGGACCTACGATTTATGTACGTGCCTATGCCACTAATTTAAATGGTACCGGTTATAGCAGAGAAACCACGAGCTTTAAAATCTGTAATCCGATGACGATCAGTCATATTGCAGGTTTAAATGGCGCACCGGTTTCTAAAACGGTGACCTATGGCACGGTGAGTTCTTCGATGTCTGGCGCAGCACGCTGCTGGACCACACAAAATCTGGGTGCAGATCGTCAACCGACTACGATTTCTGATTACTCAGAACCTGCAACAGGTTGGTTATGGCAGTTCAACCGTAGTCAGGGGTATAAAATAGAAGGCACAGTCAGAACACCAGATAATAACATTAAACCATGGAATTCAACCATAAATGAAAATAGTGATTGGCTGCCGGAGAACGACCCTTGCGATCTGTTACTGGGTGGAGGATGGCGTTTGCCAACCGCAACAGAGTGGAGCAATGCAGATGGGCCGCCTCAAAACTGGAATACGGTAACCGATACTTATAACTCTCCGTTGAAACTGATCAGTTCAGGATATACGGTTGGAGCAGCCATGCAGTATCAAGGAACAAACGGGTATTTCTGGAGCAGTAATATGTCGGCCAATGATATGGGCCGATTAATGGTGACAGGCGGAACGCCGCAGGTCATGAACCTGAATAAAAATTACGCCTTCTCTGTTCGCTGTATCAGAGATACGATTGCATTGACGAAACCTAAATTAAGTATGGTTACGCTTCCTGTATCTGGAATGAAAGAGGCATCAGCAGAAGCGACTGCTTTCTTAACTTCAACTGGAGGCCTGGCCGTAACGGCAACTGGTTTTGTATGGAGTACCACGAATACGAAACCCGATTTGACAGATCAGAGGCTGGCGGTAAACGCAAATCTGGAGAATATGGCCGGAAATTTAACGGGTCTAGCTGAAGGGCCTACCATTTATGTGCGTGCTTATGCGACCAATTCAAATGGCACGGGCTATAGTCCGGAAGCCACCAGTTTTAAAATATGTAATCCAGTTACCGCGATTCATGTGGCCGGACTAAATGGTGCTGCCGTGGATAAAACAGTCACTTATGGTACGGTAAGCAGCAGTGTTAGTGGTGCCCCGCGCTGCTGGATCAGCCAGAATCTTGGAGCTGATCGCCAAGCCAGCAGCCCATCTGACAATGCAGAAGCGGCCTCAGGGTGGTATTTCCAGTTTAACCGTAAACAGGGTTATAAACAGGAAGGGGCTAACCGTATACCTTCCAATGCCTGGACGCCATGGACTACCGCAATCAATGAAAATGGTGGATGGTCTGCTGAACAGGATCCTTGTGTTTCCCTGCTCGGCTCTGGCTGGAGACTGCCTACCGCTGGGGAAATGACTGCGGTGATTGCTGCGCCGCAATCATGGAAAACGCAGGCAGATATTTATAATGGAGTCCTGAAAATCCACATGTCAGGATCTGTTACTGCAGGAGGTAGTTTTGCCGGACGTGGCAGCACATTAACCTACTGGACAAGTACCTTAGGTGCCAACACCACTACGGGTAAATTTCTTTACTGGAATGGAGCACTGCAGATTGGAGATAACAACAAAGCAGAGGCAATGCCAGTACGCTGCCTAAGAGATGAAATCACTGCTGCCTTACCTGCGGTAAGTAATGTGCTGGTTCCTGCTTCAGGGATAACCAGTAACGCTGCTGCACCGAAGGCAACAGTGAGCATGGCAGGAACTGCTGCGGTAACTGAACGCGGCTTGGTCTGGAGTACAAACAATAAAATGCCGACTACTGCAGATCAGAAAATCAAGGACAGCGGTAATGGTACCGGTGATTTTAATCTATTGATGAATGGGCTTACTGAAGAGTTTACTTATTATGTCAGAGCTTATGCACAAAGCAGTGTAGGCATCGTATATAGCGCTGAAGCCAGTACCTTCAAAATCTGTAATCCAGTAACCGTGATCCATAGAGCTGGATTTAACGGCGCGCCGGTTGATAAAACCGTGACTTATAAAACGGTCAGCAGTACGGTTTCCGGTGCAGCACGCTGCTGGATTACCCAGAACCTGGGCGCCGCCCAGCAGGCAACTGCTTTTAACGATGCCACGCCAGAATCCGCAGGCTGGTATTGGCAGTTTAACCAGATACAAGGTTATGAACAGCATACCACAGATCGTATTCCTGCAGCACTAAGCTATGCACCATGGCAAATAAAAATCAGTTCAAATAGCGACTGGATGCCTGCCAATGATCCTTGTCGTTTATTACTGGGTGGCGGATGGCGCATGCCAACTGCCGCAGAATGGATCGCCGCAGATGCACCGCCTCAAAACTGGACGAAAGATCAGGATGCCTATCAATCAGACTTAAAATTACACAATGGGGGTTATCTGGATTACAATACGGGAGTTAAGGGGGTTACCAGAGGGGCTAGTGGACGTTATTGGAGCAGCAACCAGTTTGCTTATCCAAGCGATCCTATTTATGGTATCCCTTTGCAGTTTACTGCCGGTAACAGTTTGGTGAATCAAGGTTCTTTTTCCGAAACATATAAATCCTTTGGATATTCGATACGTTGTTTACGTGATGCCGTAGAAGCTAGTCTTCCTATACTGACGCAAGTAAGTGTTCCAGTTTCTGGAATGAAAGAAAGTTCAGCTGAGGGTTCAGCTACCCTGGTTGCTGATGGCGGATCTCCGATCAGCTCAAAAGGATTGGTATGGAGTACCATCAATCCAACTCCGGGTTTAAACGATAATGTATTACCGGTAACAGGAAATGCAACAGGTGACTTCAGCATGACCATCACCAGTCTTACAGAAGGACCTACCATTTATGTACGTGCTTATGCCAGCAATGCAAATGGAACAGGTTATAGCGCACAGGCCACCAGTTTTAAAATATGTAACCCCTTTACCGCGATTCATGTGGCCGGACTGAATGGTGCTGCCGTAGATAAAAAAGTTACTTATGGTACGGTAAGTAGTAGTTTGAGCGGTGCCCCACGCTGCTGGATTACCCAGAATCTGGGTGCTGATCGCCAGGCGAGCACGGTGTCTGATAATACAGAAGCAGCATCAGGATGGTACTTCCAATTTAACCGCAAACAAGGTTATCAACTGGAAGGGGCAAACCGTATACCTTCCAATGCCTGGACACCATGGATTACCGCAATCAATGAAAATGGCGGCTGGTCTGCTGAGCAGGACCCTTGTATTTCCCTGCTGGGCTCTGGATGGAGATTGCCCACCGCTACGGAAATGAGTACGGTGATTGCTATTCCACAGGCATGGAGAGCAACTTCGGAGATCTACAATTCTCCCCTGAAAATGCACTTGAGCGGATATGTTACTTCAGGAGGTAGTTTTACCGGACGCGGCACCTCAATGTATTACTGGACCAGCACCGCAGGTACGACTACGACTACGGCTAAGATGTTTTTCTGGAATGGATCACTGCAGGTCGTAGACGACAATAAAGCAGGTGCAATGACTGTACGTTGTCTGAGGGATGAAATCACGGCTACTTTACCTGCAGTAAGTAATGTATTATTTCCTGCTTTAGGAATGATCAATAATTCCGCAGCTGCTACAGCAACAGTAAGCAAGGCGGGGACGGCTGCGGTAACGGAACGTGGTTTGGTATGGAGTACCAGCAATAAAATGCCGACTGCCGTAGATCAGAAGATCAAGGATATCGGTAATGGTACCGGTGATTTTAATCTGGTGATGAACGGACTTTCAGAAGAGTTTACTTATTACGTAAGAGCCTATGCGCAAAGCAGTGTAGGCATGGTATACAGTGAGGAAGCAAGTGCCTTCAAAATCTGTAACCCGGTCACTGTGATCCATAGAGCTGGATTTAACGGGGCACCAGTTGATAAAACGGTGACTTATACAACGGTAAGCAGTACGGTTTCCGGCGCTGCACGCTGCTGGATTACCCAGAATCTTGGCGCTACGCAGCAGGGAACTGCTTTTAACGATGCCACGCCAGAATCCGCAGGCTGGTACTGGCAGTTTAACCAGGTACAAGGTTATGAGCAGAATACCACAGAACGCATTCCTGTAGCACCAAGCTATGCACCATGGCAGATAAAAGTCAGTTCAAATAGTGACTGGTTGCCTGCCAATGATCCTTGCCGTTTATTACTTGGCGGCGGATGGCGAATGCCAACTGCCGCAGAATGGACTGTCGCAGATGCACCTCCACAAAACTGGACGAAAGATCAGGAAGCTTATCAATCAGAATTAAAACTACACAATGCGGGTTATCTGGATTACAATACCGGAGTTAAAGGAACCACCAGAGGAGCCAGCGGACGTTATTGGAGCAGCAACCAGTTTGCTTACCCAAGCGATCCTGTTTATGGTATCCCATTACAGTTTACTGCCGGTAATAGTTTGGTGAATCAAGGTGCTTTTGCCGAAACTTATAAATCCTTTGGGTATTCGATACGTTGTTTACGTGATGGGGTAGAGGCTAGTGTTCCTGTCCTGACACCAGTGAGCATTCCGGTTTCTGGAATGAAAGAAAGTTCAGCTGAGGGTTCAGCTACCTTGGTTGCTAATGGCGGATCTCCAATCAGCGCAAAAGGATTGGTATGGAGTACCACGAATCCAAAACCTGATTTGAATGATAACGTATTACCGGTAACAGGAAATACCACAGGTGATTTTAATGCGACCATCACAGGTCTTGCTGAAGGACCTACCATATATGTACGTGCTTATGCAAGCAATGCAAATGGAACAGGTTACAGCACACAGGCCACCAGTTTCAAAATATGTAACCCCTTTACCGCGATTCATGTGGCCGGACTGAATGGTGCTGCCGTAGATAAAACAGTTACTTATGGTACGGTAAGCAGTAGTTTGAGCGGTGCCGCACGCTGCTGGATCACCCAGAATCTAGGCGCTGATCGCCAGGCAGCCGCAGTGTCTGACAACACCGAAGCGGCCTCAGGATGGTACTTCCAGTTTAACCGCAAACAGGGTTATAAACTGGAAGGAACCCGTACGCCTTCCAATGCCTGGACACCATGGATTACCGCAATCAATGAAAATGGCGGCTGGTCTGCAGAACAGGATCCCTGTGTTTCTCTTCTGGGCTCTGGATGGAGATTGCCTACCGCTACAGAAATGAATACAGTGGTAGCTATTCCACAGGCATGGAAAGCAACTTCAGAGATTTACAATTCCCCCTTGAAAATGCACATGGCTGGATATGTCACTTCAGGAAGTAGTTTTACCGGACGTGGCACTTCTATGTATTACTGGACCAGCACGGGAGGTGCGACGACGACTACGGCTAAGATGTTTTTCTGGAATGGGTCATTGCAGGTCGTAGATGACAATAAAGCAGGTGCTATGCCAGTACGCTGTCTAAGAGATGAACCGACTGCTACTTTGCCTGCAGTGAGCAATGTGCTGGTTCCTGCTTCAGGAATGACCAGCAATGCTGCAACGCTTACTGCAACGATGAGCAGGGTGGGAACTGCTGCAGTTACCGAACGTGGTTTGGTATGGAGTACCAGTAATAAAATGCCAACCACCGCAGATCAGAAGATCAAAGATAGTGGTAGCGGTTCTGGCACGTATAGCATCTTGATGGAAGGATTAACTGAAGAGTTTACTTATTATGTTAGGGCTTATGCGCAAAGCAGTGTAGGCATTGTGTATAGCGAAGAAGCCAGTACTTTCAAAATATGTAATCCAGTGACCATGATTCACAAAGCTGGATTCAACGGGGCACCGGTCGATAAAACAGTAATTTACCATACAGTAAGTAGTACGATTACCGGAGCAGCTCGCTGCTGGATTACCCAGAATCTGGGGGCCACACAGCAAGCCACAGCCTTTAACGATGCCTCAGCAGAATCCGCAGGCTGGTACTGGCAGTTTAACCGTTTACAAGGCTATGAGCAAAATACTACAGACCGGATTCCTGCAGCAACCAGTTGGGCACCATGGCAGATAAAAGTCAGTTTAAACAGCGACTGGCTGCCTGCCAATGATCCTTGCCGTTTATTACTTGGTGGCGGATGGCGCATGCCGACTGCCGCAGAATGGACCGCAGCAGATGCGCCTCCACAAAATTGGACGAAAGATCAGGAAGCTTATCAATCTGACTTAAAATTACACAATGCGGGATACCTGGATTACAATACCGGGGTTAAAGGAACCACCAGAGGAGCTAATGGACGTTATTGGAGTAGCAACCAGTTTGCTTATCCAAGCGACCCTGTGTATGGTATCCCTTTGCAATTTACTGCCGGTAATAGTTTGGTAAATCAAGGTGCTTTTTCCGAAACTTATAAATCCTTTGGATATTCAATACGTTGTTTACGTGATGGGGTAGAAGCTAGTGTCCCTGTGCTGACTTCAGTGGTTATTCCGGCTGTAGGAATAAAGGAAAGTTCAGCTGCGGCTTCAGCGACAGTAGTTTCTAACAGCAGATCTGCGATTACCGCAAAGGGATTGGTATGGAGTACTATAAATCCAGTACCGGACCTGAACGATCAGGTATTGCCGGTAACAGGAAATACGACCGGTGACTTTAATGCGACCATCACAGGTCTTGCAGAAGGATCTGCCATTTATGTACGTGCCTATGCGAGCAATGCGACTGGAACAGGTTACAGCCCAGATGCGGCCAGTTTTAAAATTTGTAAGCCAATTACACTGAGTCATGTTGCAGGAGTAAATGGCGCTCCAGTAGATAAAACAGTAACATATAGTACACTGAGCAGTAATTTGAGTGGGGCTGCACGCTGCTGGATCACCCAGAATCTGGGTGCGGACCGCCAGGCAACAAATGTAGCCGACAATTCAGAGGCTGCATCAGGATGGTACTGGCAGTTTAATCGGAAACAAGGTTATAAGCACGATGGTACTACCCGTACGCCTGCTACAGCCTGGACAACTGCAATCAATGAAATAGGAGATTGGACAGCTGCAAATGACCCCTGCGCCGCGCTGATGGGCTCTGGCTGGAGATTGCCTACGGCTACCGAAATGAGTACCGTAATTGCTCCGCCACAGGCCTGGACAACATTGGATCATATTTACAATTCTCCCCTGAAAATCCATATGGCAGGATCTATACTGCCAGCAGGTAATTATGTTTGGCGAGTGAATTCACTATATTATTGGACCGGAACAACCGGAACTAATCTTGCAGGTAAAATGTTTCATTGGAATGGGATATTGCAGGTCATTGACAACAATAAAGCAGAGGCCATGCCGCTGAGATGTCTAAAGTAATCAGCTCCATTAATATTTGCGTTTTGTACTTTTTTTTTCTGCGATTTATACTAATTTCAGGGCGAAAAACACTCCTTTTTGGCTTTAAAAGCAGAATATCTCCACACCAACGCTTGGATTATATTTATTCTTATTAGATTTATTCAAGATCAAAGAAATATGCAATTTGGAAATGCTTTAAGGATCCAGAGAGTTATAAAAGGCTATACTCAGGATTACATGGCCGAAAGGCTTCACCTTTCTCAAAACTCGTATTCTAAGTTGGAAAGAGGTCTGACAAGTCTGACGGTAAGTCGGCTGTATCAAATCGCGGAGATACTGGAGATTTCTATTCAAGATATCCTACCAGCACAGCAGCCTGGAAATACTAAAAAATCTGATAGTGCTGAAAATATTTAGCACTATCAGTATTCAGTCCATGACTTTTTAAAAAACTTTACTTTTATCCTTTTTCTGCAAAGAATCAGTAAGTTTATTATTTTAATATCTATAGCTATAATATCATTTGCCAATAACTGACATCTATCCATTTATTGAACTTATAGCCGATCTGGCTCAGGTGAGCGACTTTGCTGAAGCCTAGCCGTTCGTGCATTCTGGTACTCTTTTCATTGGGCATCAAGATCCCGGCAACGATAGAATGAGTATTCATTTCGCGTAACTCCTCAATCAGTTTCTTGTAAAGTGCAGTACCAGTTCCCTTATCTATGGCTTCCGGATCCAGGTAAATAGCAGTGCTTACTGTAAAACGATAGGCAGGATTTTCTTTCCATTCCGTAGCATAACTGAAGCCTAGAACCTGTCCTTCTTTCTCATACACGAAGCATGGATATTTGTGGATCACCGGATTCAATTTATCCGCAAATTCTTGCTCATTCAATGCTACTTCGTCAAAAGTAACTAGTGTATTTTCCACATAGTGATTGTAGATCTCCCTCATCGGGTTAAGATCTGATGGTGTAAACTGCCGGATCATTTTAAGGAAATGTTGGTTTGATGCTGGGATCAAAGGTACATAAATTATTTTACTGCTGCCGCTTCATTGATCTGATGAATGATAAGATCCAGGTTGACAGCGCTTTGTCGGAGGTATTTTATCAGTTCCTGTTGTTCTATCGCATTTTTCTCCTCCATCAGCAATTCTGATAAGGCCAAAATAGAGGCCACAGGCTTCCGGATTTCATGTGAATTAAACCAGGAAACCGCCTTTAATTTTCGGTGCTGCTGCACGATCAGGTCTTCCCGATGCTTGCTGTCGTCAATGTTATTCTCTACCGAAATGTAGCCCTCCAGTCCACCATCTATATTGAACATCGGAGAGAGGTTAAACTGAGACCAATAGGCTTTTCCGTCTTTCGTGTAATTGACCAGTTCCCCGCTAAAAAACTCTTTATTAGCAATGGCGATAGTCAGTTTTCTGACCACTTCCGCATTGGTTTTCGGACCGTATAAAAGGTTGGAATGTGTTTTCCCCAGCGCTTCCTGCATGGTGTAACCGGTAATGCTGACAAATGCCCGGTTCACCCAGGTGATTTTTCCGGAAGTATCAGACATGATGATCAGGTTATTCATCTTATCGACAATCTCTGCCATCCTTTTATTGTCTACCGCAGCAATCCGTTCCCTTTCTTTCTTAATCAGATAGTAGAGGAGAAATGCAGTAGCCAGAATATAAAAAATTCCTTTTATGGAAGAGGTATACCAGGTTAGTTTAGGACTGAGTTCGGAAGTCAGGGAATTTAAAAGGTAATCGCTCCCTGTAATCCATAAAACACCAACTACGATATAAATGATAGGAATTCTATAGTTTCTTGTCTTCAAACTGCTGATGTTGCTTTAGAATAAATTAGGGTAACCCACTCAGCTGCAAATGTATTAAAAAAATGAAACTCGGGTTAAATTTATAATAATCTTATTTAATAAACCAAAGTTAAGCCGCTTGTCAACATGGAATTACCACTGGTCAATAATATTTCTCCAGTACAGGAATCCTGACGTAATTCGCCGAAAAATATATTTATTCATTGACACAGAAAAACACTATGAAATTTCTTAATTACGGCTTAGTCTTATTTATGGCCTTGATCAGCCTGGAAAGCAAGGCCCAGACGGAATTGTCTGGCTTCAGGCTGAAAGCCGAATACATCCCTATGTCCAGGTATATACCAAAAAAAACTGATGGGAAAACGGAGGAATATACTACAGCGAAAAGCGACATGAGAAGGGTAGAAGGTGGCATTAGCATTCCTTTATCCCTAAAGATGGATTCCCTGGGCAGGCCAAAGGTTTGGGCAGTCACCCTGGGCGGTTCCTATGCAAAAATAAAGAACCAGGATTACCCGGAGCAGTTGTTTCCTGATGAGCTGCTGAATGCGAGTGTAGGCTTGATGCACCTGAGGCCATTGAGTAAGAGCTGGAATATGTTGTTCATGGCCTCAGCAGGTGTGTATACCGACCTTAAAGGCATTTCTTCTCAAGATGTGCTGCTGATGGGCGGGGTAATTTTCATCAAGCAGTTTAACCCTAATCTGGCCCTGGGTGTCGGACCGGTAGTATCCAATACCTTTGGTGTCCCGATGGTATTGCCAGCAATCTTTTTAAATTGGAAAACCAACGGCAAGTTCCAGGTGATGCTGAACTTCCCGGAAAAGGTAGAATTGGCTTTCAAAGCCAGTCCGGCGATCAGGCTGAAGGCCGTAGCCGAAGTGAGTTCGATGACGGCAGATGTGAACAGGGAAGACAAAGCCATGCTGTCCTACCTCCAAGTGATTTCAGGATTTCAACCAGAGTTTAAGCTGAATAAATCCCTGACCTTACAGCTGACCGCAGGTGCTTCATTGTACCGGTCTATGGAATTTACCAGCAGGAAACTAAAAGATTTCTTTAAAGAAAAGGACGAAAATCCACCGCATTTTGAGACCACAGCTTATGGTGCCATAGGCCTCAAATGGAATTTTGGGAAACGCTAACGACTGATGAGTTTATTGTAAACAACTTCTTTTAACAAATCCTCCCTCCGGTGTCGGGAAATAGGCAGCTCATGCTCAGCTATAAAAATCCTTCCTCCCGACACCAAATCAATTTTAGAGATATTGACCAGATAAGATTTATGGATCCTGAAAAAATGATCGCTGGGCAATATCTCTTCTAAGGAAACCAAAGTCTGATGAATGATCAGTTCCTGATCTGCAAACTTTAGTTTGGCATAGTTCTGCATTCCTTCCACATATAAAATATCAGCCCACTGGATTTTTTTAAAGCTGTCTTTCTGACGAACAAATAAATAAGGATCCATCGCAGCCGGTTGCTTTTGCAGGCGCTGCAATTCATACATCTGCCGGGCTTTACTCGCTGCCTGATGAAAACGCTGAAAAGTAATGGGTTTGAGCAGATAATCTACCACCTGCAGGCGATATCCATCCAGCGCATGCTCAGAATAAGCCGTTGTGAAAATAGTTAAGGGAGGGTTTTCCATGGATTCCAGTAACTCCAAGCCTGATAAATAAGGCATGTTAATGTCTAGAAACAATAGATCTACCTGATTTTTATGGATAAAATCGGAAGCTTCCATCGCAGTTCCGCAGGAACCTGCAACCTGGAGGAAGTCTACCTGATCAATGAAATCTATAATTCCTGCCCGGGCAATAGGTTCGTCGTCTACAACGAGACATTGTAAGGGTACATCTGAGTTGGGCTTAATAACCGACATAGTTTGCTTTTTGATCTAAATGAATGGTTAAAACAACTTTAAAAAGGGTGTCACTGCGTATAATTTGTAAGTCGTGCTGCTTCGGATAAAGAATCTCTAAACGTTTCTGCACATTTTCCAGACCAAGACCGCTGCTGTCGCTTTTTCTTGCAGGCTTCGGGGAATTGGAATTCTCAATGGTAAAGGTAAGGAGTTCCTCCTCCTGTTGTAGGGACAGTCGGACGAATCCTTTCTGTGACGGTAAACGGGCAACATGTTTAAAGGCATTCTCTACAAATGGAACGAGTAAAAGCGGGACAATGTCCCGCTTTCCATTCGCAATATTCCATATACAATTTACCTGCAGTTCTTCCCCCCATCGGATCTTCTCGACGGAGACCAGGTTTTTTAAATAAGTCACTTCTTTTTCCAATGGGATGGTTTCCCGGTTACATTCATACAGCTGGTACCTCAGGATGTCTGAAAATTTGACGAGTAAGGTCGCGGCCAGATCCACATCTTTCTTCATCAGAATATGCAGGTGATTGAGCACATTGAACATGAGGTGAGGATTGATCTGGTCCTGCAGAATTCTCAGCTGTGCCTCCAGATGCGCCTGCTGTAAAAGGGTATGTTTTTGCGCCATCTGGTAATGTTCCTGGTAAAATTGAAAACCACAGGTCGAGCCAATGATCAGTAAAGCAGAGGGGATGGTTCTAATGAATACCACAAAATAATCAGTGTTCTGTGCTAATTGTGAAGCACTGTCATAGGCTGAGCCATGAATGGCTAACCAGTAGGTACCATAAAATACCCCCGCAATTGCTGCGGTTAAAATCGCAGTGGCCAGAATGGTTTGAAACACAAATAAGGTCATTTTCCCCTTTTTCAATGCAGTAGGCAGTAAAACGTTACTTAAAGTATGTGCAATAACAGCTGAACATAAAACCATTAATGCTGCGGTGCCAAAAGTATTGAGCAGTGGGTAATCTCTTTTCAATTGAGACCATAAGGTAAAACCCAGTAAGATCCAAAAGCCGGAGATGAAAACAAGTGGTTTATTTAAGTGGAATTTTTTCATTACGAAGATGATAAATAAAGAGAAGGATTAAAAAATCAAGAACCCTACACTTGCCTGGAAGGACTGAGGACGTGATTTGAATGTTTTATCGATGTCCTTTAAAGCGCCTTCATAACGCAGGTCAAAAGTAAGCTTTCCTAAATCAATTCCCGCACCAGCCTGGTAACCAATATTTGATTTGCTGAATGCTTTAAAGGCTGGATTGAGCTGTTTGAAGACCGAAGTTTTTTCATTTAAGGTATAACTGTACACCGCTCCGCCAAAAATCCTCAGGTTCATCTGCGCTGTATTCAGGATTTTATAACCCAGCAATACAGGAACGTCAAGCGTTGACCACTTTGCTTTCTGATCGTTTAATGCGTTTCCTTCCAGTTTACCTGATTTCTTGCTGTACAATAATTCTCCCTGTACATAAGCAGAGCCTAAGTCAATTCTGGTTAAAGCACCCGCAGAAAAACCGGTGGCATATTTTCCGGATACATTTGGGGCAGAAAGAGAAAGTTTGTTGTAATTAGCACCTGCTTTTAAGCCCACATGAATAGGGTTGCTGTCCTGAGATTTTGCCGTGTTAGCCAGCATCATTAAAGCAATGGCAGGCAATAGAAAATGTTTTTTCATTTGAATGATAATTAAGATTTGATGGGGAAGGACCTATTTAACGGCCTTCCTTTGTCCTGCAAAAAGGAGAATAATTAAAAAGACCAGGAAAAGAATTTGATGAAGGGTAAAGCAGCGTTGACCATCGGTAAGAAATAACGGTTTTAAATTTATTTTAGGGTGAAGAATTAGAATAGTAGATTGCAGTCTCAATTTTAAGAAGTGCTGAATCATGGCTGAGCTAAAGGAAACCCAACCAGAAGTAATTTTATCGGACGATATTTATGTGCTGTATCAGCAGCATTACAACTATCTGGTCTTTGTAGGCTTAAAAAGCGGAATGGATTTAACTGATGTGAAGGACAACATCAACCAGACTTTCCTTGGCTTTCTGGAAAAAGGAACGGATTTCAGTAAAATCACAAATGTGAAAGCTTATATCCTCACTTCTTTCCGCAGGAAATTGATAGATACCTATAGGGTGGAACAGAAGTATAAAACAGAATCGCTGGACGATTTCTCTGATACCTGGTCGGAACCCTCTACAGAAGAACTGATGCTCAATAGCCAGGCATTGGATGAACTTAAAGAAAAACTATCCAGAATTTATGATGGATTGCCAGGAAGATGTCAGACGGCCATCTTTTTAAAATATTATGAAGGACTGAGCAATGAAGAAATTGCAGAACGGACTTCATTGACAATCAGGAGCGTTTATAACAATCTTTTCGAAGGAATTAAACGAATGAGGGAAGAAATGGCGAAGGAAAACCTGAGCCCTAAAGACCTGAGCATATTTATGACCTTGATTTTTGCCTAATTATGTAAATGTATTTTCTTGTTTTACAGAGGTTTAGGTGGTTTTGTGGAGAATGTTAAAATTATGATGGTAAAAAACAGTCCTGATCCCGTCTAGTAAGAAAGCGCAATACGAATGTACACGATAGAACAACTCATTTTAGATCCGACTTTTATTCATTACTGTTATAAAAGTAATGTGCAGGATGTGCAGACCTGGGAGGGTTATGCCGCACAATCTCCTGAAAATGAAGCAGCAGTGACGGAAGCCAGGAAAATGCTGTTGCTGCTGAATCAGATGCTGAAAAGTCGCGAGGAAAAAATGGCCCTTTCTGAATTTAAGAAACTAGCCCTGGAGCAGGAACAACGCTATGCAGCAGGCTCAGTTCCCAATGCTGTGCCACAGTATTTGCAAGAAGAGGGACAAACCAAAGGACGTTCGCCTTTGTATAAGAGCCGTAATTTTGTACGCGTATGGTATGCTTCTGCAGCAGCAGTACTGCTGGTGATGGGCCTTGCCTTATTTAATCATTACCAGGAAGAACGCAAAGTAGAGCTTGCCATTAAGAAAGAACAGCAGCAATATCAGGTGTATAAATCTCCTTTCGGAGAAAGAATGATCATCACGCTGGCGGATAATTCCAAGGTCATTCTAAATGCCAACAGTATCCTGAAAGTACCCCATGGCTACAATAAGGATAGCCGGAAAGTAGTCTTATTGGGTGCCGCTTATTTTGACATCAGCCCGAATGCCGAATTGCCTTTCAGCCTGGAATCCGCTGATATGAAAGCCACGGTATTGGGTACGAGTTTTTACATGCGTGCCTATCCGCATGAATCCGGACAGCAGGTGGAACTTCTCAGTGGAAAGCTAAAAGTCCAGAAAGCGTATAAATCTACCCTCGACAATCAGCCGGAAATTCTCCTCCCCGGAGATATGGTGATGCTGAACAGATCGGTAGACCTGATGGAAAAGGAAACTTTCGACATTCAGCAGCGGCAAGCCTGGGTCAAAGGCCAGCTTAAATTCAAAGATACCAGCTTTAGAGCGGTCGTTACTGCTTTAGAAGATTGGTATGGAGTGCCAATTGAGATTCAGGGCGAGCAGAAATCTGCGGGTAAATTCTCCGGAACTTATGAAAATGAATCTTTAGAACGGGTCCTCAACATGTTCTGTTTTGCGACCGACTGTAATTTCAAGATAGAAAAAGAGAAGGTCATTCTCCGATTCAACTAATCCAATTCAACCAACAAACCTACAACCACCACTTCCCAAATTATGAAAGAAAATCTAGTCGCTATGCTGCGGCATGGGCTTAAATCCTGCTGCAGGATCGGTATGGGCTGCACTGCGGTATTATTCCTTGTTTTTCAGTCGCCAGCAGCGGCACAAGAAAAGAAAAACCTGAGCTTTAAAAATAAAACAATAGAAGAAGCTTTTCGCCAGATAGAACAGCTCTACCAGGTGAAATTCTATTATAGTACCATCAAACTCAACCCACAGGAACGCATCAGCTTTTCAAAAAAGCCACGTGCTATTCAGGATGTGCTCTTCGAACTGGAATTAAAAGTATTCCTGAAATTTAAACAGGATGGGTCAATGATCGCGGTAAAAGCAAAGGTTGCTGAGATTGAGCAGGCCACTGGCGGCGTTAATCTTCAGCTGATTGAAGGAACCGTAATTGATCATTTGAAAAAGCCATTACCGGGTGTTTCTGTCCGCGTTAAAGGAAGTCCTTCGAGATCCACTCTTTCAGATACGAATGGAAAATACAAGATCTCTGTAGCAGAAAAGGAAGTATTGATCCTTTCTTATATTGGTTTTGTACGTACAGAAGTGCCTGTAGGAAAAAGCAGTACCATCGTCACCATACTTAAAGAAGAAGTGTCAGAACTTAATCAGGTAGTGGTGACCGGTATTTCAGATCGCAAAGAGAAACTTATACCGGAAGTTCTACCACCTTTACCGGCAAGGAACTGATGAAACTCAGCTCAGGAAATATCCTCCAGGGACTGGGTTTAGTGGATCCTTCCTTCAGGATCATCGACAATAACCTTGCGGGTTCAGATCCGAATGCCTTGCCGAATATTGAGATTCGTGGGGGAAATAGCTTAACGGAGAATTATGCGAATGGCGATCTCAGGGGAACATTTTATGGCAACCCAAACCTTCCATTGTTCATCCTGGATGGCTTTGAAACGTCTTTAGAGCGCATTGTAGATTTGGATATGAACAGAATCGAATCTGTCACCCTATTGAAAGATGGATCTGCAGCAGCAATTTATGGAACCAGGTCTGCCAATGGAGTAGTGGTTATTGTAACCAAATCGCCGGCAGCAGGAAAGCTGAGGGCAACCTATGCACTGAGTTCCAATATGGTGATTCCTGACCTTAGAGATTATAATATGCTGGATGCAACCCGTTTACTGGAATTTGAAAAACGAACCGGATTGTACAGTTCGACAAACCCTTCGGAGCAAATTCAGAAACAGGAATTGTACAACGACCGACTGGCCTTACTAAAAGCAGGAACAAATACTTATTGGCTATCACAACCGCTCAAAACGGCAGTGGAACAGCGTCATTCCTTAACACTCGATGGAGGAGATCAGGCATTTAGATACAGCATTGGGTTTTCTGCAGCCTTCAATCCAGGCGTCATGAAAGGCTCTTCCCGTGATAATTACCAGGGAAATATGCTTTTTAATTACAATACTGGTAATTTCCTGTTTAGGAATGACCTTCAAATTGTGAATACAAAAGGAACCGCTTCCCCTTATGGCAGCTTCCAGGACTTCGTAAATGCAAAACCATATTTCCCGATTCCGGGGGATGGAGGCGCTGGTTCTCCATTTTTATACGAGACTTTCGCCAATGGCATAAGAAACAATTACATTCTGAACCCTTTGTATAATGGAACGCTGAATACCCAAAGCATCAGTCAGTATACCGAGATCGTCAATAACCTGTCTTCGGAATGGAAAATTAACGATGATTTCCGCTTAAGGGCAACTTTGGGAATCAATAAAAGACTGTCCGATTCCAAAGATTTCAGGTCTGCAGAACATACAGCATTTGCGGGGATCAGCCCTGATATGGCAGCTTATGCTTTACGTGGTGATCTGGACATTTCTAACAGCAAATCTTTTGGTTATGAAGCTTCCTTGTTTGCCACTTTCAGCAAGCTGATCAATGAAAAGCATAGCTTTTACCTGTTGTCAGGTTTTAATGCAAAGGAGTCAAATTCCAGCGTGATGCGGGTTTCAGCAGAAGGTTTTCCGAATCCAAAAATGGACGACCTGGCTTTTGCCAAGCAGTATAAAGCAAATTCCAGACCTGAAGGCTTAGACAATACCAGTCGCCTGGCAGGTTTCCTGGCTACTTTTAACTATGCTTACGACAGCAGGTATTTTATAGACCTTTCCTTTAAACTGGATGGTTCTTCACAATTCGGATCAAATGAAAAGTATGCTCCGGTTTGGTCGGCTGGATTGGGCTGGAATTTACACCGCGAGTCTTTTATTCAGAAACTGAATGTGTTTAGCAACTTAAGGTTAACCGCTGCAATTGCCGAAACTGCCAGTCAGAATTTTGCGCCTTATCAGGCCATGACCAAGTATAAATACAATACCGACAATATCTACGGACAAGATTTTGGGGCCATTATCCAGGGATTGGGGAATGCCAACCTGAAATGGCAAACGACAAGACAGAAGAAAGTAGCCCTGGATTTTGGACTGTTCTCGGGGCTGTTGAATATCAATTCAGAATACTATTGGAAAAGTACTTCCAACCTGCTGCAGAGTGTAACCCTGGCACCCTCTACAGGTTTTGCCAGTTTTACCGACAATATTGGCTCTTTACAAAATAATGGCTTCGACATCCGCGTCAATGTCAGGGTATTACAAGGTGGGCCAAATAAAGCACGTCTGGGGATCTGGGGTAATATTGGGGCCAATAAGAACAAGATTTCCAAAATATCGGATGCAATGAAACAGCGTAACCAGCTTATCCTGGATGATTTGCAGTATAGTTACGATAGAGATTTTGATAAAGTATCTACTTTGCCGCCAAACATTTTTGTGGAAGGTGCTTCAAGATCTGCGATCTACGCGATTCGTTCTCTGGGAATCGATCCGGCTACCGGAAATGAAATTTATCAGTACAGAGATGGAAGTATTGGAACAGAATGGAGAGCAGCCGAACAAGTAGTGATCGGGGACGAGCGTCCAACGGTTTCAGGTGGTTTGGGGCTTAATTTCGGGTATAAAGGCTGGGATGCAGTAGTTGCTGGAGGTTATTCTTATGGTGGTTACCTGTACAATTCCACCCTGGTTTCTAAAGTAGAAGATATTGATGTGATGAATCACAACGTGGATGAAAGAGCTTATGATGCGAAATGGACCCGTCCTGGGGATGAAGCCAAATACAGTGGTTATTCCAGTTCAATTGGGGGCAACAGGGTAGGTGCAACCTCTAGATTCGTGCAGAAAAACAATTACCTGACGATCTCTGCCATCACCCTGGGTTATACCTTCAACAATACCCCATTGATCAAGCGCCTGAAAATTCAAAACCTTCGGTTGAACCTCAGCATGAATGATATTGTCCGTTTTTCAACGATCAGAATAGAGCGCGGTACGCAATACCCTTTTGCACAGCGGATCTCCTTTGGCGCAAATGTTACTTTATAATGGTCCGGTTACTCAAAAGATATTTTAACAAAATGAAACAATTAAAATACGGCTTTCTGCCGATCGTATTGTTGGGGGTATTGATGCTAAGCTCCTGCAAAAAGTGGCTGGATGTACAGCCGAAAACAGAAATGAAGCAAGATGAACTTTTTTCCAGTCAGCAGGGCTTCAATGAGGCGATGGTAGGCGCCTATGTGACCATGACCAAAGAAGCGGGCTACGGAAGGGAATTAACTTACGGTATGCTGAGCGTGATGGCAGCCGATTATTCCGTGAGCAGTTCCTCAGAAGTGGCTGTTACTTATTTAAAACCAGTGGAGAATTTCAATTATGAGGTACGGCAATTCCGTGGGATGATTGATAAGGTTTGGCTGCAGCAATACAATACGATTGCGCAGGTAAACGCCATACTCGAAAACATTGATGCGAAGAAAGCGCTGTTCTCAGGCCAGAACTATGAACTGATCAAAGGAGAAGCACTGGCTTTAAGGGCTTATGTCCATTTTGACTTGCTGCGCTTATTCGGTCCGTCTTATTTAAACCGCGGCGATGGGAAATATATACCTTACGTGAAGCAGTATGGTAAGGAAAATACAACATTTTCTACGGTAGAAGAAGTGACCAATCAGGCATTGGCAGACCTGAATCAGGCAGAAGCGCTAATGGTTGCAGATGCTTTGGGTGCTGCCGGCAGTCCAGATCGTCAGATCAGGATGAATATCTATGCCGTAAAAGGCCTTCAGGCAAGGATTTACCTGTATATGGGCAATAAAACAATGGCTTTTAATAAGGCTAAAGAGGTGATTGATGCCAATAAAATCAGGTTACGTGCGCCAGGGGTGGAGGTCAGTATTGATCGTACTTTCCATTCAGAACATCTGTTTGCTTTGTTTAGCGATAAGTTTGAGAAACTCGCGGAATCTAATTTTCTGCCTACCACCGGTCTGACCACTTCGGCACCTTATTACTATACGCTGGAGTCCAAGCTGAGTGGCAATATATTTGGCAATCAGGCCACGGACATACGCTTTAAAGCACCCATGATGCTGGGGGTTAAAGGCTTCCTGATTCCTCATAAATACCTTTATGAAGACCTGGCAGGTGTCAATGTAACGACACCGCTGCTCAGAAATTATATCCCGATGATGCGGATCTCTGAGCTGTTTTATATCGCAGCAGAAACTGCTCCAGACCAGGTTGCTGCTCTGGGTTATCTGAATAAGGTACTGGCAAGCAGAGGTTTGTCGGCAATTGTGAACACTGCCGATTTGCAGAACGAAATCAGAAAGGAATACCGCAAAGAATTTTTTACCGAAGGACAGACTTTCTTCTATTACAAACGCTTGAATGCTGCGCGTATTGAAGACAGTCCGGTTACGGAAATGCAGGCAAAGATGTATGTCTTCCCGCTACCGGAAGATGAGAAACTTTATGGAGGAAGATAGTCATGAAAAAGAATAATATGTTAATGAATAATATAAGCTGGCTGGCCATGGCTTTAGTATTGGCCATCACTTCCTGCACAAAGGAAGAAGTGAAATTTTATGATGGAAAAGACCGGATTCAGTTCTCAAAGTTAGGCACAGGAACTGCGGCCAGATATGTAGATAGTGCGGATTTCTCTTTTGCTGCCAAAGGAGACCTGCTGGCAGATACGGTATTTATTCCGGTGGACCTGACTGGAAGAACAGCCTCAGTAGACCGCGAATTTAAAGTAGCATTTGAGGCCTCCGGCTCTAATGCTACGCTTGGGGCAGACTTTGATTTTGGTAAGTGTGTGATTAAAGCAGGCAGCTTTAAAGGTGTTTTCCCATTGATCCTGAGGAATACAAAAGACCTGGAAACCATTCGTAAAATAGTGACGTTTAAGCTTGTGGCAAATGATCATTTTGAAGTAGGCATAGGGACACAGTTGAAAAGTAAGGTGGCCTTCTTTAATTTTATGGTGAAGCCTGTGGATTGGGAGCTGAGAATGTCCCGCTTCTTTGGTCCTTATTCCAAAACGAAACACCGCTTCATTTTGTATCATCTCGGTTTTCCAGAGATCAATTACGCGGCCACACTGGCAGTAGAAGACCCTTCTAAATACATCTTTGGCGGTACTAAATTCGCTTATTTTCAATTGAAACTGCGCTCTTTGCTGGACGACCTGAACTCAGGAACGATAAAACCTGCTGCCAACGATCCGTTTACTTATCCCTTAAAAGATGAAAACGGCATAACTATCATTTTCCCATAACCTCTTTAACTGATAAAAATGAAAAGATTATTTAACCTCATGCTGTTCATTTCCCTGACAGGGCTATTGTTTGCTTCCTGTTATAAAGACAAGGGGAATTATGACCTCAGGCCGGTAGATGTGATCACGGTGACGGGGCCGGTTTTTAAAAGCGACAACTATACATTGGCGCAGCTGGACAGCCTGAAAATTAAACCGGAGGTCAAGTTTACCGGCGACAGTACTAAATTAACCTATATCTGGAGGCTAATTCCGGCAAAGGCAAAAACAGGGGATACCAGTATCAAAACGGTTTCTAAAGAAAGGGAATTAAAGTATGCGGTCAAGGTTCCGATTGGGGAATATAGCATCCATCTGGAAGTAGCAGACCCTGTAACCTCCATAGTTAGAAGCAGAACCTATGGCTTAATTGTGCGTGCTAAGGCTTCCCAGGGTTTTCTGGTTTTAAATGATAAAGCTGATGGTTTTCAGGACATAGATGTCATTCTGGACAACACAAAACCAGAGGTTTTCTATGGTGCTTTCTCTGCCAATAATACCATTCGTCTGAAAGATGGAACGGGCTTGTCCAGTGTACAATCTCTGGCCAATGCGAATGGTCTTTTATATGTGTTCCGGAAAAATGGGGGCTATACCTTATTGCCTAGTTTTGGATTTTTACAAGAACCTCGTGCCTGGTTTTTTGATGCACCAGATGCCTATGCACCAACCGTAATTTATCAGGATCTTTTTGGAATGAACAATTACCTGATCAATAATGGAAGCCTGCATGCTACAACGGGCAGCAGTACACCGCTGATCTTTAGTTACCGGGCTTCTGGCAATTATAAAGCCACTAAGTCCTTGCTGATGAGTGCCTATGCTTTTGTTTATGATGATTTGAACCATCGCTTCCTGAAGTTCAATAAAGCAGCAGGAAAGATGATGTCTATCACCAAAAATGTCGAAGACAAATTTAATGTGGAAGATATTGGGAATAAGACCTGCCTGCTGTTTGACCATACCATGCAGCCTGGTACCAGTCCTACCGCAACAAATTTTGCCAGTTTAAAGCCGATTGCTTATGGTAAAGACAAGGTAACCGGGCAGACTTTCGTTTATAAATTCGGCTTTTTTAAATCATTGGTAACTTACTGTGAAAGCGTAAAAGAAGTGACAGCGCCAGGTTTTTCTACGGCAACGGCTTATGTCAATGCCTCGAACAATCCGCTGACTTATTATGCGGCTGAAAACAGGATCTATGCCTATGATTTTAATAATGACATCGCCAGGGTAGTTTATACCTTCTCGGCAACAGATATTTCCATTGATCAGCTGATGACCAACGGGACACAGCTCCTGGTAATAGCCAACAGCAAAAGCGGTAACAGCGGAGCTGTTTATTTCTTCAAAGTTGATCCTACAGGCTCTTTTAACGGGAACACCTTTTTCGCTAAATATGAGTCTTTTGGTAAAATCAGAGACATAGAATACAAATATAATTCGCTGAACTCAACAGGCTTTGCCTGGAAATAATTACGCCTCTAATCAGCCTGGAGAAGTTCCCCCTGCTTCAGGTTGGTTATTTTAAAAACAATCGATAAAATGAAATCATCAGCCATTGCTGATCAATAAATTATGATTCATGAAAAAACTATTATTAGTGATCATCAGTATGATCACAGGAACAACCTATGGTCAGGGTATTAATTTTGAAAACCTTCCAGGCTGGAAAGAAGTCTTGATGAAAGCCAAAAATGAAAAGAAAGCGATCTTTGTAGATGCTTTTACTACCTGGTGCGGCCCTTGCAAGCAAATGGATAAACAGGTTTTTCCTCAAAAGGAAGTCGGCGACTTTTTTAATACCAATTTTATCAGCTTTAAGTTGCAAATGGACCAGACTGCAAAAGATGATGCGTTTGTAAAAGCCCGCTATGCAGATGCGAAAATGTTTGAGAAAACCTATAGAATCACTTCTTATCCTTGTTATTTATTCTTTGATTCGGAAGGGAAACTGATCCATAAAGCAGGTGGGGGTGGATTAAAACCTGCCGACTTTATTGAAATTGGAAAGGAAGCATTGGACCCGGCTAAACAGCTGCTCTCCTATAAAAGGAAGTACCTGGAAGGCGATAGAACAGTGGAATTCTTGAAAAATTACGTTTATAAACTGGCAGCAGCAGGTGATGCGCAACTAGGCGTAGTTGCTGATGAGTTTCTGCTGCTGCAAAAGGACAAGTTTTCTTTGGAAAGTGTGCAGATGAGGATGTTCCTCACCACCGGAACTGACAGCAAATATTTCAGGGCTTTGCAGAAGAATGAAAGTAAACTTGCCGAGGTACTGGGTGCAGAGAAAGCCAGCCGTTACCTGAAGAAAGTAATTGATGCAGAATTGATGTCGAGGGCTTTGAAAGTAGTAGCAGGTCCTGATCAAAAGAGAATTTATCAGGTAGATGAGCCCGGGTTATTGAAATTCTTCGGGCAGTTTTATGCCCAGGAAACTGCTGAATTTCTGGCCGCTTTTCATGCGGTGACGGTATGGAAATTGGTAGATCAACAGGAAGCCTATGCGGGAGCAAAGCGATTGCTGACGCGTTATGAAAAAGAATTTAATCCTGCCCAGGCTGCACAAGTTGCCTTAATTGTGGCTGGAAAAGGAACGAATAAGGAAGATAATCGCCTGGCTTTATCACTTTTATCTCCATGGGGAAGTACAAAGGATTTTGTGCTGCAGCAATCCTTATGCAAGCTCTATGGCTTTGACGGGCAGCAGGAAAAGGCTTTACATCATGCTGGAATAGCCTTGAACGAAGTCCGTAAAAGCAGACCCAATTATCCAAATATTAGCTCAGAGGAATTCCTGAAGAGAACTTTGACCGCTAGTCCTACACCTCAAATTATCAGCAACTAATGTATATTTTCAATACCTCTTTATGGAAGCTCGGAGTCATTTTTACGCTCTGCTTTTTCGGAATGATCTTCAGATCTTTTGCGATTCACAATGATATGATTTTTTTTCATAAACCCCATGTTTTGGTGTCAAAAGAAAGAACAGAGGAAATTTTACCAGCCGAGATCCGTTCCCCATTTAAGTTTATTAACGGATTGATGTTCGTGGCCGTGCAGATCGATGGCATAGTAGGGTTATTAATGGTGGATACTGGCAGTAATGGCTTTATTCTGTTGAATGCAGACCATTTCAAAACGGAAAAAACCAATCAGCAGTTAAAAGGAATGAGCGCAGGTGTAGCCATGGAGCAGACGCTAATCCATAGCCTCCTCTGGCAAAATGTAAAACTGGAAAAACAATTCCTACCCGCAGTAAAGCTGTCGCAGCTCAACAGCGGAACCTCAGAGAAGGTGCTGGGACTGATCGGCAGTGCTTTTTTTAAATCTTATCAAATGAGCCTGAATTTTGCCAGTCGGGAGTTGGTGCTGAGTAAGGATGGGATTACAGATCCTGTATTAAAAGGTGTTCCTGCTCTTATCAATATCCCTTTCGTGATGGTCAATAATTTTCCAATTGTAGAGGTCAGGATTGCAGATCAGCCTTACCGTTTTATCATGGATACGGGCGCAACAGACAATGTAATAGATCTCCAGCTGGAACCGAGGATTGGAAAAATCTGGCAGCAAAGTAAAGAAGTACAAATGATAGAAGGCTCAGGAAAAGGTGCCACTGTGCGTCGCGGTCAGCTTCAGGAACTATGGATCGGCGGATTAAATATGCAGGGAATAGGCATGGGCTTACATGCAATGCCAGATTTCGACCAAAAAATGGGTGTATCAGGGATTCTGGGATTTCAGTTCCTGAAATACTTTTATGTCCAGATCAATTACCTGGAAAACACCATGAAATGTTATGATATGGCTGCAGTGTTAAAAAAATAACTTTCTTAATGGCCTTTGAGGAGTCTTATAAGACAGCTGCGGCTAAATAGGTCGCAGCTTAAGTACCTGCCGCTTCCAGGTAAGGAATTTCAATATCTTTGACCAGTGAGTATTCCTTATCCTCATAATTCCACTCCAAAGTGACTTTCCATCTTCCTTTTGCTATATGATCCAAAGAAATCTCCAGGATTCCTTCCGCATCACTGCGCAGGTATTTGATAATGGGCTTTTTTATGATTTTATCTTTATTAACAAAAAAGACTTTTACTGCAACCTGGTGATCAAAACACATATTAATCTTTGCCATAGTGCCCGGTATTTACTTAAATGAGTTTTAATAGTAAAGTTATTAGAAGAACGTTTGAAAGGAGGAAATGTTTTGCTGGTTTTTCATGTAAATGTAATTATGTGTCTGTAGATCAATGTTTTTTGAGATTGTGATGGATGGGTTTCTTAGATGTTTAAAAGAGCGGATGTGGCCTGGAAGAGAAGTACATTACCAGAGCTCTAACCGGTAAATTTTTCCCTGTATTTTATCCTGAAATGAATTGATCATCGATAAAAAAACCTTTATTGGAGATTATATAAATCTTTCCCGAAATCCTATAAAACTCTTCCTGTTGTATTGAGGTACCTTTGTAAAAGAAATAGAGAGATACATCATGAAACAAAATATAGAAACCCTTACATTTCCCGTCTTAGGGATGACTTGTGCCTCCTGTGCCAGCAGTGTCGAATCCATGGTTGGCGCACAGGAAGGAGTAGCTCATGCGGAGGTGAATTATGCTACACAATCGGTAAAGGTGACTTATGATCAGCATAAAATTCAGCCTGCAGATTTGCAGAAAGCATTGCAATCTGTTGGTTACGACTTGATTCTGGAGGAAGAAGGGGCTAAAGAAAAACAGGAAGCGATACAGCAAAATAATTATCAGCAATTAAAGAAGAGGATGATTGCCTCATCCATATTGGCAATTCCAGTGGTGATCATTGGGATGTTCTTCATGGATATGCCCAATGGAAATTATTACATGATGGCTTTAACGGCGCCAATTCTATTCATTTTTGGAAAGAACTTCTTTGTGAATGCCTGGAAACAAGCACAGCATGGTGCTGCAAATATGGACACATTAGTGGCTTTAAGTACAGGAATTGCCTTCATTTTTAGTGTTTTCAATACTTTTTATCCGGAATTCTGGTATTCGAGGGGTTTACATCCCCACGTTTATTTCGAAGCAGCAGCAGTAGTCATTGTTTTCATCATGCTGGGTAAATTGCTGGAAGAAAAAGCGAAATCAAATACTTCCTCCGCCATTAAAAAACTAATGGGCTTACAGCCAAAAACAGTCATTTTGGTAAATGAGCAAGGCGAAAAGGAAATTCCTATTGCTGATGTACGCATTGGCGATCAGTTAATGGTGCGTTCTGGAGAGAAAATTCCCGTGGATGGTGTCGTGTATCAGGGGAATTCTTATGTCGATGAAAGCATGATTACAGGCGAGCCTGTGGCAGTAGCCAAAATGGAAGGTGATCAAGTGTTTGCCGGAACGATCAATCAAAAAGGAACCTTCCGTTTTAAAGCAGAAAAAGTAGGCGGAGAAACCATGCTGGCACAGATCATTAAATTGGTTCAGGATGCACAGGGATCAAAGGCACCAGTACAAAAACTGGTGGATAAGATTGCCGGTATTTTCGTGCCGGTGGTAATGCTCATCGCAGTTTTAACACTTGGCGCATGGTTGTTATTGGGTGGAGAACATGCTTTTACCCATGGCTTATTGGCCATGGTCACCGTATTGGTGATTGCTTGTCCATGTGCTTTAGGATTGGCCACGCCAACCGCTATTATGGTGGGAATTGGTAAAGGAGCTGAAGCTGGTGTCCTCATTAAAAATGCAGAAGCATTAGAGCTGGGTTATAAAGTAAATGCAGTCATCCTCGATAAAACAGGGACAATTACCGAAGGGAAACCTGAAGTCACTACTTTAGAATGGGCAACAGACCTTCCTGAGGAAATAGAAAAATTAGCCAAGGTACTGATGGCTTTGGAATATGCTTCGGAACATCCATTGGCAGAAGCGATTGTGCGTCATTTAAAGAATACCGGTACGGAAACCGTAGCGCTGAGTCATTTTGAAAGTCTGACCGGGAAAGGGGTAGAAGGTGTAGTGGATGGCGTTAAATACTGGGCAGGAAGCCATAAGATCTTAAAGGATCAGGATATTCCAGTAACCCCCGCAATGGCGGATAAAGTTTTAAGCTTACAGGAAAAGGCACAAACGGTCATTTACCTGGCCAATAAAACACAGGTATTGGCAATTGTAGCGATTGCGGATCAGGTAAAAGCAGGATCGGCAAAAGCTGTTGCAGCATTGAAAGCACAAGGGATAGCAGTTTATATGCTGACTGGCGACAATGCCCATACTGCGGCATCTGTGGCAAAACAAGCAGGGATCGATCATTATACCGCAGATGTACTGCCTGCTGATAAAGCCGAATTTGTAAAAGAATTGCAGTCGCAGGGAAAAGTAGTGGCGATGGTGGGTGATGGGATCAACGACAGTCAGGCACTGGCTCAGGCAGATGTTTCTATCGCCATGGGCAGAGGTTCTGATATTGCCATTGATGTGGCCAGTATTACCCTGGTTTCTTCCGATTTGCAGCAAGTACCAAAAGCATTGAAGCTTTCCAGACAAACGGTGCGTACGATTCGTCAGAATCTGTTTTGGGCCTTCATTTATAACCTGATCGGGATTCCGATTGCCGCTGGATTGCTGTATCCGATCAATGGGTTTTTATTGAATCCTATGATTGCCGGAGCCGCAATGGCCTTGAGTTCGGTCTCTGTAGTGAGTAATAGCTTGCGATTGAAGCTCTCCAAATTAAGTTAATCAATAACAGGACTTGATTATTTGCAACAGTAATAATTTAAACTGTAATCGCAATGATTTACAACCTGACTAAATATCAATCATTCAATATCAATCATTCAATATCAATTATTTTAATCATAACATCAAATGGAAACTTTAAAATTTAAAACGAATATCAAATGCGGCGGATGTATTTCTACAGTTACTCCACACCTGGACGGGCTGACGGAAGTATCAAAATGGGAAGTAGATACGAATAACCCAGACAAAATTCTAACTATTGAAAGTGACTTAGGTCTGGACGAGGAACTGATTAAAGAGACGCTGAAGAAAGCAGGATTTCAGGCAGAGCGTGTTTAATTTATTTGCTTTCCTACCTTAAATCGTATATTTGCAGGCGGAAACCATTAAAAGGTTTCCGCTTTTGCTATACCCAATGAAGAAAATCGGAGCCTTAAGTTTTGCTGCATTCTACCTGATGTTAACCACAGGGTTATTTGTGTGCTTGCTCCATTGCGCGATGGCTTCCAGTTTTTCTCCTGAAAGTACAGCTGCTCATCAGGAACCAGAAGTGGTTTCCGGAACAGTAGTTTTAGACAAAGACTGTGATTGCTGTGAGCACCATGGGGAATATGCTGTAAAAGAAAACGCCAAAACTTCGGCTACTGCCGGGTTAAAGACCAGATATGTATGGTCGGCAGTGAGTCAGCAGGTCTATGCTTACCTCATCAGAACAGAAAGTGCTGCCAATATCGGGAGATGGACCGCGCATACCAGCAGTCCGGCTTTTAAGAAAACACCTATATACCTTTCCAACAGGGTCCTCATCATTTGATCAGGCGGAGGATCATTTCCTCCATTAACTTTAAATTTTATTGCGCAATGGAAATCCATTGCAGTTTTAACTTAATTTAGCTTGAATACTCATGTTGTTATATATAAAAAATATGGTGTGCGAACGCTGCATTACTGCTGTTCGCCATCAAATGGAAAACCTGAATTTCTTGGTCTCTGATATTACTTTAGGAACGGTGCAAATTCATCCTGATCCGGAAGACCGTCAATTACAAAATATTGCTTCCTCCCTGAAAATTCTTGGATTTGAGCTGATGGATAAAGAAAAAGATCAATTGGTAGAGCGGATCAAAACGGTGATCATTGAAATTGTTCATTATTCCGACCTGGCAAATTTAAACCAGAGTCTGATCAGTATTATCGCCATGCGCGTTAACCGTGATTATACTTTTTTAAGTCGCCTGTTTTCAGATTCGGAAGGATTGACAATTGAAAAGTTTATCATTCACCAGAAAATTGAAAAGGTAAAAGAATTGATAGAATATGGGGAGTTGAACCTGAATGAGATTTCGATGAAAATGGGTTACAGCAGCAATGCACACCTTTCTTCCCAATTTAAGACCATCACAGGAATTGCACCGAGCAAGTATAAAGCGGAAGGTAAATCATTAAGAAACGCCCTGGACAAAATCAGAAATTAGTTAGCTTTAAGCGAACATCAGGCGCTTTTGAGCCTTAACCGGTTTAATTGTATAAAATAATTTCAGAATTATATAAAATTAAGCCGGTTAAATTTATCAACTTTGAACTAATGAAGAAAACACTCCTTACCATTATTGCAATGTTCTACCTGGGAATTTCCAGTGGATCAACGCTGCACTTCCATTATTGCATGGGAGAGCTGGTAAGCTGGGGTTTGGAGAAACAAAGTAGCGAGCTTTGTGAGCTTTGCGGAATGCCTAAGACCCAATCGAAAGGCAAATCCTGCTGTCAGGATCAGCAGCAGGAAACAAAACTAGACCAGAGCCAAACGGCCAGTCAACATGTTTTCCAGTTTCATCCACCATTTCAGGCGATTATTCCAGTTGTTTTTTTCCTGGATTATGCCGTAGAAGTTCCAGTAAAAATCACCAGAGAAGCATTAAGTAATGCACCTCCTGATGGGCTGAAAGTGCCTGTCTTCCTGAAAAACTGTACCTACAGAATATAATGCCCTTCTTTTCTGATTAAGACACATTCGTGTCCTGGTTATGGCTTTGCTGTAGCCCATTTTTATTAAACCATTTTTTTACTATTTATATAATTATCATGAAATCATTAAGATTTGCTATGGTGGTCGGATTGACCTTCCTTGGTGGTGCTGTATTCGCACAATCAAAAACTGAAAGTATTAAAGTATTAGGTAACTGTTCGATGTGCAAAAAAACGATTGAAACCTCATTAAAGGTTTCAGGAGTGACTGCTGCAAATTGGAATACAGAAACGAAAATGCTGAAAGTAAGCTACGACAGTACAAAGATCAGCAATGATGAAGTACAGAAAAAAGTAGCCGCAGTAGGTTATGATACGCCTAAATACAAAGCGAAGAATGAAGTTTACGATGCGCTGCATGGCTGCTGCCAGTACGATCGTGAAGCTGGCGATAAATTGCCAAAAGCACCTAAGAAACACTAATTATTGATCAGGAAAATCTGTAAATGCAATGTCTGAGGGGGCAGTTGTATTTACAGATGTTCTTCCTGACTGATCTGATTTTTTTCATTGGTACATCATAATTTATAATATAAAATGGTACATAAAATTATAGAATGGTCCATGCGCAACCGGTTTATTGTGCTGGTATTGTCTTTAGGATTGTTCGTTTGGGGGATTTATGCCGTCAAGAAAAATCCAATTGATGCGATACCGGACTTGTCCGAAAACCAGGTAATCGTGTTTACAGAGTGGATGGGCCGCTCACCGCAGCTGATCGAAGATCAGGTTACCTATCCGCTGGTTACCAATTTGCAGGGAATCCCTAAGATTAAATATGTTCGTGGATCATCCATGTTCGGAATGAGCTTTATCTATGTCATTTTTGAGGATGATGTGGATGTATATTGGGCAAGGGAACGTGTGCTGGAAAGAATCAGTACGATTTCAAAAACTTTGCCCGATGGGGTAGCGCCCCAGTTAGGTCCTGACGGAACAGGGGTGGGCCATGTATTATGGTATACGCTGGATGCTCCGGATATGGATTTGGGTGAGCAGCGAGCCATTCAGGACTGGTATGTGAAGTTCGCCCTGCAAACCGTACCAGGCGTGAGTGAGATTGCTTCTTTTGGAGGTTTTCAGAAACAATATCAGATTTCCATAGATCCCAATAAATTGCTTTATTATAAACTAACTGCCCCGGAGGTGATTGCGGCGGTGCGTAGCAACAATAACGAATCCGGCGGCAGGAAGTTTGAAATGAGTGATATGGGGTATATCATTAAGACTTCAGGCTATTTGAAATCCATTAAAGAGATTGCAGATATTCCGGTCAAGAACCAAAATGGGACGCCGATCCGGATTTCTGATCTGGCAACGGTACAGATGACCGGAGAAACACGGCTGGGGATTTTTGACCAAGATGGTGAAGGAGAACGTGCCGGAGGAATTGTCGTGATGCGCTATGGAGAAAATGCTGCGGAAGTAATTGATAAGGTAAAAGCAAAGATGAAAGAAGTTTCCAAAGGTCTGCCTAAAGGTGTCAAATTCGATATCGTGTACGACCGTGGGGAGTTGATCAAAGAATCCGTGGATTCCATTACACATACCCTGATTGAGGAGATGATTGTGGTTTCAATTATTGTCATCATTTTCCTTTTCCATTGGCGCAGTGCGGTGAGTATCATCATTCAGATTCCTATTACCATTGCAGCCAGTTTTATTCTACTCAATGCTTTTGATATTTCTTCCAATATTATGTCGCTTACCGGGATTGCCCTGGCCATCGGCGTGATTGTAGACAATGGGATCATCATGAGTGAAAATGCTTATAAACACCTCTCAGAACGCTATCAGGTCTGGGAGCAGGAACAATCAAAAAATACACAATCATGATCAAGTGGTTAAAAAATAGATTCCGTAAATCCCCGGATTGGATTACGGAAGAGGAGCGCCTGGCGATCATTACTAAATCCAGTAAGCAGGTATCGAGAGGTGTCTTCTTCGCTACAGTGATCATTATTACTTCTTTCCTGCCAGTATTTATGCTGACCGGCCAGGAGGGAAAACTGTTTCATCCACTGGCTTTCACCAAGACGTTCATTATGATCGTTGATGCCTTGCTGGTGGTCACATTAGCGCCGGTATTGATCTCTTTCTTTATGAAAGGAAAATTCAGACCAGACAGCGCCAATCCGGTAAACCGGGTATTGGAGCGGTTTTATGAGCCCCTGATCAGAACCGTGTTGAACTGGAGAAAAACAACTTTAGCGATCAATATCATTGCTTTACTGATCACCATTCCTTTGTTGAAAAACCTGGGAACGGAGTTTATTCCACCATTGGATGAGCAGAGTATTCTGTTTATGCCGGTGACTTTGCCAGATGTTTCCAACGCAGAGGCGAAAAGGATTTTACAGGTGCAGGACAAGATTATTAAATCGGTACCAGAAGTAGATAAGGTGCTGGGGAAAGCAGGCAGGGCCAATACGGCAACTGATAATTCACCGATCAGTATGATCGAAACGATCATTACGCTGAAACCGAAAACTGAGTGGAGGAAAGGGATTACGAAGAAAGACATCATTACGGAACTGGATGCAAAACTGCAGATTCCAGGAGTGGTGAATGGCTGGACTCAACCCATCATCAACAGAATCAATATGCTGGCTACGGGGATCCGTACCGATGTGGGAATTAAGGTTTTTGGACAAAACCTAGATACGATTGCTTCCGTTTCAGAACGCGTAAAAGCAGCTTTGGAGGGGACAGCAGGAGTCAGCGATCTTTTTGTGGAGCCGATTACAGGAGGTAAATACCTCTCTATAGACGTGAAACGCGAGGAATTGGCCCGTTATGGTTTGAATGTAGATGATGTAAACCAGATTGTAGAAACCGCATTGGGCGGGGCAACCATTGGGAATACCATTGAAGGGCGTCAGCGCTTTTCGATCAGTGTGCGTCTGGCTCAGGAATATAGAAATAGTGTAGAGCAGATCAAGCGGATTCCAGTTCAGTCGAAAGGATTTGGTGAGGTGCCTTTATCGACTGTTGCCGACATTAAGTTTGAAGACGGTCCGCCGATGATCAGTTCTGATAATGCGATTCTTCGTGGAGCAGTCATGTTTAACGTAAGAGATCGCGATTTAGGAAGTACTGTTCAGGAAGCTATGGAGAAATTGAATAAAGAGAAAGGGATGCTTCCTGAAGGTTATTTCCTGGAATGGAGCGGTCAATATGAAAACCTGATCCGTGGTAAACAAACGCTGATGTGGATTGCACCAGTAGTATTGCTGATCATTTTCTTCTCTTTATACTTCGCTTTTAAATCGATCCGCGAGGCTTTCCTGAGTTTGATTACCGTGCCTTTCGCTTTAATTGGTGGGGCTTATATGATCTATTTCTGGGGAGTAAACCTTTCTGTGGGGGTAGCTGTGGGCTTTATTGCCTTATTCGGGATTGCGGTAGAAACAGGGATTGTAATGGTGATTTACCTGAATGATGCCATGGCTCAGCTGATCAAATTGAAAGGAAATTCCAGTGAGACGATCACAAAAGAAGACCTGAGAGAATATGTGATTTTTGGTGCAGCCAGAAGATTAAGACCAAAACTGATGACGGTTTGCGTGTCGTTGTTTGGCCTGGTACCGGTATTATGGGCAACAGGAGTTGGAGTGGATGTGATGCAGCCGATTGTCTTGCCGATGATTGGTGGCGTATTGACTTCTTCTACGCACATTTTGCTGGTGACACCACTGATCTTTTTGATGTCAAAAGAATATGAATTGAGAAAATATGGAAAACTGGAGGTTCACGATGTACACCATTAAAAGAATAACAGCATTGGTATGTATGTTGCCTTTTGCTGCGTTAGCACAGGAAAAACCAGCGGTTTCGAAGCTGAAAAATGAAGCGAAAAAGGAGTGTCCGCAAGTACAGTCGATGGTTTCGCAACTGAAGCCGAGGGGTTCCGCAGAAAAATCTGTGCTGCTTCAAGAAAAAATGATGCAGGAGAAGCCCGTGCTTTCCCTGGATATTATTTTGAAAAGAATTGACAGTAACAACTTGCTGCTGCAGTCTTATGGATTAAGGGCAGAAAGCTTTAAGCATACGGCTAATGCGGCCACAGCATGGATGGCGCCAATGGTTGGTGTAGGAACCTTTATGACGCCATATCCTGGTCAGATGATCATGGACGAAGGCGATAAAGGATCGATTATGGTACAGCTGGAGCAGGATATTCCTAATCCCGCAAAGCTAAAAGCCAACAAGAAATTCATTGAATCGAAAGGGAAGGTTGAAAATGCGACCAGAGGGGTGACACTCAATGAATACAAAGCACAGGCCAAACGCCTGTATTTTGGCTGGCTGGTTGCTATGCAAAGAATTGCCGTATTGAAAGAAAATGAAAAGATCATGCAAACCATGAAAAAGGTGGAAGAGATCAGGTACCCTTTTAATCAGTCGAAATTGAGCAGCGTGTATCGCGCTACCGCAAAAATAGAGGAGAATAGAAATATGATCCGGATGATGGAAGGGGATATGGCGAAATCTAAAGCCTGGTTGAACAGCTTGATGAACAACCCAGGCAATATGGACTTTGCAATTGATTCCACTTATCAGCCTACTTATGTGCCTGCTGCGGCAATTGATACGGGTAGTCTGGCCATGGTGAGGAAAGATATTGAGAAAATGGATTTCAGCATTCAGTCGATGAAACTGAACATTGAAGCCATGCAGAAACAGGCCAATCCAGATTTCAAACTGCGTTTTGACCACATGTCGCCCTTAACGAAAATGATGCCTAAAGCCTATAGTATCATGGGAATGGTGAGTATTCCAATCGCCCCTTGGTCTTCTAAAATGTATAAATCAGAAGTAAAGGGCATGGGATATGAAGTGCTGGCAATGGAAAAGGAAAAAGCAGCCATGCTTCAGGAAACACAGGGCATGCTGTATGGGATGCAGTATGAGATTCAGTCTATGGAAAAACGGATCGATGCGATGGAAAAAACAATTATTCCAACCTTAAAAAAAACCATGGATGTGAGTATGCTGAGCTACCGTGAAAATAAGATGGAATTGCCGGAAGTGATCGGTACCTGGGAGGCTTTAACGATGATGCAAGCCAATGTATTGGATGAGAAATTGAAACTTTATTTAATGATCGTAGATTATGAGAAAGAATTATATCGTTAAACCCGGCATAAACAAACGTGTTTTTATGGGATTGGCGGCGATCAGTATGCTTTGGTTGAGCGCTTGTAAAGAGAAAAAGAAATTAGATAGTCATCATGACCCTGCAACGGTAAATTTAGACAGCAATCTTTTTCACCTATTGAAGCCTTCAAATGAGCAGGTGGTGTCTTCACTTCCCCTGATTAAAGCGGAATATGGCAGCAGGATCTTTACGGAAGAGGTGCAGGGGATTGTCAATTATGATACTAGAAATCAACATATCATTTCGAGTAAAATCGGGGGAAGAATAGAGCGGCTATGGATTAAATACAATTACCAGCCGGTGAAAAAAGGGCAGTTGATCATGGAGATTTATTCGCCGGATCTGGCTGCTGCACAGCAGGAATTGCTCTTCATTTACCGTACTGGAAATGATCCGGTGATGTTGGAGAAAGGAAAACAGCGCCTGATGTTATTGGGCATGACTTCTTCCGGAATTACTGCTTTGTTAAAACGCGGTACACCAAGTTACCGCATTCCTGTATACAGCAATGTTTCCGGATATATTCTGGAGAAATCGGCTGCCACCGCAATTGCAAGTCCATCGGCTTCTTCCTCTGCTCCTGCAGGTGGCGATGGTATGGGCAGTATGAGTGGTGATGCGGCAACTGCCTCAACGCCAACCAGTCCTGCAGCACCAGTTAATTCGCCGGTTTTATTAAGAGAAGGACAATATGTAAGTGCAGGTGCATCTCTTTTTACAGTATATAGCTCGGATCAATTGGTGGCAGAGTTTTCATTGAAAGCAGCATTAGCCGCCCATTTGAAGGTCGGCAGTAAGTTTGTCTTTTATAAAACGTCAGACAAATCAGGAAGCCAGACCGCCAGAATAGGTTTGATTCAGCCGACTTTCAGGAACGGGGAAAACTTCACGATCGCCCGGGCTTATTTGAACAATCCAAAGATTAAGGTCGGTCAGCTGGTAACAGCAAGGATTCCGGTGCAATTATCGGCATCCTGGTGGCTGCCCGAAGAGGCAGTAGTTTCCGTAGGAAATAAACGCGTAGTCTTTAAAAAAGAAGGAAATGTGTTTATCCCAAAATTGGTAGATGCAGGCATCAGCATTGCTGGAAAAGTACAGGTTAAAGAGGACATCAGTAGCTGGAATATCAGTAAAAATGCCGCTTATCTGGTAGACAGCGAGAGCTTTATTAAAATGACACAAAATAAGGAGCATTAAAATATGGAACGGAAATTATTTATAAAACGGTTTGCCATGATTGCCCTGGTTCCATCCATATTCGTTGCCGCTTGTAAAAGCGAAGTAAAAGAAACGAAGGCTGGAGTTACCGCAAAAAAACAGACTTATACTTGTCCAATGCACCCTCAGGTGATCAAGGAAGAGATGGGAACTTGCCCGATTTGTGGGATGGACTTAGTGCCTTTTGAAAAGAATAGCAATGATAAGGCTTTAAAAGTCGATGAGAAAAGACAGCTCCTGGCCAATATTACTACGGTTATGATTGGTTCAAACCATCTGGGAGGAAATAAGCAGTTGAATGGCAGACTGACGATTGACCCTGCGCAAAGCAGTTACATATCAAGTCGCATCGCAGGCAGAATAGAGCAGCTGTATGTTCGGGAAACAGGTGTCCGCGTAAAAAAAGGACAGCCATTATACCAATTGTATTCAGAGCAGTTAGCGGCTTTACAGCAGGAATACCTGATGGCTGTAGCACAGCAAAAGCAATTTCCAGGGGATAAAATTGAACAGCAGCTGGTGGAATCTGCGAAGCAGAAACTATTGCTGTATGGACAGTCGCCAGGTCAATTACAAGCGTTATTGACGAGTCAGAAGAAAAATCCTTATGTGACTTTCTTTGCCCCGCAAGGAGGCTTGGTAGCGGAGATTTCAGTTACACCAGGGCAATATGTATCAGAAGGCGGTCCAATTATGAGGCTGGAAGGCTACGGGGAATTATGGGTAGAAGCAGATGTTTATCCAAATGAAGCAGGCAGTATCAAAGAAGGACAGAAAGTGAAAGTGGTGATTCCTGGCTGGGAAGATCAGCCTCAGCTAATGACCATTGATTTTATTACGCCTTCCTTACTTTCAGGTACTCAGCTGACGCAGATCAGGGGCAGTATTCCTAACCCAAACCAGCAATGGCAGCCGGGTGCTCAGGCCAATGTTTTTGTCCCTACGGGAAATCAGAAGTCCAGCGCGCTGACTTTGCCGGTAGATGCGGTAATCAGAGATGGTAAAGGCATGCATGTTTGGCTGAAAAGTGGAAAAGACAGCTTTGAGCCAAAACGCGTGACTACCGGTCAGGAGAACGACAATCAGGTAGAGATCACCGCCGGTTTATCCGGAGGAGAACAGGTGGTAGTTACAGGTGCTTACCTACTGTACAGTGAATATATTTTGAAAAAAGGAAAGAATCCAATAGAAGGTTTAAAATTAAATTAACAATAACATGAAAACAATCACAAGTTTAGCCATTACCATTGCTGCAGCCACTTTACTTTCGGCTTGTGGAAATACGCAGAAACCTGCAGAAGAATCTCATGAAGGTCATGATCATACGGCAGAAGGAAAGACAGCTGTAGCTGTTACGACCAGCCAGGTGAGCCTAAAAGACGATAAACTGAATGCAGTGTATCCTCATTATATTCATTTGACTACCGCCTTAACGAATGGTGATGTAGCAGAAGCAAAAGTTGCTGCTCAGGCGATTGAACTGGGGGCAAAAGAATTATCGAACCCAGCAGGGCTATTGGCATTGACTGCCAAAATTGGCGATGCGACTGATATTGAGGTGCAAAGAGTTGCGTATGCGGCTTTGAGTGACGATTTTATCCAAAGAGCAAAAGCTTCTGGAGTAACAGGAGGTGAGATTTATGTAGAATACTGCCCAATGGCAATGAATGATAAAGGCGCTTCCTGGCTGAGCAATCAGAAAGACATTAAGAATCCATATTATGGTGAATCTATGCTGACTTGCGGAGAAGTTAAAGAAACTATAAAATAAGAAGATTAGGTTTAGGTAATGACCCGCTCCGGCGGGCATTGCTTATACTTTTCTCCCCATTTTGCCAGGCTATTGATGACAGGCTCCAGACTTTTTCCTTTTAAACTTAATCGGTAAATAGGTGCCTTTTTGTCGGATGTATGCTGTATTTTGAAGATCAGCTGGTCTTGCTCCAGATTCTTCAATTGTAAGGCCAATATCCTTTCTGTGATTTCCGGAATCATCAATTTTATTTCCCCAAACCTCAAATCCTGTTTCATTAACTTCACAAGAATCGTCAGTTTCCACCTGCCGCTCAATACCGACAGGGCAAATGCAGCATCGCAAAAATCATGTAAGACCTGCTCGTTTTCGTAATTTGTTGAACTGCTTTTCCTCATGGGCTTACAATTTTGTAAGTGTCGTTTTCTAGGTCTTTTCAGCTGTAAATTTGGATAAAAATAATAGGAACTATGACAGAACGCAGTAAAATTAAAGGTTTACACCACCTGGCTATTCGCGCCCGGGATTTCGATAAAACACTGGAATTCTATATAAATGCATTAGATTTTTCTGTAGTTCATACCTGGACTTTGCCGGAGTTTAACATCAAACAGGCGGTAATGATAAAATCCTGGAACGGCCAGACTTTTATTGAAATCTTTGATGGGGCTGCGGAAGTACCCATGGAAGGTGAGGCCGTAAAAGTTGGGGAAGCGGTTAAAACCGGCGCTTTGTTACATCTGGCGATGAGCGTGGTGGATGCGGCAGATGCTTATGAGCGTTGTTTGCTTGCGGGGGCAAGTCCTTATATTGCTCCAATGAGCCTGTCACTGGGGCAGCCTCCGGTAAATGTCCGAAATGCTTTAGTTTATAGTCCAAATGGAGAGGTGATTGAATTTTTGGAAGGTCAGCCTTTTTAATTTCCTAGTATGAAGATTTCTTCATATTAATTTTCCAGATAAGCCGTATATTTAGGTAAGACCGATACGGATTATCCAATTAAAATAATGAAGCGACTGAAATTCTTTGTGCCCTTTTTACGGGAGAATGGTAAAATTATATCCAGTTATGTATTTAGTCTGTTCTTTATTGGGCTGGCTATCTGGTTTATAAAGCAGGAACGTGGGGAAATCAGGCAGGTAGAGCATCTGCTCAGTACTGCCAAATGGGTATGGATGACGATCGGCATTGCGCTCAGCATCGTGTATGTATTTATCCATGGGATGATGTACCGATCTTCTTTTGCGGCAGTTTCCAGTAAGATTTCTATTGGAGATGGCACTTTACTTTTTCTGAAACGTAACTTTATCAGTGTATTTTTACCTGCCGGAGGAGTCTCTTCACTTGCTTTTTTTAGCAGTCCCATAGAGCAGAAAGGAGTCAGTAAATCTCAGATCAATTTTGCTTCTTCAATTTATGGATTTGTAGGGATTTTATCAGTATTGGTGATTGCCATACCCGTATTTATTTACGCGATACTGGAAGGAAGTATCGGCTATGGTGAATGGTTTGGGCTAATCGCCGCTATATTATTAATGCTGGGCATTTACTTTCTGTACCGTTCGGTGATTCAAAGAGGCCCACTATACCGCTTTATCATCAAATACATTCCTGTGATTGAGGTGTATGCAGCAGAATTTAGAAATAACCAGATTGAGCGCAAGCATTTTATTGCTACGTTTTTATACAGCAGCCTGATTGAATTGGTGGGGATTGTTCACATTTACATCGCTATGCTGGCTTTAGATCTGCCTGCTTCTTGGATGATTGCGGTGATCAGTTATATTGTTGCCGTTGTTTTCCTAATCATCTCTCCATTTTTAAGGGGGCTGGGAGCGGTGGAAGCATCGATGACTTTCATCTTGATTCGCCTGGGTTATTCTGCCCCGCAAGCAGTATCTATAACTTTTCTTTACCGTTTCATGGAATTCTGGATTCCGATGTTTATCGGAGCAATGAGTTTCCTTTTTCGGATCAACAAACTGCTGATGAGGGTTGTTCCGGCACTATTTTTACTTTTGCTGGGGGTGATCAATGTGGTGTCTGTACTGACTCCTGCGATCCATTCGCGATTGCGTTTTGTCAAGGATTTTATCCCTATGGAAGCGATTACGGCCTCTAACTACTTTGTGCTGGTAGCCGGTTTATTTCTACTGGTCACTGCGGCTTTCATGCTGAAAGGTTTGCGGATGGCCTGGTATTTCGCCATGGCGCTTTGTTTACTCTCTTTAGTAGGACACCTCAGTAAGGCCATCGACTATGAAGAAGCAGGCTTTTCTGTGCTGGTGATGATTATACTGATGACCTCCAGAAAAGAATATTACATTCGAAACAATGCGAAGCTCAGGTCTTTTGGTATCCAGACTACCTTGCTCAGTATTCTCGGCATCATGATTTATGGTACAATTGGCTTTTATTTTCTCGATAAAAAGCATTTTAATATTGATTTCAGCTGGCTGCAATCTATTCGTTATACCTTGGAAAACTTTATCCTGATCGGAAGTGATGACCTACAGCCAATGGATCACTTTGCCCGTGGATTTCTGTATTCCATCAATATCTCTGGCTTTTTATCGATTGGATTCTTAATCTATACGCTCATCAGGCCATATATTTCCAGCGATGAAACAGCAGCAGCAGAATTTGAGCGTGCGAATCAGCTTTTGGAAAAGTATGGGAATTCAGGAATCGATTATTTTAAGACTTATCAGGATAAACTGATCTATTTTTCAGAGTCAATGGAAGGCTTTGTGGCCTATAGAATTGCGGGAAATTTTGCGGTAGTCCTGGAATGTCCGGTGACGGCAATTGAAAACAGAAGGGCTTTTATCAAAGATTTTGATCGGTATTGCTTTGAAAATGGAATGAAAAGCCTGTATTACAGAGTTCCGGAAGAAAGTCTGGAAGATTTTCTTGCCTTAGGAAAAAAACGCTTGTTTTTAGGGCAGGAGGGACTGGTAGACTTGACCAGCTTTTCTCTGGAAGGAGGAAGTAAGAAATCTATTCGCAATGCCTTGAAAAAGGTAGCCGATCAGGGCTACCATACTAAAATCTACGAGCCACCAATAAAAGATGGCTTGCTGCAAAAAATAAAATCCGTTTCAGATGGCTGGCTGGAAGATATGGACCGGGAGGAGCTGGTCTTTTCACAAGGCATGTTCAACTGGGAAGAATTAAAGGGGCAAACCATCATTACCGTTGAAAATGTGGAAGAGAAGATTGTCGCTTTTATGAATGTGATTCCCGATTATGCAGCGGGAGAAGGTACTTACGATTTGATCCGAAAAACCAGTGACGCGCCAAATGGCATTATTGACTTCATCATGGTTGCTCTTTTTGAGCATTTGAAAGCAAAAGGCTGTACGAAAGTAAACCTTGGCTTTGCACCCATGTCGGGCTTAATTGACCCGCATAATTTCCCAGAGCGTTCCATGAAGTTTGCTTATGAAAAGATCAGGTCATTTTCACATTATAAAGGGCTGCGTGCATCAAAAGAAAAGTTTGCCCCGGAATGGCAAAACAGGTACCTGATTTACGACCATGATTACGATTTATTGCAAGTGCCTACAGTGTTAACGAAAGTCATCAAACCCTAAGCCTATGAAACCGATATTGGTAATTATCTTGTTGTTGTTATTTAGTAGTAAACCGGTTTCTGCCCTGGAGATCGATCAGATTTCTTATGGTAAATTTGGAGATATTACCGTTTATCAGCCCCAGCATGCGCCTGTTGCCGTTATTTTATTTGTTTCCGGGGATGGGGGCTGGAAAGATGTAGTGGTCAATATGGCCAAAAATATGGCCGACGATGGCGCATTGGTTCTTGGAATAGATGCGCGTCATTATGAGTATTATCTGTCTAAAATGGCTACGGCCTGTTTATACCCTGCGGCAGATTTTGAAGAATTGAGCCTATCCATTCAAAAGAAATATAAACTGCCGAATTACCTGAAGCCTGTATTAATGGGTTATTCTTATGGAGCGACCTTGATTTACGGCATTTTGGTGCAGGCACCAGCAAATACGTTTAAAGGAGGAATTGCGATTGGTTTCTCCCCTGATATCAATATCAAAAAACCTTTATGTCAGGGAAATGGGTTAAATCAAAAACCTATAAAAAAAGGAGTGTCGTACTTGTTAGGACGTACAAACAACCTGACTGCCCCGCTGCTCGTCATCAACGGGAAGAAAGATCTGGCATGCCCTTTTCCAGCAACGGAAACATTTTTGAAAGGAATGCCGATGACTGAGCTGATTGCTTTACCCAATGCCGGACATGGTTTTTTAAATATAGAAGATTGGAAAACGGCCCTGAATGATGGCTTTAAGATGATCCTAAATGCACCCGGTTTTACAGAACGAAAAGCTGCAGAACATAAAACCGCAAGTAATCAACCGGCCGTACAGCCTTATAGAGGGGATCTACCATTAACGCTAATCCGAAGTAATCAGCAGAATAAATTACCGATGGTGTTTATGATTTCAGGTGATGGTGGCTGGACTAGTTTTGATCAGTCTCTGGCAGAAGAATTGGCTTCAAAAGGCCTTTCTGTACTTGGAATGGATGCACAAAAGTACTTCTGGAATGCGAAAACCCCGGATCAAGCCACCAGAGAAGTGAGCCTGGCACTGGAGCATTACCTCTCAGAATTGGGTAAAGAAAGCTTCATTTTAGCTGGTTATTCCTTTGGGGCCTCGATTGTTCCCTTTATCGCAAATAGATTGCCTGCTCATTTGAAAACTGAACTGAAAGGGGTGATTTCACTTTCTCCGGATGTGACGGCCGATTTTGAAATCCACCTGGTCGACCTGTTGAATTTTAGCAGCAGTAAAGATGGTTATAAGGTGATCCCTGAAATGAAAAGTTTAATGCCAATGGTTCCAGTGTCCATTTTTGGAACAGGAGAAGGTGCTAAAATCCGAGGTGTTTTTCTGAATAATGGATTAAAAGTGGTGACCATTCCAGGAGATCATCATTTTAATAAAGATTATGGGAAAATAGCAGAAACATTTTTAAAGCAGGTGATAGATTGATGATTCCGGTTGTCGGTCAGTTATTTATATATTATTATGGGTTATTTTATGAATTACAAGCTGTTCAAGTAGATAAACACACAAAGTGTAATTTCTTTTACTTAGGCGCTTGTTTTTTTAAAGTAACTACTTAGTTTTGAGTAGCGAATAGCTGATAAGGATATTCCATGTGAGACTTCCTTATTATTTAGGCCTGGATTATTCCATTGGAGGCATGCCCATGCTTTCCCATTCTTCTTTCGAAGGGCCATATATTCCGGGTACGTTAAGTCCCAGCATTCTCATGATGACGGTCATCTGACTTCTGTGGTGGCTTTCATGCGCGATTAAAACAGAAAGAACTTTTCCTTTTTTCCATTGTTCACCATACATATTCACCAGGTCGTCCAGATTTGAATCCGTCCATTTTAACCTCACTGTACGCATCAATAAGGTGTTATAGTCGACATAAGTTTCGATCAGTTCTGCAATTGTTGCTGGAATTGGAAGCTCATGTAAAAGGTCGTTTTCAAATAAACCTGCATTTTTGCCCATCTCTGTCAGTGTCTGGGTGATGTGCCATGCCAGGCGTTCCAGAGAACGTACATTTTCATGAATTTTTACTGATTTGCTTTCCTCGGTAAGGTTGGAAAATAGTTTGACGGTATTTGACTCTTCTTCTTTACGTTCAGTCAGGAAATCTTCAATACTACGATACATAATGCTCAGTTTTTTGTGTTACGAAGGTGCAAAGATTTCCTCAATTGCTCAAATAAGAATTGCATTCTTATCAGAATTTTGAAATTCATTTCAGAGAATTGGATTGTTATAGGAGCAGCAGCAGAGCTTTTTAAGAGGGGATTTTGAACTTATTTGTTTAATAGTAAGCGTTCTACCAGATCTATATAAGGCTGTATTGCGGTTAATGGGAAATCTCCCCGATTTCCATAAGTGATCAGTCGCAGGTATTCTCCCAGGATCAGGCTTTGTCCATATTTGGTTTTTGACCAATAGGCTGCGGTGATTGGATGTTCCGCTTGGTATGATGGGAGTGCAATTGAGATACAATGAATGCTCGCATTTGGAAAAAAGCTTTTTAAGGTCAGGGCCGCTCTTTTGCTGGCATAAGCATGGCAAATAAAGCTGATCGTCTTTATCTTTTCAGCAGCAAGCATTTTTTGTGCTTCGATAATGTTTTCGAGCATATTTCTGGAACGTGTTTCCAAAATTATTGGCTGCTGTTTATGTCTTTCTGGAAGTAATGCAAAGATGGCTTCAGACTCCGGTCTGTTTTGGGGAAATGAATTTCCGAAACTGGCAACGCCGCCGGTAATTAATACCCGATCCACTTGGTTGTTGTCCATTAGCTCAGCAATTATTCCTGCAATTTCTTTGTGTTTTATATTGGAACCGAAAACAAATAATAAGTCTGATACCAGCTGTTCTTCTTTCTGAAAACATAGATCTGTCAGCACCTCTACCAACTGCGGATCCATGGTTGGGCAACTTGGATATAATAATTCTAGGGGTAATTGAATCTTTTCCATGGGCATTTGCTGTAGGTATGGTAAATCGGATAGTGCTGAAATGCCTATGAATTCTAAGTAGTCAAGGTAATTTTCCCTAAAACAATTCAATTGATATTTGGTTTTCTATCTGATTCAATATCGGCAGATTAGCTGAACTGCTCTTTGTTTTTTTTGTTCATTATTATTCATTTCTTAACACAGATCAAGAGTAGTTGAGTATTTTTAGGAATACCTTTATCTATCTTAACAAGGCATATAAAAGGAAGAAAAAATGATGAGATGGATGATTGCGATTTGGATTTCAAGGCATTTCAAAAAGATGTAATGATTAAAACGCTACAGATATAAAGCAGATATGGTAAAACAGTTACTTTTTTCTACATTGATATTTGCGGGTTTTTGTGCCCATGCACAGGATTCTTTAAAGGTGAGTATCTATCCAAAATACGACCATGTAGGGAAGTTCCACCGTTTTCTTTTTGGCGAGAACTATCGGAAGGAATATGCAGACAGTACCAAGGTACCTGTGATTCGCCTGTCTCAGATTAAAGGAGGACTAACACCCATTAAAAGAGGAGGAGGGAATCAAACCCATTCCCTAAGAATGGAAGATAAACAAGGGAAGGAATGGGTATTGCGATCTGTAGAGAAATATCCTGAAGTATTACTCCCTTTAGAATTACAAGCTACTTTTGCGAAAGATATCGTGAAAGACAATATGTCGGCACAGCATCCTTTTTCTGCCTTGGTGGTCCCTGTTTTTGCAGATGCAATAGGGATTCCACATAGCAATCCTATGATCGGCTGGGTAGTTACTGATACCGCACTTGGAGAGTTTGCCCCGGTTTTCGAAAATAGTCTTTGTTTGCTGGAAGAAAGAGAACCTGAAGGGGATACGGATAATACCGACAAGATGCTGAGAAAGTTAAATGAAAACCATAACAATTCAGTAGATGCAACATTAATGCTGAAAGCTAAAGCGCTGGATTATTTATTGGGAGATTGGGACAGGCATGAGGATCAATGGCGCTGGGTTCCAGAGAAAACTGCGCAGGGCACTCGTTATGTGGTGGTTCCGAGGGATCGCGATATGGTATATTACCTTTCACAAGGCCTGATTCCAAGATTCGCCCAGGTTTCCTGGCTGCTTCCTATGATTCAGGGCTATGAGCGAAATGTTCAAAATATCAATTGGTTTTTTTGGGAAGGCAGAAGTATGTACGGACGCATCCTGGGAACGATAGGAGCAGAAGAATGGGATCGGATCATTCAGGAGTTTTCTGCAGCAATGACGGATAAGCTTTTTGAACACGCACTGAAGAAATTACCAGAACCCAGCTATTCCCTTCGTCATGATCAATTACTTGCTCAGCTAAAGGAAAGAAGAAAAAGCTTAGCGGAAACAATGAAGACCTATTATCATTTTATGAATCGGATTGTTGACGTTCAGGGCAGCAATAAGAATGAACTGGTTCAGATCAGCGATCATGGTGCCGCAGGTTTAACCCTGAATTTAAAAAAACTGGACAAGAATGGTAAAGCTGGGGAAACCTTGTTTACAAGAAATTACGATCCTTCGGTGACTAAAGAAATCCGTTTATATGTAAGGGATGGAAATGATAGTATACTGCTCAACAATAAAAACTCTAATATTCGGATCCGAATGGTTAATGGGGAAGGCAAGAAGCATTATGATGTAGTGGCAGCCAGGCGCAAGGTGCCTTTTTATGGAATGGAAGAAGGGATTACTTATTCAGGCGCTTCCTCCAGGCTAATCAAACACCTCGCTAATGATACCAACAATACACATTACGTACCTACAGATCTGTATTCGAGGAATATGACCTTGCTCAATGCCGGCTTTAATGCAGATGATGGCCTTTCTATGGGCTTATCCTATAAAATAATGAGTCCCGGTTTTCGGAAACTGCCCTTCGGAAATATACATTCCTTTTCTTTTTTACACTCTTTTAAAACCAAAGCTTTCAGCTTTAACTATTCCAGTGAATGGTTTCATGCTCTTGGAAAGGCTGATATTGTGCTGCAAGCGAGTGCTTTTGCGCCTGAAAATTCTCAGAATTTCTTCGGTCTGGGTAATGAAACACCTTATTCCAAAACCGGAGACTATGTCGTATACTATAGGGCCAGGTTTAGTTTGTATGATTTTGATCCTGCTTTAAGGTGGCGCGACCATAAAAATACCTGGACTGTCGGGCCTACCTTTCAGTATTATCGTTTCAACAGGGAGGACAACAATGATCGCTTTATCAGCAATTCAGATCAACTGCATTCGCCAGATAGCGCCACGATTAGTGAGGATAAATGGTACACTGGTTTGAAGGTTGCTTTTATCCGCAATACTAGGAATAATGAAGTATTACCTTCTTCGGGGAACCTGATCGATGCAAAGCTGCGGTTTTACACCGGCTTAAATGCGGCGGCAGCATCTTCTGTGCAGTTGTTGGCCAGCTATACATTTTACCAAAGAATAGGGAATTCCAAGCGCTTTGTGCTGGCAAACCGAACGGGAGGAGGGTTGACTTTTGGCAATCAGGCGTTTTATCAGTCGAATTATATCGGTGGACAAGGAAATTTATTAGGATTTCGCTCTTTCCGTTTTGGTGGGCAGCATAGCTTATACAATAACCTGGAATTACGGACGAAACTCGCCAATGTTGGGGGATATATTTTACCCGGACAATTTGGAATAACAGCCTTCTTTGATACTGGGAGGGTGTGGACGAAGCAAGATGACTCCGATGTATGGCATTATAGCTATGGCGGTGGATTGTATTATGCACCCGCCATTTTAACCGTCGTACAGGCACAGATTGCCCATTCCAAAGAGGGATATTACCCTTATATTACCATGAAATTCAGGTATTAGTAAAATTATATTTGATGAAATAACTGTATTGCAATTATTTATACTTACATTTGTCCTATTAATTATAATAAAAAATACAATGCAAGAAGGAGTAGTAAAATTTTTTAATGAAACTAAAGGTTTCGGATTCATCGTTCCAAACTCGGGCGAAAGTGAAATCTTTGTTCATTCAACTGGCTTATTAGCCGACATCCGTGAGAACGATAAAGTTTCTTATGATGTTGAAGAAGGTCGTAAAGGTCTTAATGCAGTAAATGTTAAGGTGATTTAAATTTCCTCAATATAAATTGTGAAAACTGCCCCTCAAGGGCAGTTTTTTTTTGCCCTGTTTTTTTTACAGGGCTAACTAAGTAAAAAAGAGCAGGATTAAATAGCTTATCTAGCAGTAAGGAACAGCTGTTCTGCCATCTTCTGATCATGACCATAAATGTCATCTCTGAAATTCAATCGGCCATCCTGATCTACCCAGGAAGTGAAATAGGTAATAAACACAGGGACAGGTTTCTTTAAGGCTACCCAGATTTCTTTTGTGCTTTTCATCGCTTTCGCTATCCTTTCCGGTGTCCAATCCGGCTGATCAGCCAATAGATAGTCTGCAAGCTTCACCGGTTGTGCCAGTCGGATGCAGCCATGACTAAAAGCTCTTTTTTCTTCCGCAAACAGGGATTTTGCCGGAGTATCATGGAAATAAATGTCGTAACTGTTAGGGAAAAGGAATTTTACACGCCCCAGTGAATTGTTGTCGCCAGGCTTTTGGCGAACCGTAGGCAGGCCATTACTGGTTCCAGTTTGTTCCATATTTTTACTCGCCAGATAATTGCGGTTGCGTTTCATTGCCGGAAGAATTTCTGCACGAACAATGCTCGCAGGAATATTCCAATATGGACTGAACACAATATTTCTCAGTTTATTGCTGAAGATTACCGTTTTATTAGCTGCTTTACCAACTACAATGCCCATGTTCAATACCTGTTTATGGTCTTCAAAAACATGAAGCTGGTACTCAGGAATGTTAACCAGAATCATTTTTCCTGAAGGCATGACCGGCATCCAGCGCATACGTTCCAGATTAATGAGTATTTGTTCAATACGTTTTTCAATGGGAACATTCAATTCTTTTAGTAAAGCAGGGTCGATTGTTCCCGTACTGCGAAGTCCATATAATGGCTGTAGTTTTTTTACTGCGGTTTTTAGCGCCTGGTCAAATACAGGTAAGCTGTCTTTCGCCAGTGTATCGCCCATTGCAATCAAACGTTGCTTGACCAAGCTTACCGTCAGACCGCTATCACCCAGCTGGTATTTTTTTCTGCTGCCTATTGGAATAGTTTTCCAATTGCCTTCTTTTTGAAGACTGTAATACCGTTGAAGTTCTTTTTTTAATGCTTTATACTGCTGATTTACAGGTTCCCAGTCGTCAGTTTTAAGGTTTTTATTGGTCATCAAAGAATCCAGCAAAGCCACAGTGCTCAGCTTTTTCCTCGGAATATGCCATTGTATCACCTCTGGGTTGACTTTCCCCTCATAAGCTGTAGCCACATAATTGAAGAAATGGCTGGTCAGCTGTAAGTCCAGATGAGCCAGACTGCTATCCGCCTTTTTGAAAGTAGTATCCTCTTTCATCAACAGTTCCATCTTCTTGTCCAGATTGACATCCAGCAGGGAACTGTCGCGGAAATTATCTACATAGTCTTTATTCAATTGATAAAATACACGGGCCTGTTCCGTTAATCCTTTTTCACCCAGCCAGGCAAACTGGAAGTTCCTGCTGTTGTAAAAGTTTCTTAGATACTGTGCCGCGCTATCGGTTAACTTTTGCTCGGTAATATAATGCTCCATCTGCAGACTGTCGACTGCTAGTCTGGTCACGGAGTTAGTAGGGGTAATACTAATGTCTCTTTCTATTTTAACTATTTTTTTTCTGTTACAAGCTATAAATACAACAGGAAGAAGGAATAATATCAAGAGCCATTTTCTCATACTACAGTAGTTTTTCTAATTGTTTTTCTGTTTGTTTATCCAGTGTCAGCAAAAACTCTTCAATCCTGATTTTCAATAATCTGGTCATGGTCGCATTTGGCATCCTTTTCAGGATCATTTTTGCTTTATCACTGCTGTTTAATAAAGTGCCTTCCTCCTCATTGAAAGAAAAAGTTCCTTGTTTAAAAACGCGTTCCTGGGCTAAATGTTCATCCTTCATGGAAATAAATTGTAAAGGATAGATTCTGTGGGTCTTTTTTTCGTAAAGAATCCAGAAAAATACCTTGGAAGGGTCACTTTCTGAATCAAAATTGCGTCGTTTAATCTCGACTAGGGAATTGAAAGGGGTATTGAAGAAATATAGTATTTCAAATGCTTCGGACATATTTCAGGGAAATAGCTTTAATGTGAATAGATTCTACGCGAATATAGCTTTAAATATTGTTAACCCTAAAGTCATAAGGACAGGTTCTCTCTTAAAATCAGTTATCTCCTCTTTTTATTTGTAATAATTTTCATTCCTTTACAATTTCAAACAAAACAGTAATAAAATCTAAGATGAGCGAAGAATTTTATCTTCATATTTTTAATAAACAAAACCGCGTAGAAGTGGTGCCTTCGAATGAAGTCATTGCCGCATGGGCTACCAATCTGATGAATATGGTGTACCCGGAGCGTTCTACTGCGCCAAAATATACCCTGCAAGAGATTCAGCATCAATTTGCCTCCCTGGAGTTAGCGCTAACTGTATTGTTAAACTCCACGAAAGCTTGTAAAGACTGTAATAATGAACTGATTTCTAAAAGTTTCTTCAAGGAACTCCCAGAATTATACAGAAAAATGAATACCGATATCTCGGCGATTTTAAGCGGAGATCCTGCAGCAAAAAGTGAATTTGAAATCATTCGAAGTTATCCGGGCTTTCTGGCGATTTCCATGTACCGCATAGCACATGCTTTACAGCTATCTGATGTGCCTTTAATTCCAAGAATACTGACCGAATATGCGCATTCTCAAACAGGAATTGACATTCATCCTGGGGCTAAAATAGGGGAATACTTATATATTGACCACGGAACCGGAATTGTAATCGGAGAAACTACGGTGATTGGCAACCATGTGAAGTTATACCAGGGCGTTACCCTGGGCGCATTGAGCGTTGAAAAATATATGGCAAACACCAAACGTCACCCTACCATTGAAGATGATGTGATCATTTATTCTGGGGCAACGATTTTAGGTGGAGAAACCATTATCGGCGATAATTCCATCATCGGTGGAAATGTATGGTTAACTAAAAGCGTGCCTTCGCACTCCACAGTTTACCATCAATCCTCCATAAAAGTAATAGAGACTAGACAAAAAGACTAAACATTATGGGAAACATTATAGAATTTGTAGGAAATACCCCGCTAGTAGAGATTCAGAAACTGCATTCCAACCCGAATGTGAAGATTTTTGCCAAATTAGAAGGAAATAATCCAGGAGGAAGTGTAAAGGATAGGGCCGCTTTGAACATGATTCGTTCTGCAATGGAACGTGGAGACATCAAAAAAGGAACTAAATTGATTGAAGCCACGAGCGGAAATACTGGAATCGCATTGGCTATGATTGCCAGTATCTTTGACGTAGAAATTGAATTAGTGATGCCATCAAACTCCACCAGGGAACGTACGCTCACTATGGAAGCCTATGGTGCAAAAGTAACTTTGTTAGAATCTATAGAGGTTTGCAGGGATTATGCCGAAGAAAAGGGGGCACAAGAAGGCTACTATTTGTTGAATCAATTTGCTAATCCAGACAATTATCTGGCGCATTATAAAACTACAGGTCCGGAAATCTGGAGGGATACCAACCAGCAGATCACTCATTTTGTAAGTTCAATGGGAACTACAGGCAGTATTATGGGAAATTCAATGTTCTTAAAAGAGCAAAACCCGGAGATACAAATTGTTGGTTGTCAGCCAACAGAAGAATCTTCTATCCCTGGAATTCGCAGGTGGCCGGCAGCTTATTTACCAGCTATATTTGATGCTTCCCGGGTAGATCGTGTAATGGATGTATCTCAGGCAGAAGCCACAGAAATGACCAGAAAAATGGCGAAAGTAGAAGGGATATTTGCTGGAATGAGCAGCGGTGGTGCTTTGGCCTGTTCCCTAAGGTTAGCAGAAGAGCTGAGCTCAGGATTGATCGTTTTTATTGCCTGCGATAGAGGTGACCGTTACTTAAGCAGCGACCTGTTTGGGTAAAATTTTAAAGGAAAAGGGTGATTCTCTATATATTCTCCTAATTTAGGCGATATGAAGCGAATTACCCTTTTCCTTTTTTTTATGCTGGCTATACAGCTCCTGCAGGCTCAAACTGCACTAAAAATCATTTCTTATAACGTGTACAACTATTTTGAAAGTGAGGCAGCCCGTAAAGCACGTTTTGTGACCTGGGCAAAAGCTCAGCAGGCAGATGTGATTGCCTACCAGGAGTTGCTGAACATAACTGCAGGAGAATTAAAAAGCTTGGGGGAAGCCATAGGACATCCTTATACGGCATTGGCCAAGGAAAAGGGATATTCTGTAGGGATTTCTTCCAAATACCCGATTACTGAAGTGAAAAGAGTGATTGAAGGGATGCATCACGGCTTTATGACGGCAAAAATTGAAGACCTAAATTTTGTGGTTGTTCATTTATCGCCTTTTAAACATGAGAAAAGAAGGGAAGAAGTGGCGCTAATTTCAGATAGTCTGCAACGTTGGGCTATCAGTAAAAAGATCCTGATTATGGGGGATATGAATAGCCTTTCGGCATCGGATAGCATGTCCTATAACCGCCATGACCGTTTAACACCAATGCTGAAAAGTGACAGCAGCAGTAATCTGAGCAATGCCATTAATGGTAAGCTCGACTATGAGGTCCCTGCCTACCTTATTCAGAAAGGATTTATAGATACCTGGTCTATGAAAACTAAAGGCTTCAATTTTAGTTACCCTACCTTGGTTTTTGGGCCGGTTCCAGATGCTTCAAAAGAAAGAATCGATTATATTTTTATCTCTTCCGATTTACAGAAAAATGCAACGAAACCCATTATTGTAAAAGATGCGATGACAGATCAGTTATCAGATCATTATCCAATCAGTATTTTACTTGTCCCACCACACTCTTGAGCTCAGCACATCACCCCCGGATAAACGGGAAACAGCGGCTTTGTAATGGTCAGTATTGTTTAAGATTTCAGTAGACAGGTAAATCATTCTTCTGGGAATGCTGCCATTGGTCACATTACCCGGGTAATTGATCGGGCTAAGAAGCGGATAACCGGACCTTTTCCAGTTGAACCAGGATTCTATGAAGTTAAACATTGTACCTGTACTGATCCAATATTGAGTATTGATCATTTCCAGTGCTTTCTCTTTTGTTGATTCATCCAATGGTTGTGCCTTTAAATAAGCATCAATATCCCCGAAGGGATAGTTGCCTGAGTGTCAATTTGTGCCGTAGCTAGTAAAGCACCTTTTAACCCGTTCTGGTAATGAGCAGCGGCAGTTCCATTTACTGCCCAACCTCTTAATGCGGCTTCTGAAAGGAGTAATTCTGTTTCTGCATAAGTCATGATAAATATAGGGCCGCCAAGTTTCAGGTAAACGGATGTTCTAGGCCTTGAATATTTTCCCAAAGGAGCAAAATCGTTTTCTTTCCCTGTACCTCCAGGATAGCCTGAAGCATGCTGTATGTCGGTTGTTCCACCATTGAGGTCATATCCGTTGGGCATCCCATTTTGTAGTACTGGACTATTATTTCCAGCAAGATTTTGGTTGTTGTTATTGGCAAATCCTTCAGTAGGGATCTCTGCAATCACACCTAAACGGGGGTCATTTGTTTTTTTAAGCTGATCAATCAGGGTTTTGCTCCAGCGTACTTCCCGGTAATCGGAGAGGGTGCGCAAGGCAAGGGAAATCCCATTCTGACTGTTATAACTGGAAGCATCCATAGGGAGGAAAGCATTGTCGCTGATGTCCGTAAAAGTACCGCCTGCAGCGGCTTTTTCTGTCCATAATCTGGCTTTTTCCGGATCAACTTTACTGAGTCTCATCGCTGCACGAAGCATTAAACTGTATCCGAATTTACGCCATTTGATTAAGTCTCCTTTGTAAAATATATCAGCAGTAGGCTTAGGGAGGTCAGGATTGAGCTGTTTGATGGCAAGCTCAATATCAGTTAACATAGCGCTGTATATGTCTTCCTGGCGGTCATAAATCGGATATTTTAGGCCCAGACGTCCTTTTCCTGCATCCTTATAGGGGACATCACCATACATATCTGTAATTCTTTGCAAGATCAGCACAAACATAAGGTCGCCGATAGCCACTAGATTAGTATGTTGAACGGGATCCTTTTCATTAGCGAGTCTTTGCATTTCCCGAATACTGGAGGCTTCGGCGTAACCTTCCTCAAAAACTCGTCCCTGATAATCAGTGAAGTTGGCTACATTGATGTACTTATCTCCATTATTGTAATAATAATAAGTAGAGGCCAGGAGCTGCATCATGGTGCTGGGATAAAGCAATTGATAATATCCTTTATTTGCAAACCGAAGTTGTGCACCGGAAAGCAGGGAGTTGGGGTCGAAGTCTTCAGCCGTGGATTTGGTAGGGTCCGTATTGATTTTGTCCAATTCTGCCTTGCTGCAGCTAAAATGAATGCTGATTAAAAAAGCGAGCGAAAGGATATATTGCTTTTTCATTTCTTATTTTAGTTTAAAATTGAGGTTGATGCCAAAAGTTCTGGTTGCGGGTAAGGAAGCGCCTTCAATCCCTGCGTAGTTCAGACTGGAGGAGAATTCCGATTCTGGGTCTATGTTTTTCGTGTATTTGAGTAAAGTCCACAGGTTTCTGCCGATAAAGTCAATACTGATGTTTCGAAAAGGCGTATTTTTAATGCTGCGCTGAGGGAGGCTATAACCCAGTATCAACTGTCTGAACTTGATGAAACTCCCGTTTAACACGGAAAGCGCTGAGATGTTAGTCGCAAGCTGTGGGTAATAGTTGTAGGCGGGTACGTTAATCGTATTGATGTCGCCATCTTCCTGGACACCAGCTGCAATCACCCCGTTTTCTCTCCCAGTCAGGGTCGCTTTATTAAAGCCATTCACATAAGAATAGTTTTCTGTAGCGGATAAGATCTTTTGACCGAATTTAAAGTCTACCAGGAAAGATAGGATGAAGTTTCTATAGGAAAAACTGTTGGTAAAGCCGCCATAAATGTTGGGTAGGGTACTGCCCATAGGTTTTAATTCCCCACGTTTGGGGATGCCGTCAGTACCTATGATGATTGTTCCCTCAGGTGTTCGTTGATAGTCGTAAGCCATGATTTGAGTAATCGATTTCCCAACTACCATTGCCGTATTTGCATTCAGTGGACGGTAGGTACCAGTTAAAGAATATTGGCTGCTGCCGTCTATAGAAATCAGCATATTGTAAATATGACTAAAATTGAAAGCGGCTCTCCAGTTAAAATGTTCCGATTGGATGGGCACACCTTGAATATTTATTTCTGTACCAATATTTTGTGTTTTCCCTAGGTTTACATAAGCTGAAGTCCAGCCGGTAGTGACCGATTGTGCCGCGCTGACAATCTCATTATGGGTAGTTCTGTGAAACCAGGTAAGGTCTAAATCTAATCTGTTGTTAAAGAATCGAAGGTTTAATCCTGTTTCAAATTCATCTAAAGTAAAAGGCTTTAAACTGTAATTTGGCAGTGCTCTGAGGTAATTGCCGACAGGTATTCCATTGATGATGTTGTCTGTATTGTAATAAGTTTGGGTAATGTAAGGCTGTGCCGGCTCTCCACTAGTTTTGGCAAAGCTGGCCCTGATTTTTCCATAATTCAGAGATTTGGCATGCAGGAGGTCGGAGAAGATAAAACTCCCGGAAATGCCTGGAACAAAAATACCTCTGTTGTTACTGGGAAGGGTCGAGTAGACATCATATCTACCGGTAGTAGAGAGGTTAAATAGTTTCCTGTAGTTCAGGTCTAAGGTGTAATAGGCAGATTGAGTCACTATTTTTGCCTTCGAATAGCTATCTTCTTTAGTCACCAGATTCTCTGGCGTATAAAGATAGGGGATAATGAATTGGTTTCCCCGGGCATCGGAAAGTTCTCCTTTTCTATTGCGGTAATTGGCCCCAATGGAAATATCCAGATTAAGGTCTTTCAAAATATCTCTGTTGGCAGCCAGCAAAAGGTCGCTGTTCAGCTCCGAGATTTGCGTTCGTTTATAAGCGTTAAGTCCACCTTGCCCATTGATAGAGAAACCGGCCCCATAAGGGATGATGCTAATGATCCTGTCTTTACTGATGTCATAGCCAAATCTTCCTTGAAGATAGAGCCAATCGGTAAATTTATATTTGATAGAACTGGAACTGATCAAGCGGTGCCTTGTGCTCAAATCTTCCTGTTTATTGAGCATAAAATAAGGATTCGTCTTGTATTCATCATTGTTCCAGCTGGTTTCTCTTCCGGTAATGGGATCAAAACCAGGAGAAAGGGCGGCTTCGTTTACGGTGCTAGCAAGGCTGGCAATGCCATAATTTGGGTTCAATGTCCCATCACTCAGGTATGATCGGTTTTTGTTTTGCTCATAGATATAGTTCGCATTAAGTGTGAGACTGAGCTGCTTATTTATTTCGTAAGCCGTATATAGGTTGAGGGTTTTCCGATTGAGTTTCCCATTTTTCAAAAGTGCCTGATGGTCCAGATTAGAGGCGGAAAGTCTATACATGCTCTTTTCATTTCCTCTGCTGAAAGAGAGGGTATTGGTAAAGGCAGCTGCTTTTCGGTAAAAAGCCTGGATATTGTCTTTTACAGGACTGTAAGGATACGTTTTTCCATCGAATTGGAGGAAAGGAAGGCCATCTATTCGCTCCCCCCAACTGGAAGCACCTGAAGCAATGGCCGAAGATAGATTGCTTGGCCGACGGTTTTGTGTGCCTTGTCCGTACACATATTGAAAGTCTGTATTGTTGATCGGACTATCAAAAGAAAGATTCGTGTTGTATTCAATTTCAGTATCATTTTTTGATCCCCTTTTGATGGTAATGATGATCACGCCATTCGCGGCACGTGCACCATACAATGCCGAAGCGGCAGAACCTTTTAATACCGTAATAGTTTCTATGTCATCTGGATTGATATTACTGATGCCGTCACCATAATCTGCACCGCCATATTCAGTCGCACTACCTCGCTGGGTATTGTCTATCGGTACACCGTTGACTACAAATAATGGGCTTCCAGCATTCATACTGGCTGCTCCACGAAGCAGGATTTTAGCAGAGGATGAGGCTCCTCCAAATACACCATTAATATTGAGCCCTGATACCTGTCCTTCCAGTGCCAATATGGCGTTAGAAGTTCTGGCTTTACTGATGGACTCACCGGAAATAATGGAAATAGAATAACCGATCTTTCTTTCTTCTTTTTTGATGTCCAGCGCAGTAACCACGACTTCTTCCAGTTCATTTATTTTTGGCGACAAAGTGATCAGGAGCTCAGGATTTTCTTTTACCGGGACTGCTGTTTTTTGGTACCCTACCTGAGAAACTTGAAGAATAGATTTTTTAAAGACCGGGATGGTAAATTGCCCTTTGTTATTGGTCATGGCTGCATAATTGGTGCCTAATACCTTTACTGCAGTGCCAGCCAGAGCTTGTCCTGACTCATTGCGAACTTCTCCAGTAAGCATTCTAAGTTGGTTTTCCGCTTCGTTTCTGCGGATCACGATCAGTTGATTTGGCAGTAATTGATAGGTGTAATTGGATTGTGCTAAAATTTGATCGAGTACCTTTAAAATAGGAGCGTTTTTAACACTAATGCTGATTTTCTTGAGCGGTATTTTACGCTCACTAAATACAAAATGATAGGTTGTCTGCTGCTCAATTGCAGTGACCACTTTTTTGAAGTTTACGGATTTTAGCTCTAAACTGACCTGAGCAGGGGCGTCTTGTGCATGGCCATTAATAGCGATAGCCAATGGCAGAACAAAGACAAACCACCCTAATAATTTCATGCTCAATTTATATTTTTTTTGATCCCGACCTTATTCGTAAATCATTAGCGCCATTGATTTAGCGGATGGCCAGACGATACCCCGGTGGCCAAATTAGTAAATATAAACAGTTTTGTCTGCTATTTTATATTGAAAGAATTCAATCAATTGCAATGCTTTCAAAGCTTCATTTAAGGTTTCTTTTTCAAAAAGGCCAGTAAATTTAACATCCTTCAGCTTTTCATTTTTGAAGATGATGTTCATGCCATACCATCTGGATAGGGTATTGGCCAGTACTTCGAAAGGTTCTTCCTGAAAGATTAACTTATGGCTCAACCAGGAGGTTTCCATAAAAGCGGTAGCTGGATTTTCTCCGGCTTCCAGTAAATTTAAAGCACTGATATGATAGGCAAGCGTATCTGCTTCAGCACTGCGCTTATTATGAAGATTAAACTTTTCTGATGGCTTCAGAAGGATCTGCCCTTTTTTGTCTTTTAATTGAATTTGAACAGCGCCAGTAATGAGGCTGGTGCTGTACTCACGATCGTTTTTATAAGCTTTAATATCAAAAGAAGTACCAAGTACCTTAATGCTCATTTTGTCGGTATGAATCACAAAAGGATGTTGCGCATCTTTCTTTACTTCAAAAAATGCTTCACCACTCAGGTATACTTCTCTGCTGGTTCCGGTAAATTTCGCAGGGTATTTGAGTTGACTTTCAGCGTTTAAAGTAACCGTAGTGCCGTCAGCAAGTACGAGTTTTTCTGTCAGACGGCTGGGAGTGTTTAATGTTTTCCAATCCAGCGCCAGCAAAGCCGTATCAGGTTTGCTTTTGGTAAAAAACTGATAAGCAGCAAAGGAACAAATACCGATGACTAAAATCGCTGCAATGCGATACCAGGTTCCTGTTTTCAGCAGGGGCAGCTGCGCTGTTTTTCCGTATGATACAGGTTCAGGTATTTCTATTTTTCCTTTGATCTTTTCAAAAAGACGAGCCATTTCTGGTTGGACAATTGCCTCTTCAGCTTCAAAATAATGGTTTAATGATTTATATTCCTGCTGATAAGCGGCATTATTTTCCATCATGGACACAAATTCTTTATGTTCCTCCATGGAAATTTCATCCGAGAGCTTCTTACTCAGCAATTCTGTAAATCTTTGATCGTTCATTTTCTTTTAGCGTGTTATTAATAAGGTTCCCATATTTCTTAAAATTGCCTACAAAAGATTAAAATATAGTTTGTTAGTCCTAAAATCATCATCAAACCGAACGCATGATCTGAAAGATTGCTTTGGCGATCGATCTCCCGGTATGCGCTAAGCACCACCCTAAGTTTTGCAGTTGCCCTAAAAAGCTGAGTCTGCACTGTTCTCGGAGAAATTTCCAGGATTTCAGCAACTTCCTTATATTTCATTCCATTCTCCTTGATCAGCTTAAAAATCAATCTGGCCTGTGGTGGCAGCGTATCAATAGCCTGATCTAATTTCAGTTGTAATTCTTTTCTTTCCAACTCCTTTTGGGGATTATTGTCAGCTACATATAACTGCTCATGATGATCTTCTATTTCTACCAGCTGAATTTGCTGGTGCTTTCTGAGGTATTTTAAACTCTGGTTTCTGATTGCCACAAACAAATACGTTTCAGGATTGAGCACATGAAGATTGACCTTCCTGTTTTCCCAGCATTTCACAAATACCTCAGAAACGATTTCTTCTGCCACCTCCTTGCTCGAAACATAATAGATGGAGAACCGAAGTAACCTGCTGCCAAGTAAATGGTATAAAGCCTCGAAAGATGTGATGTCATCTTCGGTACAAATCTTTGTCCACAGACCGGATAAGTCAGGCTTTACGATTTTCAAGGGTTTTTGGTTAGCTGGATTTAAGCCTGCAAGATAGGGATTAAAAAGAATCTTAAAAAAAAATGAATCCCTTGTAGGCAATTTATAAATGAAATGGGTCTTTACCCATATCGACTTTATCATCATAATGATAAAACGGTATAGCTAACCAAATAAAAAACTTAACCGTATCAATGGAAATGAGAAAACCATTACAACTGACGTGTTTATTACTTTACGCTTCTGCAAATCTATTTGCAGCTGTAAAGACCGACAAATTTGGGGCAATTCCTGCCCTCAGACCCCTTTCTTTAGGGCTCAGCAAACCTTATTTTCTGGAAACTATCAAAGGAACTGTAAAAGATGACAAAGGTGGGACGCTACCTGGTGTGTCTGTCAAAGTGAAAAGTTCTGGGCAGACGACTCAAACTAATGCCAGCGGACAATACAGTATTACTGCTAAAGCTGGTGATGTGCTCGTGTTTTCTTATATAGGCTACCAGAGTAAAGAAGTATCTGTTTCCTCGCAAGGTACCGTTGATATGGTCCTGGTTGAAGATGCTCAAAATCTGGAAGGAGTAGTTGTGACCGCTTTAGGGATCAAGAAATCTACGAAATCCTTAACTTATAATGTACAGACTTTAAACTCTAAAGATGTAAATGAGGTTAAAGATCCAAGTTTTGTGAACAGTTTAACGGGTAAAGTGTCCGGGTTAACTTTAACCCACTCTTCCGCACCTGGAGGATCAACCAAAGCAGTGCTCCGTGGAAATAAATCGATCAGCGGAAATAACAATGCGCTGTATGTGGTTGATGGAGTACCCTTGCCAAATTTAAGTGGAACAGGGACGACTGATGGTTTTCAAATCAGTGATGCCGGCGATGGGATCTCTAATTTAAACCCGGAAGATATCGAAGAAGTGAGTGTATTGAGTGGGGCTTCAGCTTCTGCACTTTACGGTGGACAAGCTTCAAATGGGGTGATTCTGATCACTACCAAAAAAGGTAAAGCAGGTAAAACGGTAGTGAATTTCAATTCCAGCACGACTTTTGATAATCCCTTTATTTTGCCTAAAACACAAAATACCTATGGCGCACCGGCACCTGTAGGGGAAAGTAAAACAACACCATATAATGGATGGGGTGCTAAAGCTGCAACGCCAGGAAGTTATAGTCCAAACGATTTCTTCCAAACTGGTAAAACTTTTACCAATGCGCTTTCCATTTCCGGAGGTACGGAGAAAAACCAGAGTTTATTCTCGGCTGCTTCCACCAATGCGGAAGGTATTATCCCAAATAATAAACTGGATCGTTACAACTTCTCCTTTAGAAATACCTCTTCTTATTTTGACAATAAGCTGAACCTGGATGCCAGAGCAGAATACATCTACCAGAAAACGCAGAACATGCCAGGACAAGGACAATATTATAATCCTTTGACCTCCGTTTATCTGTTTCCTGGTGCTTCGGAAAATTTCGATAACGTGAAAAATTATGAAGTATTCGATCCTATCCGTAAGATTGATACTCAAAATTGGGCTTATGGCGATGCAGGTATCAATTTGCAAAACCCTTATTGGATTAGCAACCGCAACCTATTCCAGGTGCAAAGGGCCAGAGTGGTAGGTTCCTTTACGGCTAAATATAACTTTACAGACTACCTGAATTTACAAGGCCGTGTGAGAATGGATAGAAGTACAGATCAGGGAGAAACTAAAATCTATGCCACTACCTTAGCTAATTTATCAGGAAATAGCCCAAATGGTAATTACACTAGCCTGGACAATTTAAACAGTCAGACTTATGCGGATTTACTCTTGAACTTCAACAAGACTTTCGGTGAATTCAGCTTGAATGCGACCGCGGGTGCCAGTTTACAGAACCTAACTGTTAAAGGCTTAACCATAGGCGGTCCATTGGATCCTTATAAAGTACCTAACTTTTTTAGTTTGCTAAATGTAACTCAGGCGAACCTAAAGCCTGTGCCGAATGCTTATCGCGAGCAAAATCAAGCAGCATTTCTGACCGCTACTTTAGGGTATAAAAATTACCTGTTTTTGGATTTAACCGGGCGTAACGACTGGAACTCCACTTTGCCAAAACCTTTCTTTTATCCTTCAGTAGGTTTAAGTGCAGTGGTTAGTGAGATGGCCAGTCTGCCTGAATTTATCTCTTTTGCAAAGCTAAGGTTATCTTATGCAGAAGTAGGAAATGCCATTCCTCAGGCCTATGCCTATGCAACAAATCCTACTTACCCCATCACAGGTGGTGCCATCGTTCCTTTCACTGGAAAACCATTCAGTACCCTGAAACCAGAACGTAGTAAATCTTTTGAGATTGGAACAGATTTGCGCTTTATGGACAATAAGTTGAGTCTGAATGCAACATATTATAAAACTCATACGGTGAACCAGTTTTTCAGAGTTACCGTTTCTGAAACGGTAGGTTATAAAACTTACGATCTGAATGCTGGTGATGTACAGAATCAAGGTTTAGAAATGAGTTTAGGCTATCGTGCCCAATTTGGGGAACTGAGCTGGACACCAAATATTAACTTCTCTTTCAATAGGAACAAAATTATTGATCTATACAGCTATAATGACCCGGCAACCGGTCAGTTTATCGATGTCAAACAGATCCAGTTGGGTGGTTCTTCAGTGATCAGAAAAGGCGGTGCCTATGGGGAAATTCAAGTAAAAGACTTCCTGAAAGATGCAAATGGTGCACTAGTGCTGGATGATAAGGGTTTACCTCAATATTCCAATAACTTAATTACTGCGGGTAATGTAAACCCTAGATATATGTTGAGTATGAACAACGGTTTTAAGTATAAAAACTTTAATCTGAATTTCTTAGTCGACAGCAGAATTGGCGGGCAAGTAATCTCTAACACAGAGAAAACACTGGATAAATTCGGAATGTCTCAAAGAACTGCGGATAGCCGTGATGCGGGTGGGATCATGGCCAATGGCGTAAATGCAACTCAGGATTATTATGGCAGAATTTCTTCAGAACTGACGCCTTACGTATATAGTGCAACAAACGTTCGTCTGCGTGAGCTTTCTTTCGGCTATACTTTCCCTGCACAAGTATTTAACAATAAAATACAAAAGATTCAGCTGTCTGTGATCGGAAGAAACCTATGGATGATTTACAAGAAAGCACCGTTTGATCCGGATGTCATCACCCTAACCGGAAACGCTTACCAAGGCTTTGATGATTTCGCAATGCCAAGTTTAAGAAGCATTGGTTTCAACGTTAATTTCACATTTTAAGCACCAAGATTCATTATATATATGAAAACCTTAATCAAAAAAACCGGGCTTGGCGCCTTAGTTGCGTTATCGCTTGTCATGACTCAAAGCTCTTGTACAAAAGACTATGATGTATACAATACCAATCCAAACGGATTAACAGAAGAAGATTTGCAGAAAGACAATATTTCGGCGGGTATATTCCTTCCTGAAATGCAAGTGAATGTTTTCTATTGTAAAACCAATGACGATTACATTTATCAGCTTCAGCAAAACTTAAATGCCGATATTTTCTCTGGTTACTTTGCCCCTCCGGGTGATTTCGGTGGGCCAAATAACTCTACCTATGCCTTAAAAACAGGATGGAACCTTTGGCCATTCAAAGTCGGTTACAGTGGCATTATGAACAGCTGGAGAGAAGTTCATAAACGTGCGACCGCCAATCCTCAATATATTGCCATTGCTGATATTCTAAGAGTAGAGGGGATGCACCGTGTCACAGATGTTTATGGCCCAATCCCTTATACCAAATTTGGAACAGGGGTGTTGAGTACCCCTTATGATGATCAGAAAACCGTATACACCGCTTTTTTTGCGGAATTGGATGCTGCGATTAAAGTGCTTTCTGATTTTATGGTTAAAAATCCAACAGATAACTCCTTAGCTCGCTTTGACCTGGTATATGATGGAAATATTAAACAATGGCTCAAATTTGCGAACTCGCTGAAACTACGTCTGGCAATTCGCATCTCGTATGCAGATCCAGCTTTAGCGAGAACTAAGGCAGAAGAAGCAGTGAATAATCCCAATGGTCTGCTGTTAACCAATGCCGATAATGCCCTGGTGATTGCCGGTAAAGGTGTGCCTACCAGAAATGGACTGTGGGTGGATGATATCTCTTATAAAGATACGCGTATGAATGCCTCTGCTGAATCTATCTTAAAAGGTTTTTCAGACCCTCGATTGAGTAAATATTTTAACCTTTCTACCGTTGTTCCAGGTGATTATAAAGGGGTTCGTAACGGTATTTCTTTTAGTGGTAAACCAGATGGTTACGTGAATTCATCTTCCTCCAGTTTAAAAGAAAGTACCCCGGTTCAATATATGTGCGCTGCGGAGGTATCTTTCCTTCGTGCTGAAGGTGCATTAAAAGGATGGAACATGGGCGGTACCGCGCAGTCTTTCTATGCAGAAGGGGTGAAGCTTTCCTTCGAGCAGGTAAATGCGAGTGGACTGGATGTTTACCTGGCTAATAATACAGGCACTCAAGCCCCATATACTGACCCAATTAATGCTGCGAATAACATACCTGCTAATTCTCCTTTATTGAGCAAAACTACTGTGAAATGGGATGAAGCTGCAAGTGCAGAGCAGAAGTTAGAACGCATCATCACGCAGAAATGGATCGCTATTTTTCCTGATGGAATGGAGGCATGGTCGGAATACAGACGTACAGGATATCCAAAAATCTTCCCTGTACTGAATAACCAGAGTGGTGGAACGATCGATACCGACAAACAAATCCGCAGGTTGCCTTTCTCTGATGATGAGTATAAAAACAACACAGAAGAAGTAACTAAAGCCATTTCATTGCTTGGTGGCCCTGATAACGGCGGTACAAAGCTATGGTGGGATAAGAAAAACTAAGTTTTTTGTCTTGCAGCAGCAATATCTGATCTGTATAAACGGTCTCAGCTGCTGCTGCAGGACAAATATTTGTAACTTCGGCGCCAATATTCACTATATACTAAGAATTGATGAAGCGTAAATACCTTTTATTTCTGGGCATCCTGCTTTCTGTGGGGCAGGGTTTTGCTCAAAACGGACTCACCAAATACGTAGATCCACATATTGGCTCTGCGGCTCATGGCCACGTATTCGTTGGCGCTAACGTCCCTTTTGGGGCTGTTCAGCTGGGGCCGACTAATGTTTTCGGCGGCTGGGACTGGTGCAGTGGTTACAATTATGCCAGTAATACCATTATTGGATTCTCTCATACCCATTTAAGTGGTACTGGAATCGGCGACCTGAATGATATTCTGGTAATGCCGGCAACAGGTCCATCACAACAAAATTATGTGTCCACTTTCTCTCATGATCATGAGGAGGCTAAAGCAGGATATTACAGTGTCATGCTGGATAAATACAAAATTAAAGCTGAATTGACCAGTTCTGAAAGGGTAGGCTTTCACCAATATACCTTTGACAAGGTTCAGGATCAGCCACATGTGATGATCGACCTGAAAGCAGGTGTAGGATGGGATGTTCCAGTAGAAACTTATGTCAAACAATTAGATGCCACAACGCTGGTAGGTTACCGTTTTTCTAAAGGATGGGCCAATGACCAACGCCTGTATTTTGCCGTAAAAATCTCTCAGCCACTGAGCCGCTTAGCGCTGTCTGATAGCAGCAGCATGTCAAAAAATGACAAAGAATTGAAAGGTAAAGGAGTAAAAGCGGTATTACATTTCAGTGCCATTAACCAGGCGGTATTGAAACTTAAAGTCGGACTTTCTCCAGTGAGTTACGAAAATGCGCTGGCCAATATCACTGCCGAAATTCCAGGCTGGGATTTTGACAAGATACATCAGCAAGCCGATCACAAATGGGAAAATGAACTTTCTAAATTGAAGATCAATGCCGATGAAGAAACTAAAAAGACTTTCTATACCGCATTATATCATACGATGATCGCACCATCCATCTTCGATGATGTGAATGGCGATTATAGAGGAACCGATAAAAAGGTGTACCATAAACCTGGATTCACCAACTATACCACTTTTTCATTGTGGGATACTTACCGTGCTTACCATCCTTTATTTACCATATTACATCAGGATAAAGTATCCGATGTAGTGAATTCATTTCTGGCAATTTACCAGCAGCAAGGAAAACTTCCGGTATGGCACCTGATGGGAAATGAAACCAATACAATGATCGGTTACCATGCGGTTCCAATTATTGTGGACGCTTACTTAAAAGGTTTTAAAGGCTTTGATGTGAACCTGGCTTATGAAGCGATCAAGCATTCTGCGATGCAGAAAGTGGAAGGGATTGAGTACCCTGCAAAACTGGAGTATATTCCTTCAGACCGGGTGATTGAATCTGTGGCTAAAGGATTGGAATATGCAATCGACGATTGGTGTATTGCCCAGATGGCAAAAGCAATGGGTAAAGAGGCAGATTACAAATACTTCTCTGAGCGCGCAAAATTGTACAGCAAGTACTTCGATACCAAGACTAATTTTATGCGTGGTAAACTAGAAAACGGACAATGGCGTACACCGTTTAATCCGGTTTCTTCGAAACACCGTGAGGATGATTATACCGAAGGAAACGGCTGGCAATATACCTGGTTGGTTCCTCAGGATCCTGAAGGACTGATCGCTTTATTTGGTGGCGACAAACCTTTTTCTAAAAAATTAGATACTTTATTTAGCATGAGCTCAGAGATGGGGGAGGGAAGTTCACCTGATATTACCGGATTAATCGGTCAATATGCACAAGGAAATGAACCGAATCACCATATCCCTTATCTATATGCTTTTGTTGGTCAGCCATGGAAAACTGCCGACCGTGTGCGTCAGATCACTGATTCTTTGTATACCAATAAGCCTGATGGTCTTTGCGGCAATGAAGATTTAGGTCAGATGTCTGCCTGGTATGTGTTTTCTGCAATGGGCTTCTATCCGGTTAATCCAGCAAATGGAATGTATGTATTCGGTTCTCCGACAGTAAACGAGGCGGTCATTACTTTGCCAGGAAACAAGAAGTTTCAAATGAAAACGGTGAACAACAGCAAGACAAACAAGTATATCCAAAAGGCCATGTTAAATGGCAAACCTTATAAGAAGTCATATCTATTACACAAGGACCTGGTTGCAGGTGGTACGTTGATCCTATATATGGGCAGCAAACCATCCAGTACCTGGGGTGTAAACCCAGCAGACCGTCCTAAATCGATCACCTTAAAATAAAATGCAATGTAACTAACCTATAATTTAACCCTATTAAACCAATGGTAATGAAAAATTTGAAAATGTGTTTAATTGTTGTGGCCGGAGCTTGCTTCGGTGTGGCTTGTAAGAAGTCGGGCGAGTCAAGAGGGATCCTGGCAACAGGAAGTTTAATCGATTACAAAAATAGTTCGCATCAGCTGTCAGTTGGCTATTACCGAACCTGGCGCGATAGCGTGACGGCAACAGGAAATACGACCAGTATGCGCCGATTGCCAGATAGTCTGGACATGGTCATGGTTTTTCCTGATTATACACCGCCTGAAAATGCTTACTGGAACGTATTGAAAACTAATTATGTCCCTTATTTACACAACAAAGGCACCAAAGTAATCATTACCATTGGGGATTTAGGAAGTGCAACCACTACGGGCGCACAGGATTCTACAGGTTATGCCTTATGGGCAAAATCAATAAATGATAAATGGGTGGTAGAATACAACCTGGATGGGATAGATATTGACGTTGAAAGTAACCCTACAGGGACAACGTTAACCAAAAAGGTGGCGGCAACGAAAGCGCTATCTAAGTATTTCGGACCAAAATCCGGAACCGGTAAAAAGTTCATTTATGATACCAATCAAAACCCGACCAGCTTCTTTACACAGAGCTATAAATGTTTTGACTATACGTTTTTACAAGCTTATGGCAGGAGTACAGCAAACTTAACGAGTACTTTCAATTTGTATGCTGCTTACATAACTCCTGATAAGTTCCTTCCAGGCTTTTCTTTCTACGAGGAGAATGGTTCAAATTGGGGAGACGTAGTTTTTCCGGATCCTACTTTCCAAAGCCGGTGTTATAAATATGCAGCCTGGCAGCCTTCACAAGGTATAAAAGGAGGGGTATTCTCTTACGCGATAGACCGCGACATTCCTTACATCACCAATAGTATTGTGGCGCCGGATTATGCAATTACAAAACGCATGATTAAATTGATGAATCCTTAATTAAAGGTCTCCAATAAAAACACCCTGCAACCTTTAGGCTGCAGGGTGTTTTTTTAAAAGATTACTGCTATTTTTTTATTCGGTATCGTCTTCCGTTTCTTCGAGTTTTGCGTCTTTGTTTCTTTTGAGTGCAACTTTAGGTTTATCCTGAGTTCCGGTAATGCTCAATGGAATGCCGATCAATCCGAAAGGAGGAAGACCGAGCCTGCCGCTTAAGTTTAAGCGCCCATCAAAGCTCACCTGGCCCTCAAAACGTGGTCTGAAGCCCGCAACACGCATCTTAAACCTCTCAATGGTAATGATGTTGTTGTTAATAGTGCTTTTGATATTGATCTCAGAAAGATCCGGATTGCTCAAACTATCCCTTTTGGTCGCTTTTCCTATCGCATTCATCAGCTTAAATCCACTCATGCTGATTTTCTTTACCGAGAGGAGACCTGCGCCTTTTAAAGAAGGGAAGACAGGGAACATGTCCTGATTCAGTTTACCCGAAAGCTGGTAGTCCAGGCCAATCACTCCTTTCATTTTCCCGGCAGAAGTAGCCATTTCCCGGAATAATTTGATCTCTTTATAAGCTTTCGCAATATCGAATTCTTTGGCCGTCAGGTGATAATCGAATGTTGCCGATTTTGGACTTAAGCTTTTATAAGTCGCATCCATCACTACCGGCGCATCAATCAGGTTGAAGCTGGCCTGTTTTAATGACATCACACCGTTATTGAGCGCCAATGTGCCTTTTGCATCTTTAATTTTAAGGTCGTTGTAATAAACGGTACCTGCATTTGCAAGGAGCTCCACATCCAGATTGCCAGGGATGATGATCACCCCGTTACTCGGCATAGCTTTGCCTGATGCCTCCACCGGAACGCCATTATAGGCCATAAACTCGTCGGCATATAAAGCCTTCGTATCCATGCTAAAGTTTCCGGTTAGTTTTGCTTTATCAGACAATACATAATTGATGATATTGCCCAGATGGCCTTTCATGCTGATATTGGATCGACCATAACTGGCCTGAAAGTTTTCAAACTTCATCTTATCCTGCGCAAAAGAGAAGACACCATTTCGGATCAGGAACGTTTTTGGAAACAGATCGGATTCCAGGTTTAAGGATTTGATCACCACACGCCCATGGTTATTCAATTTATGGTAACGTCCGTTCATGGCGTCACTTTGTAATCCGTTAAAAGAAACATTGCTGAAAATAGAACCTTTTATCTGGTATCCTTTTACAGCAAATAACTGGTACATTTTCCCGATGTCAATGGTTCCCTTTGAGCTGATATGGTAAGCCACATTTTCAAAATTCTTCACATCTGCTTTCAGCATGAAGGGCTGTCCAGCCATTTGAAATGAAATCGGTTTGATATTTAATTGAGTGCCTTTTAGTTTACCATCCTTATTGACCAATGCGGCATCAATTACGATTTTCTCTAAAGGCTGATCCAAATGCGCAGTTTTAATCCTCCCGTTAGCCAGTTGAATCGAAGCAGTAGTGACCGGGAATAGTTTTTTAAGCTTATTGTAGCCTCCTTTACTTTGCAGATCTACATGAAGTTCTCCGTTCAATTCTAAATCTTTTAAAGGGTAGAAATTCTTGATTTCTGCAAAATTGACCATAGATTGGAGCTGCACATCCACCGGCATGTTTTCTGCGGTTTGCAGTTTTGCCGATCCACGAATATAGCTGCTCAAAGCCTGAATGTCGATATTACTGATTTCAATCTTCGTATTTTTGTAGTTTCCGTCAGGATTCTGGCCATTGATACTGAAATTAATCTTATCGATTGCTGCGGGTAAAGAAGCGAATTTAAAATAGCCGTTGGTTACTTTAGAAAACAGGCGAAATTTAGGGATGCTGGCAATTACAGTATCTACTTTTCTGATACCACTTCTTACTACTTTTTTGCTGTATTTTCCATCTGCATGTAAATCGATATCATAATGACCTCTGATCAGGTCTACACTGAAAATCTTGCCCCATTTTTCAAGATCAATGGAGGCGCGGGTTTTAATGTAGATCTCAGGGCTTACCAGGCCGTTTAACTTGACCACAGAACTCAAATGGTCTTTACCCATATTAAAATACAGGCTGTCCATATTGATGCTGAGGCTGTCCATGTTTAAACTTGGTAACTTCGTCTGCAGATTCAGGTATAATTTACTGATGGATTCCGGAGCTTTAGGGTTAGAAATTTCACCGTCTCGGATTTTCATATTGAAAGTTGCCGTAGGCATAGTGTTGCTTTTCGCCAGGTACTTACCGATTAAAGAAGCTTCAATTTCTGCATAACCCTTGATGTTTGTTTTTTCTACCCGGCTGGCTACCTCTGGAGGCAAGGCCGAAAAGATATTGTGCAGATCCGTTTCTTTTGCTTTCGTTTTGAAATTGATGTCGTAGCCATCTTTAATAAAAGAGAAACGGCCAACAAAATGAATAGGTAAAGAGTTGATTTGTAAATCATTTTCATCAAACATCAAATCCAGTGAATTGGTGTTGATCTTAGTCAGCAATTTGGCATTGATTTTTTTACCCAGTAGGTAAGGAGAACCCGCATATACCACATCCAGGCTGTCTATATTGGCCTGACTTTTCAGGTCAAAGATCGCCTTGCTAAAATCGCCTTGTCCGGAATAGTTTAAACCTTTGGCGCTGATCAGCATGGGTACCGATTGGTCATTATAAGTCAGGTTACTTTTTTTGATAAAGATCCCCTCGATTTTAATGGCGGTATTGCTATTTTCCGGTGCTTTTTGCGTGCTATCCGGCTTGCTTTCATACACATTGTAATTGGCATTTCCTTTTTCATCTACTTTCACATGGATATCGGCTTCATTAATAAAAACCTGATCAATTTTAATCTGATCTGAAAATACCGTACTCAGATCCACTCTGAAGGCAAGTTCCTTAGTGTGCAACAAGGTATCCTGTTGAAATGGTGCTGAGCCTTTTAAGGTGAAATTCTGCAGACTTAAAGTTAAGGAAGGGAAGTGCCTGAAGAAGGATAAACTACTGTCTTCAAAATGGACTTCTCCTTTTATATTCCCATTCACCCATTTTTCCACGGTTTTGGAAATGGTTTTGGGCATCAGGTAAGGGACAATAAATAAGAGCAATACGATAGCGGAGAGGGTGATCCCCGTAATTTTAAGAACTTTTTTCAAACTTGTGTGTATATTAAGGTATTAAGCGGCAAAGGTAATTCTTTATGGCTTAAAAACATATCGGTAAATTGGATGTATTTAAGTGTAGATGGGGGAAATTCAAGAGAGAAAATCGGCTGGAGAATGGGATTCCCCAAAAAAAAGCCGAATATTGTATTTGTAACGGGCATGCTATGATGCCTGAAAATTTAAAGATAAGATTATGAGTGAAGCAGTAAATGGTGCAACCCCAGAGCTTTCTACCGAGGTAGCGGATGAGATCCTAAAGCTTTCAGAAATTGGAAATGAATATATTGATGAGGATGATTTTGATAGTGCTATCGGCGCATGGGAAGAAGCATTGGCTTTAATTCCTGAGCCTCAAAATGAATATATCCAAAGTGTTTGGTTGAATGCTTCTATAGGAGATGCTTATTTTCTTCAGGATGATTTCAAAAAAGCATTGCGCTTTTTCGAAATTGCGAAAAGCAATACCAAAGAAGATGTAAATGGCAACCCTTTTATCATGCTGCGTTTAGGAGAATGTTACTTGGAGCAAGGCGATAAAGAAAAAACGAAAGACTATCTTTTAAAAGCTTATTTACTAGAACCAGACGGTATCTTCTATGGTGAAGAAGACAAATATTTTGACTTCTTAAAAGCCAATGTAGAGTTAAAAGCACAAGGCTAGAGTTCTTCTGGCAAATTATAAATAAACGACTCAACATCCCGCTGTATAGGTTTATACAAACTGGGATGTTGAGTCGTTTATATTTAAAATTCTTTCCATCTGTATGTTTTCTGTTTGATTGGCTTCCGGCTGATGTTTCCATCGTTTGTGAGTCCAAAGCCAATAAGGAGGAGCTTCATTTAGTGTTTCTTCTAATTTTCTCGCGTAAGTTTTTGTGATTTCTAAAGGTTTGGTCTGTTCCGGACTTAAGGAGATCGCTGCAAAGTCAATCTCATAAAATCCCTTTTTAATCGTTTTCATTGCTGCGTAAAAAACCGGACGTTTTGTTCTTTGTGCAATCTTCTCTACGCCAAGGTGGAAGGCCGTGGGCTGATTCAGGAAATCCACCCAATGGTGAGATTCTTCCTTTGGTGGCGCCTGATCATTGGCGAAACAGAATATGGAGGTTTCATTTTCACTGTCTTTGATCGCCCTCAAAGTATGGCGCATGGGAACCATGGTATTGCCATACCGGTTCCGGGTCTGGTAAAACCATTTGTCGAACAGCGGGTTACTTAGTGGTTTGTAAATGGTGTAAATGTGCGCTTTAACGTGTAAAGCCATAGCCAGTACAGACCATTCCCAATTTCCGTAATGTGGGGAGCAGATCAGAATACTTTGGCCCTGATCCAGATGTTTGGCAACCAGTGTTATGTTTTTGAATCTTACACGGCGGCTCAGCTCTTTTTCAGAGAGCGTACGCATTTTGAAGATCTCCACCATGATTCTAGACAGGTATCTATAATTAGCAATTTCTATGGTTTTTAATGCTGCAGCGCTTTTGTCAGGATAGGCATTGCGCAGGTTTTTCCGAACCACTGATTTTCTATAGCCAGCAGCTTTGTAAATGACAAGGTATAGGAAGTCTGAAAACAAATAAAGCAAAGGAAAAGGAAGCCTGGATAATGAATTCAGGAGAAGGATGCCGATTTTAGAGTTGAATCGGGTGAAAAAACCGATAGCGTTTTTTGGCTCCATGGAATGATTCACTTTTTTGTGAATTGATTTACCTTGTTGTTGAATCATAAATTGAATCTTTTGGCCAAGACACCATCAGGAATATCTTTCAACAACAATAAAAAGTGATGAAGGTTTTTGAAAAACGGGAAAATGTTGAGTAACAATAATTTGATACATAAAATATAGGAGATGGCCTGAATTTTGCACCTCTTTAATCAAATCTCACCTTAAATTTAAAACTGTTATGAATCAAAAAGAAATAACCGACGAGTATGTAAATGCAGTAAACAAAATTGAAACTATTTTAAAGTTCGACAAGACCGTTTATCCTAATGCAACTGCCTTTATCCATCAATTATTAAAGTTATCAAAAGACAATCATTTTCAAGTACTGACCAAGGATGGTTCCAGCCTGGCTGATGCCATTGAGGGATAAGAAATAAAAAAAGATACAATTACTGTATCTAAAAAACATCAGCCCGGCCTATATAGGCCGGGTTTTTTTATGGACAAAAAATTATTTTTAATTCTTTTCATAACTAAATGAATATTCATTTATATTTGTTACCCAATAACAAAAGAATGAGAATCAGAGATGTAAATAAAATTGAGCTGGTTAAGGAGAAGGCTGTGGCGCTGTTGGTGAAAGTCGGTTTTGAAGGCTTTACCATGGCTAAACTGGCAAAATCCTGTAGCATTTCTGTGGCCACTTTATACATTTATTATAAGGATAAGGATGACCTGATCCTCCAGATAGGTCTTGAAGAGACTAAAAAGATCAGCAGTATGATGCTGGAGGGCTTTGACCCTGAGTTTTCTTTTGCCGACGGGTTGAGACATCAATGGAAAAACCGCGCAAAGGCGATGCTGGAAAACCCCTTGACCTGTCAGATGATTGAACAGCTCCGAACTTCTACCTATCAGGAAAAGATTTTCGAAACCATGACAGAAACATTCAGGCAAACCCTGGGTGTATTTATGGAGCGGGCAGTGGCCAAAGGAGAGGTTGATGCCATGCCTATGGAAACCTACTGGTCGGTTGCTTTCGGTCCCCTATATGCCTTGGTTCGTTTTCATAACGAAGGACGAAGCATTGGCGGGAGGCCCTTCATCCTGACTGATGAAATCCTTTGGTCTTCTTTTGAGTTAGTATTGAAAGCTTTTAAAAAATAAACCACCAACATGGAAATTAATGGATTAAACGTGTTGTTATTCAAAACGAATATCCGCACAGAAAGTGACAAACAATTTATGATACAGCTGATGCAGCAAAATGAAATTAACCAATGGAGCGTAGATCAGGAAGATGTGGATTGCGTACTCAGAATTGTTTCAAATGAGCTGCAGCTAAACGATGTGATTGCATTGGTTAGCCAACATGGTTACCACTGCGAAGAATTAATTTAAAAATGGAACAAAATATAGCCAGCCAGATTGCGCCGCCGTTCTCTGGTTATCAAAAACTAGTCATTGTCTTACTGGCCTTGCTGCAATTTACCATCGTACTGGATTTTATGGTGCTTGCCCCATTGGGTGATTTCCTGATGAAATCTTTGTCGATTACGCCAAAAGGTTTCGGCCTCGTGGTTTCTTCTTACGCTTTTAGTGCGGGAGCTTCCGGGATTTTAGCCGCCGGTTTTGCCGACAAATTTGACCGTAAAAAGCTATTGCTATTTTTCTATACTGGATTTATCGTCGGTACTTTGTGCTGCGCCATGTCTACCACTTATGAGATGTTATTAGGTGCTAGAATTATAACTGGCCTGTTTGGCGGTGTAATTGGCGCGATTTCTATGACCATCGTTACCGATCTTTTTGCGGTTCATCAACGCGGCAGGGTGATGGGATTTGTACAAATGGCTTTTGCTGCCAGTCAGATTTTAGGAATTCCTATCGGCCTTTACCTGGCGAATATCTGGGGTTGGCATGCCGCTTTTTACATGATTGTACTATTGGCCATTGGAATCGCATTAACAGTGCTGTTTAAGGTGAAACCCATCGATAAACACCTGGCCATTCAATCGGATAAAAATGCCTTTTTACACCTTTGGCATGCGGTTACCAATCCATCCTATCAAACCGGATTCCTCGCCACAGCTTTTTTAAGCGTCGGAGGATTCATGCTGATGCCTTTTGGAAGTGCTTATTTAATCAATAATATCAATATCAGTCAGGAGGAATTACCGATGGTATTTATGTTTACCGGTCTTGGTTCCATCATCATGATGCCGTTGATTGGTAAATTGAGTGATAAGCTGGATAAATTTATGATCTTTTGCGCAGGCTCTTTGCTCGCAGTGGTCATGATCCTGATTTATACCAATATGACACCAGTCCCCTTGTGGCAGGTGGTGCTCTTGAATACGGTCCTGTTTATGGGAATTATGAGCCGGATGATTCCTGCAACTACCTTAACGATGAGTATTCCAGATCAGCAAGATAGGGGAGCATTCATGAGTGTGAACGCCTCTTTACAGCAGTTAGCAGGCGGTATAGCTGCCCTTTGTGCCGGATTAATTGTGACGCAGGAAACAAAAAGCAGTCCGCTGCAGCATTACGATACCTTAGGCATCGTAGTTTCTGTACTGATTATAATCTGTGGTTTCTTCGTGTATCGGGTAAACGTGATGGTGAAAAAGAAAGGACAAGCTTAAAAAACTAATCGCATTAGAACAATTGCATGGTGGTGGCATTTTGTGCCGCCCCAGGCGAGTTCATTTTCTTTTTCAATAAGTCCTGAATCTTTTTCATCAGTTCATGCTGATTTTCCCAATGTTCCGGCTTTGCCGCGATCTCTGTCGCAGCCCGTATCTTATAAATCTTATGGTCTGCTACTAAACGATGCTGTGTAAACAGCGACACCAGTTTTTGATCTGACTTGTTTTTCGGTTTGGTACGGATATGCTTGTTTAAAAGATTGATGACTTGCAGGCTGAGTTCTTTCGCAAAATAATTATAAGCCGCATCCATCCTGGTATGAATGGCAGATGGATCTTTCAAACCACTCTCTTTTTGAAGCTGTCTGAGCTGAGATTGAAAACGAATGGAGACCTGCTGTAAGGCTTCAATAGACCTGCTCAGGTTGCCAATCATCGATCTGAATTCCGGATCTGTAGACTTCATGACCTCATGGTCTGCACTTAACTTCTCAAATGAATCTGTGAGTTCATTAAAAGAGAAAGCACTGCTGAACAAATGAATAATATATCTTTCCTGAGCTGCGGCCAGGAAATCCGTTAAGGAATCTACATTCCCCAGTTTCATGTAGTTGAGTACTTCGATATTGGAACGCAGGCTTTCTTTGTTGATTTTTGAACGGAGAATCAAACCATTTAAGGTCCTCACTCTACTCAAAGCCACGTATACCTGCCCGGATACAAAGGAGTTCCCTGCATCAATAATGGCACTATCGAAAGTTAAGCCCTGACTCTTATGGATGGTTACCGCCCATGCCAATTTGATCGGGAATTGGAAAAATTCACCGACCTGCTGCTGGACAATGGCATTGTTTTCATTCGCTTTGTATTCAAATGACTGCCATGACGATCTTTCCAGTAATAAAGGTTCTTCCTCATCTGGAAAAGAGATGTAAATTTCTTCTCCTATGATTGATTTTACTTTTCCAATTTTACCATTGTAGAATTTGCGGTCGTCGCCAGTGTCATTTTTAATGAACATTACCTGCGCGCCAATTTTGAGGCGTAAAGACTGTTCTACCGGCAATACCTGGTTGCTAAAAGTACCTTCCACCTGACCTTCGAAAACAAAATCTTCACCTTCCAGCTCATCTGCTTTTTCATTGTTGATGGTATTGGCTTCTGCATTATGAGAAGTAATGATAATATGGTTAGAGCCTGCTGCCTGTTTAAACAAAGGATCAAAACGCTGGTTTAAGATCGCCAGTCTTTCTTCTCCGATCTGGTTGTTCCTGATGTCGTTTAGGATATCCACGAATTCAGGTTCTGTTTGGCGGAACACCTTTTTCAGCTCCACTTGCAATAGTGGGTTTTGCTTCACGATAGTCGCCTCAAAGAAATAAGGGGAGGGATAGATTCTGCTCAGCAATTCCCAGTCTTCTCTTTTGGTGACCGGAGGCAATTGGAAAAGATCTCCGATCAATAAGAGCTGTACGCCGCCAAAGGGTGCGTCATTTTTTCTGACCATCTTAAGTATCGCATCCACCGCATCAATGACATCACAGCGCACCATAGATACCTCATCAATGATCATGAGCTCCAGCTCCATCAATAATGTTTTTCTTTCTTTCGAATAGTTGAGTTCTGTAAGGAGGCTTTTGATGGATACAACGCCGGCTCTTAAACTGGCCAGGTTCACATCTCCAGGAAAGAAAGATCCCGGAGGCAATTGAAACAGGGAATTGATGGTTACGCCTTTGGCATTCATGGCTGCTACACCGGTTGGTGCAACAATCACCGTTTTTTTCGCTGTCGTCTCTTTTATTTTCCTCAGTAAAGTCGTTTTCCCGGTTCCGGCTTTCCCGGTCAGGAAAATGCTTTGGTTGGTATATTCTATAAAGGAGATGACATTGTCAAAAATTTCATTGGCGGAATCCACAGTACTCATGTCTGCAAATTTAGCCTATTTTTCGTAAATCACATGGATTAAAGGCAATGAATCCATGTTTTAGAAATCATTATATCTAGATATCAATGCGTCTTTTTCAATAGCCCGGATACAATCTTTTGAGTAGCAGGGAATTCGTAGCTGTGGCTGCCAGGCAAGAGCATCAGTTTGAAATTTTTAAGGGAAATGTCTTTTAATGCTTTCGGTTCTTCTCCCTCCCCATAATAGCAGAGGATGGGAATGCTGATCTTTTCAACCTCTGGAATTACCTTGTAGGGTTTGTCATCACCACCAAGATTGAGTAAATCAACAGTACGTACTTTAAAGTCGCTGGTGGCAAAAGGCGAGCAAAGCTGGATGGCAGCGATCCTTCTTTTTGCAGGGGCAGGGAGCAGGTTGTAAGCAAAGGGAATGATGTCTGCGCCGAAGGAATAACCGCAGAGGTAGATTTCAGTCGCATGGTACTTCCTGCGGTAGGTTCTCAACAGCAACAACAAGTGTTTAGAAAGTTCTTCTGGACTCCGCTGTTCCCAGAAATAATTCCGCGTATTGAAACCAATGGTGTGGAAACCGTTTTTGGAAAACTCCTGGGCGAGCTCATCTTCAAAGTCCAGCCAGCCACCATCACCGGAAAGGACAAAGATCAGCTTGCCAGACTCCGGTACACTGCTTGGATAAAGTATCACTGGTAAGTCATAATCGTACCTCTCCAGTCCTGCATGCGTGGTTTTCCTATTGCGTAAAAACAATCCACAGCCAGAAAGTAAGACGATCATGCCAATTAGGAGCGCAGTTTTGAAATGGTCCATTGTTCTTTTTATTCTTTATAAATTTGATGGAACGTATCTCATTTTAATAATGTAATTTAGAGAAAAATTCAGCCTGACGCTCAAATGTGGAAATCTTTATTTGTGGATATCTCGTAGTTATCCACAGCCAGACAAAGTTATCCCCTCCGTATAAAATTACTAATGAGCGAGTTACGAAAAAGGTGAAATTTTCCGCTTCAATGTTAGTAAAATTTATGATCTTCGCACTCCCAAAACAACGGATCCATTCGCTGTTTTAAAGTTTAAAACCGTAAAATTAAAGAGAACCTATGCAAAACACTTGTACCCAAGTATGGAATAACTGTCTCCAAATCATAAAGGATAATATCCCGGCCCAGAGCTTCAAGACCTGGTTCGAACCGATATCAGCCCTTAAGCTAGAAGGCAGCGTTTTAACTGTACAAGTACCTAGTTTGTTCTTCTACGAGTGGCTGGAAGAGCATTACGTGGCATTATTACGTAAAACGGTTAAACAACAACTTGGCGCGGAAGGACGTTTAGAGTATAATATAGTGGTAGATAAATCTACAAATGGAGCACTGCCTTATACGACTAATATGCCATCAAACGGAAGCATGTCTTCTACCAACAGAAAACAATCTATGCCGGTTCCTGTAAATGTGAACAGAGACATTAAGAATCCATTTGTGATTCCTGGATTGAAAAAGATGAATGTAGATCCACAGCTGAATTCAAACTATACGTTTGATACTTTTGTGGAAGGGGATTGTAACCGCCTTGCCCGTTCGGCAGGACATGCAGTAGCTGCAAAACCTGGTGCAACTTCATTTAACCCATTAATGATCTATGGTGCTTCAGGTTTGGGAAAAACCCACCTGGCACAGGCGATTGGAAATGAAATCAGACAAAACCTTCCTGATAAGTTAGTGATCTACTTATCATGTGAAAAATTCTGCCAGCAGTTCGTAGAATCATTGAAAAACAATACCATTAATGATTTCGTGAATTTCTATCAGGCAATGGATGTGATCATCATGGATGATATTCACAACTTCGCCGGAAAAGAAAAAACTCAGGATATCTTCTTTCACATCTTCAACCATTTACACCAATCTGGCAAGCAGATCATCATCACTTCTGATAAGTCTCCAAAAGACCTGACCGGTTTAGAGGAACGCTTATTGAGTCGTTTCAAATGGGGCCTTTCAGCAGATCTTCAGATCCCTGAACTGGAAACCAGAATTGCGATCTTAAGAAAGAAGATGTATGCAGATGGAATTGATCTTCCTGATGAAGTGGTAGAATACGTGGCACATAACATCGACAACAACGTTCGTGAGCTGGAAGGCGCAATGGTTTCGCTATTGGCACAATCCACCATGAATAAAAAAGAAATTGATTTGCAGCTGGCTAAATCAATGTTAAAGAACTTTATCAAAAACACTACAAAAGAAGTTTCAATGGATTATATCCAGAAGCTGGTTTGTGATTATTTTGAAGTTCCGGTACATTTATTAAAAGCGCCAACCCGTAAAAGGGAAATCGTTCAGGCCCGTCAGATTTCTATGTATTTATCAAAAGGGATGACTAAGTCTTCTTTGAAAACTATCGGCGCCTTCTTTGGTGGCAGAGATCACTCTACAGTGATTTACGCTTGTCAGACGGTAGAAGATCTGATTCAAACAGATAAGACTTTCAGAGCTTATGTGAATGACATTGAGAAAAAACTGAAAATGAGCTAAGGCATTCCAACATATATTAAAAGCCGGGAATAGAAATCTTTATAGACTTTCATTCCCGGCTTTTTTGTGTACAAAATATTTACCTTTAGGAATGAGAACTTTTGCAGCACGAATCATTGCCTTTAATAAGAGCCTGACATATAAAGGGACTTTGCCCGAAGGCATCAGGATCATGAATCCTTTTCAGGAAAGCCCGCTTGCCCTGGCCGCTTCTTCCGAATTTTATCAGAAATATTATCACGATAGCCAGCCACGTCATCTGATTCTGGGCATCAATCCCGGTCGTTTTGGTTCCGGACAAACCGGAATCTCTTTCACAGATCCGAAGCGATTAGTGGCCAATTGCCATATTGATTTTCCCGGGCCAATGACGCATGAACCTTCCTCGGCCTATATTTATGAGATGATTGCCGCTTTTGGAGGGGAAGAACAGTTTTATCAGCAGTTCTACATCCATTCCATCTGCCCATTAGGCTTTACTAAAATAGGAGAGAACGGCAAAGAAACCAATTACAATTATTACGATAGTCCGGCTTTATTGAAATCGGTTTATCCTTTTATTGTAGAGAACATCCGAAAACAAATTGAAATGGGCTTTGAAACTGAGGTCTGTTTTTGTTTTGGAACAGGCAAAAACGAGGCTTTCTTTAGAAAAGTGAACGAAGCCCATCAGTTTTTCAAAAAGATTGTCGCGCTGGAACATCCCAGGTATATCATGCAGTATAAGTCTAAGGAAAAGGCCTTGTACATCGACAAATACCTACGTGCTTTTAGCGAAGTTTAAGGGTTTTATTGCTGTAACTAGAGATTTCTACCAGCATTTTGATATTGGTAATCGTGATTTTACGGCCTTCAGAAACCAAAAGACCCAGATTTTTGAACTCTTTCAGGATTCTCACCAGGTTTTCTTTGGCAATGCCTGCCATGTTCGACAAGTCGCTGCGGGAAATGTTGATGGCCTCCTCATTGGATTCCTCATTCTTGTATTTTTCTCTCAGCACAATCAGCGTGATCGCCACTCTTTCCCTTGCCGTACGCTGTGTAAATACAGAGATATTATTGGTCAGCACGGCATACTCATGGCTCATATTTTTCAGTAAACGCTGAGATAAAATCGCCGAGTTGTGGAGCACTTCCAGGAAATCTTCTTTAGGAATAAAGGCAATTACACAGTCTTCAATAGCAGATGCCGAATCGGGATACCGCTGCTCAGAAAGAATGGCATGGTAACCAATCAGCTCATCAGTACCCGCAACATACATGATCTGCTCCCGGCCATCCCGATCCACTTTATACTTTTTCACAATTCCTTTCTGGATGAAAAATATCCCGGAAGGAACTGCACCCTCTTTGAAAATTACATCCCCTTTGTTATAGCTCTCGATCGTCATATTCGCATAAAGACGATTCTGGTCTTCTTCGGGAATGCTTTTCAGGATAGATTGGGATTTGAAATTCCATTGATCAATTGGGAAAATACCGGCTAGGCTCATAATGCTCGTTCTCTACTCTTTGAATTGAATCCTTTTTGATGCGACAAAGTTACTGCTAATTTTTCTGCAATCGAGTGTAATGAAAGGTCATGTTGCGGTAATAACTTCAATTTAAATTGATAATTATCAGTTTTTCGATTGACAAGGATGTGTGTTTTTTCTAATTCATGAGCTTAAATTTGTAGCCGTAAACTTAACAAGAGTGATGGCGAAATTTCAGATTATAAAAGACCTTGACAACAAGTTCCATTTTAACCTAAAGCTAAAATCAGGCGATATCGTGTTGCATAGTGCAGATAAAACTGCCGCGAAGATTTCCTGCGAAAAGCAAGTAGAATTGGTAAGAGCCAATTCACAATTTGCACAGCGTTTCAGTAGACAAACGGACGAGCAGGGATCTTTCTTTATATTAAAGGACGCAGACAATCAGGTGCTTGCCCGCAGTGGTTACTATGAGTACTGGTTGGATATGGAACGCAGTATTGCAGCAGTACGCAGCCATACGCATGATGCAGAAGTAGATGATCTGACGACTGCAGCTAAAGCAGCAGCTTTAGATTTAGTAGCTGAATAGGCGGTTCTAAACAGCGTAAAATTTCCTGATTAAGCAACACTTCGGCGGAGAGCAGGAGGGTTGCTTTTTTTTTGACCTTTCTTTGTTGCTGCCACTAAGAGTGCGCTATGCTATCTTAGCCGCTTTGATTAGAAAATAAATATTAACCAATTCATCAGGTTAGTTAAATTTTATTACAGAAGTTAGCCTAATTAAAAGGAAAATATGGAAGCTATTAACGAAATGTTGGTTGGACTGGAGGAAAATGTATTACGTATTCTGGATCATGGGGAAATTACACGCACAATGCTGGGTGGAATTGCAAGAAGAGCAGATGAGAACTTTTTTAAGATTGATGAAAGATTCGATAATGTTGAAAAACGATTCATTAAAATTAATGAGCAGCTTGATAAGATGGATGAACGGTTTGATAGGATTGATGAGCGGCTCGATAAGATGGAAGGCAGGCTTGATAAAATGGACGGCAGGCTTGATAAAATGGATGGCAGGCTCGATAAGATGGATGAGCGGTTTGATAGGATGGATGAGAGATTCAATAAAATTGAAACAAAGCTCAATGTCTTAACTAATGAAACTTCAAATAGTTTTATTGAAGTATTTGCTCAATTGGGAGGTATAAACGCCGAAATCATAAAAATAGGTGCTGCAACCCGTTATCAGCAATATCATGAGGATCAAATGAAATTTAACATCAACAACTAGATTTTGATCGTCAAGGTCTTTAAGCTCCCATTGGGAGCTTTTTTGATTGCTAATGAATTTTTAATAAAGGAGCTAACCTATTGTTTTTAATAGTATTTTGAAATCATGAAAACGCTGAGCCTCTATCTGACCTCTTTAATCTGCCTTCAGGCATTTTGTCTTTCTGCGCAAACTATTGCTCCAGATAGTGCCGGTCTAGCACTGCAGCAACTGTCAAAAGAAAAGCAGGAGGTTTTAAAACACTTTTCCAGTACTAAAAATAAGGTAAAAAGTATTGAGAAAATGCTGAGTCTGGGTTTATGGAAAGAAGCTAAACAGGCTATCTCGGCCAATAAAAAACCTTCCACCGCCTATCAACTACTGACTGCAGATTACCTGATCTTAAATAATGAATTCCAGCAGGCGGAAGTCCTGGTAGATGAATTGAGAAAGACACAGCCGGAAAATGAAAAAGCGGTGCTGTTAAAAGCTTTTCTGGAGATTCAGGCCTGGAGATTGCCAGCAGCAGCAGCGCTATGCGAAAAAGCGTTGAAAGATCAGGCTTTGAAAAATCAGGGCAAAGTAGCGCAAAAGCTTTCTCAGCCTGTTCGGCCCTCTGAAAAGCTGCTGCTGATGCTGGGAAGAACAAGATTGCTTCAAAAAAACTATATTGAAGGGCTTGCAATCGCTAAAAGGGTCTTGCTGCAAAACCCTAATAGTGCAGGAGCATACCTGCTGGAAGCGGATGTTTATTTCTGGAACCAGCAGCCGGACCTTGCAGAGGCAGCTTTAAAAAAGTCACTTATTTTAGATCCCTATAATGCCGATGCACGATTTAGCTATGGCTACGCCATCTGGAGACGAATTGATGCTACCCAGCTGAATGCAATGGCGGCACAATGGGAATTGGCACTTGCCATTAATCCACTTCATTTTCAAACGAACTGGCATTGGGGAAATGGACATACCAATTTAACTTATGCCGATTATGCGGAGAAAGATGATGATGTCATTCGAAAAGCTTTGAAAAAAGCGGATGACGAGGTAAGTCAGGGGCGGGTCGCAAATGCAATTGCAACGACCAGACTGGTAGAAAAACAATACCCGACATCCGTAATTCCAGGCATGCACAGGGCCTCTATCTATTACATCGCTTTTGATATGGATCGTAAATCCAGATTGGACTCCGCAGAGAATATATTCAGAAAAATCCTGCTTAGGAAAAAGCATTACGGTCCGGCGCATAACGGTTTATCTGCGGTCATCAAATCGAAAAGAATCCCTTACCTGGTCGTGTACGACTCGATTTCGAATACCCTGAACACGAAAAATATCAATGATATGGCTAATTTTCAAAAGGTCTTCCCGGATGTGAATTATTACCCTGGAGAAACCGTGAAAGCAATGGCCTGGAACCAGTTGTTTACGGCAGTCGTTTATTTTCCTTTTCTCTCCAAGCAGGGCGAGTCCTTCCGGATTCCACCATTACACAAGGACCTTGCGGTGACGATGGATGCACCATATTTTCGCTATATGACTACTTTCGATAACCGGCAATGGATGGACATTCGTGGGGTAGGAAGTGGTGCTGCGGCAATAGAATATGTAGAACGGGGTGCTTTTCTGGAAAGAAATGTGATCCTTCATGAATATGTTCATTTGTTTCATGGACGGGTGCTCACTGATGCGGAATGCCGTAAAATCAGAACCTTGTATTATCAGGCTATGAAAGAAAAAAGAACCCTGGATTATTATTCGCAGAACAATGAAAGTGAGTATTTTGCACAAACTTATCCTGCTTATTTTGAGCCGATCAAAGTGCATCCCCTGGATTTTAAATCTATGAATACGACTTCAGATCTGAAAACTAAAGATCCGGAAATGTATGCTTTTCTGGATCAATTGGTCAAAAAAGAACGTGCCTATCTGGCTGGTGATCGGAAAGCTATGGCCAGTAACTGGGCAGAAGTTTACCTGAATAAGAGTAAGGACAGTAGAAGGAGCAATCTGCAGCTGACAACGAATTACCTCGATACAGCCTTGGCCTATGATCCTTTTTATCTGCCTGTCTATCTATATTACGCGCAAGTGAAAACAGAAAACAGAGAATTTGAAGGCGCAGAAGACTGGATTAGAAAGGCCGAAATGGTGAACGTTAAATATGCGCCAATCTATAGGGCTTATGCGGATTTGTATGCCGCAAAGTTTGCTGCTGGCGAAATTGATCAGGAGACAGGGATTTCAAAACAAGCAGCTTACCTGAATAAAGCATTCCGCCTGGAAGACGATTATCAGGAACTGGCGGGCATCAACTTATCATTGGCGGAGATGTATAAGAAAAACGGAATGATCGCAGAAGCCATCGCCACTGCTGCTGAATATGGCAAAACAGGGGCAACCGTTTCCACCTATCTCAGAGATCGCAGGGACGATGCCATAGCGTATGCTGCAGTCTTGAAATCCGGATTGGGTTATGCAGATGAACCTGTGGCCATCCTGAAAGGCTTGGTGGAGCAGAAACCGCAGAATTTTGAATACAGAAACAAATATGCGGATGCTTTGGCCATGAATCAGCAATACGATGCAGCCATAGTCACTTTGAAAGAAGCACAACGTATTTTAACTGCTTCCGGTAATGCACGCACGGATTATAACCTGAGGATTGCAGATTTTTACGCCACAAAAGGCGATCAGGAAAAAGCGGAAACCTACCTTCTGCCATTTATAAAAGGAGATCAGACAGTGTGGACTGCAGATCAGCTCAGGTATAGTCTTTTGCTGATCAAAACCGGTCATTTGGAGGAGGCTGCAACGCTGTTTAAAACGGTTTCCCCTAGAGGTAATCCCTTTTACCAATCTGATTATTACTATACCCAAGGTAAGCTTCTGGCAGGTACAAGTAAAGATCAGGCCAGTGTGACCATAGCTTATGAAAAAGCAATTGCAGCAAATCCCTACCAGTTTCCTGCGTATTCAGAATTAATCAGGAGTTATCAGGCTGCAGGAGAAAAAGAGGAGGCGGAGGCCTTGAAAACAAAACTTTCGAAACTAAAAATCACACCAGGTCCTGGTTTTAAACAGCTATTAGGCAATGTTGCACCTTAGTACAATTGCGGATGGAATAGGCATTGGCCGAATCAGCCTTTACTTCCTTGCCCTTTTATTCAGTCCATTTTGTTTAAAAGCCCAGGAGGCGGCTGTTAAACCCAATATTTCAACCGCTCAAAATCTATATCAGCAGGCTCAAAAAGAGTTTGCTGAGTTTGAAAAACAGCATGGTGGTTTTGTACAAACCAATAACGTGAATCTGCATTACCTGAGCTGGGGGAAAACTTCGGGCATTCCTTTAATCTGGTCACATGGCAGTTTAACCAATGGTTATGAGTTGTTAAAAGTGGCAGATGATCTGGTGAAGGCCGGATATTACCTGATTGCGATCGACTATTATGGTCATGGGCAGACTGCTATTCCTGCACATCCGGTTTCCTTGTATCACATTGCCGATGACATTAAACAGCTGATGGAGCACTTGAAAATTAAAAAAGCATTGATTGGCGGCTGGTCCAGAGGTGGTGGTGTCAGTACAGCTTTCTATGACGCCTATCCGGAAAAGGTGTTAGGACTGATTTTAGAAGACGGTGGCTCGGTGGCTCAAAATACGCATTACCATAAGATGGAGGCTGCTAAATTGGAGGAAACTATCAGGATGATGATGGAGCATCCGATAAAAGATACGGTATATGCCAGCGCTTTCGACGCTTATTACGACCTCTATGATCCGGAAGAAGGAGGGACACAGTTTTCTGCACTCGCCTGGATCAGGAAATTGGGTGAAAAGCAATGGGGCATATATGTAGGAGTGATGGAATTGTTTCAAATGAATAGTACTCAGCAATGGTCTGACCTGATATTAAGGTCAACAAAGGTGTCGCTCTTTGGTGCATCTATGTCTATGCTCGCTCCTGAAATTATTTATAGAAACCTGAAAGTGCCGATGTTGATCTTGGATCCTGTGAGTGACCATGATTTTATGCCTTTTGAAAAGGGAAATGCCGCTTTACAAGCACAACATCCGGAATTTATCATCCATAAGGTTTATGAAAATACCGGCCATAACATTCATTATGAACAGCCAAAGCGTTTCGTTCAGGATTTGACTGATTTTCTAAAAAGGGTGAAGGCTTTTCATTAAATAATTGTAATTTGGGATACACCTACTGGTAATCTGAAAATGAATGAATTACAAGTCCGTTCGCCTCTTAATGACTTTTTACGGCAACTTTTTTGCTGCCACATTTCTGACTTCCATTGCCTGTGCCGCGCTGTTTGCTTACCTGGGCATGGCGGCACTAACCATCCTAATCTGGTTTAAAATAGCAACACTTGGAATTGTTGCTTATTACATCAGTAAATACAAGTATAAAGAGTTTTTGTATTACCAGAATCTAGGGATTTCCAAGACCTTTTTATGGTCTGGAACGATGATATTGGAGTTCCTGATCTTTTCATTTCTTTTCCTTTTATCAGGGAAGTTCCCGGGAGTAAGTATAGATTTTTTTAACCTTTTTCTTTAAGATCGTATGGTTCATCAATTAGAAGTAGACAGTGTAAACTTGCAATTTGGGACCAGAGAGATCTTATCCGACATTTACCTGAAAATTAAAACCGGTAAAATCACTGGTATACTAGGCAGAAACGGCACTGGAAAGTCGAGCTTGATGAACATCATTTTCGGAAGTTTGGTGCCCGGAAATAAGTCGGTGCGTTTTGATGGGCAATCCGTACCTAATGCCTATCGGCACCACGAACTGTTGTCGTACCTCCCTCAATACAACTTCATTCCTGCTCATTTAACTTTAGACCGGGTGTTCTCAGATTTTAATCTGGATTATGAACCATTTGAACAGTACTTTCCGGAATTCCTACTCCAGTATCGAAGTAAAATGATACAGCTTTCCGGCGGACAAAGGCGTTTGGTGGAAACCTACATATTGATCAAAGCAAAGTCTGAATTTGTAATGCTAGACGAACCATTTTCTCATTTGAGTCCATTAATGATCTCCAGCATCAAGAAATTGATCCGGGAAGAACAGCCGAATAAGGGTTTTCTAATCACTGATCACATGTATAAGGAAGTCATAGATCTTGCCAGCGATTTATATGTTTTAGCCGAGGAAAAGCTGTATTTAGTAAAAGATATTACTGATCTGGAGCGGTTGGGTTATGTCAGATCAAGGAATTAATGCCAATTGATCCACTTCAGCATTTAAAGTCTGTAGGTTGCGAATGGCATCTCCAGCAGTATTGTTAAAATACACATACACCGTTTTTCCTTCTTTTCTCCATTCATCGATGTAATGACTGTATTCAGCTAAGAAACTATCCTCATAACTCCCCTTATAATCACCTGTTGGGCCATGAAAACGCAGGTAAATGAAGTCAGCTCTCATTTCTTTCATCGGACTTGCGGAACCCGGCTTATCGTGAAAAACCAGTGAAGCATTGAATTCATGGAGTAAATTGTAAGTGGTTTCCCTATACCAGGAGTCATGGCGGAATTCTAATGCAAGATCCCAATTTTGTTCCAGATCGGCTTCCCGAATGGTATACAATAAACGCATGACATGTGGAATGTAGATTTTCTGAACAATACTGGGTGGAAATTGGACCAGTAAACTACCTTTCTTTTCTCCAACTTGATTGATTGTTTCTATAAAACGATTCACATCTTCTTTTTTAAAAGCAAGTCCAGGTGCATGTGTGAGGTCACGCCAGAGTTTAAATGTAAATTTAAAGTCTTCAGGGACACTTTCTGCCCATTTGTTTACCGTAGCGGGCATCGGGATCTTATAGAAAGAACTGTTGATTTCTATGCTATTAAATAAGGTAGCATAATAGGTTAGCCTGCTTTTATCTTGGAATTCGATAGGGAGGTGTTGTTTGTTTGGAACGGGAAGTATCAAACCACTGGTTCCAGTATAAATGACTTTTTCCATATAGCTATAACAAGTTAGAATTATCCTGGTTTTTATTTCAATGGCTTATTTTACAAGCCAAAAAATGCTGTGAATTATAAATAAAATCGGATTTTTGATTTATGATCATAAGAAAGAATGAACATTGGTTTAAAATGCTTTTTATATGGAAAGGATCGGTTTTACCGCAGTTACTTCCCAGATTATTGCTCTTGTTTTTACTCTCTGTTTGTGTGGTCTATTTAAAAGGGAAACTATTCGATTTTAAGATTCCTTTAAGTCCGGCACCATTTACTTTATTTGGCATTGCACTGGCCTTATTTTTAGGTTTTCGAAATAATGCCAGCTATGATCGCTTTTGGGAAGCGAGAAAAGTTTGGGGCGCTTTATTAAATGATACCAGATCTTTAGCCAGACAAGCACTCACCATGAGTGGCTATCCACCGGAAAGCAAAGAAGTAGCTGCCTTTATTCATTACCTGATTGCTTTTACTTATGCCTTAAAACACCAGTTGAGGCATACAGATGCGAGTGCCGATCTGGATAAGAGGCTGAGTCCGGAATTGACTGAAAAGCTGAAACCAGCGATTTATAAGCCAATTCTGCTGATGAAAGAAATGGGGGCTTGGGTACAAAAAGCGAAAGAAGAAGGGAAAATAGATACTATTCTACAGAGTTCCTTTGATCAGAATTTAGATAAGTTATCAGATATTGTAGGGGCATGTGAACGAATTGCTTCCACACCGATTCCTTATACTTACCGTATTTTATTACACCGCACCGTCTATATTTATTGTTTTTTACTTCCCTTTGGTTTTGTAGACAGCCTGAGCTGGTTCACCCCCTTTATTGTCAGCTTTATCGCCTATACTTTTGTCGCCCTGGAAGCCATTGCAGATGAAATTGAAGAGCCTTTTGGAACTGAACCCAACGATCTGGCTTTAAACGCGATGACCAGTATGATTGAAACGACGCTATTGGAAATGGGAGGGAAGGCGGTTCCTGCAGCCAGTCAAAGTACTGAAGGGATCCTGAATTAAATGGGAAAATCAATTGAATAGGAGAATCAATTAAAGGGATCTTCATTTGATCCCATGGATTCAGATAGGAATGCATCTGCCGTTGGAAAAATTAATCTTCTGATGGTTGAATAATGATGAATTTAATAAACTTAAACTCTTTTCTGATGTTTTCGCGAACCCGGCTTATGGCGTCCGTAATGTCTTCTGTATCGATATCCGGTTGAAAAATGACAATGATCACCAGTAAAACCTCTTCAGGAGATTGGTAAGTAGAAATGATATTGGAAATTCTAATCACCGATGGATCTTTTTCAACAAGTAATTTGATCTTTTCCCTGGTTTCCGGGGCTATACCTTCTCCCATGAGCAGGCTTCTGCTTTCTCTGGCTAGAATAGCGGACACAAATACCAGTAACAAACCAACCAATACAGAGGCTAAGCCATCCATATAATCCATGTCGAAATTATGTCCGACCAGCATGAAAATGAAAACAATTAGTAAACCGAGGACTGCCGCTCCATCTTCAAATAGCACCAGGAAACTGGAAGGGTCTTTACTTTTGACAATGGCTTTCCACCAGCTCAGGCCATTTCTTTGCTGATTAAATTCCCTGATCGCGATGCGCAAAGACCAGCCTTCAAAAAGTAAACATAAAATCAGCACCCCATAATTGATCAGTGGGTTGTTCACTGGTTCTGGTTTAATGATGTGCTGGATACCCTGGTAAATGGAAATACCACCACCAAGGCCGAAGATTAAAATGGCGACAATAAAAGACCAGAAATACAGCTCTTTACCATAGCCAAAGGGTCTTGATTGATCGGGCGCCTTCCTGCTTTTTTTTAGGCCATATAACAGTAGTACCTGATTGATCGTGTCTACCAAAGAGTGAATACCTTCAGAGATCATCGAAGAACTATTGGTAAAACCACCGGCAATAAATTTGGTGATGGCAATGAGAAGATTGGCGGCTAAAGCACTGTAAATGGATTTATTGTCTTTAATCATATCAGCGGTTGTCTGTGATTAACAAAAAAACTTTTTAATAGTTTACCTTTAAAGCGTTTTAATCTTGTGGTATTTCTCCCAGTATCGCGTTAATAAGGTTAGAAAGTTATATAGAATCGAATCGTTGATTATGAAATGGAATAGTTACCTGTTGTTGATTTTGATCATTTTCCCTGTCCTGGTTTTTAGCCAGGATCGTTTCAAGGGAGGATCTAAAGAGAAGTTTAAAGCATCAAAAGATAAGATTGCAGCGGGCCTTGATGCCGCCGGAAAAGAAAAACTGGAGCTTGCTTTAAGAGTGCTTGCATTTTCTGCCATTTACGATAGAGACCATCAGCCTGCGCTGAAGAAAGAAAACTTTGATGAGCTGGTATGGAAACGCCTGAATGGTAAAAACCTGGAAGAAGCGTATGCAATGGCCAATCAATATGTAAAAGAAGACTACCAGCGGAAGGTTGATAAATTGGAAAAGGAAATGGGAACATTGGATGCTAAAAAGAAAAAATCTGACGCGTTAAAGCAGAAATTGGGTGCTTTAAAAGCGAAACCTTTAAGTGTTGATGTGATATCAGGACAGTTTGTGATCCTATGTGCTTTTACCAATGAAAGTGATCAGGTATTGACTACTTATGAAACTGTAATTGGTTACGGTTCCACAACGGACATCAATGATGGCTGGAGTTGTGTAAAAGGACCGGCTGAAGGAGTATCCTTCGCGCCAAAAGAAACCAAAGTTTTGAGCTGCAGTTTTTCTTTTGAAACGGTAAAGCAAAATTCTAATGTGATCAATTGGAAAGAAATGACTTTTCCTTTGACAGATTTCAACACTTACCACCTGGCGATGGACTGTTATACCAATATGCTGGTTTTAGATGGCCAAAAATATGAATTGAAAAATGAAGAACGCCTGACGGAGCAAGAAGAGGCAGAATTGTTGAAATATAAAACGGAATTAGCGCAGTTAAAAGCGAATGTCCCAGCGCTGGAAGATCTGATCGTGAAAAAGCCATAAACAATAGAAAAGACCAGTGTCATCTAACTCCTAGAGAATTAATTGATACTGGTCTTTCAAGACCCGAAGGTCAAATATCATGGATAAAGAGTTATGCTTCGATAACTGCTTTTCTAGCTGTCATTTTCAAATTTTTGAATTGGTATTCAGAAGTGATGTGTTTCTTTTCGCTCACCTGAGTGAAATCAAATTGATTTTCTTCAGTAACGGCAAGATAAGCTTCTTTAGCTTTCAGGAACGAACATCTGTATAATTCGCCGCCGTTCTGTAGTTTACCGCTTTTTTCACTTTGATAAGCTGCTTTGTATTCTGCAAGTTTATCAGTGATTAAACGTTCTACTCTTCCTAGTGTTGGTGTTTTTGCACTGAAAAGAAGTTCCCAGTCGTCATAACCGCCATCTCTGGCAGTAGCTAAATTTAAGGTAAGTGTCTTACTCTTTCCTTCGTTTGTTGAACCGATTTTAATTAATCCTCCTCTTTTGGACCCTGAGAAGTAAATGTAACCTGGTTTAAGTTCCCTTAAAGCAGCAGCAATTTTAGTCGTATCGCATTGTGGACAAAAACCTCCAATCGTTCTTAACGTATGGGTGTCATTCTCCGTGCATGGCGCGGTGTTGCAAGCAATCACCTTGTCAGCTTCAGTCATACTTTTCTGCAAATTTTCTGATATGTCCTCTCCTTGGGCATCGAACAATAGTTCGGATGAGATTTTGTGCTTTTTTAAAAAAGTTTCCTGTTCCTTTGTTATTAGGTGCTTCATTGTCATTTCCAAAATTAGTCATATTAATTGGCTTTAAAATGATTTAGCGTCATACACGCAAATTTGTCCAATTAATATTTAATTAATATTTTGATTCTCGTTCCATAATACCTCAAGTAATTAGAGGTTAACGCTATTAATAGTAACGTAATGCAAACCTGAAGAAAAATTGACAATAGGGGAAGAATCGTCAACTTTGACCTGCTTTTTTAACATAGATTGTGCTTAAGAATAGCAATATCCGTTCCACATTTCCGTTTTTTGTGCCAATGTTTTAGAAATGTGACATCTTCATCGATTGTTTGTATTTTTTATATAACGTAAAGCAGGGAATCTTTAGGGAATACCGTAAATTGCGATAAACGTTTAGAATAATTTGTAAAAATAACCAGAAAGATTATGGCTATTAACCTAAGAAAAGGACAGCGGGAGAACATCAATGCTCCAAAATTTACAGTAGGATTAGGATGGGATACGAACAGTTCCACCGGACATGATTTTGATTTAGATGCTTCGGTGTTTATGCTTGGAGAAAACAAAAAACTGGTATCAGATGATTACTTTGTTTTTTATAACAATCTGAATTCGCCAGATGGCGCAATCGAACATACTGGTGACAACTTAACCGGAGAAGGTGACGGAGATGATGAAAGCATTAAAGTTGACCTTTCAAAAGTTGATCCGAGAGTTTCGGAGCTTTGTATCGTCGTGACGATTCATGAGGCTGGAGCCCGCAAGCAGAATTTTGGTCAGGTGAGAAACTCTTTTGTTCGCATCGTAGATCAGAATGGAATGGAGCTGATGACGTATGAGTTAGAAGAAGACTTCTCTATTGAAACTGCAGTGGAATTTGGCAGAATTTACCGAAGAAATGGAGAATGGAAATTTGAAGCCGTAGGCGCAGGAATGAATGGCGGTTTACAGGATTACCTGAATAAATACGAATAATATAAATATTGGTTGTCTGCTGCTGTTGATGAGGCAGACAACCAATACTATATATGCAGGTGTTAAGAGGGGCTAGACTTTGAGTCCGCCGAACATACTGAATATGATAATAAGCAGTACGATTAAGGTAATTACTACATAAAGCCTATCTTTTTCCAGTATAAAAGAGACTAAAGAAAAAACAATGCGCAGGATTGGGGTAGCAATCAGAATGACCACACCCAACTGTATAATTTCCTTCGCACTGCCTGCTGCTAGACCTTTAATGATCCCTGTTAAACTGGTGTATCCGGCGGGTTCTCCACTAAACGAAGTGTAATTTGGGATTCCTGAGCCACTTTGAATCAGGTACCAGATGCCACCTATAATGGCGATCATCCCAGACGTTAATACGCCATACCTTAAAACCTGACCAATCAGTTGTTCCATATCATAGTCGGTCACTTTTTTATTCTTTCCCATCTGATTAGAATTTATGGTTGATACCGTTATAAATCATGTTGATTGCAATGAGCGTAATGGCAATGGAGAAAATCACTTTCAGCGATTTTACATTGATGCGCATCAGGAGTTTGGAACCGGTAAAAGCACCAGCAAGTACCCCAATGATCACTGGAAAAGCAATCCCTGGATCAATATATCCTCTTTGTAAGTAGACTACGGCACTCGCTGCTGCGGTCACGCCTACCATAAAATTACTGGTTGTGGTGCTCACTCTAAAAGGTACACGCATCGCCGTATCCATAGCCAGCACTTTTAAAGCGCCTGATCCTATGCCCAATAACCCAGAAAGTACGCCTGCGATGGTCATGATGGAAAAGCCTCCGCCAATATTCTTTAGTTTATAAGAAACCTCGCCCTCTTTAGTGGGATAGCTGCCGTTTAATTTCAATTTGTAGGAAAGTTTACTGCCTTCCTGTAAGGCATCCTCATGTTTTTTTCTTAGGGTCATGGCTGCTGAAAAAATCAGCATGACGCCAAACAGGATGGCGACCAGGTTAACAGGTGTATAAATGGCAAGAATTGCACCCATTACTGCTCCTGCAGTGGTGGCAATTTCCAGAAACATCCCCAGTCGGACGTTGGTGATCCCTTCTTTTACATAGGCACTGGCGGAGCCGGAAGAAGTGGCAATAGAAGCCACTAATGCGGCGCCAATGGCATAACGGATGTCGACATGAAAGCCTAAGGTAAGGAGCGGAATGATGACTACACCACCGCCAAGGCCGGTTAAGGAGCCAGCAAGTCCGGCCAGGTAAGCCCCCAACAATAGAACGAGGGTGAAAAGTAAAATATTCATAAAGCTTAATAGTTGTTATTTAAAATGTCAATAGTGAGTTGTTCTGCCAGATTTGGATCTTGTTTTTTGATGGCTTCAAATAAAGCTTCATGTGAATGCTGACTGCTGTTAAAATGTTTGATGTCTGCGGCATCTCTGAGCTCAAAAAAATTACGCATGACCACCGTAAAGTTTTCATACAGATCAGAAAGAACCTGATTGCCGGAAGCTTTAGCAATGCTGATGTGGAAAGCAATATCTGCCTCTGCACATTTCTTTTGCTGCTGCTCGTCAATGGCTTTTTTCCGTTGCAGGAGTAGGTTTTCCATCATCGTCAAATCTGCATCGCTTCGGTGCTGACTGGCCAGTTTTACAATTTCCTTTTCTAATAGCGCACGCACGCTGTTGATTTCTTCAAAATCCGCTCTTTTTAATCGTTGGGAGAGGGTTTCATCTTTTATTTTGGACACTACAAAAGTGCCGGATCCCTGCTGTACTCTAAGTATACCTGAAATGGATAATGTTTTTATCGCTTCGCGGATGGTAGAGCGTCCCACTCCGTAATGTTCCATTAATTCCGGTTCTGCGGGGATCTTTTCTCCTTTTTTGAGTTTGCCAGAGGCGATGTCTTTCTTGATCTCTATGATGACCTTGTCGGAAAGTTTTATCGTTTTATTCATATTTAAACATCTGATGTTTCAAAGGTATGGTAGGTGTCTAAACATCAGATGTTTTAATTGTTAATTTGACAGAACATAGACTTAATAGCCACCTTGAGAGAGGCCAGGTTGGAAGTGTTGAAAGGCTTGAAATCTATGAAATACTGTTTTTTTGCTCTAAGCCACTCTTTTTTGAGCGAATTTAAAGTTCAGAAAAGAGGGACGTAAAATGTTTAGGTTTGGTAAGTTAATTTGAAAAATAATATTCGTACCTGTTTTTTTTATAAATTCGCCGAACAAATAAACCTATAAAACATCAATACATGAACACTTCGCCTATCTCGGATAAAATTTTCTGGCATAAATACATCAACTTCTATGAAGAATTACTACCAAAAGAAGCGAAAAACGTCTTAGAAATTGGAGTTTTTAAAGGAGATTCTATCAGATATTGGAGAGAGCGTTATCCTAGTGCGAATATTTTTGGTCTTGACATTGTGGAGGAGATCCCTTCCTGGCCAAAAGACAACCATATTAAATATTTCCAGGCTGATCAGAGTGATGCTGCTGGTTATCATTCTATTTTAAAGTCGATAGGTAGCCAGATTGATGTTTTAATTGAAGATGGAAGTCACGATCCTTTACATCAAAAAATATCTTTAATTGAGAGCTTGCCCTATTTAAAAGAGGACGCTATCTATATTCTGGAAGACCTTCATACTGCACATCCACATCATTCGTATTATAAAACCAGAGTAAAACAGTTCCAGGGAACATCTTTTTCTTTTAGTAAAAAACCAGAGAATGTATTCATGCCTTTGCAGTGTTTATTATTAATTGAACACCTTAAAACCAATGGGAGAACACCTTCGGAAGTAAAAAATACGATTGATTTTAAAAACAGTCTTTTTACTTATGAGGAGGTTGAACTGTTATTCAACAAAATCAAAACCTTGAAATTCTACAGAAGAAACGTGCTGCCTGATTTCTGTTTTTCTTGTAATACCAATAATTTTGATTTTATAAATCTTCGTTGCAACTGTGGAGAAGATTTATACCTGCAGCCAGACTCTATGTCTGTTGTTTTAACATTTTAGATTTGAATCTTCCGATATCCTAAGTAAAGCCATGTGCTTTGCTTTTGCATAAATTTTATGGACAGTGTTGTTTTTACGAAAGCAACACTGTTTTTCTTTTATGGGACTGGAACTTTATATGCGCATGGATGAGCTGCAGAACAAAGTGTTTTTGAGCTGTACAACAAAGTAAGTCGTTGTTTTTTCTATGAACTTTGTTAAAAAAAGAACATGAAACAATTAAATAAGGCTTATATCAATGGTGAATTTGTAGCATTACAAGGGACTGAAGTTTTCGAATTAATCAATCCGAGCAATCATCAAAAAATTGGGGAGTTAACCTTAGGTGAGGTCAAAGATGCTCAACTTGCTATTATTGCGGCCAAAAATGCTTTCAAGATTGCTTCGTTGAGCAGTATTGCAGAAAGAATAGCCATCCTGGAAAGGTTAAAAAATGCGCTGAGCAAGAGAAAACAGGAGCTCATAGAAGTGATGATTCTTGAATATGGAGGGACAAGGCAATTTTGTACCATGAGTGTACAAAATGCCATTTCTGCATTCGACGATATGATCGCTACCCTGAAAGATTTTAAATTTCAACGGAAAGTCGGTAACAATACTTTGGTAGAGATGACAGCAGTTGGTGTGGTAGGAATGATCACTCCATGGAACTCCAGCAATAGTTTTATCTGTAGTAAACTAGCCGCTGCAGTTGCTGCCGGTTGTACAGTAGTCGTGAAGCCCAGTGAAATGAGTGGTTTGCAGACTGCACTGCTTCTTGAATGTTTCCACGAAGCGAATTTGCCAAAGGGTTTATTCAACTTGGTGAACGGTTTAGGGGGGGTAGTTGGTACTGAAATCGTCACACATCCCGATGTGGCAAAAATATCTTTTACAGGTTCGACAATAACTGGAAAAAGAATCGCCCAAATGGCAGCTGATACTGTAAAAAGGGTGACATTGGAACTTGGCGGGAAATCACCTAATATCATATTGGAAGACGCAGATTTTGAAAAAGCTATTTCTCAAGCTGTATTTGGAGCCTATATGAATAGTGGACAGGCCTGTATTGCACCTACGCGTTTGCTGGTGCCGAAAGCTAAATTAGAACTTGCGAACCAGCTTGCCAAAGCTGCTGCCGAAAGTGTTGTAGTTGGTTTTCCTGCCAATGAAAATACAAACGTTGGGCCGATGGTTTCTGTTAAGCAATACGAGCGTGTGCAGGAATATATCTCGCTTGGTTTAAGTGAAGGGGCAACGTTGTTGACTGGTGGAACCGGTAAACCTGATGGTCTGGAAGACGGAAACTTTGTGAAGGCCACTATATTTACGGATGTCCGTAATGATATGCGCATTGCACAAGAAGAGATCTTCGGACCGGTGCTTTCCATTATTCCCTATGAAAATGAAGCAGAAGCTGTCGTTATTGCCAATGATACGACCTACGGTTTGGCTGCCTATATTAGTTCTGCCGATGAAAGCAGGGCATTACGTATAGCTTCACAGATAGATGCTGGCCGCGTTTGTATCAACGGTTTCAAGCACGATCCCTTAGCGCCGTTTGGTGGTTTTAAACAGTCTGGTATCGGAAGGGAATTTGGTGTTTTTGGCTTAGAGGAATATTTGGAGCCTAAAACCATATTGATTTAAGTAAAGATAAAGATTTATATATTTAAGCATCTTGCCAGTTTTTAGGCAAGATGCTTTCTATTTAATTACTAAGGAATACAACTATTTGATATGATTATGGCAGAAACTATTAAATACATCAATTATTCCTGTCATTTCAATTCCTTTAGAGAAGGAGAGCAGTTTGTTTCTCAGCATAGCCTGGGAATGATCGTATCTGGTGAAATGGAATTGAATGATGGTACACTGCGCAGAACATTCAAAAAAGGAGATGTTTATCTGGCCAGGAAAAACCACTTGCTAAAGTTTGAAAAGAAACCATTGGAGAAGGAGGAATTCAAATCGCTGTCGATTTTATTAGATGATGAATTGCTGCGGGAAGCTATTGTTCATGAGGGCTTTGTGTTAAAGGAGAAACTAGAAACGCCATCATTTATCGAGCTGTCTCAGGCTCCGCATCTGCGTTATTTTATGGAGTCTTTATTACAATATCGCCAGCTCTTAGAAAACAATGCCCCTGAATTGTTAAAATTAAAGCAACATGAAGCTTTGCAGTTGCTATTTGCTTACGACAAGCAGCTAAAACAGGTGCTTTTTGATTTATCAGCCCCTCATAAAATAAATCTGGAAGCGTTTATGCAAAAGAACTACCATTTCAATGTGAAGCTGGAGCGTTTTGCTTTTCTTACAGGTCGTAGTTTAGCCACTTTTAAGCGGGATTTCCAAAAGATATTTCAGCTATCTCCTAGAACATGGCTGCAAAAGCGGAGGTTGAAACAAGCTCATTATCTGATTACTCATGGTAAATCCCGTCCATCTGATATTTATATCGAACTAGGCTTTGAAAATTTGTCTCATTTTTCTTTTGCTTTCAAAAAAGAATTTGGAGTGGCACCATCACAGCTAGGATAGCCTTAACAACAACGTTCGTAAAATGATTGAACGCTCAGGAGGGAGAAGCTAAGCAGGTGTAATTATAAATAGGTGCTGAGGAAATGATCCTCATTCATAAAAGAAATATAGGCCTTTATATGGTTTTCAGTATGTTTTTTGGAATGTAAACCACTTCTCGTCCTTCGTGTTTTCTCGCTCCGCATATAGCTAGAGGTACCAGCATCTGGAAAATAAATCAATAACATAGCGCGATCATTTCTACGTTCCTGCGCTAGATCTGCGGGAACTTCTCATTTGAATTCGATACCATCTTCCTGGCTGGAAATCCCTGTTTTAGCTGCGGTTAAAAGGTTTCCCATGCTCAGCAGTGCTTTTGTATAATCCATACTGATGTTTGGATAGCTTCCCGGCAGCGCCTGCTTTTTATTGTAAGAAACGGCTGCATTGTAAAATTTTTTATCTGTTCCGGCAGTGATGAGTTTAAAGCTTTTCAATAATTTATAAAGAGAAGTTATAGAATCCATTCGGTATAAATTGTTATTCATGACTAATTAAATTAAACATTACCAGGACTTTAAATTGGCTTTGATAGGTCAGTTTGACTAAGTAAGGACCTATCAATCACCTATGAGTGATCTAATAATCATATTGTAAATATTTCAGAAATTCTTCATTATGAGCGCCAAGGAGAAAGAAGAGTAAATGCTAAAAGACAATTACCTCAAAATAGGTGAAAAGAGGTATTAAGATCTAAATTTAAACGGCTGAGGAGTACTTAGCTGAATATGGTAATTTTAAAGATAATAGCTAAATTAGTTGAGTCAAGTGGGTAAATCCACTAAATACAAAGTTAAACGCTCAAAATTACAGCTACGAAAGTTTGTAGATTTTATTTTATTAAATCATAATGACTATGGAAACTAAAAATCTAAATGATCAGGATTGGGAAAAAGGCTGATCGATGAAGACGAATTTGGCGGCGATGAGTTAGCGTGGAAATAAGGTAATATATACTAGTTTACAATTCAAGAAATTCGATCAGCTCTATAGCTGCAGTCCGGCCGGCACGATTTGCGCCAATAGTAGATGCTGATGGACCATATCCGGTGAGGTGGATACGTGGGTCTTTAACGACCTGTGTGGCCAGCTTTCCAGACATTTCAATTCCATTTTTATCATTCATTAACTTTAAGGGAGCAAGGTGATTTAATGAATGGCGGAAACCAGTATTCCAAAAAATAACCTCAGCATCCAATGTAGTTCCATCTTCCCATCGAACCCCTGTTTCAATGATTTCTTTGAACATAGGTTTTCGATCTAGCACTCCTTTGCTCAACATTTCTTTAATAGCAGGAGTGATGGGTAAGCCTGTTACAGAAACCACTGATTCAGGTGGCAAGCCTTCTCTTACTCTTTTCTCTACTAAAGCTACAGCTTCACGACCTATTTCTGGTGAAAATTCATATTCTTTAAAATCAGGAGATCGCCGGGCAACCCAAGTAGTTTGGGTTACTGCTGAAATCTCCCCGAGTAATTGGATAGCTGAAATACCACCACCCACAACTATCACATGTTTTCCGATAAATTCTTTAGCGTTTTTATACTCAGCAGTGTGCAGTTGCCTCCCTTTGAATTTTTCCCAGCCGGGATATTTAGGGCAGTGTGGGGTTTTCCAGGTGCCGGTAGCATTGATCAATCCGCGAGCACTAAATTGAATTCCGGTTGTTCGGATGATAAACCGCCCGTTTTGTTCAGTAATATCAGTTACTCTTATGGGACGAATGACTGGAAGATTAAAGGCTTTCTCATATTGCTCATAGTATTTTGGAATTGCAATATTCGCTTGCAACGCTGTTTCCTTAGTATTTACAATAGCGGAAAAGGCCATTCCTGGTAAATCATTGACGCCGTTTACGTTGCTTAGCGTTAGAGAATCCCAACGATGCTGCCAGGCGCCACCCGGACTAAATTCATAGTCTAAAACAACAAATCCCTTTCCAGGTTTTATGCCTTCTCGTTGTAAATTGTAGGCTGCTGATAAACCAGCTTGTCCTGCCCCAATCACGACAATGTCTACTTTGTAAAAAACATTTTTGTCAGGAATCATAGCTTAACTTTTATAGGTTTTACTCTAGCAACGCTGATGCTAGAGTAAAGTTAAGGAAGCTTTTAAAGTATTGAGTTGATCTATGATAAATAAACCTAAAGCTATTCCAGAATTTGATTTATTTCTAGCTTTAAGAAGTATAATGTTAGAATAAAAACTCGATGTTTGGCAATGATCTGCTTCTTTACTCAGCAAACTGTGGCGGATCTCTACAGTTAAAATCGGACCTGATTTTGTAATGGTCTCTTTTTCAGGGGGGGTGCCAAAGATGGTGATTCGTGGCACCATTATGAACCTTAGTGTTAGTATAATTCACAAGAATATTTAACACTAATATATAAGTTATGAAAAAGATCATTTTATCAGCAGCATTTTTAGCATTCGCATCCATCACAGCAGTAAACGCATCAGAAGTAAAAAATCCAGTAGCTATTACCCTGAAACAAGATAGTGCCACTAAAGTTCCGGTTGAATTGAAAGATCTTCCAGAAGCAGTAAAAACTACATTACAAAGTGAACCAATTAAAGCATGGACTCCAGTAGCCGCTTTCCTGGTAACGAATGCAGATAAAACTACGTATTACCAGGTTGACGTCAAAAAAGACGCAGAAGCGGCTTCTATCAAAATCGCAGAAGATGGTAAAGTAGTTCAATAATTTTAAGCTTTATCAAGCATTAAAAAAGCTATATTCAATCATAGTCGGAAGAGAAATCTTCCGACTTTTTTGTTTTTATAAATAATCGATGATCATGAAAATGTTTATTGGATGAAAAAGGATGGTTGATGATGAATTGAGTTATATTAAAAAGATATCTGCCTGTATCCCTTATGCAGAATAGATGGAAATAACTGTATATTCCCGATATTAATAGTACAGTATATAAAATAGAAGGCAATTCAATGATAGCAGCTGTAGAAATTACCCAATTAGCAACTGAGCAGTCTTTAACATCACAGGGATGTTTAAAGACAGTAGCCTGGGAGGATGTAGTAAACAGACCTGATCCATCTGTTATTGGATCCCAATATAAATTCAGTCCATCCATAACCTGGGGTGATGAATTTAACTATACGGGTACTCCTGATCCAAAGAAATGGAATATGAGTACCGGTAATGGATACTATGGCTGGGGTAATCATGAGCTTCAATATTTCACTGGCAGATCAAAAAATGTGAAGGTGGAAGATGGTAAATTAAAGATTATTGCTTTAAATGAGTCATACAGTGGTTTCAATTATACCTCAGGAAAAATTGTTTCCAATAAAAAGCAGCGTTACGGCAGATATATTATCAAAGCAAAAATGCCATTAGGCGCTGGACTTTGGCCGGCAATTTTTGGGTTCGGCGAGCGTCACAAAGACTATGATCTGAAAAGTTGGCCCAATTGCGGCGAATTTGATATTGTGGAAATTAAAGGACAAAATGATCGTCAAGTAAACTATAATGTACATTCAGCGAATTCATACGGTGCATCAAATATGGTTACGCTGCCCACTCAAGTTACCCTGAACCAGTTCAATGAATATAGAATGGACTGGACTCCTGATTATATCAAATGGTACTTTAATGGTGTGCTGATGCGTACTTTTAGCAACAATGGTAAAGGATATGATGGATGGCCATTCAATGATTACTTCGATCTAAATATTTGCCTAAGTGTTGGTGGTGATTTTGTTGGGAAGAATATCAATAAAACTGCTATGCCAGCGGTTATGGAAATAGAATATATTAGATACTATGGCCTGATCAATAGTAATAAAAAGAGTCAGTATGTGCAAAATCCGATTCAACCACATCTTTTCCCTGTATCAGCACAGATCGTAAAAAGCGAATCGCAAACCTTTACAGTGACCAATGTACCTGCCAATATAACCGTACATTGGTATGCCTTAGGGAATGACCTGGGAGCTTTTGGATTATCAGGTCCTAAAATAACGATCACTACGGCCATGTTGCAGGCAGGTGGTAATAAATCAGGATCATCTTTTGAATTTTTCGTGGATTTTATTGATAAAAATGGGGTGTCGAGTAAAGCAACAAGGGGAACTTTAACCATTCAGTAACTATTAGTCTCAGACTTGGGTTCTTATTTAAATTACCTCATCAGGATGAAAAAGCCATGGAGATATTGTGCCTGAATAATTGTTGTTTAACTTAATGCCTATTTTATTGTCGCAATTCCAGATTAAATATAGATTTCATTAGATTGAAGACTACTGTCTGTCAAAGTAAAATTCTATATTGCGCCAGGAAAATTATACGCTATATATGTCATTTTTTAAGAGAAAAAAGAAACCTAAAAACAATGGATACGGTTGATTTGGTGATTATAAAGATTGGGGCGAACTTGTAGCGCTTTCTGGGGGATATGAGTCAGATTTAATTTTAAATAAAACACGCAATTCATTATTGAAAATAAAAAATGGGGAGGCCGTTTATGAACGGGATTCTGTATTGTTTGATAAAAAGATATATCCATATTCTGTAATAACCGCTCTTCTATATGCTGCTATTAATTGCAATAATAGTTTAAATGTGATTGATTTTGGAGGCTCACTAGGAAGTGACCTCCCCCCGAAACTCTACTTTGGCTTGTTCGGTTTAAAGGGGGGACGTCATAATTATTACAGAAATAGAAATAATATGAATAAACTTGATTTTTATACTGGATACCATCAATTTTATATAGCTGATAAAGGAGCTGCAGAAATTGATTCAGAAAAATTCTGGACAGATACCGCTAATACTTCAAGATTGGCAATTGCGAATGGGATCGTTGGTGTATATACAGGAAGCTACGGGCATATAATAGCTAAATTGATCGTCACTGATGGACCTTCTAATACGTCTTTAGAAAATTACGACCATGTGGTAGAGGGTGGTTTAGAAGTGAAATCTGGGGTTTTAAATATTTTAGATTGTCCGCTTTCGACCCTTGTATCCGAAATAGAAATAAAGCCCGGGCTATATAGGGTAAGGATTTATTCATCAAATTTAGAAAGCACATATCAAAATGAAGATGAAGCAGACGATTTTTATAGGATTGAAATATGGCCTGGTACAACTACAGATGTAAAATTGTTAAAAGAATACAAAGGGTACTAATTATTTTAAATCAAACAAGCCTGAAATCATCTGATCTCAGGTTTGTTTTGTAGTCTGCAAGTAGTTTTTGCAGGGGCCACACTACCACACTTATGTTTGTGAATTATTTGAGGAAATAAATTTCTCCAGACTGTTCCAATTCTGTATCTATTTTGTCGTCATATTTAAATTTATAAAGCTTCCACTGATCATCTGGTTTATAGAATATAAATATGAATCGGACGGGTTTTATATCATATTTAACTAAATAACTATAATATATAAAGCTAGGTGATGTGCTTTGAATTGTGATTTGTTCATATCCATTAAACTTTCCCATTGTTAAATTTATAGAAGACAACTTCTCCTTAAGTTCTTTGAGTTGCCCAGGAGAGACATCTTTGGTAGAATCGAATATAAAATCGATTGCATCTGAAGTTGCATTCTTCTTATACTTTTCAAAGAAAACATCAATTCGTTTTATTAATTCAGGATTTTCGTTTTTTACCTGGGAATTGGTACTTCTGCAGCTCGTTAATATTAATAAGCTAAAGGCGATAATGAAATTTATTTTCATATAGTTAATTAGAATTATTATTGATTATAAATTGTGATAATCCGCTATTTAATGAAAATATTCTATGGAAAGCACTGGAGGTTCTAAATAACCCAAATGTAAAAAATTGAATTGGTATTTTAATTCTATTTTAAAATGTTTCGTTCCATCTGGGTTTCACGTTGTTCTTTCTTCAATAAAGGTAGTTCTTGCTCAGCTGCACTGAGGATAACCTTTTCATTTCCAGGAAAGCTACTGCTTATTTACTCGAAAACTCTGTTCGCCAGCGGTATAACAACTTATAACTGATATCTAATTCTTTAGCAAGGGCACTCAGATCTGTGTGGGTGTTACTAAGTTCAACAATCATTATCTTGAACTCTTTTAGCTATGCTTTCTCTCTCGGGAGATAATTTCAGTTAAGTTATCAAATTCCCTTAATTTGGTGTCTACTCAAATGTAGCAACTGAATAACTGCCGCAGGATTTTGATTTCGGTGATCAGTACCAGAATCGAACTGATTGATTGGTACAAGCGACATGGCTATGTAGCAAATGGGAATTCTGTTGCCTTCGATGAGATCGAGGGCAGATTCGGTGAGCCCAAAGTTCTTGCTATTAGTCTCATCGAAATGGAAAAGGTGCTAAGCTGGTAACCAGAAGAAAAGTTTGTTAGATTAATCCTAATTATTTCATCTGGGCTATGTTTTGCTTAGCCAGGGTGTTCAGCTTTGTGCTGGGAATGGTTTTAGGATTTCAAGTTTGGAATGTACTGGTGAATGGATAAGAGAGTTATAATTTTGGATAGTTTTTTAGGCCTGCATGTGGTACTGGGGTCAATAGTAGGTGGTTGACTTACATGATTAGATGCAGCTGTTGATAAAAACTACATTCGAAAGTTGGATGGGTATCGGCAAGGGCATTATGCTCAATAATACCTGCGCGCAGTCATGCTTGTCATCCTTTTCGAAGGTGGTTAATGTATTGTAGTCAGTTTTTAATGAAAATCATCCTCGCTGACATTTTCGTTGACTAGCAGATCGATCATTTTTGCCGTTTGTTTCTTATCTCCGTCTCCAAAAACTATGTCGGTATAGTAGGTCAATTTTCCGTATTTTTTGAAGCCAGAGAAATAGGTGGTGTCGAAGCCGCCTTTTTCTGTAGTGGATTTGTCTTCACGCAGTTGCAGGAATGTTTTTTTACTGTAGTAAAGCATTCTTATTGTTCCATTGGTACAGGAAGCTTTTACTTTAAAGCAATCCTGTGCCTCTACTTTGTCGCTACCTGCTAGTTCTAAGGTGTATAGGGAGGGATCAAGATAGTCCAGTTCGTTGAAAATATTTCTGCGGAATTTTTTGTCGCTGAATTCCGCTTGGTCAGCGAGCTGTTTCTTGCCCTCAGAAAGTTCGTAGCCTTTTTTTCCATCATAGAAGGTATGGAACACGGTTCTGCCTTGATAAATGATCTGGAAAGAACCTTTGTTAGGCAGCATTTCTCTCGTGATCCAGTTGACCTTGCGACCTTCCATTTCGGTAGCCATATTGCTATATAGGGTTTTGATTGATTGTAGGTAGGTTTTTCCGCCAGTGGCATCAATGTTTTTTTCTATGATCTGCTTGGCGGAAAGATCATTCTGGGCATGGCTTTTTGTAAAGCTAAGGGTAAAAAGTAAGGTCAACGAGAGAAGCGTAGTTTTCATGGATATATATATATTTGTTGTGGCTTTTTAAGATCTACTGGTTTGGAAGGACAAAATAGGGTTTTGTGGTGGTATTTCAGCATTTTCAATTCATTATGCGATCAATAAGGGTTCAATTCATGAACGCTTTTGCGTTAAGTGCACTTGGGAAATCAAATAAAATGCCACTTATTGGTGAATTTTAACTAACAACTTAGAACACAAAATATCGCGAAATTATGGATGTTTTGAAATTTTTTAATCTAGGCTGAGATAACACAGGATTTTTAACGCAGTGATAGAAAGAGAGCCAGAAAATTGAACCTAAATATTACCTACAGTGATTGGACGGCCCTAGCTATAGAATTAGATATCAAACGTTCGTTGATATAACTCTGGAGGAAAGAAAAAATATTGCAGCCTAACTTAACACCCATTTTTATTGTTGCAGTTCTATAATAAACATAGGTTTCATTAGATTAAAAACTACTATCTGTCAAAGTAAATTTCTATATTTCACCAAACAAATTATAGACTGTATATGTCATTTTTTAATAGAAAAAAGAAAGCTGAAAACAATAGATATGGATGGTTTGGTGATTATAAAGATTGGAGCGAACTTGTAGCGCTTTCTGGGGGATATGAGTCAGATTTAATTTTAAATAAAACACGCGATTCATTATTGAAGATAAAAAATGGTGAGGCAGTTTATGAACGGGATTCTGTACTATTTGATGAAAAGATATATCCATATTCCGTAATAACCGCTCTTCTATACGCTGCTATTAATTGCAATAATAGTTTAAATGTGATTGATTTTGGAGGCTCACTAGGAAGCACCTATTATCAGGTTCGGGATTTTATTCCATCGGGACTAGATGTGCATTGGAGTGTAGTGGAGCAAAAAGACTATGTGAATTGTGGGAAAACAATGTTTGAGGATGATATTCTAAAGTTCCATCCGACAATTGCTGATAGCATGAGCACTAAGAAAGCGGATATATTATTGCTCTCAGGTGTCGTACAGTATTTGGAAAGGCCTCACGAATTTCTAAATGAATTGAAAAAATTCGACTTTAAATACATTTTGATAGATAGAACGGCTTTCATTTGCGATAACAACCCTGATAGATTGACTTTGCAAATTGTATCTCCAGAGATTTACGAAGCAAAGTATCCTTCGTGGTTTTTTAATGAAAAGAATTTTCTTGCGCATTTTGATAACTACGAGATCAAAACTGAATTTGCCTCATACGTAGTCGGTGAGCAGCAAATAAACATTGATAATAGTGTACAGGGTTACGATAAAGGATTCTTCCTGGTAAGAAAATCTTAGAGGTTGACGTTCTGATCGGAATATTAATCATTAAAAATGACGCAGATTATTATGAAGAAATGTTACGATCTTAATATATATTATCTATCTGAAAAATTTAAAACCAATTAAAATATCAACTGTAAATCCCGCATTTTAACTATGGATGGCAAAAGTAAATATTCAGGAATGACTGTTAATGAACGCCTCTACTTAAGTGGATTAATAGACAAGTATTATGAAGCGGTAAGGGGAAAAGATATTGATGCTGTGATCTCAATACTTAAAGCCGTTGATTTGGGCGACGATAACATAAGGGCTAATTTGAAGTTTGGTGGCTTAATTAACGATGATGATTAACCTCGTCCTGATGAGGAGACTAAATCGAATCTGGTTGAGCAAAAAGTAATAGAGCCGCTGGAATGTGATTAATCCTAAAGCAGCCTTCGCATCTATTGATACGAAGGCTGCTTTATAAATGGGAATTTAGATTTATTAGTTACCAGCGTCTTTCCTGGTTTCAATCACATCCTGCACTCCTTGAGGCAATGCAGAAAGCAAATTATAACCGGTAGCTTTTTCAATATCTCTAACGGTAACAATGTATTTTTTCCAATCTGTATCGATGGTATTCACATTTGGTGTATTCAAAGCAATTACCCTGGTAGAAGTGCTCACTCTGGAAGCATCTCCGTTACCATTTGGCATAATCAATGCTACTTTCCATACATTACTTGGAACGGTTACTTTTCCATTATCGATTGTAGTGGTTAATGCTCCTGACTTACCGATACCACCAGTTCCATAACTTCCCATAATAATGTAAACTTCATTACCTGAAACTACTTGAGATCTTAGGTAATTTTCAAAGTCTGCCCATGGTTTTTGATTGTTATTTGGTGCTTGCGGGATCATATTGGTCATTAGGAAAGTTGCACCATTTGCTGCTGTTGAGCTGGTACGGTCTGCCGATGGACAATTGTGACCTCTATCAAAACCTGAATTATAATAACTGGTATTAGATACCTGGTAAAAATTGCTTGGTAAACCTGAGTAACCTGCGAAATTGTCTAATCGCTTAGTGACTTGTGTAATGGTTTTTGGATCTAAATGCCAGCTTACCCAGTTTGGTGTACCGCGGCTGCTGCTGTAAGACTGAACATAATAGCTCATATCCAGCAAGTAGTTATCCGGAGTTAGTCCACTGGCTGCAGATGGGTTTCCAAAAAGTGCATTGCTATCATCACCAGTAGCAGGTTGTGCATCCGCACCTATAACAAGATCTCTTGAAGGGTCAGAAGTTGGAGGTGTAGAAGGGTCTTCACCTGGGTCGGTATCAGGAGTACCTACGATAATGCCGGATTCTCCGGTTCCTTTGAAAATGATGTCATCAATATTAAGACGAACTGTTGCGCTGGCTTTTTTGATTTGGAAACGCACTTTACCTTTAGCATCAATTTTAAATGAATCGGTCACCAATGTGGTGTTCTTTTCCTGGATCTCTGCGCCAAGTGGTGTGAAGGTTGTTCCCCCATCTTCAGACATCAATAGCTGCCAGGTGAAATCCGCGTCTTTTCCGTATTTACCGTGACTGATATATAAAGTTTTTAGTCCTGCCACGTCGAAATTCATGGTGATTTTTCCAGTTCTCAAACGGACACTTTTTTGTCCATTTTTAAGATCTGCTGCTAGATTTCCAACTAAGGCGTCGTCAAAATTCCAGGATCCGGTGGAGATATTAATGTCGGCAGCAGCGTAGGCAGCTTTAGTAACATTCTCAAAATCTTCTGTGATTTTATAATTTTCGGGAAGCTTTTCTATTGGGGCTTCAATTGCGTCAGAGGTGATTTGTTTAGAACAACCAGCTAAACTAAAGATAACCAGTGAACTGTAAATAAGTAAGTGTTTTATTCTCATAAATTTGATTTGTGGTGCAAAATAAAAGGTTTAATATTAATAAAACATTAAGTAATTAATCGATTTTCTCATTATTTAACATTGGTGTTTTAATGTGCAAAAATTCGACACAGAGCTTTGAAACATGATTTTAGATTTGTTAAACTTCATACAGAAAAAAAATTTTAGTTAAATCGTGTTAATCTGATATAGAATATTATCGTTTATTGTTAATTAATATTATGTATTTATTTTAATGCTAACAAATAACAGGCTTATTGCGCTGTGGTATCTTTATAGTCTTACGAATTATTATGTTAGTGCGGTATTAAAGGTATTAGAAGGAGAGGCTTTGGAGGCTAGTGATCAATTGAGTTTTAATGCGCCTGCGATAAACTCTGAAGGAGATTGGCAAAAATTAGTAGACAAAGCTTTGATGGAAGCGGAGTGCTTTGCGCTGCAAATAGAGCGGTTAAAGGAGGAGCAGCTTTTTGAAGATTTCACAGATCCGAAGTATGGAAACTATTTTAGGAACGTTCATGGAATTATTAAACATACCCATTACCATCTTGGACAGATTGCGCTGATCAAAAAGATACTAAATGTTAAAGAATAACTCAATTTATAGACTGTATTTGTCGTTTGAAGGCATATTTATGCCTTTCAATTTGATCATTAATGAGCAAGTGTGTTATTCGTATACTTACTTCCGCATATCTCTGTTTTAAATTGATAGTTTGAATAGTATAATGCTTTATTTTTCAGATTATTGAGAGGTAATTCAGCAGCTGCGGCGTATAATTATATATTTGCAATCAAATAAACCAAACCGCCTCATTCATGAAAAACCCATTGCGCTTGATGATTGCATTGTTTCTTGTGATCGCCAGCACTGGAGCATCCAGTGCCCAGATCGCAGCTTCAAACACGAAGCTGAATAAAGATCTTGATGAATATATCGGAGAAATTCAGCAGCAGTACCATATTCCTGGCCTCGCTTTAGCCGTGATAAAAGATGGAAAAGTAATTCATAAAAATAGCTACGGGCTCTCGAACATGGAGTATCAAATTCCATTAAATGACCAGGTGATCTTTCCTTTGTTTTCTACCACGAAAGTGTTTTCTGTGGTAGCGGCTTTTCAGTTGATCCAGCGAAAGAAATTTTCATTAGACAGCAAAATAGCAGAATTTATCACCGATCTTCCGGATACCTGGAAAGCGGTAAAAATAGAAAACCTGCTCACACACTCTTCTGGTTTACCTGATATTGTAGATTATGAAACGGAAAGAGAGGAAGCTGTTGCAAAAGCAAAAGTCTACAAAGATGCGATCAAGTTTCAACCGGGACATCAGTTCGATTACAACCAGACGAACTTCTGGCTTTTAAACCGTATCATTCAAAAAATGACTGGTAAGACTTTAGCCCAATACATCATCGAAAATCAGTTTTCCAGTTTCAAAAACACTGCTGTTTTTGAAGGAAATAACTTAAGGGTAGTCAAAAATCTAAGCTATGGTTATGTGTATGAAAATGAGCAGACGATGCTGAAACGCAACTGGTTTTTTCCGGAATATATGTATGGTACCGCTGCTTTAAACCTCAGTCTAAACGATTTTATCAATTGGAATAAACAGTTTGATGATGGTTTGTTGATTAAAGAAAGTACAAAGCAGCAGTTGCTGAAACCTTACCGTTATCAACAGGAAAGAGATTTTACCTATGGCCTGGACTTGATCAAAACAGATGGAAAAATATCTTATGGCTTTTCAGGAGGAGTGGCTACGGCATATAGAAAGTTTCCTGCGAGTAAGGTTACCGTTATCTTTTTGGCTAATGGGATGTTAATTCCTGCTGGAAAATTAAGAGGAATTAATGAAGTGATCCATCAGATTGAAAAGCTGAGTTCGAAATAGGAAAGAAGATCAAGACAAGATATTGACTTAAATCAACGGTTTTCAAAATAATAAAGGGGTATTTTGTTCAGGTTCAGACCTCAACGAAATACCCCTTCTTATTAAAATTAGCTTATTTGATAACCCAGTAACCAAGTGCCAGCCAGAGCAGGCCTTTGATGAGGAAGAATAGAAATCCCCAGAAACCAAATTTCTTTATCCATTTAATAATGGTGGCTTTTTTTTCTGATGTGGGTGTATTTGTCATATTTAAAGCGATTCTTTCAGGACTTCACGCCAGCTCTCTAATTCAGGAATTCCAGGCTTACGTTTACCAAAAAATTGAACAATCATTTCTCCGTTTTTGTCAAACAATTCGATGGAGTTGACATCGCCATCGGTAGAAGGTTTAACCACCTGCCATACGCTGTGAACTTCATCTTCACGAAGGTGCAAATTAAATTCTGGATCTAAAACATTAAACCAGGGACCCATGTCTACCAATTTTGTAATATTTCCACTGTGAATCTGGATACAACCTGCATTTGCGGTGAAAACCATTACTGGAACCTGTTTTTCTGAGCAGGCAGTCATTGCTTTTCTAAACCCTTCAACAGTAGTTTCTTTTGCTCTTCCTGCTGGTGCAAGACGTAAGGCCTGAGTTCTGGTTACCTTGAATTTTCTCAGCAACATGAAAAACTCATGGCTGTCGCCCATTTTGTTCCAGGCTTCCTGGAAACCAGCGACATCGATTTCTGAATCTGGAATTTCTGTGATTGGTGCAGCTACTGGCGCAGGTTCAATCAGGACAGCTTCTTGTTCAGCGTTCAGGAATTGCGCGACTAAAGCTTCATAAGCGTCCATATTGCTGCGGTCAGTCAGGTAAATCTTGTGTATGGCGTTACCATTGGCATCAAAAAACTGTAAACTCTGACGGTCATTTTCAGCTACTGCGAAAGCGTATTTCCAGACGCGCAGGAACAAGCGAAGATCGATATCGGCACCTAAAACCAGGCCCGCATGCGGTGTGAAGGAAATGTCTTCATAAACGCCTTTTCTTTCGTTTACGCAATATTCATTGCGGGTTAAGGCCATTACGTAGCCTAAAGAAGTCACAGATTCCAGGATTTTCTCGAAATCAGGTTGTAAAAAAGTAACCGTAGTACCCAGACCGGTCATTAATAATTCTGCTTCGGATACGGCTAACTCCTGTGCGGCTTCTCTGATACGTTTCTTAGGGTTGGCTATTTTGTAGGCTTCGTATTTTTCTTTAAGGGGCTTGGTTGCGGTGATCATAAAGGGTGTTGGGTTAAAATGAATTGATTTGTACGTTTGTATTTTTAGGGATAAAAAAGGGTTTTAGTGTTTTTGGATTGGTAAAGACATCGGCATCGATTTCAAATACCTCATAGATATTCTTAGTGTTCAAGACTTCGGAGGCGGTGCCATCATACCATTTTCTGCCGTTTTTAAGCATTAGAATCCGGTCTGCATACTGTGCCGCCAGGTTAAGGTCATGGAGAATCCCGATTACCATAAAACCTTTACGGGCTAATGCTTGGGCAATGGCTAGCGTTTGCTGCTGGTATTGCAGGTCTAATCCAGATACCGGCTCATCCAATAGGAGCAAAGCATTGGGAACATTCCATATCTGCACCAGAATTCTGGATAATTGTACTCTTTGTTGTTCTCCCCCGGAAAGACTGAGGTAAGAACGTTCTGCAAGCTGACTGATACCGGTTAATTTCATCACTTCATCACAGATTTCCTTATCTTTTGGACTTGGGTGGTTCTGGTAATGAGGATAACGTCCCATCATGACAATTTCTTGTGCCATAAAGGCCATATTTATGATATTTTGTTGATTTAGTACGGCTCTTTTTAAGGCGAGTTCTGGTGATGAGTAGCTGGAGATCGATTTTCCATGTAAATGGATACTTCCATTGGAAGGTTTTCTTTCTCCACTCAACAGTCGTAGCAGCGTCGATTTTCCGGCACCATTGGCACCCAGGATCACGAGCATCTCGCCCGGGCGCAGGCTAAAAGAAATTTCTTTAACCAGCGTTCTTTTTCCTGCTTCGTAACTGATGTGGTCTGCGATTAACATTTATAAAATCAGTTTCTTTTTATCTTTAATTAATATATAAAGGAAGAGCGGCGTACCTAATAAGGCGGTGATGACACCGATTGGTAACTCAATGGGGGCAATGATCGTCCTGCAAAGCATATCAGCTAAGGTCAGCATTAAAGCACCCATCAATGCAGATGCAGGCAGCACATATTTATTGTCGACACCAATCAGGAGTCTGATCGTATGCGGTACCAGCAAGCCGACAAATCCAATGATCCCAGATACGGCTACTGAGGCGCCAACGGCGAGGGTAGAAAGAATCACCACATTACGCTTAATCCGGTTTACCCGCAATCCAATTTGGTTGGCCTGCGTCTCTCCTAAAGCAAAAGCATTGAGCGCTTTTCCCATATAAGGAAGGATGAAAACCGGCAGCAGCACAAAAGGAAGAATGGCAATTACAGTCTCCCAGGTGGCTCCAGCCAGGCTTCCCAGCATCCAAAAGGTGATGTTTCGCAATTGCTGATCGTCTGCCATATAAGTAATCAGCCCTGTTAATGCACCGGCTAAAGCATTGATGGCAATGCCTGCCAGCAGCATCGTGGCCACATTTGATTTCCCATCTGTACGGGAAATTTGATACACCACCATTGCCGCAATTCCTGCGCCTACGAAAGCACCAAATGCCAGTAAATAATAACCGAGTAAATTGCTCAATCCGGCAAATAGCGCCATTTCTAAGACGATCACGATCACTGCCATTAAGGAAGCGCCGGCCGAAATTCCAATCAATCCGGGTTCTGCAAGTGGATTACGGAAAATACCTTGTACAGCGGCACCGGAGATGCCCAATGCAGCGCCGACCAGGATTCCCAGCAATACCCTTGGCAGGCGTACAATATTCATGACGCCCTCATGCTGTATGGAAATTGTGTATTCGCTGAAAAATCCTAGTTTTTTAACCAGAATAACCATTACATCAGTTACCGGGATCTTAACGGCTCCTAATCCCAATGAAAAGGCGGCGGCAAGCAGCAAGGCAAGAGTTAGCGCAATATATAAGCTTGCTTTTCTGATTACCATTTACTGTTTAATTCTTTGATGGCCTGTGGCAATCTTACCGTAAAACCTGTTAACAATTCCCCGTCCATCTGCACTATTCTTTTGTTTTTTCCAGCATTGGTGAGCGATACACCAGGCATTTTTAAAATACTGTTGATTCCTCCAAGGCTTTTATATCCGAAATCAAACATCAAAATCAGGTCTGGATTCGCGTTCACCAGCGCTTCTGTAGTATAAGGCTTGTAATTAGAAAAGCCCTGTGCCGCATTTTTTCCACCAGCAAGGCTGATCATCGCATCCATATTGGTGTTTTTACCGGCTACCATCATTACGCCAGTACCACGTGCATACACAAAAAGTACTTTTGGATGCTTCGGGTTTTTACTGATGTCGGCCAGGGTCTGCTGTAAATTTGAAGAAAGCTGTTTGACTAAAACTTCGCCTTTTGGGCTTTGTCCGACTGCTGCTGCAACTGCTCTGATGAATTTTATGCTGCCGTTTGGCGAAAATTCCTGCTTGATGCTGAGCACCTGAATATCTGCTGATTTTAACTGATACGCAATTGCTTTCGAAATGTCTCCTTCTGGCGCAATCACCAGGTCTGGGGAAAAGGAAATGATCCCTTCCGCAGATAAAACCCTGTTTTGACTTACTCTAGGTAATTTGGCTGCATAAGCAGGGTAGATGCTCGTTACATCTACGGCTACAATTTGATTTCCTAAACCTAAAGCATCTACAGTTTCTGTGATGGCGCCGCTTAAAGTGAGGATTCGCTGAGGAGCCGTCGCAAAAGAACAGACATAACATAGGAGCAGCAATAGTGTAGAATGAAGTGTTTTGGTCATTTTTAAAAAGGGTATGGGCTTGATTACGGTGCAAAGGAATACTTAATTATACTGATTCCAAATAAATAATTTACGATTGTCGGTATTGGGTTCATTACAGTTTTATAGGCCTGATGGCGCTTGTTGTAAAGTGGGTTTGTAATCCAAATTATTGATTTTTAGTATGTTGTGTCTTTTTCATCACCTCTCATTTTGAGGTTATTCCGGTTAATTCTGTCTATAATTTATCCCGATTCCGTAAATATTATCCCGAAAAGGTTAAAAATAATCCCTTTTGCGTTGCTAACATATTGGTAAATGTAAGCATATTTGCCTACTTTATTTAGACTGATTAAAAATAATACTGAACATAAATGATCTCTCTTAGTGCTGGAAAAAATTACTTATTACTGTTACTGATCTTCCTGACCAATGCTGGTTTTGCAAAGGACATTAAAGGAAGGCTGACAGGGATCGTCTATGACGACGCTAATAAGGCGCTTTCCGGAATAACTGTAGCCTTAGAGCCCGATAGGAAACGTGCTTTAACAGACGCTAAAGGAAATTTCCAGATGGATCAGTTGTATCCAGGCACTTATTCACTTCGTATTTCGGCAATAGGTTTTCAAACTTACACGCAGGAAGTAGAAGTTTTATCAGGCCAAAAGAACACGATTACGATCAGGCTGTTTCGCAAAAACGAATCTCTAAAGGAAGTCAGCGTGAATGGTGTACATGGCAATCCAGATAATTTTATTGACATGACCCGTACTACCATGCCCAGCACGGTGATCACCAGAAAAGAAATTGAGCAAATGGGAAGTCGCAGACTGGACGAAGTTTTAAAAGAACAAACGGGATTGGCGATCGTGAGTGATATTGGTGCTGGAAATAGGGCGGTAGGCCTGCAGATGCAGGGTTTCGACAGTGGGTACACGATGATCATGATTGATGGGCAGCCGATGGTGGGTCGAAACAGTGGTAATTTCGATCTTTCCAGAGTAACGGTATCGGATATCGAGAGAATCGAAATCATTAAAGGTGCTTCTTCCTGTTTGTTTGGCAGTGAAGCCCTGGCAGGGGTGGTTAACATCGTGACGCGTAAAAATATTACACAGCCACAGGGGTTGGCCGCAATCCGCTATGGCAGTTTTAACATGCTGGATGCTACGCTGGAAGGAGAAACACCTTTTGCCGGCAAAAAAGGATCAGTTTACGTATCGGGGAATTATTACCGCACGGACGGTTTTAACTCAAATCCTTACCTGGAAGAGGGCAAAACGGCACCTCCTTTTGATAGCTATTCCTTCCAGAGCCGTGGGCGTTACCTTTTAAATGAGATCAGCAGCCTGAGTTTTAACGGCCGGTATGCCAATAGACATTCAGTGAATGATATTTCTTATGGGGTTTCTCCCAGCAAAGATATTTTAGATGAGCATGATTTGAATGCTTCGCTTTCCTTGAACAATAACTTCAGAAATGGGACTAAATGGAGAACGCAATATTACCTGACGAGGTATCAAACTGCGCAGGATGTGACCGATTTAAATACCAATACCCTCATTCCGGGAAGTCGGTTTAAACAATTTCTGCACCGGTTGGAAACGCAAGGCAGTCATCAGTTTTTTGAAACGCTAAATATAACCGGTGGTCTGGGTGCAGCCTTTGAAATTTTAGACAATTCCTATTACCGTGGCAAAAAGAACATGAGCAATTACTTTGCTTATGGGCAGGCAGACTGGAGCTTATCCTCCAGCCTCAACATGACTGCTGGTGCGCGTTTTGATTACCATGATAAATATGGCTCTAAATTAAACCCAAGTGTAGGTTTGCGCTACCAGCCATTTGATAAACTGACACTAAGGGCATCGATAGGTACAGGTTTCAAAACCCCGAGTTTCCAGCAACTGTACATGGTGTTTACCAATGTGCAAACCGGTTATACCGTGTTTGGCGCAGAAGAGTTTTGGCGGGAAATCCAACTGCTAAAGGAAGCCGGACAGATCATGAGCATTTTCCCTATTGCCAATCAAATCGGTACGCTGAGGCCGGAAAGGTCGGTTTCTTATAGCGGAGGATTCGCTTATCAACCGATTTCCTCAATCAAACTCGATGTTAATGTTTTCTATAACGATATGAGGAATTTCATTAGTGCCGAGCCGGTAGCGATAAAAACAAACCAGCAGCAGGTATTTTCTTATATCAATGTAGCCAAAGCTTATACCGCCGGAACGGAAATTGGAATGAGCTGGAAAGCGACAAAAGAACTTAGTCTCTCCGCCGGTTACCAGTTGTTATATGCAGTCGATCTAGGTATTGTTGAAGCTATAAAAAATGGTACCGGTTTGTATGCCCAGGTTTATGATGGCGTAAATCCACCGAGACGCTCTAAAAGATCAGATTATTTTGGGATGGCCAACAGGTCCAGACACATGGCCAATATCAGGGCAAGCTATGAGCATGTGCCCTCTGGAATTACGGGTTCTTTTCGTATCAATTACCGCAGTAAATATGGCTTCACAGAAGCCAATAGTGCCAACCTGTTTATCGATCCTTATGATACGTATGTGCCCAGTTATTTCTTATTCAACGCGGCCCTGCAAAAAAGTTTTTATCGCAAACATTTACAACTGCAGCTGACTGTCGATAACCTGATGGATTACCGGGATCAGCTGATGCCCTCACAGCAGGGAAGGGCAATTATTGCCGGAATTAGCTGGAGGTTTTTTAAAGGTTAACATCAACAACGAAAAAATATATAAACGCATCAACAATAACCACATGAACAAAAGTTTAAAATCGGCATTCCTGGTATTGCTCAGCATCCTGACACTGGCTTCCTGCACGAAGAAGGAAAATAAGCCTGAACTGGAAGACGGAAAAAGCGCCGTAATTAAGGACCTCCCTGGTGATGTAGGCAATACCGTAGGCAGCGGGAAGCCTTTCGAGCCTTTTTATTTCAGCATTAAAACTGGAGCGAAAGTACCTGCCACTGAAAAATTAACTGTTGCCTGGGACCTGGCATTTGCCAGAGAATACAATTCTTATGTGTCTATCAATAATGGTGCTGATGCCAATAGTCTGGGTTTTGGTGGCCCAGGTAAAGGAGCGATGATAGTTGTTAATCAGGCCTATGATCAATTGAAAACTGCCCCCTCAGATGCGGAGTTTAGTGCAAATGGAATCAGCAGCACCGGTATCGATGTTGGCAATGGCAACGGCTGGTTTTTCTATGAGATGAACACGCATATCGCGGTTCCCGTAAAAAACAGAACGTTTGTGATTCGAACTGCAGATGGAAAATTTGCAAAGCTGGAACTGATCAGTATGTACAAAGGAGCGCCGAAAGTGGTGAGTGATCTGAGCTGGCCGGCACCTTATTTTACTTTCCGCTATTTCCTGCAGAGCGATGGCAGCAGAAACCTATCCACCAAAGATTAACCTTTTAAAGCTACATAAATGAATATGCTTAACTACTTCAAAAAACATAGCTGCCTGCTGATGATAGGCTTGATGGTCACGATGGTCAGTGCTTGTTCGAAAGATGATGATCCAGGGACTACAGAACCGGTTATAGAGCCAGGTACAGTAGCCTTTTATAAAATTCAGCGGGTAGATAATCTGGCTGCGGAAACCGACGATAATAACCCCACAGTGCCTAAAAAGGCGGTTTATTTTAGCCTGGAGGATAAACAGGAAGTGCCTTTGAATATGGCCAAAACCCATCGCTGGGACATGGGATTAAGTGGTTTGTACAACAGTTTTGTGTCCGGAAATAACGGAGATAATACAACCAATTTCGGCTCCGGAGGTCCAGGGAAGGGTGGGGTAATGATCGTTGTAAAGCCTTTTAATGAGGTGGTTGATATTCCTGCAGATTCTGAGTTTAAAACGGGCGCCGGGGCGATCGGAACAGATAATCTGGGTGATTTTGGCGAAGGAATAGGCTGGTATATCTATGATTTCGGAGGTGGAATCATTGGGGATAAAAGCTTTGAAAAATCGCACGTTGCTTATGCGCTGGGTAATCCAATTAAAATGGTAAATGGAAATACAGCGCCGGCAAGAACGCTGATTGTCCGTACCTCCAGAGGGAATTATGCCAAGATCAAAATGATCAGCTGCTATAAAGACACCTATAGTCCGGAGCTGTGGTTTAGAAATACACCACACATGTACTTCAGTTTTGAGTACGTATTGGTTCCGAAAGGCAGCACCAAATTCGAAGTTAAATAATACAATAACCCTTATTAAAAATTTAATACGACACTCAATTGATATGAAACAACATTACGCTTACTTTCTACTGATCGCTGCATTTATTGGTCTTACTGCCTGTAAAAAGTCGATTGGTTTAGATCCTGTTCCACAAAATAAAATATTAGAATATAAGGTCAGCAATTTGAAGGATACAGTGATGTATGGCTCCATTAATCAGCTGAATAATACCATTACAGTTTACTTGCCAGTGGTTTATGGCCTTTCGCTGATCGATCCGGAGATTAAAGTCTCAGAAGGGGCAACATTAACAGAAGTTCCGGTGCCTGTAGATGTTTATGATCAGAAAAAAAAGTACACGGTGAAAGGTAAAGACGGAAGTACCAATACCTATACCCTAAAAATCAAAGTGATGAACCCGGTGAAACTGGATGTTTCCTGGCCAGCGTTTAACCTGGTTAACGGAGAAATGATCGCCTATCCAAATTCTGATGGAAATTTTATAGGGAATTTCAACGCCTTTGGGCAAGGGCTTTTACGAATAGACCTGCTGCATAAAAAGACAGGAAAGCTAACGGTTATCAATGATGCACTGGTGACCTGGGTACTGGCTTCTCCAACACAGAGCGCAAGTTTGAGTTTTAATCCAGCTATTGATACAGGTGTTTATCAGGTAAAAGTGAAATACTATGATCAGGAAATGACAATGAAAGAGCCCCTGCATATCATCCATCGCCAGCCGGATTTACTCATGCCTTCCAAGAGTGTGAAACAGGGGGCGACGATTTCCTTCCCGGCTTTCAACAGTATTTTCCTGGGACTGAAATCTGCCAGGGTAAAACTGAATGACGCAGCAGCTTACGACTTGCCTGTCGTCGGCTTTACGGCAACGGAAATGACGCTGAAAGTGCCGGATAATTTCCCGGTAGGTACTTATGATTATACCGCTTTATTCACCTTTGAATTTGAAAATTGGAAATCAGTGAGCAAACTAGGATCGCTCACGGTAGCCGCTAAATAGACATACGACCGACTTGTGTACAGAGGAGGTTTTATAAATCCCTAATGTTAAACTTAAAAACTGATGCTAATGAATTAAATGACCACTAACGCTTCTATCTCACCAATTAACGCTTCAAATTAATCCTTAACAAATTTAAATCATCATTAAAAAAATCAACATGAAAACTATTATAAAAACCGTATTTGCTGTAACTGCCATTGCTTTAGCTGTAACTTCTTGTAAAAAACAAAGTGAAGGAACCGAACCTACAGGGTCTTTAAAATCTACTAGTGGCATCGCTGCAGTAACTCCTGTAACTTCAGATACCCTTTATGGCCACTGGGCAAATCCAAGAGGCGGTAACTTCGGTTCTATTTACCTGAACCTTAGCCAGTCGGCAAGCCTGGATACAGCATCTACAAATAATAGCAGGTTCGATGTAGTGTTGACCGGTACGAACAACTCTTTCGTAGAGGGTGTAAATGGTTACACTTTGGAATATGTACAAAATGTTTCATTTGCAACAATTGACGCTTTTACCATTGGAACTGCTGCGACCTCTATCGGCAGAAGCACTACCGCGCTTACTGCTGCTAATGGATGGTATGGCTATGTTGCGCCAAATGGCAATACTTTAGCGCCTAATTTTTACATTATCGCACGCTCAAACGATACCAGACCTGATTATGCTTTAAGATTCACAGCAATTGTTGGAGAGGGTACTGCCACACTTAACCGTGGTAAATTCGTGATTCAATACGGAGAAATCCTTTAATATCATCTGCCTGTAGCGCTTGTCGGAGCATTCCGGCACGCGCTATATTTTCAACTCATCAATTTTATCAAATTAAACTGAAAATGCCTGATTATAAGTTTACAAAAACCACAATAATGTCTTGTACGATATTCGTACTGGCCTTATTTTTAACTATTTTTTCTGCCTGTAAAAAGGAGTATACCGATTTTCCTTACCATAACATTGAACAATTTCAAGTCAGCATAGATGAAAAAAGTAATATTGATGCCGTAATTAAAGGCGATAGCATCATTTTATACTGGCCTCCATTTATTAATATTCCGGATTCGATTACCCCTCAAATCACAGTTTCTGAACGTGCCAGCATTCTTCCTGCTTCTGGAAAGAAAGTTGCTTATTCTGATAAAACGAGTTATAGGGTGACTGCTCAGGATGGCAATACTAAAGTTTATCATTTGAAACGGTTGAACAATCAGCCAATATTTGATTTTGAGTTGGCAAGGACGATGACGAGAGGGGGACTTTTTCTTTTAAGTGGCAGCTACTTTGTGGCAGATACCTCAAAGACAAAAGTTTACCTGATCGACAAATCGAAAAAAGAAACTAGAATTAATCCGATAGCGCTGCTGACTACCGCCAGATTGAATGCTGCGGTGCCGGCTGTAAGTGTCATAGATACGGGCAGTTATCATATTAAAATGATTACAGGTTCCCGGACACTAATTAAAGGGCCATTTAAAATCGCGCGCTAATGAGCATCAGTTATCCCTTTCATATTCCCCTCAGGCTGGCACTTTTATTAGTGCTGTCTGTGTTTTATAGCTGTAAGAAAAATTCGGTAACTCCAAGCGACTTACCGGTTTCGCCGTTAACAGGAAGCCGGACAGAATTTACGCTGGATTCTATTTACCTCTATGCGACGCAAACGTATTTATGGAATGATGCTTTACCTGCTTACGGGGATTTTAATCCGCGGCAGTATCAAGGGACTACTGACTTAAAGGCATTTAATGCGTTGGTTTTTGGCCTGAGCCAATTGAAAATTAATCCTGAAAATGGGCTTGCCTATGAAAGGTCTTTTACGCCAGGCCAAGCTAAGTATTCTTTTATACAGGCCTCAGGATCTCGTTCAGTAAGCCTTGCTGCGGGTAGTTTAAATCAGCTGGCTGCAGTTTCTTTGAACGGAAAAGGGGCCGATCTGGGTTTAAATATTGCGGCTTTTGGTACTGAGCTGAGGATTAGTTATATAAATCCAGGCTCCCCTGCAGCAAATGCGGGTTTAACTCGTGCCTGCCGGATTTTAGCTATTAATGGACAACCTGCAACTTTATCTATTGCTCAAAATGCAATTGGGTTAAACAGCATAAACTTGCAGTTGGAAAAAACAGATGGCAGCCTGGCAAATGTTACTTTATCGACCAGCAATTATCAAAGCAGTCCGGTGCTGAAAACCGCGGCTTTATCTGCCGGAAATGAACATGTTGGCTACATCGCCCTGTCTGATTTTAATACCCTATCCAGTTCAAAATATCTATTAGATCAGGCTTTTGAGGTTTTAGCAGCAGCGATGCCATCTACAATGATTGTCGACCTCAGGTACAACAAAGGTGGATACGTAGAAACTGCGGCTTATGTGGCCAATCTTATCGCCAATTCTGGCTTAAACGGAAAAACAATGTATGTGGAGCGTTACAATGAGATGCTTCAGCAGGGGAAAGCAACTTATCTGAAAAACCAGCCATATTTTGATGAACAGGGAAACCCGGTTGAGCTGAATGGAAAAAGGGCAACATTGTTCAATGTCGATTATAGTCTCAGCGGAAATACTTACGCTTATGCCAAAAAAGGGAGTATAGAAAGTATCAGAAATGTGTATTTCATTGTCAGTGGACAAACCGCCTCTGCCAGTGAAATGCTCATCAATTGTCTGAAACCATACCTCAATGTGAAATTAATCGGCAGTCATACTTACGGGAAACCAGTCGGTTTTTTTGGGATCAATATCGATCAGTATACGATGTATCTGCCCAATTTTAAAATAGAAAATGCAGTAGGAACTGGCGATTATTTCAATGGTTTTATCCCTGATCAACTGGAACAAGATGATTTATCGAAAGATTTTGCAGATCCGAAAGAGGCTTGTGTTGCTGCAGCGCTTTCGCTGGTTAATGGCAGATCTTCAGGAGGCGCTCTGGCGAAACTGGCGTTGTCAGCCGCCACTCAGCAAAGTATTCCCTTTCCATCCACCACTTTTATGGAATCCAGGGCTAGGTTTAATGGAATGATCAAAAGAAAATTAAAGTTGAAATAAAATATAGAAGAAGATGTGCAAAACGAGAGTGTTAAGTGCCAAAGGAGATACAGTAATCAGCAGCTGTATGGGATGTAAAATGTATTATCTGTGGCATAATAATTTGTTGCTAAATTTCAGTATTGATGCCTTTGAAGCATTTAGAGGGGTGGTTTTTAGTCTGCCTTTTCATAAAAATAGCTTGCCATTCCCAGATCAGGAAGAGCGGATCATCCTGCATACCCCTAATGACGACATTTGCTTTGCCTTTTGTTATGAGGAATTTGAAAGTTTTAAACTCGCCATTGACGAATCGATTTATATGAATGAGGTGTATCAGCTGATGAGTAAATAAAATAAGCGAAATCCAGGGAATATATCTTCAAGATGTAATCCCCAAAAAGAAAACTAATGAAAATTAAATCAAAGATAGAAGGAGCGGAAGACTGGTTGTTCATCGAAGAGATTCCTGAAATGTATGTGGCCAATACGCCGCTTTCAGAAAAGAATATCAATATAAAAATGCCTGCTGTAAATAAACTGATCAACTATCAGCTGAGTTCTGGTGGCTTATTTCTGGTTCATTCCACCATGCAGTTCAATGAAAATGTTAAAGTGCTTTCGGAAGTGGAGGGGGAGACAATTACTTCTCAGTTTATCTTTTATGGAACAAGTCCGACCAGCGAAAAAGGTGCTTCAAAGAATAGCAGGAGGATGGGGAGCAGGCACAATATCCGGTATATTCCTTCTTTAAAAGGAAAATACCCTATGGTTCCTGGTGTAGAATATAAATACTTTCTGCTGGTACTCTCTAAAGCCTATTATTTTCATTTGATTGATCAGCATTCCCTGCTGCATACCGATTTCGTAAAGGAAATTCTCAAAGGAAAATTCACTTCTTTTGTAGCCAAAGATCTTTCCGTAACTCCGGAAATGCGCAGGGTTATCAACGATATTTGCGAGTGTAAGCGGGCAGGAGATTTGAAAAGAATGCATACAGAATCTAAGATTCTGGAACTGCTGATGCTGCAGCTGGAACAAATGCAATCTGGTGTGGAGGTCGAAAAATACCAGATCAAACCTGATGACCTGAAGAAAATAGAACATGCACGTGAGGTGTTGGATGCAGGCTATCGCTATCCCCCTACGATCATAGAATTGTCGAAAATCACCGCTTTAAATGAGTTCAAACTGAAGCGTGGCTTTAAAGAGTATTTCGGAATCACTATTTACGGTTATGTGACGCGCTTGCGGATGGAAGAGGCGAAAAGACTGATTCTGGAAGAAAGGATGAGCATAGGCCAGGTGGCTGCAGCAGTAGGTTTTAACCACCAGAGTCACCTGACAGATGCCTTTAAGCGGTATTTTGGAATCTTGCCCAGCGAGGTGAGTTTTGGCCAGGAATCCTGAATCAGCAGTACTGTCAACTATAGGTGATGTGCCGGGTAGTCCTCAGCGAAACCTCGTGTTTTTAGGCATTTAAACGATCAAAGTTTGATGTACTGTATAATTATGGATGGAAACTGCCCTGTTAATGCTCAATTCCGTTATATTTGTCTATAAAATATATCGAAAATCAAGTTTTAATCATTGCCTATAAATGAGTACGAATACAGCAGTTTCTCCATCAGAATTTGAATTGGTATCTGGTTTAGAAATCCACGTACAGCTAAATACAAAATCAAAAATTTTCTCCTCAGACAGTGCTTCTTTCGGGGCTAAACCCAATGAACATATTTCTGCGGTATCTCTTGCCTTGCCCGGTGCGTTGCCAAAACTCAATAAAGAGGTGGTGGCAAAAGCCGTTAGAATGGGTTTGGCACTAAATTGCACGATTAATGAAATCAATTATTTTGACCGCAAAAATTATTTCTATGCAGATCTGCCGAAAGGATACCAGATTACGCAAGACAATAAGCCGATCTGTCAGAATGGTTTCCTGAATGTGACTTTGCCAAATGGCGAGGAAAAAAGAATAGGAATCAACAGAATCCACCTGGAAGAAGATGCAGGGAAGAGCTTACACGATCAGGATGATCGCTTCTCTTTTGTAGACCTCAACCGGGCCGGAGTTCCATTAATAGAAATTGTGACCGAGCCGGATATCCGTTCTGCGGAAGAGGCTTCGGCATTATTATTAGAAATCAGGAAACTGGTACGCCACCTGGATGTGAGCGATGGGAATATGGAAGAAGGTAGCTTACGCTGCGATGCGAACATCTCGATCCGTAAATTCGGAACCAGTGAGTTCGGTACACGATGCGAAGTGAAAAACCTGAATTCTATCCGCAATGTCCGAAGAGCGATGGAATTTGAATTCAACCGTCAGCAGGAAGTAATTTCTGAGGGAGGGAAGATCATCCAGAGCACCTTAAACTTCGACGCAGACCAGGGAACAACTGCCCCGATGCGAACCAAAGAAGAAGCCAATGATTACCGCTATTTCCCTGATCCTGACCTTGCACCGATTCATGTCTCTGCCGAATGGCTGGCGCAGATTAAGTTCGATATGCCAGCATTACCAGCAGAAATCTCCAAGCAATTAGTTGCCGACTTTGGCGTTAATGCTTCTGAGGCGGCTATGCTTTCTGAAGACCGTGATTTGCTGAGCTATTTTAATGACGCTTTACCCATTGTAGGAAATAAGAAAAGTCTGGTAAACTGGCTTACGGGCTCGATTAGAGCATTGCTGAGTGAGCAGGAGATCAGCATTGCTGATTTTAAACTGCAGCCTGTACAGCTGGCCGAACTGATCAACCTTGTTGACGATAAAAAGGTTACCCAGCAGATTGCGTTACAGCAATTACTTCCAGAGCTGGTAAAAGATCCTAAAGCGGAAGCGATGGCGATAGCTGCATCTTTAAATCTATTGATTGTAGAGAACAGCGATGAATTGTCCGGCTTTGTAGATGAGGTACTCGCGAAATTTGATGCACAGGTACAAGCCTATAAAAAAGGAAAAAAAGGAGTGCTCGGTCTGTTTGTCGGCGAGGTGATGAAACTGGCCAAAGGAAAAGCAGATGCCCAGAAAATAAACGAATTGTTACAAGATAAATTAAAGTAAAAAGAATACACATGAAACCATCAACAGCATACTGCTTACCAAACTTTATGAAAATGCTGTTGATAGCTTCATAACCGTTAAAAGACAAATATATACAAATGAAAAAACTCGGATATCTGTTATTGATCTGTTTTGCATTTACTGCATGTAAGGACACAAGTAAGTTTACCATTAGTGGTGAATTTAAAAACGCAACGCCTCAAAGTAAAGTTTACTTATTTGGTCTACAAAAAGAAAATGTGCTTCCTTTGGATTCTACAGTGCTTTCTGAAAAAGGAGAGTTTAAATTTTCACACAGTACACCAGGCGTAGATTTCTTTAGAATCTCTGCCGGACATAATGAATATATGATCATCGCCAAGAATGGTGATGACATTAAAATCGCTGCCGATTTAACGGATAAAAACTTAGGTTATACAGTTTCTGGTGCAATGGAAGCCGATAAACTACAGGAATTGAACACGGTCAAAAACCAATACATGGCCAAACTTGGTGCAATTCAAGCGAAGTTTGAAGAAGCAGTAGCTGCTCAACCTGATAAAAGAGAGGCGATCATGGAGCAATTCAGACCAGAGTACACGAAAGAGATCGATGGCTTGAACAAAGCCGTATTGAAATTTGCACAAGACAACAGCAGTTCTTTAGCTGGTTTCTATGCGATCAACTTACTAAACCCTGCTGAATATGAAAAAGAAATGGTAGAATACTCAGATAAAATCAAAAGTAGTTTCAACGACAATCCTTCGGTGACAGAGTTTTTAACTAAAATGTCTAAGCTGAAATCTTTATCTGTAGGCTCTCAGGCACCAGAATTTACGATTGCAGGTTTAGATGGTAAACCAGTTAAATTGTCAGATTTTAAAGGCAAATATGTGCTGATCGACTTCTGGGCATCCTGGTGTATGCCTTGTCGTCAGGAAAATCCAAACCTGGTAAAAGCTTACAATACTTTCAAAGACAAGAACTTTACCATCCTTGGAATCTCATTAGATAAAGACGCTAGCGCATGGAAAAACGCAATTGCTGCAGATCATTTAACATGGACGCATGCTGGCGAATTGAAAGATTTTGATGGCCCTGTAGTGAGGCAATATGAGATCGAAGCGATCCCAAGTTCCTTTCTATTAGACCCTAACGGAAAGATTATTGCAAAGAACCTACGTGGTGAAGAGCTGGATACTTTCTTAAATAAAACTTTAAAATAATCCTAAATCCGTGTTAACACACTGGAGTTACTTAACAATTTGTTAACTTGGGTTTAACGGTATATTATAATTGATTACCTAATTTCGTAACAAATATTTAAAGCTATGAGCACCGTAAAACAAAAGATACTGATTGTTGATGATGAACCTGATATCCTTGAATTGATCGAGTACAACTTGAAAAAAGAAGGATATCAGGTTTTTTTGGCTAGTAATGGCCAGGAAGGAATTACGGTAGCCAAGAAGGTTCATCCTGATTTGATCATCCTGGACATCATGATGCCTAAAATGGATGGAATTGAGGCTTGCAGGTTAATGCGTGCCATTCCAGAGTTTAAAAATACGTTCATGGTGTTCCTAACCGCCAGGAGTGAAGAGTACTCAGAAATTGCTGGTTTTAATGTAGGTGCAGATGATTATATCGCCAAACCGATTAAACCTCGTGCATTGGTGAGTAGAATTAATGCCATATTAAGAAGAAATTCAAGTGCTGATGAGGTTTCTGATAATAAAGTAGAAATCGGAGATTTGGTCATTGACAGGGAAGCTTACCTGGTATTTCAAGGCGGACAAAAGGTAGTATTAGCCAAAAAAGAATTCGAATTATTGTACTTATTAGCCTCTAAACCAGGAAAAGTATACACCAGAGAATCTATTCTTAAAAATATTTGGGAAGATTCTGTAGTGGTCACCAACCGTACAATTGATGTGCATATCCGCAAGCTTCGTGAGAAATTAGGCGAGACTTATGTAGCAACAGTGAAGGGTGTAGGCTATAAATTCGAACTTTCTTAGTATTTTTGTGCAGTATTAAATCCACTGTATTGAAATATCCTTCTTTTAAAGATCTTATCCTATTCGAAAACGATGATTATATCGTCGTAAATAAACCTCCTTTTGTAGCCTCGCTGGATGAGCGCGGCGGATCAGGCGAGGTCAATATATTACGTTTGGCAAAGCAGTATTCTGCTGATGCACAGGTATGTCATCGTTTAGACAAAGAAACTTCAGGCGCGATTATCATTGCGAAAACTCCTGATGCCTATCGCAACGTTGCGATACAATTTGAAAAGCGTAGAGTAAACAAAGTATACCACGCAGTGGTAGACGGACAGTTTACTTTTAACGAGCTGTTTATCGACCTTCCCATCCTTAATGACGGGAATAAGAGCGTTACCATCGACAGAAAAGAGGGTAAACGTGCAGAAACCATTTTTAATTCCATAAAACATTACCGTCATTATACCCTGGTAGAATGTAAGCCGATTACCGGTCGTATGCACCAGATCAGGATTCACCTGGCGACACAGCGCGCAGCAATTGCTGGTGATGATATGTATCGTGGAAAGCCGGTATTCTTATCGACCATGAAAAAAGGTTACCGCATTGCAAAAGATGATGAAGAACTTCCGATTATGAAACGTTTTGCTTTACATGCCAGACATTTGGTATTTAAAGGATTAGACGGCGCTGATATCGTAATTGATGCACCATATCCTAAGGATTTTGCAACACTGATAAAACTACTTGATAAATTTGACGCTTAAACGGTAAGATATGTATGTACGGATGGTAAATTATGTAGACAGAATTAACCAGTACCGGAAGACTAAAATCTCAAACAGGAACTTTTTGGTAATTGCGGCATTGATCGTTGGGGTCCTTGCCGGACTTGCTGCTTCCTTGCTGAAAACCATTACACACCACATTGAGGATTTCCTGCAAACAGGCTTTCATTGGGAGTACAAGTATTACCTCTTCTTTTTTTTTCCATTTATCGGAATCTTGTTGTCGGTCATGTATGTCCGGCGTTTTATTAGAAAAGGGAAATTTGAAACCGGATTGACCCCTTTGCTATACACGATTTCCAGAAAATCCAGTAAGGTAGAACCCCATAATATTTATTCCCAGATCATCACAGCCGCCTTAACGGTAGGCTTTGGTGGTTCTACGGGGCTAGAGGCACCCATTGTAACCAGTGGCGCTGGAATCGGATCTGTAGTAGGCCGTTTTCTGGGCTTGTCCTATAAGGAAACGACCATGCTTTTGGCTTGTGGAGCCGCTGCGGGTATTGCAGGTGCCTTTAATAGCCCGATTGCAGGGATTGTGTTCGCGGTAGAAATCCTGCTCCCAGAATTCAGCATTCCCGCCTTTATTCCTTTGCTGCTGGCTTCAGCCACAGCAGCGGTAGTGGCCAGGCTATTTTACAATGAACAGCTGTTCTTTTTAGTCACCGAAGGCTGGAAAATAGAGGCCTTGATTTATTATGTGATTCTTGCCGTATTTATCGGTTTCTTTTCGATCTATTTTACCAAAGTCAGTGCCTATATAAAGGGTTCTTTTTATAAGATTAAGCATCCTTATAAGAAAGTTCTGGTAGGCGGATTAATGTTAGGTTTATTGGTGTTTCTATTCCCTACTTTGTATGGAGAGGGCTACATCACGATCAAAAATCTATTGGGTGGAAACTATTCTACCGTAATCAACAACAGCATTTTTTCTGAATATAGACATCTGCCATGGCTGGTGCTGATCTTTACTTTAGCCACACTTTTTGCTAAATCTGCAGCAACGCTCATCACTTTAAGTGCTGGAGGAAACGGTGGAATCTTTGCCCCCAGCTTAATTATGGGTGGTTTAATGGGTTTTATGCTCGCTTTTACCGTGAATACCCTGGGGCTTGCAGAGCTAAATGTGGCCAATTTTATTGTTGCGGGAATGGCAGGTTCTTTAAGTGCCATCATGCATGCGCCGCTAACGGGGATATTTTTGATCGCTGAAATTACTGGTGGTTATGTATTAATGGTACCACTGATGATTGTTTCAGCAATTTCTTACCTGATCAACAGAAGTAAAAACAAATATTCGATCTATACCAAACCCCTTGCGGAAAAAGGAGAGCTGCTGTCTTATGAAGACAAAGACTCTACAGTGTTGAACATGATGAAATTAAGGTTCCTGGTAGAGAAAGATTACCTGATTTTAAATCAGGATGATTTAATCCTAGACCGCTTACCGGAGATTTTACAATCTAAACGCAGTGTTTTTCCGGTTGTTGCTCAGGAAGACCAGAGCTTTAAAGGTTTGATTTATCTGGAAGAACTCCTGAAAAAAGGGATCAATCAGGTGGACCATCTGGAAGTAAGGGCCAATGATTTAATTCAGGAGGCTCCTGATACCGTTCATATCAACGATTCCATGAGAATTGTGATGCAGAAGATGGAAAAGGAAAATGTATGGGCCCTGCCGGTATTGACAGAAGAAGACCGCTATCTTGGCTTTGTATCCAAAACGGCCATCTTTAATAAATACCGTAAATTACTGGCCCGACAGGCCGATTATATGGAATAACAGAAAGCCAGCTCCTTTATAGGAAGCTGGCTTTCTTATGGTTTGCCGTTGAAATGCGATTTATTCTGCAGTTCTTTTTAGTCCGAATTTTTCAATCTTACTGTAAAGGTGACTGCGCTGAATATCAATATCGTCAGCGGTCTTAGACACATTCCAGTTGTTTTTCTCCAACTTGAACTTGATAAATTCCTTTTCCGCATGGTCTTTATAATCCTGGAAATTGCTAAAACTGTCATAATTCTGACCTACACTACGTACCGCCTGCTGACCAGTAGCAGCATGTGCAGCTCCGATGTTGGTGCCACCGCCAGGGTTCGCAAACGCAGCTACGTCTTGTTCAGTAATCGCTTTATCACTCAGGATAATTAAACGTTCGATCATATTGTGCAGCTCACGTACGTTTCCAGTCCATGGTAAAGCCTGTAAGGCTGCCATAGCCGCATCACCGATCTTTTTAACCGGCATGCCGTATTCTTTACAAATTTCCTCCAGGAAGTGCAGTGCGATCTCCGGTATGTCTTCAATACGCTCTGTTAAATGAGGGACATGAATGTTGATGACGTTCAGACGGTGGTATAAATCCATACGGAAATTACCATCTTCGATTTCTTTTAAAAGATCTTTGTTGGTTGCTGCAAGTACTCTTACGTTCACTTCAAGCTCTTTTTCTCCGCCAACACGGCTGATTTTATGTTCTTGTAAAGCACGTAAAACTTTCGCCTGAGCAGAAAGACTCATGTCACCAATCTCATCCAGAAATAAAGTTCCGCCATTGGCCAGTTCGAATTTACCAATACGCTGCTTTACAGCCGAAGTAAAGGATCCTTTTTCATGTCCAAATAGTTCACTCTCGATCAGTTCCGAAGGAATAGCTGCGCAGTTAACTTCAATTAACGGGCTGTCTGCACGGTTGGATTTTTCATGTAACCACCTTGCAACTAGTTCTTTACCGCTACCATTTGCGCCGGTAATCAATACACGGGCATCAGTAGGGGCAACACGCTCAATAGTTTCTTTGATTTTTCCAATACTCTCAGAGCTACCCAATATATCTCTTGTCTTGCTGGCTTTTCTTTTCAGAACCTTAGTTTCGGTGACTAATGTGCCTCTGTCCAGCGCATTTCTTACGGTAATTAATAACCTGTTTAAATCTGGTGGTTTAGAGATAAAGTCAAAGGCTCCTTTTTTACTAGCTTCAATCGCTGTTTCTACGGTTCCGTGACCAGAAATCATGATAAAAGGAAGGTCCGGACTATAGGCCTGTGCTTGTTCCAGCACTTCCATACCGTCCATTTTATTCATTTTAATGTCACACAATACCAGATCAAATTTCTTTTTTTTGATCAAATCTAAACCGTCAACACCATTATCAATATCTTCTACATCGTAATTTTCATACTCTAGGATTTCACGAAGTGTGCTCCTTATTGCGCGTTCATCATCAATTATTAATAATTTTGCCATAGGTATTGCTCATCAATTTTAATAGGAATACGAATATATTATTTTCATTTGAATATAATTGCTTTTAACACTGATGATGCTTGATCCTGCAATTATTTCAATTGAATAAAACTCTTTTTGTAACCAGGGGTAAAACGTATTTACCTGCTTTTTAGCACGTAGGGATTAAATAAAAAAATGCAAGCCTATAAGCCGGGTTCTGTAAGCTGATTGCTCAGCCTTTCTACCATTAATCCAGTATAAATGTCACCATTTATCTCTAACGACCTACCCACTAACATCGGACGAGCAGCCCTACATGCGTTAGCCTATTTGGTCTTTCAACTCCCGGGGTTTACCAGCAATCCGGTTGCCCGGAATACTCGTGAGCTCTTACCTCACGTTTTCAACCTTACCTGTGCTTAAAAAGCCATTGGCGGTATATTTTCTGCGGCACTTTCCATAACTCAGGTATTCATTCCTAAGCCTCTTCCCGTTAGGAAGCGGGATGCTCTGTGTTGCCCGGACTTTCCTCTCCGATAAATCGCAGCGATAGAACAGCTTGCATTTTTTGTGCGACAAAGATACAAAAAAACAGTGTTGTTTGCTATAAAGCAGGTCTTTTATCCCTTTGAGATCAGTTCATTGCTAAGGATATAATTATTCGTATGCTTCATTTATTTTTAAGCTGTTTCCTGTTCAAGGGTTGTGCCGCGGCTTTCTGTGGTTAAATGGTTCAGGACTAGTTCTTTCTGTTTTAGCCATTTTCTCTTTGGTAAGCTCTAGCTGTTGTTTGCCTGCTGCTGCAGGATTCAATGAGATTTTAGTGGTTTCATTGATACCTAAAGTAATCTTAGGTATAATTTTTAACATGAAGATTGCTGTAATCATCCAATTCTGTTGTTTTTTAGGAGAAATAAAATAATTTATACGGAAATCAATGTTTCTTCATGAGCTGAGTTATGATTTCTTCAAAAAATAGGATAGTGTATTTGATCGGTTTTAAAAATTAAAGAAAATGAAGGAGTAGAAGTCGTAATTTGACCAGGTTGAATGGCCCATTTGTTTTGCTTTTGTTTTGCTTTTGTTTTGTATTTGTCTTGCATTGGTATTGCTTGAACAACACGAAAGTAAAGCAGGAGCAAGTGTAACTGCGGGAAATCTATGAAAAGAATATAGCGTATATCGGGGTTAATTACGAGTTAAATCTAGTCTACAATTAAAAGAGCTGAATGGCGCATTAATGTTAAAGCGGGATGTTCACTAAGGAAAAGAAAAGATATTCTTAAATTTAAAAAATTAAAGGGTCACTATTGACTGATAAATACTGATTTATTGAATGATGGAACAGGCCCTGATGGATGATTAGATATGTCGAAACAAATAAAAGCATTAAAATGTCCACAATGTGGCAGCGTTAAAAAGCAGGAGATTAAAGAAGACCATTATGTCTGCAACAATTGTGGTACTGAATATTTTCTGGATAATGATGATATTAATGTGAATATTAGGCACAGCTACAATGATCCTGGAACCAGCTCCTTAAATCCAAAAGCAAGAAAGATTATTTTCTGTGTCTTAGGAGCCATCATTTTAGTGGCATTTTTACAAATGTTTCTTGGTGTTTTTTTTAGTGGAAAAACGAAATCGGGTACAGGAAGCAGCAAAGCCAAGGAATACCACGAGCGTTTTGACTCTTTTGTTGCGTATAGCACTAAAGATTCGCCATATCCAATACTGTTGTTTAAGATCATAAGGAGCACTTATGGAGAGCGGGGGGCTGATCAGTATCTGATGCGATTTTACGACCCAATCAAAAATAAGGTATTAAATGATGAGCCAATGACGGATTGGAAGGAAAGTTATTATTTGCGTTCTCAGCTGTTTAGCGATGGGCATATTTATATCTGCCCGGACAAAAGCAATCGGGTGTACCGGGTAAACCAAGACCGCAACACCCTGGAGGATATGACCACCAAGTTTTTTGGGAATTTACCCGAATTGAGTTCAGGTATAGCCACGCTGGGATTTATTTCTGAGAAACAAGGAGATGGTTTTAAAATTATGAGTAATGATGGCAAAGAATACTCTTATTATCCCTTGGCGAGGAAAATCTATCCTGGCTACCAGGAATTAAGAGCAGCAAGGGAAGGATTAGAAAGTCTATATCCAGGCGCGGTAGAAACGGTACATTATGTTTTCTCGGAAAAGAGTAATGAATATCCTGAGGAAAAGGTACAGCTCATCAAATATTGGTATAAAAATAATCCGGGTTTTCCTGTGCAGCATCCGTATAACTACGAGCTGAAGTGGCGGAAAGTCCGCATGGACCCCACAGGCTCTGGTAGGTATACAGGTACGTATACCTATGAAAAAAAACTGTTTGCTGAGCCACGTTTTACCAGGTTCATTGACCTTACACCTGATAGAATGTTTTTCGATGCTGATATTGTCTACCAGGATAGTGCAAATCTTTACATTAAAGGACTGCCGAATGCCAATCCTCAGGGTAATCCCTTTGTTCAGAAAATCGACAGCAAAACAGGAAAAGTGATTTGGTCCTATACGCCGCCTGTCGTAAAGTATTCTTTTGATGACCATAATTTCTACGGTTATCGAAATGGATTGGTTTTCAACTATTACAATTATGGATCACCAGGGCGTGTCAATAAAATAGTGATCATAGACAATGCTGGAAAAGTGATTAAAGAATTGGATTCGGATAATTTGTTTGACTCAAAATAAAAAAAGGAGATATGGGATTTTTTAATTTTCTAAAAAAACAACTGGCCACCGTTATTGAGTGGCAGCCTCAACAGCCTGATGTGCTGCTCTGGAAATATCCCAGCGCTACAGACGAGATCAAGAATGCAAGTAAGCTAGTCATTGCGCCAGGACAAGGCTGCATCCTGATCTACGAAGGACAGGTTACCGATGTGCTCGACAGCGAAGGTGTGTATCATATTGCTACAGATAACCATCCTTTTGTGACCTCTTTACTCAAAGCAGCACAGCTTTTCGAGTCTGAGCACAAAGTGGGGCTATACTTTTATCGCAAAGCTGAAGTGGTTAATCAGGGATGGGGGACCTCATCACCAGTGAAATATATAGATGCGGAATACCAGATTCCTGTACAGCTTTCTGCATTTGGAAACTTTTCTTATCGACTGCTCGATGCGAAAAAACTTTTTACGGAATATGCCGGTACACAACAGGAATATACGACTGAAGTGTTTCGTGATCTGATTCAGTCTCGTATCCCTCAAATGCTGTCTTCGTACCTTTCCGGATCTAAAATCCCTTTTACGAGAATCGATTCAGAACTGAACAGCATTGCCTTGGAAATGAAAAGCGAGCTGGAAGTTGAGTTTGCGAAACTAGGGACTGTGCTGACTGATTTCAGAGTAGAAGGAAATTCATTTGATGAAGAAACCGAACTTCGAATCGGTAGAGTTGCCGATGTGTCAGCAGATGCTATGGCTGCCGCCAAAGGTGGATTATCCTACTTTGAATTAGAAAAGCTACGCGCCTTAAGAGATGCTGCCAAAAATGAAGGCGGTATGGCTGGTGCCGGAATTGCATTGGGTGCCGCCATGAATATGGGAAAAGTATTCCATGATAAAATAGATGAAGTGATCCAGCCTGCTGCGGGAAAAGATCCTGTTGAACAGTTGAAGACTTTAAAACTGTTGCTAGATGAGCAAATCATTACGCAGGAGGAATTCGATCAAAAGAAAAAAGAGTATTTGACGCAACTATAATTAGTTTTACTCGGCGCCATAAATTCCAATCTGCAAAACGTAGGTCAGAAGAGCTAAACCTATATTATAGCGTTCTAAGCAAAAAGGCTGAATTTTCTAAACGTTAGAAAATTCAGCCTTTACTTTTAAAAACAGGAGTAATAAAAAGAAAACCTATTTACATTTTTTAAGGTCTTCGTTGGCTTGTTCAAGAGGATACATACCTTGCTTATTTCCAAATGAATTGGTGATGTACACCACGATCTTTGCAATGTCTATATTGCCCAGCGTCTGGAAATCGGGCATTTTTTCTTCATATTTCTTGCCATGAATCGTAATGGGCTCAGACATTCCGTTTTTAATAAAACAAGCCAGCTTATTTCTATTTTCTTTTAGGAAAACAGTATCGGTAAGTGGTGGAGCAAGAGCGCCGAGGCCTTCACCTTTAGCACCATGGCAGTTTTGACAATATTTGATATAATAGTCTCTTCCGCTCACATAATACAAATCTTGAGTAACCTGATCCGCACTTTGGCAGGAGTAAATCATCATGATGAAGGTGAAAAGTACAGGGATAGAAATCAGTAATTTGCGCATGGTTATTTTTTATCTTCAGCAAGTAAAACGGCCACATCTTTCTTAAGCTGTGCAACTTGTTTATCGTCAGTGCCATCATAAGCACCACGAATACGTTTGTTCTTATCGATCAGCATCAACCATCCCTGATGAATGTAACCATCTTTATTGGTGCTGTCCTCAATTACCGCTACCAAATAATCTTTTTCTGCAATTTTATAGATGCTGTCTTTTGAACCATATACAAACTGCCATTTTGGACCATCAACACCCAGCTTCTCCGCGTATTTTTTTAATACAGATGGCTTGTCGTATTTAAAGTCGATGGTATGAGATAGAAACATCACTTCCGGATTTTCTTTATACTCCTCAAAAATGGTTTTCATATTTCTGTGCATCGTCGGACAAATCGTAGTACAGGACGTAAAGAAGAAATCAGCGATATAGATTTTGTCTTTGAAAGTATCATTATTGATCAAAACGCTATCCTGATTTAAGAAACTAAATGCAGGAATAGTTTTATAAACTGTATCCACACCCATTGAACCATCTGCATTTTTTACCGTAACCGCTTCTCTGGGCCCGAGAATAGGCAGTTTTTTAGTATCCTGACAGGAAGAAACAAAGAGAGCGAGCGCAAATAGAAATGTAGTAGGAATGGAAAAGTTTAGCTTCATAATTTTTTGATTATAGAATTTCGGTAAAGGTAACTAAAATGAAATTAACCCTTTCATTCTGGTAAGGTTTACTATTGACATCAGAACGTCATGAAATTAATATTCCTGCCTTAATCAACGTTAAAACCCAGTTTCGTTGATTTTTCCTGCTTAGGCACCGACTTTGAATAGGGCTTTGGTAAAATTAGAATACTAATGGAAAATCCAATGATCTTTGTGCGTATTGCTACCATAAATGATATAAAATACGTAGATGAAATAATTCAGGAAACGGAATCCTCTGCTATTGCCCGCGGATCGGGTATTTCAAAAAGAACGCCAGAATCGCTTGCACAGAAGATGAGGGATGAAAAAGCCGTAATCGCGGTAACCAGTACTGGGGAATGGGTAGGTTTCGCCTACTTTGAAACCTGGGAGAATGACCAGTTTATTTCCAACTCCGGACTAATTGTTGCTCCTAAATTTAGAAAGTCTGGCGTTGCCAGAGCTATAAAAGACCGTGTTTTCAAAATTTCTAGGAGAAGGTATCCTCAGGCAAAGGTGTTTAGTATCACCTCTGGAATGGCCATTATGAAGATGAATACCCAGCTTGGCTTTGAGCCGGTCACCTTTGCGGAAATTACCCATGACCCTAATTTTTGGGAAGGCTGTAAAAGCTGTGTCAACTATGACGTATTGGAAGGCAAGAAAAAATGCAATTGCCTGTGTACCGCCATGCTATTCGACCCTGAAAAGATAAAACAGGTACAAGCGCAGGAGTTTGCCACCGAATCCTATCAACGATATTTTTCTAAAACTAATCTTCCTTCCTAATGAAATCAATGATGAACACCCATAACGATAATCGCAATGGTCAAATGCCAGACCTGTATACTTTGAGTGATGACCCACTGGAGCTATTAAAAAAAATGATTGCCACGCCTTCTTTTAGTGGCGAAGAGCAGGATACTGCCGACCTGATCGAGGCTTTCCTTCACAAACACCATGTTTTTACTTTTCGCAAACGCAATAATATCTGGTGTTACAATAAGAATTTTGATCCTGCAAAACCTACTTTGCTGTTAAATTCTCACCACGATACGGTTCGGCCAACAAAAGCCTATCATTTCAATCCTTTTCTTCCTTTTATTGAGGAAGGAAAATTGTATGGTCTGGGCAGTAATGATGCAGGAGGCTGTCTAGTGTCTCTGATTGCTGCTTTCCTTCATTTTCATCAATTCGAAAACCTACCTTACAACCTTTGTCTGGCGGCAACAGCAGAAGAAGAGACTTCTGGAGAATATGGATTAAAATCTATTCTCCCTGAACTTCACAATATTGCTTTTGCCATCGTAGGAGAACCTACACAAATGGAAATGGCCGTCGCAGAGAAAGGATCTATGGTATTAGATTGTATCAGTTTCGGAAAACCAGGACATGCTGCAAGGGAAGAGGGCGACAATGCGATCTACAAAGCATTGCAGGACATTCAATGGTTCTCGGACTTTATTTTTCCCATTGAAGGAGATTTGCAGAGCCCGGTTAAAATGACTGTGACCGAAGTCCATGCCGGTTTGCAGCACAATATTGTGCCTGGAGAATGCGAATTTACAGTAGACATCCGTTTTACCCACAGCTGGACGCCAAAAGAAATTTTAACTACGATTCAAAACCATACGAACTGCCAGGTTAAAGTAAGGCCAAATGTGATGAATCCATCTTTTATTGATGGTTACCATCCTTTAGTCATGGCAGGTAAAGAAATTGGAAAAACAACGTATTGCTCTCCAACCAGTTCCGATCAGGGCTGGCTGGAAGTGCCTTCCTTAAAAATGGGGCCTGGTGATTCTGCCAGATCCCATACTGCCGATGAATTTATTTATGTAGAGGAAATCAGGTCTGGAATTGTGACGTACATTTGGATGCTGGAAAATTTATTTAGCCATCATGACCGCAAGAAAAACTTAGTTGTGTCAGATAATTATTATAATTGCTGAAATTAACGATATGCAAGACACCGTCCTAATCATTGATGACGAGAAAAAGATCTGCAGCCTTCTGGCCAGGATTATTGAGCTGGAGGGATTTAAGGTGTTTCAGGCTAACACCGGAAAGGAAGGATTGAAAACCCTTGCCATGCAGGATGTGAATGTCGTGATCAGCGATGTGAAATTACCTGATTTCAACGGCGTAGAGCTGGTAAAAGAAATCAAAAAGATAAAGCCTTATGTAGAAGTCATTAACCTTACTGCTTTTGGAACCATTTCGGATGGGGTCATGGCCATGAGGAATGGTGCTTTTGATTACATCACCAAAGGTGATGATAATGATAAGATCATTCCACTGGTTTATAAAGCAATGGACAAGGTGAAACTTCAACGCAGGGTGTATGACCTGGAGAATAAAATCAGCAAAAAATATAGCTTTAGCAGCATTCTGGGACAGTCGAAAGCCATGAAAGAGGCATTGGACCTGGCGCAGAAAGTTGCTGGTACAGACACTACGGTACTCTTATTAGGAGAAACTGGTACTGGTAAAGAAGTTTTTGCACAGGCGATTCATTATGAAAGCCCCAGAAAAAATAAACCTTTTGTTGCGTTGAATTGCAGCGGATTTAATCCGGAGCTTTTAGAAAGCGAGCTTTTTGGGTACAAACAAGGTGCATTTACGGGAGCGAACAAGGATAAGAGAGGTTTATTGGAAGAAGCCCATGAAGGAACTTTATTCTTAGATGAAATCGGAGAGATGAACCTGGATTTGCAGGCCAAATTACTGAGGGTATTGGAAAATCAAACTTTCATCAAGCTTGGAGACACACAAACTAGTAAAGTCAATGTCAGGATCATTGCGGCTACGAACAGGAGCTTAAAAGAAGAAGCCGATGCGGGAAGGTTCAGGTTAGACCTGTATTACCGGCTTTCGGTATTTTCTATAGAGCTGCCAAACCTCGCACAAAGGAAAACCGACATCATGATGATTGCCAGGCATTATTTAAAGGAGTTTGCCGCGAAAGTGAATAAGCAGGACTTTACAATGGATGAGCAATTTTCCGACTTGCTGATGAAGCATATCTGGAAAGGAAACATCAGGGAATTAAAAAACGTGATGGAAAGGGTGGTGATTCTTGCAGATGGGAATGTGGCTACGGCCAATTTGCTGCCTTATGAGTTCCATGCTGAAGTTCAGGAAGAAGATTCTATGAAAATGCAGGTGATGGAAAAACAGCACATCAATAAAGTATTAAAACATACCCGAGGGAATAAAACGGAAGCCGCCAGGCTATTAGGAATTGGTTTAACCACCCTATACCGTAAGATGGAAGAGTATAAAATCAGTTAAACTGATCAATAACCAACCATTCAATATGATAAAAAACCCTTCCAAAATGGAAGGGTTTTTTTATTTCCAATATTTTCGTTTTGATAAAAACCTGTTTTATTCATTGATAGTCAGTCTTTTGTGTATTGGTCTTCTCTTTTGGTATATAGATTGGCATAGCCCGGTCAAAACAAACCATATTATGTTAACAATCGCATTACTTCTTGCCCTACTCCTGATGGTCTGGGTATTCTACAAATCAATCGACTGGTTCGAGAAAATCTAAAAATTATGATCGCATTATTCATTATCGCAATCGCAGTATTTATCTACATGGTATACGTGCTGATTAAACCCGAAAAATTTTAATTAACTGTTATGAACACTGAATTACTAGGTATCATTGCCACCTACGCCCTAACCTTGCTGATCGGAATCCCTTTGGGTATCTATCTGGCAAAGATGTTTGCAGGTGAGAAAGTCTGGACTGACTTTCTAAAACCCTTTGAAAAAGGAATCTATAAATTATCCGGAATTAACCCGGAGGAATCTATGAATTGGAAACAGCACATGAAAGCGCTGTTGATGATCAATATGGTCTGGTTGGTTTATGGCTTTTTTGCACTGATTTATCAGGATAAATTGCCTTTAAATCCAGACGGTAACCTTGGCCAATCACCGGATCTTGCCTTTAACAGTATCATCAGTTTTGTGGTGAACTGTAACCTGCAGCATTATTCAGGCGAAAGCGGGGCTACCTATTTCACACAGCACTTTGTATTTATGTTCTTACAATTTGTGAGTGCCGCTACAGGTATTGCTGCTGCAGTAGTCTTATTTAAAGCTTTCAGAGATAAAACAACGACTAATCTTGGTAACTTCTGGGTGTTTTTTACCCGCGCAATTACCCGTTTGCTGCTGCCACTTTCAGTAGTGGTTGCTATTATTCTTGCCTTTAACGGTACCACTACCAGTTATGAAGGTAAAGACCAGTTTATTTCATTGCAAGGCGATACAGTACATGTTTCCCGTGGTCCGGCAGCAGGTTTTGTAGCCATTAAACATTTAGGAACAAATGGTGGTGGTTGGTTTGGGGTCAATGGTGCGCATCCATTGGAAAATCCAAACTACCTCACCAATATGGTGGAATTGATTTCACAAGTGATCATTCCAATTGCCATGGTTTTCGCTTTTGGGTATTTTATCCGCAGGAAGAAAATGGCCTGGGTGATCTTCGGGATCATGACTTTAGGGATGATGTTGTTGCTCGTGCCTACCGTCATATCTGAAACTGGAGGCAGTCCGAATATTGCAAAAATGGGCGTTAGTCAGCTCACAGGAGCGATGGAAGGGAAGGAAATCCGGTTTGGACCTACCGCAACTGCTTACTGGAGCACAGTAACGACAATTATTTCGACCGGCTCGGTGAACTCGATGCACGATAGTGCCATGCCTTTAACCGGGATGTATCAATTGATTGCCATGATGATGAACTGCTTTTACGGCGGCTGTGGTGTAGGAATCTTAAACTACTTCATATTTATCATTATTGCGGTATTCATTTCGGGATTGATGGTGGGTAGAACACCGGAATTCCTCGGACATAAAGTAGAAGCCAGAGAGGTTAAAATTGCTTCTATCATCGCGCTTTTACACCCTTTTATTATCCTGGTTGGGACGGCCCTTGCCGCTTATACTGTCACTAATTTCCCGGATGCAGATTGGTTGGTGAAACCGGCAAGCTGGTTAAATAATCCTGGTTTTCATGGTTTTTCTGAGATGCTGTATGAAAACACTTCAGCAGCTGCCAACAACGGATCTGGCTTTGAAGGTTTGGGTGATAACAACGTCTTCTGGAACGTGCTGACTGGTTTTGTGCTGATCCTTGGACGTTTCCTTCCAATCATTGGTCCGGTAGCTATTGCTGGATTATTGGCCTCGAAGAAATACATTCCTGAATCTGCAGGTACTTTAAAAACAGATACGTTAACGTTTGGTGTGATGACGTTTGTGGTCATCGTGATCATCGCGGCACTTGCCTTTTTCCCTGCGCTCACACTTGGTCCTTTAGCCGAACATTTCAGTATGGTCAAGTAAGAAAACAACATTAGGCATCTATAAAAAACAAAAATATGGTGATGAAAAGAGCTGAGATCTCCTGATCACCATTGAAAAACAAAAGATTATAATGAAAAATAAATCCAACATATTATTTGAACCTGCTTTAGTGAATACCGCATTAAAGCAATCATTTATCAAACTTGATCCGCGTTTGATGATCCGGAATCCGGTAATGTTTACCGTAGAGATTGGAACATTTGTGATGCTGTTTGTCACCATTTATTCCATCAGTAATTCCAGTCAGGGTTCCTTCGGATATAACTTTGTGGTATTCCTGGTGCTGTTATTAACTGTTTTGTTCGCCAATTTTGCAGAGGCTATCGCCGAAGCAAGAGGTAAAGCACAGGCAGATAGTTTACGTAAAACCAGAGAAGAAACACCTGCAAAAGTAGTGATGAGCGATGGTACTATTGTAGTTCGCTCTTCTAATCAATTGAAAAAAGGAGATGTGTTTTTCTGTGAAACCGGAGATACCATCCCAACAGATGGAGAGATCATTTCAGGGATTGCCACCATCGATGAATCGGCAATTACAGGAGAATCTGCTCCGGTAATCCGTGAGTCTGGTGGTGATAAATCATCGGTCACTGGTGGTACAAAAGTCCTGTCAGATCAGATTAAAGTGCAGGTAAGCACTGCCCCCGGAGAAAGCTTCCTGGATAAAATGATTGCTTTAGTAGAAGGCGCTTCCCGCCAGAAAACACCAAACGAGATTGCATTGACGATTTTACTAGCCGGTTTTACCCTGGTGTTTATCATCGTATGTATCACCTTAAAACCATTCGCTGATTACTCCAATACACCGATTACGATTGCTTCTTTCATCGCACTATTTGTATGTCTGATTCCAACAACAATTGGCGGTTTGTTATCGGCAATCGGTATTGCGGGAATGGACAGGGCTTTAAGGGCTAATGTAATCACGAAATCGGGTAAAGCTGTAGAGACTGCAGGTGATATTGACGTGTTATTATTAGATAAAACCGGAACAATTACCATTGGTAACCGTAAGGCTACTCACTTTTATCCAACCGCTGGAATCATCATTAAAAGCTTTACTGATGCTTGTGTACTGAGCTCTTTAGCGGATGAAACTCCGGAAGGAAAGTCGATTGTTGAACTGGCAGCAGCACAAGACCCTAAGCTGATTACTACTGCTCCTGAAGGTTCGAAGTTCATCAAATTTACCGCAGAAACGAGGTCTAGTGGTTTAGATACTCAGGATGGCAGACGCATTAGAAAAGGTGCTTTTGATTCGATCAGAAACATAGTGCTGGCTGCAGGAAATCCTTTCCCAATGGACATTGAAGAGCAGGTGAAAAGAATTGCCAGCAATGGGGGTACGCCGCTCGTAGTTTCAGAAAATGAGCATGCTTTAGGTGTGATTGAACTGCAGGACATCATTAAACCTGGGATCTCTGAGCGTTTTGAGCGTTTGCGTAAAATGGGGGTGAAAACAGTAATGGTGACTGGTGATAATCCATTAACGGCTAAGTTTATTGCGCAGAAAGCAGGAGTAGATGATTTTATCGCAGAGGCTAAACCTGAGGATAAAATGAACTATATCAAAGAAGAACAGGCATTGGGCAAATTAGTAGCCATGATGGGTGATGGTACCAATGATGCGCCAGCACTGGCACAAGCAGATGTAGGTGTGGCCATGAACAGTGGTACTCAAGCCGCAAAAGAGGCAGGTAATATGGTGGATCTGGACAACGATCCAACGAAACTGATCGAAATCGTTGAAATTGGAAAACAGTTATTGATCACCAGAGGAACCCTGACTACGTTTTCCATTGCCAATGATGTGGCCAAATATTTTGCCATTGTACCTGCTTTGTTCATCGTGTCAATTCCTGCTTTACGCAGTCTGAACATCATGAATCTGCACAGCCCGGAAACAGCCATCTTATCCGCTGTGATATTCAATGCAATCGTGATTCCTTTATTGATTCCGGTTGCTTTACGCGGGGTATCTTATAAGCCAATTGGCGCAAGTGCATTGTTACGCCGCAACTTGCTGATTTATGGAATTGGAGGCGTAATCGCTCCATTTATCGGGATAAAATTAATTGATATGGTGATTTCCCTGATGGCCTAATCGCATTGTAAAAAGATCATATAAAATATTAAAATACACATTGTCATGAAAAAATACATCATACAATCACTTAGATTAACCGGAGTACTCCTGGTACTGCTTTGCATCATTTACCCATTAACTATTGCTTTCATCGGGAAATTTACACCAGGTGAAGGAGGTGGCGAGAAAATCACTAAAAACGGTAAGGTGGTGGGGTATGCTTTAATTGGCCAGTCCTTCACAAAACCAGAATATTTCTGGGGCAGACCTTCAGCTGTAGGTTACAATGCGGCAGGTTCCGGAGGTTCCAATAAAGGCGCAACAAACGAGGAGTATCTGAAACAGGTCTCAGAGAGAATTGATACGTTGTTGAAATACCATCCTTATTTGAAAAAAGCAGATATCCCTTCGGATATGGTAACTGCTTCTGGAAGTGGATTAGACCCTGATATTTCAGAAACCGGAGCCATTATGCAGATCAAAAGAGTAGCGGCTTACCGTAAACTGAGCGATAGGACAGTAGCAGAATTGGTACTGAAAAATACCGAAGGCCCATTGTTCGGTCTATTCGGTCCGTCAAAAGTGAATGTGCTCAAATTAAATGTTGCCCTCGATGAGTTAAAAAAATAAGTATCCCTCCCGATTGTGCTGCCTAAACTAAACGCGTTTGCCAAACCATAAGGTTTGGCAGCCCGACGGGGAAACTATGCTTAGAAAATTTGGAGCTCATCCATAAAAAACAATAAAAAAGGCGGAAAGGGGCCTGTGTAAATCCCTTAAATGAAATTACAAATGAAGCGATCAGCAGGTGTTTACAAACGTTGTGAATAGACTGGCGGAAGTTTTATAATAGTTAAAAATAGATATATCAATGAAAAAATTAATAGCATTATCAGCTGTATTAGGCACTGCCATTTGTTCTTATGGGCAGGAAGAATCAAAGATTAAAGTCTCAGGTTATGTAGAAGCGTCTTATGGTTATGATTTCAACAGACCTTCAGACAACAACAGACCTGGGTTTATTTATTCTCATAACCGCAGTAATGAAGTAGCCCTGAACTTAGGGTTTATTAAAGCAGCGTACGACAATGGCGCTGTACGTGCAAATATGGCCCTCATGGCCGGTTCTTATACCAATGCAAACCTGGCTGCTGAGCCTGGGGTATTGAAAAATATTTATGAAGCAAATGCAGGTGTTAAACTGTCAAAAACTCAGAACTTATGGATCGATGCAGGGGTGTTCTCTTCACACATCGGTTTTGAAAGTGCGGTATCAAAAGATTGCTGGGTACTGACCCGGAATATTTCTTCGGAAAATACGCCCTATTTTGAGACTGGAGCGAAAATCAGTTACGGAACCGCTGATGGGAAGTTTAGCGCAACGGTGCTTTACTTAAACGGATGGCAGCGCATTACCCGTCAGCATGAAAATTCAAAGCCTGCCGGGGGGCTGCAGCTGACCTGGAAACCTACAGATAAGATCACGGTCAATTATAGCAACTACTTAGGTTCGGAAGGTGCAGATTCGATACGTGTACAGCGTTTTTACCACAATGTGTACGGGATTTTCCAGGTCACGGATCATTTAGGTCTGACGCTTGGATTTGACTATGGTACGCAGCAAAAAGAGAAGGGTAAATCTGCGAAAAATGAAGTGCTTTCGCCGGTAGCGATCGCGCAGTACCGCTTTAACCCAAATTGGGCAGTAGCAGGAAGAGTAGAATATTATGAAGATAGAAAGGGAATGCTGATCGCTACCGGAACAGCCGAGGGATTTAAAACAACCGGATATTCTTTAAACCTTGACTATGCGCCGGTAACCAACGCCGTGGTTAGATTGGAAGGAAAACTGTATGATAGCAAAGACAAAATCTTTACACGTCGCGCATCCGCAGTAAATTATAATGCTGCAGTGACTGCAAGTATTGCGGTCTCTTTTTAAAATCATAGTTGAAGAAATATGTTCATCATTTTGTTGCTCAAAAGCGACTTATTTCCCCCTCCGGTCCCTTTCGTGATCTCAAAATGATGAACGTGTTTATGTTAAATATTATACAGCTATTCATGAGAAAAAGAAATTATAGTACCACAGCTGTTAAACTAATCCCCTTGCTGAGTGTTGCTCTGCTATTGGCGATATTGTTGTGGTATTTGATAGATCAAGCCTACGTGATTATTAAATGGTAAGCCCAGATGGAAGAGCAAAAACCAAGCGCAGTAAAAGATTTTATAGACCTTGTAAAGCGCTCCCGAAGGGGAAAGTTTAAGGTCTATATCGGTATGAGTGCGGGGGTAGGAAAAACCTATCGGATGCTGCAGGAATCTCATGCATTGTTAAAAAACGGGATAGACCTGCAGATTGGTTATGTAGAAACACATAGCCGCGCAGAAACACAGGCCTTGCTAGGAGGTATTCCCATTATTCCGAGACGTAAGCTCTTTTACAGAGGAAAGGAGCTGGAAGAAATGGACCTGCAATCGATCTTGAATATTCATCCGGAAGTGGTTATTGTAGACGAATTGGCCCATACCAATGTGGAAGGAAGCAAGAATACTAAACGCTGGCAGGATGTAATTGATATTTTGGAAGCTGGAATCAGTGTGATCTCTGCTGTCAATATTCAGCACCTGGAAAGTATGAACGCGGAAATTGAAAAAATTACCGGAATTGCCATTACTGAAAGGATTCCTGATAAAATATTAGAATTTGCTGATGAAGTGGTCAACATTGATTTGACCGCTGATGAACTGATTGACCGTTTAAAAGCGGGAAAAATATATGATGAGAGTAAGATTGCCCGGGCATTGGGGAACTTTTTCCAGTCGGAAAAGATACTGCAGCTTCGGGAAATGGCCCTGAAGGAGGTGGCACATCGCCTGGAAAGGAAGATCAGTCTGGAAATTCCTAAGCAAATCAAATTAAGACCGGAGCGTTTCTTGGCCTGTATATCCAGCAACCATGAAACGGCGAAGACGGTGATCCGGAAAACCGCAAGACTGGCTTCCTATTACAATTCCCCCTGGATTGTGTTGTATGTGCAGAATAGCAATGAGGGCGGTAATAGAATTAAGTTAGATTTGCAGCGGCATTTGATCAATAATTTTAAGCTGGCGACAGAGCTTGGCGCAGAGGTGATCAAAGTGAAAAGTGATGAAGTCACGCAAACCATCATGCGGATTGCAGATGAAAAAGAGGTCACCACAATTTGTATTGGAAAACCGCATTTAAATATTTTTCAGGTCGTATGGAGAACAGCTATTTTTAACCAGCTTTTAAAACACATTTCAACCACAGAAACTGATCTTGTGATTTTGTCATAATGGGATAATCCCCATTCCATGCAGGTCACTGGCGCAGTATAAAATAGAAGGACAATTTAACCAGAATATAATTCTTTATAACAACTAACAGTCATGAAAATTAAAACCAAACTCCGCCTTGGATTCGGATTCCTATTCATTGTGGTACTCTTTTTTGGGGCAATTTCTTTGTTTTACATGAATCAGATTTCATTGAGTTCAAAGGTGATCCTGAAGGATAACTATGAAACATTGAGCTATACCAGTAAAATGCGAGCGGTACTGGACGAACAGCCTCTACCGCTTTCCGGCGCTACCAGGGAGGAGTTTGAACGTTACATGACCATGGAGGGTAAAAATATAACGGAAAAAGGAGAGGGGGCAGCAGTTTCCGCTTTGGGGCAGGCTTATCAGGCCATGATGCTTCCCGGTGCCACTGACGATCAGGTTCATGAGGCCGTTACTGCATTAAGAGCGGAATTGAGAAAGATTGATCAATTGAATATGGCGGCGATTGTGCGTAAAAATGATACCGCCCAAAAAGCCGTGGAAAAAGCAGCACTTTATGTAATCTTTACCGCTTCTATCTGCTTCCTGATTCTATTCTCTTTTATCGTGAATTTTCCTGGTTTCGTAGCCAACCCTTTAAAGGAGTTTTCTGAAGCTATCCGCGAAATCTCGCGTAAAAATTACAAACAGCGCCTGGAATTTAATGGTACTGATGAGTTTTCTGAACTGGCGGTTTCTTTTAATACGATGGCCCAGGAATTGAATAAATGGGAAAATAGCAACCTCTCCAAAATCCAGTCCGAAAAGCTAAGGATTGAAGCGATTATAGAGCAGATGCAGGACGCCATTATCGGTTTAAATGAGAAAAAAGAAATCCTTTTCTTTAATAAAGTGGCTGGTGAACTTTTAAACCTGAATGGTCCGGAAGTGATCGGTAAAAATGCGCAGGAACTGATGAAAAAAAATGACCTGCTCAACCGGATTCTTCAGGATAAAACAGCAGAGAAAACGATGAAAATTTATGCCGATCAGAAAGAGTCATATTTCCAGCTGGAGAAAAGAGAAATTACGGTTCCCAGTTATGATGCGGAGGCTGATGTAGCGATGTCGCAAACAGGAAAAACAGCGGGAGAGGTGTACATCTTAAAAAATATCACGCAGTTTAAAGAACTGGATGAGGCAAAAACCAATTTCATTGCTACGGTATCCCATGAACTGAAAACGCCAATCTCTTCTATAAAAATGAGTTTAAAATTGATGGACGATGAGCGCGTAGGTTTGATGAATGGAGAGCAGAAAGAACTGGTACAGCACATCAGGGAAGATTGCGGGCGACTATTGAAAATCACTTCAGAACTTTTAGACCTGGCACAGGTAGAAACCGGTAACCTGCAATTGAATTTTGTGAAATCTGACCCCCGTAAGATTGCGATTTATGCCATGGATTCAGTACGCTTCCAGGCAGAGCAAAAATCTATTGAGCTGGAGCTGATCAGCAGAAATAACCTGCCGAAAATCTATGTAGATGTGGAAAAAACAGCCTGGGTATTGGTCAATTTCCTTTCCAATGCACTCCGCTATAGCCCTGAAAAATCTAAAGTGGTGATTCAGGTGATTGAAAATGCGGAACATATCGAGTTTTCTGTAAGGGATTTTGGAAAAGGTATCGAAGAGGTTTACCAAAAAAGGTTGTTCGATAAGTACTTTCAAGTACCTACAGACGGGAATAATAAATCCGGATCAGGATTAGGATTGGCGATTTCTAAAGATTTTATAGCAGCGGAAGGGGGTACGATCTGGGTGGAAAGTGCCTTAGGAGAAGGCAGTAGGTTCTGTTTCTCTCTGCCTGTTGCGGTTTAAGGTATTAAATGATAGAAAAATTCACATTCCTATAGGTTATTTTGAATTTTATGACAGTATTCAGAACAATGGGGATAGGAATGCAGCGCTGAACATCAGGCAGGAGCTCCTGCTTACATAGGATTATAGGCTGTTTTTCCTGGTTTTAATGAGCTAAGTAAAACATCATCAGATGTTTATGGTTGTGTTTTGTCGGGTGTTTCATCAAAATAAGTACCATTTTTACTGCTTAAAAAAGCGCCTGCATGGCGTCTTGCAGGCCAAGTTTGTGGAAATCCAGATTGCGGTTTGAAGACCAGAGCTGGAGAGGAAACAAAAAAAGCACGGATAGAAATGGCCGCAGCTGCAAAAGTACTGCGGGAATATGTTGGAGAAGCCGTAACTTTGCAAAAAAAAATATAACAGGCATCGGTATACTTGCCTGTTTCAATACATACAGCACACAGAATGAGAATACGTAAAAATGCGGTGATAACCGGAGTTGGAGGTTATGTTCCGGAAACTGTTTTGAGCAACCATGATCTGGAAACAATGGTGGATACCAACGAAGAATGGATCGTGTCCAGAACCGGAATCAAGGAGCGGAGAATAGTAAATGATGCGAGTATAGCCACTTCGGATATGGCTACAAAGGCCTTGATGAGGTTAATGGAAGATGGGAATGTGAATCCGGATGATATAGACTGTGTGATTGTATCTACATCCACTCCGGATTATGTGATGGTTTCTACGGGGAGTATGGTGTGTGAAAAAGCAGGATTGAAAAATGCCTGGGGTATTGATACCAACGCTGCTTGCAGTGGTTTCCTTTATGCCCTGACCTTAGGCGCAAGTATGATTGAAAGCGGCCGATGCAAACGCGTAGTTGTCATTGGTGCGGATAAAAACAGTTCGATCGTAAACTATAAAGACCGCAATACCTGTATTCTTTTTGGTGATGGTGCCGGAGCGGTTTTATTAGAACAAACAGAAGAAGAAGTAGGATTAATTGATAGTTATTTCAGAACTGATGGCAGCGGTAAGGAAAATCTTATTGTTACTGCCGGTGGCTCTAAACACCCTGCATCACAAGAAACCTTAGACCAGAAATTGCATTATGTGCGCCAGGATGGACGTGTAGTGTTTAAAGCAGCAATCCAGGGCATGACAGATACTTGCAGAGCAATCTTAAAAGCAAATGATCTGGACATCAAACAAATCAACTATCTGATTCCTCACCAGGCAAATTTAAGAATCATTCAGGCGGTAGGAGAGCAGCTGAACTTAACGGAATCACAAGTGAAAGTGAATATTGAACGTTACGGAAATACCACTGCCGCTACTATTCCATTGGTTTTATGGGATTTTAAAGATGATTTCAAGTATGGTGACAAGCTATTGTTAACCGCATTTGGCGCTGGATTCTCATGGGGTGCTACCTATTTAAAATGGGGCAAACTGAGAGGGAAATAGAACCTCCCCGCAGGGAAAATGATTAAAGAAAATCAAATGACAGTACAAGATAATATTACCACAGAAAACAGCATTACCGTAGAAGATAGAATTAAAGCTTCTGAGACCCGCATTTTTAAAGCGGTGTTTCCTAATACAACCAACCACTACGACACCTTATTTGGCGGAACAGCCATGCACATGATGGACGAGGTGGCTTTTATCACCGCTACGCGTTTCAGCAGGCAGATTATGGTGACAGTAAGCAGCGACAGGATTGACTTTAAAAAGCCTATTCCTGCCGGAACCATTGTTGAGCTGATAGGCACTGTTACACATATCGGAAATACGAGTTTGAAAGTGAGAGTCGAAATATATGTAGAGCAGATGTACTCCGAAGACCGCGAAAAAGCGGTAACCGGAGAATTTTCATTTGTAGCCATCGATGAACACAAGAAACCGATTAAAATATTAAAATAATCAAATGAAAAGCAGGCTCTGGTCTGCTTTTTTTATGCTTTTAATGGGTAAATCCCCGGATTTGTTCCTTATCTTTGCGCCAGATGTTAATCAAACCAACAGCCATATTGCTTTTGTTCAGTTTACTTACTGTAAACTTTGCCAATGCCTTTGTATTTGCTGGTTTTGAGATGAATCAGCGTTATATCGCTGCCGAACTCTGTGTGAATAAAGATAAACCCCAGCTGCAATGTAATGGGAAGTGCTATTTAATGAAAAAGTTAAAACAAGCGCAAGACAAAGAACAAAAGCAGGAAAGACAAGCACAGAAAACACAAATTCAAGATGCACTCGTAGTAAATCCATTTGTATTCAAACAATATGCTTTTGCGGAAATTACCTTACATGTTCCCGTTTCTACCGGAATGCCGCAGGAGCTGCTAAATGCCATTTTCCACCCTCCACAATTTCCAGTATAATTAACAAATTTTAGGATAAAAAGCGAATACTGGTTTTTGATAATCGGGTTTCCGCCTTTTTATGCCTTTTTGGGAATGCGCTGTTTTTGACGCGCTTAATATTTTGGTGTCTTTTAAAAGAGTAAAAATGAAGAAATTAGTTGGCGCAATGCTACTGGCAATTACTGCTATGGCCTGCACGGCCCCTGTTGATTATAAAAAAGAACGCGATGAAGTCATGAAATTTCATGACCTGGTTATGGGCGATCATAGTACGATTGTAAACTATCAAATGAAACTAGATACGTTACAGCGGAATATGGCAGATTTGAAAACCAAATTTCCTGAAATCGATACGCTGAAAGAAAAGGAAAATATCAAGGCGCTTTTGAAGGAGCTGACGGTTGCTGAAGACAGTATGAACGATTGGATGCATAAATTTGAGCCGGATATTACCGGTAAATCAAATGAGGAAGCCATCCAGTATTTCCAGGCGGAAAAAGCAAAGATTGTGGCAGTCGACAGCCTTTATAAAAAAGAGATCAAATCATCGGAAGCTTACTTCAGTAAATTCAAAAAGTAATGAGGGGAATTTTAGCTGGCCTGACCCTCGCTGCCTTGTTTCTTTCTAGCTGTAAAGACCAACCGAAAAGGTTGCCTTTTCTGCAGTTGGAACAAACAGAGCGGGTGGTCGATGGCAAAACGGTGATAGATAGCATTTTTAGAACGATTCCTGCCTTTAAACTCTTCAATCAGGACAGTACGGTGGTGACAGAGAAAGACTTCAATGGAGCGATTTATGTGGCCGATTTCTTTTTTACCTCCTGTCCGACGATATGCCCCACCATGCACCGGAATTTAATGAAAGTGTATGAAAAGTATAAAGGCAATCCCGAAGTTAAACTGGCTTCCCATACCATTGACGTGAAATATGATACCCCTTCCAGAATGAAAGCTTACGCGAAAAAGTTAGGTGTTGACGGTACGAAATGGGAGTATTTATGGGGCAGCAGGGATGATATTTATGCCCTTGCGGAACGTAATTACCTGGTTTCCGCACAAGAAGATAAGAATGCACCCGGCGGTTTTATCCATCAGGGATACCTGGTGCTGGTAGACAAAGAAAAACGCATCAGAGGGGCTTATGACGGAACGCTGGACAAGGATGTACAGCAGTTGATGTCTGATATGGATATTCTGTTAAAAGAGTATAAAAAATAAGTAGATGCCTAAACGCTTTACCGCAATTGTTTTATTGATGACCTTATTGCTGGCACAGTTCAGCAGGGTTTTCGTATACGCGGGGTTTGAGCTCAATCAGCAGTACATTGCGACGGTTCTTTGTGAAAATAAAGACAAGCCAGCCATGCACTGCAATGGTAAATGTTACCTCGCTAAAAAGCTGAAACAGGCAGAGGAAAAAGAAAAGAAACAGGAAAGAGATGCACAAAAGAAAAACGCACAGGATGTTTTCTTTGTGAAAGCAATTGATTTGCCTCTGCTTCCGCTTTGTTTAAAAACGCCTGAATTTCCTGGCGAGTTTTCTTTTGATCTTCCGGAAAGCAATAACGAGATTCCTCACCCGCCTCCCAGCATCTTTTTCATTTATTCTTAAAGATAGCAGGCTGCTTCTTTGACCAAAAAAAGCTCCCGCTATTCCCTTACAATTTATCAGTTTTTTTATAAAAAGTCCATTTTTCCGACTTAAGGGGAGGACTATGGCATCACTATTTCAAATAAAATGAAAAAAATACTTACCCTAATGACGGTATCAGCATTGCTATTCAGCGCTTGCTCAAAAGATAAAGATCCAATTAATGCCGTTGAAACTAACGGAAAAACCACCCTTAGCTTCGATGCAAGGTTTGGAAATCAGGATTTTGCATTGAATACCGATTTTACTGCTGAGGGAAAAACTTTCAACTTCAATAAATTCAGGTATTGGATCAGTAATGTTGTATTGGTGAATACCAATGGTGAAGAATTCAAAGTGCCCGGTTCCTACTATTTACTGGAAGAAACCGGAACGATTACGCTGACAGGGGTAAATAACGACCTGCCTACTACGGTCTACCCGGCTACAAAAAGAGAAGAAGTGGTGTTGAAAGACCTGAAAGCAGGAGACTATAAAACACTGAAATTCGCGGTAGGCGTGGATCCGAAATACAATGATAACCTGAGTTTATTGGCCGGAGAGCTCTCCCCATTGAACGGGATGACCAATGTTTCCTGGATGTGGCTGACCAGCTATATTTTTACTTCGGCAACCGGAAAGGTCACTGAGGGCGCCAATTCTAAAACCTTAAAAATTGAAACTGGATTAAATGCAAACTACAAAACAGTAGTCCTGGATTTGCCACAGACTTTGAAAGTTAGTGGCGAAAAGAGCTCTGGGGTTAGCTTAAATGTGGATTTGGCAAAGGCTTTTGATGGGATTGATGTCATGACTACTCCAGTTGTAGGTGCAGCACAAGCTTCGGCTATGGCGGCAGTAGCCACCAATTACAGCAATAAAGTGTTTACCGTAAAAGCAGTGAATTAATAAATCATGCGTCGTAATTCAACTTTTCTACTGCTTGATTTTCAGGGCTTTTTCAAGCGATCTTTTTTCGGATCGTTTACAGGGATTAAGGCCTCGTTTTTCAGTGCAATACTGCTGCTGCTGTTATTTGTTTCCTGTAAAAAGGAGTCAGATCCGGAGCTTGTGAATCCAGATGGCTTGCATGACCTGGAATTACCGCGTCCTGCAAACTTCCCTGCAGTGATGAAACAGCCTGATAACCGACTCACAGCAGAAGGAATTGAATTGGGTAGGAGGTTGTTTTACGACGTTCGATTGTCTGGTAATAACCGGATCTCCTGTGCTTCTTGTCACCATCAGGAACTGGCATTCTCAGATGGCCTGGCCATAAGCAACCAAGGTACTTCTGGGAAAACTTTGGATCGCCATGCCCCGGTTTTGTTTAACCTGGCTTGGGCAGATCAGGGCCTATTCTGGGATGGAGGTGCTAAAAACCTGGAATCTCAGGCTTTTGGCCCTTTAACCAGTGCAGACGAAATGCATCAGGATTTGTATGAACTCGAAGCAGAGTTGAAAGCAGTGCCAGATTATGTCAGCCGCTTTAAACAGGTTTTTAACTCAGCAATCAAATCTGCGGATGTGGTAAAGGCCTTAGCACAATTTCAGCGGACGTTAATCTCCGGGAATTCCCGCTATGATCAATACATCCGTCAGGAAAAATCAACGGTGCTGAATGCGGAGGAGTTGCTGGGGATGAACCTTGTTCAGGATAAATGCGGCAGCTGCCATACCGGAGTGCTGTTTACCGACCATAATTTTCACAACAATGGTTTGGATGATCATTTTTCTGAAGCCAATGAAGGGATTTATCAGGGACATTTCAGGGTCAGTTTTAATCCTTCAGATGTAGGGAAATTTAAAACGCCTTCCCTGAGAAATGTAGTGCTCAGCGCCCCTTATATGCATGATGGCAGGTTCAAGACACTGAAAGAAGTACTGGATCATTATCAGTATGGTATCAAGCTGTCTTCAACTACTGATGTCAGCTTGTTCCAGGATCAGGGAAAACCAGGTATCCCAATGTCAATAACAGAAAGGAAGGCCATTCTAGCCTTCTTAAACACACTTACGGACCATGAATTTATAAAAAACAAGCTTCAAGGTCCGACTAATTAAAATCAAAATGAAAAATACATACTTCAAAATAGCAAGCCTATTGTCCGTTTTAAGCATCGGCTTTGCCGGATGTTCCAAAAAAGACAGTCCCACTCCTGAGTTTCAGGAAACAAATCTAGCTCCATTATCTATAGAGTTCGATAATATTGTTGGCGCCAGAACTTTCACGCTAAACAATACCGGAAGTCCTTATAAAAATGCTGCGGGAGAGGAGTTTACGATTTCTTTTTTACAGTATTTTATCAGCAATATTAAGGTGGAAACTGCTGCTGGTAAAAGCTATACCGTGAATCCGGATAGCAGTTATTTCCTGATTAAAGGGGCAGATAAAGCCTCCCGCTTTGCGAAGGTGCAGGTACCGGAAGGAGATTATACCAAAGTTACTTTTACGTTAGGCGTGGATAGCCTGCGCAGCACAATGCCTATAGATAAGCGTACCGGCGTGTTAGATCCTGCGGCGGGCGGCGATCATGAGAATGGTGGCATGTATTGGGGATGGAACAACGGCTATATCTTCTTTAAATATGAGGGGAATTCTAACGTAATTTCTGATGATGCCACGGGAGATCCAACGGGCAAAAAGCAGTTTAAATATCATATCGGTTTTTTTGGCGGTTATTCCGTGCCTACTATCAATAATATTAAAGTGATCACCATAGACTTAAATGCTGCGGGAATTGCTAAAGTAAGAAAAGACAGACAGAGCAATGTGCATCTTTTTGTAGACCTGATGAAGGTGTTTAACGGAAAGACTCCTTTCAGCATTGCCGCACATCCAAACGTGATGTTTAATGATTTTAGCAGCACGGTAGCTGGGAATTATGTGGATATGTTTAAGCACGATCACACTGAAAATTAAGCGAAGATGAGGAAGAAACATTGGATGGTTTTACTGGTATTCGGCTTGTTTATTCTGGCTTGTAAGAAGGATCATCCTATTAAAGAAGAAATAGACAGGTTTTTAGGTTTTCATAAGCCATCAAATTTCCCTGATCCGGTCTATAATTTCGCCAATAATGAGGTCACCAAGGAAGGTTTTGAGCTGGGAAGGGCCTTGTTTTATGAGCCAAGGCTTTCCAGAAACAATACGATCAGCTGTGGTTCCTGTCACATTCAATCTGCAGCATTTACACAGCATGGGCATGATGTGAGCCATGGGATCGACGACCGTTTGGGCACCAGAAATTCTCCGCCGATCATGAATCTGGCCTGGAGTAAAGCCTTTATGTGGGGTGGAGGAGTGTATGATCTGGATCTTCAGCCAATTACCCCAATTACTACCCATGAGGAAATGGATGAAAACCTGGAAAATGTCTTGAATAAAATCAGGGCGCTGCCTAAATATACCGCCATGTTTAAACAGGCTTTCGGAACGGAAGAAGTGACTACTGCCAGGTTTATGAAAGCATTGTCGCAATTTATGCTGATGTGTGTGAGCAGTAATTCAAAGTACGATCAGGTGATGCGAAAAGAAGGTCCGGTTTTTACGGCTGATGAACAGGAAGGTTATGTTCTTTTTAAGGAGAAATGTGCTTCCTGTCACTCAGAACCCTTATTTACAGATGGCTCTTTTCGAAACAATGGTTTAGGAACCAGTGCTGTAAATGACCAGGGATTATACGCGGTTACTTTGATCGAAACGGATCGCTATAAGTTTAAAGTGCCTTCCCTGAGAAACCTGAAGTATACAGCTCCTTTTACTCATGATGGTCGTTTTTTAGCGTTGGACGGGATGTTGGAGCATTACAATTCTGAAGTAAGAGATACACCAAATCTTGATCCCCTGCTTCGTAAAAACGGCAGGTTGGGGATGGTATTATCGGCAACAGACAAATTAAAATTAACTGCGTTCCTAGGAACGCTGAACGATGAAGTATTTATCAATGATAAACGCTTTTCAGAACAATAATATTCAAATAGAAATGAGAAATAAAACAATAGTGCTGACCCTATTTATGCTGTTTATCATCACTGCAAGTAAGGCATGTGACATTTGTGGCTGCGGTGTAGGAAGTTATTACCTTGGGATTTTGCCGGAATATAATAAGCGTTTTATAGGGTTAAGGTATCAGCATAAAACCTTGCAGACTCATTTAGGACCCTTAGGAGAAAGGACCCCAATCACTGCTGATGAAACTTATCAGAGTATGGAGGTTTGGGGAGGATGGAATTTCGGTTCTAAATTCAGGGTACTGGCTTTCCTTCCTTATAATTTTAACGAACGGGTTAGTCAGACAGGAAACGGAACAAAAACGGGGCTTGGCGACATTGCCTTGATGGGGTATTATAAATTACTGGACCAGACGGGAACGCTTGGAGACCGTTTATTGGTACAGTCGATCTGGATTGGCGGCGGCATAAAAGTACCCACCGGAAAATATGAACCGACAGAACGTTTAGCAGTCAGCGAATCACCTAATAATTTTCAATTGGGTACGGCCAGTACCGATTTTACACTCAATGCAGCTTATGATATCCGTTACAATGACCTGGGTTTAAATGCCAATGTCAATTATAAGATGAATACGGAAAATAAATACGATTATCGCTATGGGAATAAGCTGACGGCTAATTTACTGGCTTATTATAAGTTTCGGATTGCAGAAAAAATAACGGTAGCACCAAATGCTGGTGTATTGTATGAAACCGCACAAAAAGATGTAGAAAACAACAAGTATGACGTACAGGTTTCCGGCGGTTATTCATTATCTGCAGTGGCTGGTATGGAACTCGCATTGAAAGGAATAACGCTGGGCGCAAATTATCAGAATGTACGTTCACAGAATCTTGCGGACGGTAGAGCAAAGGCTGGAAACCGTATGATGGTACACGTTTCTCTTCCTTTTTAATCCATTTTAATTTAAACGACTCAGCAGAAATGGAGAATCCTGCTGAGTCATTTGCTGATTTATTGTAAAGAATTTGTGATAAACCTTCGGTTTAAATTGTTAAGTTTGTTATAGCCAGACCCTAACTAACCTATCTTAACGACCGTATGAATCTCTCAATTCTAACCGATGATGAGTTGATCGTGCTTTTTAAGCACGGAAGCGAGCGTGCATTCCAGGAAATCTATAGTCGTTATTGGAAAGGGGTATTCCAGGTCGCTTTTAAGAAGGTTCACCATAAGGAACTGGCAGAAGAGCTCACACAAAACCTTTTTGTAGAACTTTGGAGGAAAAGAGAAAGTGTCCATATTGTTTCGATTAGCAATTACCTATTTGGGAGCCTGAAGTATAATATTATCAATCATTACAGGGCACAGCTGGTGCGTACAAAATATCAGGATCATCTGAAAAGCTGCAATAATGATTATGTAGCCAATACGGACTATTTATTGATGCTGAATGAATTGTCGGAAGCGCTGAATGTGGGCATCGCCAGATTGCCAAAAAAAACCGGCGAAGTATTCAAACTGAGTAGAATGGAGCATTATTCCGTGAAAGACATCTCCCGGGAACTCAATATCTCCGAAAAAGCCGTAGAATACCACATCACCCAATCGCTTAAATCTATGCGGTTTCATTTGAAAGATTACCTCTTACTCCCTTTAATTGTGCTGCTGTTTCTATAGGCATAAAAATATATTTTAATTTTCTTTAGGGATCGCCCTGCTTTAATTGACATATAGTTTAAAAGCTATAAGAATGAGTAGAGAAGCATTTCATCTTTTATTGGATCGGTATCTGGAAGGAAAATGTACAGCGGAAGAAAAACGTGTTGTTGAAGAATGGTACGGGATGCTGGATAAAGAAGATTTGGAAGAAATCAATCCCAGAGAAATCACTACGCTGGAGCAGAAACTTTGGGACCGGATTCATACAGATATTTCTGAAGTTGCTGAACCCCTTCCTGAAATCCAGCATTCAAGGCGCTGGTTATGGTCTGGAATTGCTGCAGCCATCACTGGCTTTTGTTTAATCACAGGATACCTGTTCTTTAAAGAGCAGGTGGCTAGCCCACAATTTATGACTGCAGCCTTATCCAATGAAATTAAACGGCAGCAGAATCTTGGTCAGCAGCCGCAAAAGGTAGTCTTTGAGGATGGTAGCTTTGTGATGCTGGAATCAAATGCAAGTATCCAGTATCCTGTTCATTTTTTGAAAGATAAACGTGAAGTCGTACTGGAAGGCACAGGTTTTTTTGAGATTAGCCCGGATGCCTCCAGGCCTTTTATGGTGTACAGTAAAGATGTGGTCACTAAAGTATTAGGAACCAGTTTCCTGATGAGCACAAATGGAAGCAGCAAAGGAACGGAAGTGGCTGTGAAAACTGGAAAAGTTGCAGTTTCTCCAGTTTTCGGCAGACTGGAGCTGGTAGAAAGCATTCTGGGTCATCGCAAAGAAGTGATCTTAACCCCAAATCAAAAAACGGTGTTTAAACTGGCCGACCAAACCTTCGAACAAAGCCTCGTTGCTAACCCGGAACCTTTACATATCACGACTAAAACGGAAGTTAAAGAACTGTTTTCTTTTAACGATGCACCACTTGCGGAGGTGGTTGCCATGCTGGAAAAGACATACGGGATCAAATTTCTGATTGCAGATCAGCACTTGCTGGAGGACACGTTTACCGGCGACCTGACCGAGCAGAATTTATACAGTAAACTGGATTTTCTATGTGCTGCCATCAAGGCGTCTTATGAGATCTCAGGAACCACAATCGTCATTAAAAGTAAAAGTAACGCCCATTAAACCGGGCTGTTTAATTCACCAACCTAAACCTAAACCTAAACCAAATGCGCATGAAAAAGAAAGACTTTTACTAGCAGCCCAGGGCAAAAAAAAAACTGACAATGTTGCGGAACATTGCCAGTTAAAATGATTTTGAACGAAACTTTTCACATTAACGAACAAAAACTTCTAAAGGTATGAATAAAAAGCGATTTGTTGCTTTAATAATAACAGCAATGCGAATATCTGTAAGCCAAATATTTCTTGTCATCTTATTCACCTGCAGTACTTTTGCGAAAAAAGCAGAAGCTCAGGGGGTACTCAACAAAGAAATTTCCATAAACATTAACGAAGGTAAAATCAAACAGCTTTTACAGGAAATACAAAGCCTGACTAAAGTGAAGTTTATTTATAGTCCTTCGGCCATCAGGTCTGAAAGGATTACCTCTTTAAATGTCGTCAACAGGCGTTTGGGAGATATCCTGGTAGAGGTGCTTGGACCGCTAAATATTACCTATAAGGTAGTAGATCAGCATATTTTATTATATGACAAAGGCAGCCTTGCCGCCGTAGCAGCAGGTGTAGAAAAACCTGTGGTCATCATTAAAGGACAGGTAACTTCAGTTAAAGGAGAAACTTTACCTGGGGTGAGTGTTAAAATAAAAGGGACTTCAATTGGCGCAATGACCGATTTAAATGGTAATTATGCCATCAATGTGGTTTCTGCTGATGTGACCCTGGTTTTCACTTATATCGGCTTTATGACTAAGGAAGTCGCAGCCGGAGGTAAAACGGTAGTCAACGTCCAGTTAACTGAAGAACCCACTTCTCTAGGTGAAGTAGTCGTAGTTGGCTATTCTACGCAAAAGAAGAAAGACCTGACAGGTGCCGTATCGGTGGTTAACGTTTCAGAAATGCTGAAACAACCCACAGCATCAGTGGCCAATCTGTTACAGGGCCAAGCCTCTGGTGTAACCGTACTTGGTTCCGGACAACCAGGAGAAGAGCCTCAGATCAAGATCCGGGGGATCAATACTTTCGGGAACAATAGCCCATTGTATGTAGTAGATGGTGTGCCAACGGAAAGTGTTGCAGATATCAATCCCAATGATATTGAATCTGTACAGGTGTTAAAAGATGCAGGTTCAGCCTCTATTTATGGCTCCCGTGCTGCCAATGGAGTGATTGTAATCAGCACTAAAAAAGGAAAGGGAAAAGTGCAGGTGACTTATGATGCCTACTATGGTACGCAGCGCCCAAAAACCGGCAATGTATGGAATATCCTTAATCCAACAGAAATGGCTACACTAAAACGCCAGATGTTGATCAATTCCGGAGAAACCAATCTTAATGATGATCTTTATGGAAATGGTCCGACGTATGTATTGCCGGATTATATCCTGCCAAAGGGGGCAAAAGAAGGCGATCCTTCAGTAAATCCCAGCCTCTATAATGTCATCCCATTTTTTACTTCTGATGCAGAATACAAAAAGTTTTACCGGATTACACGTGCCAATAAAACGGGTACGAACTGGTATGAAGAGATCTTTAGTCCAGCACCAATCACTAGTCATAATGTGGCGGTAAGTGGTGGCTCTGACCAGGGGAATTACCTGCTTTCTGCTAATTATTTTAACCAGCAGGGAACGTTAATGAATACGTATCTGGAGCGATATACTTTACGTTCCAACACACAATTCAACATCAGTAAAAAACTGAGGGTAGGGGAAAATCTTTCTTATTCCATTAGTACAAACCCTAAAATCGGAGGTTTAACCGGTGATAATGCCATTGGTCACGCGTTTAGAGAGCAGCCGATTATTCCGGTATATGACATCAGGGGTAACTTTGCTGGTTCTTATGGAGGAGCACTTGGAGATGCCTTTAATCCGGTAGCCATGCTTACCAGAACCAAAAACAATAAGGCAACAGACAACCGGCTATTTGGTAACGTATATATTGAGGCCGATCTTCCTGCAGCACTTACTTTGAGAAGTTCATTCGGTGGTTCCAATTCGAATGGGAATAGCCGGGCCTTTGTATATCCTCAGTATGAAAATGCAGAAAACAATACGAGCAATTCTTATTCAGAATCTTCTTATGCCAGTTTTGATTATACCTGGACCAATACCTTATCCTTCAATAAGCAATTCGGCTTACATAGTTTGAAAGCATTGGTGGGTACAGAATATCTGCGCAACCGTTACAGTACAATGAGCGGAAGCAACAGGGGTTATTTTTCTTTTGATCCAAACTATACAAACCTGACTACCGGCAGCGGGCCAAAAGATACCAATAGCGAACGTATTGCCAGTGCGATGTTCTCCTTAATTGGACGCTTAGACTATAACTTTAATGATAAGTATTTGTTTGGTGGTACGCTAAGAAGAGATGGTTCTTCCAAGTTTTTGGAAAATGTGTATGGCTGGTTTCCTGCAGTAAGCGCAGGATGGCGGATTTCTCAGGAATCTTTTCTGAAAGATGTAAAATGGATCTCTGATTTAAAAGTCAGAGGTGGATGGGGAGTAATGGGTAACCAGCTCAATGTATCGGAAGGGAATTCATTTGATACGTATAGCAGTGATATTGCACCTTCTTATTATGCCATTGGCGGCGGAAATAACGTAGTATCTGGTTTTTATAAAAACAGAACCGGAAATCCAGGTGCTAAATGGGAAAAAAATACCAATACCAATATTGGTATTGATGCAACCTTATTTCAAGGTAAATTAGAGATCTCAGCTGATTACTATAGAAAAAACATTACTGACCTCCTGTTTAATCCAGAAATGATTGGTACAACCGGAGCATCAAGTACACCCTTTCTTAATATTGGAAAGATGAAAAATGATGGACTTGATCTGTCCATTACCGGACATACGCGGATTGGTAAGGATTTTAAAATGAGTGCCACGGCAACGGTTACGACCTATAATAACCTGATCCAAAAAGTTTCCGGTGATGCGAATTATTATGACCTTGATGCCAGACGTTTTGATGGAAATAACATCGTTCGCAATCAGGTTGGACATTCTGTAAGTGAGTTTTTTGGATATAAAGTAGCCGGTTTCTGGCAGTCGCAGGAGGAAATTGATGCGGCAAATTTAAAGGTTCAGCAACAAACTTCAGATCCCAATTCCGTGTACCAGAATGCGGTGGCTCCAGGTCGTTTCAAGTATGAAGATGTGAATGGTGATGGCCTGATTAATGCGGACGACCGTACCTTTCTAGGCAATGCCAATCCTGATTTTAGTTATGGCTTAAACCTGGCTATGAACTACAAAGATTTCGATATGAGCATGTTCTTCTACGGTGTACAAGGAAACTCTATCTGGAATCAGGTAAAATGGTGGACAGATTTCTCTTCTTCTTTTGGAGGAGCAAAAAGTCATACCGCGCTGTACGATTCCTGGACTCCTGACAATAGAAATGCGAAGGCGCCAATTCAGGAAAAAGATAGAACATTCAGTTCCAATGCAGTACCTAACTCTTATTTTGTAGAGAATGGTTCTTACCTGCGACTTAAAAATATCCAGGTGGGTTATACACTGCCCGCGAAAACGCTGGAGAAATTCGGCGTCGGCCGATTGAGGGTCTATCTTTCTGCAGCCAACTTATTCACCATCACTAAATATTCTGGTATTGACCCTGAAATTGGAACTTCCAGCGAAACAGACAACCAAACTGCTTATGGAGTGGATGATGGTGCTTACCCAAGTCAGCGTACCTTCCTTTTGGGTATAAATTTGAAATTTTAATCATAACAGTTTAAAGAGATGAAAAAATCAACATATCTATTGTTAACTGTATTATTCTTTACAGGACAATCATTTTTTTCTTGCAAGAAAGCATTAGAACAACCGCCCCTGGGATCCTTGACACAGGAAATTCTGACCAATAAAAACGGAGTAAATGGTTTATTAATCGGTGCTTATGCTGCACTGGATGGGATGGCTGGCGGAAACACTTCTTTTGGTGGTGGTGATGTTTATGGCGGCTCTCCAAGCAATTGGGTATTTGGCGCAATTGCCGGTGGGGATGCCTCTAAAGGAAGTGATGGAACCGATCAGCCAGCAATAGATCCCATTGCTAAATTCTATGCAGATGCGACAAACTCCTTTTTCAATGCCAAATGGAGAGCTTTATATGAAGGGGTCAAAAGGACAAATGATGTTTTGATGATTTTAGCTAAGGCGACGGATCTGACGCCTGAAGAACGCGTAGGAATCCAGGCTGAGGATAAGTTTTTAAGAGGACATTATTATTTTGAGTTGAAGAAAATGTGGAATATGGTGCCTTGGATTGATGAGAACACCACCATGTACAACCAGCCTAACAATACCGATATCTGGGCCAGGATCACCGAGGACCTAAAATTTGCTTACGAGAATTTACCCCCTACACAGTCGGAGATTGGCAGAGTCAATAAATGGGCAGCAGGGGCTTACCTCGCTAAAGCTTATTTGTACCAGCATAAATTTAAGGAAGCACGAGATTTATTTGATGTCGTGATCGCTTCAGGAGTCACCAGCAGCGGTAAGAAATACAAACTGAATGATGAATTCGCAGATAATTTTAAACCTAGTAAAGAAGACAATTCCGAAGTGGTTTTTGCAATTCAGATGTCGGCAAACGTAGATGCTAATGGTCCTTCATTAGGAAATAACGGCGATATGCTGAATTTCCCTTATGGCGAGAGTCCTTTTGGTTGCTGTGGGTTTTTTCAGCCTTCTATTGATTTGGTCAATCATTATAGAACGGATGAACAAACTGGCCTGCCATACCTGAGCAATTATAATGACCATGCTGTAGCCAATGATATGGGAATTAAAGGTGCTGAACCTTTTCAGCCGGACCAGGGAACTTTAGATCCCCGATTGGACTGGACAGCAGGAAGACGTGGGATTCCATATTTAGACTGGGGCAATTATCCTGGAGAAACCTGGATCAGAGATCAGCGTTATGGTGGTCCGTACGGTCCTAAAAAAAATATTTACTGGCAGGCAACCCGAGCAACTGATGAAGATAAAACAACCTGGGCGCCAGGTTCTTCTATCAATTATCTGGTGATTCGTTTTGCTGATGTACTCTTGATGGCTGCGGAGGCCGAAGCACAGGCAGGAAGTCTGGTTAAAGCTCAGGACTATGTAGATATAGTAAGGGCACGTGCGGCAAACCCAGTGGGCTGGGTATATCAATACCTGGATGCTGGAAATCCTTTAGCAGGGTTTTCAAATGTACCTGCAGCAAATTATAAAATTAATGTTTATCCTGCCGGCGATTTTTCTGGAAAAGGAAAAGACTATGCTTTATCTGCCATTTATTTTGAGCGTAAAATTGAGCTGGCTATGGAAGGTCATCGTTTCTTTGACCTGGTACGCTGGGGAATCGCGGAAACTGAGCTGAATGCTTATTTTAATTACCAGGGGAAATTAACTTCTGATGTTAGAAATGGAAAATTTATAAAGGGTAAAAATGATATTTACCCGATTCCACAGCGACAAATTGATTTGAGCAATGTAGGTGGGGGATCTGTACTCAAACAAAATCCAGGATACAATTAGGAAATGACCATTTCTATTGATAACTTTTGTAGGAAGGAGGGGCGGATGTCGCTCCTTCCTCGCTATTAAATTTACCTGTAACCTATATTATAGCTAATGAACCAACCACAACGTTTTTTATCCCTTGATGTATTCCGGGGTATGACAGTCTGTTTTATGATCATTGTGAACACACCAGGAAGTGGTGCCCAGCCTTTTTCGATGCTGGAGCATGCGGCATGGCATGGATTTACACCTACCGACCTGGTTTTTCCTTCTTTTCTTTTTGCAGTAGGGAATGCCATGAGCTTTTCTGCGAAAAAGTTTGCCCTCATGAGTGACAGAGAAGTGCTCGGTAAAATATTTAAACGGACGCTGCTTATCTTTTTAATCGGCTATCTGATGTATTGGTTCCCGTTTTTTCATTACAATGAGGCCGGTGGAATCAGTTTTTCTCCTATTGGAAACACCCGGATTATGGGGGTATTACAAAGGATAGCGCTATGTTATGGGATCGTTTCTTTAATGGTCCATTATTTATCTACGAGATGGGTCATGGTGCTGAGTGTTTTGTTCTTAATTGGATATTGGTTCCTGCTGCTCATTTTTGGGAATTCCAGCGATCCATTAAGCATGACCGGAAACGCAGGCCAGTACCTCGATCAGTTTTTGCTCGGAAATGCGCATCTGTATCATGGTGAAGGTATTCCTTTTGATCCTGAAGGGATTTTAAGCACAATTCCATCCTGTGTAAATGTAGTGATCGGTTACTTTGCAGGTAAGTTTATTCAGGAAAAAGGAAAAGGTTTTGAAAGCATTGCCAGACTATTACTCGCAGGCGTATTATTGGTGTTTTTGGCCTGGTGCTGGAACTTCTCTTTCCCGATTAACAAGAAATTATGGACGAGTTCTTTCGTATTGATCACCTGTGGATTGGACCTCATCATTATCGCTGCATTGATTTATATCATCGAACTTAAATCTTATGTGAAATGGACGGGTTTCTTTACCGTATTCGGGAAGAATCCCTTGTTTATTTATATTGTAGCGGATCTTTTGTTAGTGATCATCAATACCATATTCCCAAAATCTGATTTTGCAGGCTGGATCAATACGGTGTTTTTTCAGGCGATTGCCCCAGGACCTTTTGGTTCGCTATTGTTTGCGATTTGCTTTATGCTGGTCTGCTGGTTAATTGGCTACGTTTTAGACAAGAAAAAGATATACATCAGGGTTTAATTCGCGCTGATTACTTTATCAACGGCACGTTCAAATGTCAGGATTGGAAGATTTAAATAAGAATCAATTGAAAACATATAAAAATATATGCTCATGAAAATTTACGTACTTGCTGCTTTTTTTATGCTCAGCATCAACGGATCGGCTACTGCTCAACAAGCAAGCCTTGTGGCTGCTGCCGATTTAGAGCTGAACTGGTCGCAAACCAATGATAACGATAGAATGGTATTGACCATTAAGAACAATGGGAAAGTGCCTTTACCTGCTTCTGGCTGGAAAATTTACTTCAATTCCAGGGTGTTAAATACAGTTGGGGCCGATAGCCTATTGGCGAAGGTGAGCCTTGTTAACGGAGCTTTATTCCGTTTGTCGCCATTGCCTTCCTTTAAAGCAGTTCCGCCGGCTGGAAGGGTTAAACTCAACATGGCCACGGAGACCATGTATAATGTTTCCGAACGTCCTTCAGGGTTTTACCTGGTTTGGGATAAAACCCCTGATCAGGGTACTGCAATTAAAAATGTAGTATTTGAGCATTTGCCAGCTCATACCACTTTCGAGCAGGAGCTGGCAAAGAAAGCTTACGAAGAGAACAAAAAGATCAAAGATATTCCCGTAAATCAACTGCCATTGGTTTTTCCAACACCCGCTGACTATGTCCAGGGTAAAGGTATTTTCAGCTTAACCAAAGCGGTGAATGTACTGGGGATACCTGCTTTTGCAGATGAAGCCGCTTTGCTGTCTCAGGAAATCAGTCGCGCATTAGGTAAAAAGACCGCAGGGAAATCAAATGCTGCTGCCGGGGAAATTGTTTTTCTGAAAGATGAGAAACTGGCTAAGGAAGCTTATACCTTAACCATCACTCCGAGTCGGATCAGCATTGGAGCATCAGATGCTGCAGGTGCCTTTTATGCAATACAATCCTTGAAAACGATGTTCCCAGCAAGTTCCTGGTTGAAAGTTGAAAAGTCGATCGCGATACCTGCAGCGGTGATCAATGACAATCCGAGGTTTGGCTTTAGAGGTTTTATGATGGATGTGGGCCGAAACTTTCAACCCAAATCAGCAGTACTGAAGGTCCTGGATTTAATGGCCCTCTATAAGTTAAATGTTTTTCATTTTCACCTGACGGAAGATGAGGGCTGGCGTTTGGAAATTCCAGGATTACCGGAATTAACTACTGTAGGCGCAACGCGCGGTCATTCTGTAACGGAAAGCGCCCAAATCATACCTGCTTATGGTTCTGGACCACAACCAGGCCTAAATTCTGGTACAGGTTTTTATACCAAAGCAGACTATATAGAAATCTTGAAGTATGCAAAGGCAAGACATATCCGGGTAATCCCAGAAATTGAAACACCCGGTCATGCCAGAGCGGCCATAAAAGCAATGGAGGCCCGTTACCACCGTTTGATGAAGGCCGGCGACAAAGAAGCCGCTGAATATTATTTGTTAAGTGATTTAAAAGATGAGAGTAAATATCGCTCCGTACAGGGTTTTGATGATAATGTGATCAATGCAGCTTTACCTTCCAGCTATCACTTTTTGGAAAAGGTGACCAATGAGCTGATCGCCATGCATAAAGCAGCAAATGCACCCTTAACTACGATCCATTTTGGCGGTGATGAGGTGCCGGCAGGTGTATGGGAGAAATCACCAGCTGCAGCCCAACTCGCTATAAAAGAACCCGCAGTAAAAGGAACCGATGAATTGTGGTTCTATTTCTTTAGTAAATTGAACAAAATGCTGCAATCTAAATCGCTCTACTTATCTGGATGGGAAGAAATAGGATTGCATAAAAAAGAAATAAATGGCGCAATGAAAATGGTGCCGGAACCTCGGTTTTTTAAGGAGAATTTTCATGTAGATGTTTGGAATAACCTGCATGGCAATGAAGATCTAGCTTATAAAATGGCCAATGAAGGCTATAAAGTGGTGTTAACACCAGTTACTAATTTTTACATAGACCTGGCTTCGAACAAAAGCTTCTTAGAAAATGGTCAGAATTGGGGTGGTTATGTAGATGTAGACAAGCTTTTCTATTTCATTCCGTTCGATTATTATAAGAATATGAAGGAAGATGAGGAAGGAAATCCTGCAAATCCAGAGCGCTATAAAAATAAAGCCGGTTTAACGGAGGTTGGCAAATCAAATATTGTCGGGTTGCAGGCGCCATTATGGAGCGAAAATATCAAAACAACCGAACAATTTGAATATATGCTATTGCCGAAATTATTAGGATTGGCAGAACGTGCCTGGGCAAAAGATCCGGCATGGGCATTGGAAGCAGATCCGGAAAAAGGGAAAGTATTATACGATCAGGCTTGGTCGGAATTTGTAAATGTGCTGGGCAAAAAAGAACTGCCAAGATTAAATTATTATGCTGGTGGGTTTAAATACCGAATTCCAACTCCAGGACTACAACTGATTGATGGCCAGATAGCGGCAAATATACAGTTGCCAGGCTTCATCATTCGTTATACTACGGATGGAAAGGAACCCATAGCCAGCAGTAAAATATATACTCAGGCGATTCCTTTTCAGAAAGGTGCGAAGTTTTGTGCTTTTGATGTAACGAATAGAGGAGGGCGAAGTATTGTGGTCGAATAGAAATATGGTAGTCTAACAATTGAAACCTTTAAAGACTAGTGTTTAAAACAAAAAAAACAGGGATGAATCGGAGAGATCTATCCCTGTTTTAATAATGGCTGACCCACCACAGATCAACCTAAACCAAACAAACTGATCATATAACGGAGTTTGTTGTCAAAAAGTTTTAAGTATGAAAAATAAAAACAATTTAATGACAATATTCCCTTATTCTTTATCGTGATATAAAAATTCCATGCCTTCAGGGGTGATAGAAGCGGCGTGCTGAACACGGTCGCGATTGATGTGGATATATCCTAAATTTTCCAATTCTTCGTACTGCTCTTCCATTCCTCCTAAAATCGAAGAACTAACTTGCTGGTCAATGATGCCCAGTAATGATTTCATAGCTTCTTTTTCCATGTTATTTTTGATTATAGTATCGAAATTCCTTTTAACTAATATAGTGAAAAAATATGTTCCATAAAAGCCACGGAAAGAAGGGGGGAGAACTGTACACCAAAGTTCTTTTCTAACACGTGGCCTTATGTTTTTAGCGTCTGTATGCGATTAAAGCGTCTGTATGGAATTAACCTAAACTTTTTTCAGCCAGCAGCAATTGCTTCAGCATTTCCTCGACTGATAAATTGTCCTGTAATTTTAATTCTGGAATGAGGGCACGATAATAAGCGATGCCATCCAGTAATTGCAGTTTAAATTTATTGAAGTATTTATCTTTTTTAGTGGTTAATTCTTCCAGTTGATTGGCAATGTCTTTTTTCAGATAATCTACATATAAATGAAGTTCATTGATAAATAAGTTAGGACGGGTAATATTAACCAGCAAGTTTTCACGACCGTATATATGATTGATCATTTCTTTTAGAGAATATTTACCTGAAAAGAAGGCTAGATTAGGACCGGGACATATACTTACTGCTTTACTTTCCTTTGGTTTCATAATACCCACTTTTATATAGGTAGAGGCACATAGACCTTCACAGAGACACACTTTTTCCGTAATGGATTGGAATTGTCGCTGGTAATCGGTTTCAGACAGCTCCTGTTCTTTTAATTGTTTTATTTTCAGGTGCTGATATTCTCTGGATGCAGTACAGATGGGGTCTGCAGTAAATTCTGTGTTGGTACATAAGAATTTCTTGGTACAAGGACTGCCTGGTCTGCCTTTTTCTATTCGCTGTAGGCGCTGTTCTTCGGCAGTACTCTTTTTGAAGTTATTGAAAAGTACACCTAACGGGGAGGAGTTGCTCAGGTAATAATCTTCCGCAACAGCATTGGTCAATTGGTTTAAGGTTTCATCGTCCACATTTGTCGCTTCCGGTACCAGGAGAAAAGGACTTCCCCATCCGGCAGCATCCAGCTCATAATAATTGAGGAGGAACTCATGTTCTTCAGCAGTACCAATTCCACCTTGTGCAGTAATGCGCTGTTCAGGTAAAGCTATTTCAAGGATTTCTTTAGTTTTTAGTGCACTAATATACATTTGGTAAAGCTCAGCGGCCAGTTCTCCACGTTTTTGTTTGAATTCTTCGAGGATAGGGCCCAATAAAAAGCCTTCCGTTGCAAAGGCATGTCCCCCGCAGTTTAATCCCGATTCTACACGGAATTCGGACACCCATAATCCTTTTTTTGCCAGCATTTTTGCCTGGATCAATGCAGATCGGAAATCGCTGACTTTAAGAATGATCTTCTTTTGGAAGGCGCCATTTGCATCCGGATAAAAGGCCGTACATTTTTCCATATAGGCATATAAACGCGGGTTCAATCCGGCGGAAATAATCACGGAGGAATCTAGCGTACTATTTGTAAAACCACGCATCGCGGCTAAGGCATCTGTAAAATCATCACCCTCAGTTTCATGGTTCGCATTGTAATTTACCTTGTCTACTTTAGACATGATATTCACATCAATTGCACCAGGTGTAATGCCTTCAATTAATTCAGATTGCATTGCAGTTTTTTGCAGGCCATCCGGTAAACTTTTCATTTCCTGGTATTTTAACCTCCAGATCGATCGCTCTGGCAGCAGCTCGAAATATAGGTTCAGGTCTGTCCCCTCTTCAAAAGACTGTGCCTTTAAACTGGAAAATTGCTGCTTTACCAGCACATCAAGTAAGTTGAGATAGGCCGTAATTCTTCTCGCCCGGCTATCCGATTCTTTTTTGTCGATCAGTGTAAATGTTTCTCCTGTCTTTTCTGCATGAAATTTTCTCATGCGCTCCGTCAACTCATCATCTACGATGGAAACAACAGAGGAGATGCCATATCTGGCCACCTTTAACGGAGTATCAATTGAATAGCCTAAGCCTAAAACTGGAATGTGAAAAGTATGGTTCATTTGCTGAGAAAAATTTACTTGAATCGCAAAAGAACTGACTATTTACATTTAAAAACATGATATTAGTCACACTTTTGTATGATTGAGGTTATTAGCCCAGTGCAATCGTTATCATTATATTTGTAAAAATTAATACATGGAAGAGGCGAGGTTATTAAAGGCCATTATTGAAACTGCAATTGACGGAATTATTACCATCGATGACAGGGGCAAAATTGAAAGTCTTAATCCAGCAGCATTAAGGTTATTTGGCTATACTATCGGTGAAGTGGAAGGAAAAAATATCTCATTCCTAATGCCTGAACCTGATAGAAGCGGACATGATGGTTACATTCACCGTTATCAATCGACTGGTGAGAAAAGAATCATCGGAAAAGGCAGAGAAGTAAAAGGTCTGAGAAAAGACCGGAGTACTTTTCCTTTTCGCTTGGCGGTGAGTGAGGTGCAATACGAAGATAGAATCATTTACACTGGATTTATACATGATCTTTCCAAAGAAAAAGAAGCAGAAGAGCGTCTGAGGGAATATGCTGCGGAGTTAGAAGAACTCGTAGAGGAGCGTACAAAATCACTCAAAAAAACAGTGATGGCCTTAAGTGAAGCCAAAGAAGAGGTCAGTCTTTCTCTTGAAAAAGAAAAGGAACTCAATCAATTGAAAAGCCGGTTTGTGTCTATGGCTTCCCATGAATTCAGAACACCCCTAAGTTCAGTGCAGCTTTCGGCCTCGCTAATTGATAAATATGCAGAACCTTACGACAATAAAAACATCACAAAGCATGTCAGTAAGATCAAAAATGCGGTCAGCAATCTCACCACAATACTAAATGATTTCTTGTCGCTGGAACGACTGGAAGCAGGAAAAGTAGAACCTACCTTTACAGCTTTTGACCTGGTGAAACTCTCCGAAGAGATCACCGAAGAAATGCAGATGATGGCCAAACAGGATCAGAATATCATTTATCAGCATACCGGACTGGAAAGTACCGTGCTGTTAGACCTTAACCTGTTAAAAAACTGCATGATCAACCTGATCTCTAATGCCATCAAATATTCAGGCGAAAACACCTTTATTGAATTTAATACAGAAATTACAGATTCACAATGTATGGTCACGATAAAAGACAATGGAATAGGAATTCCTGAATCTGACCATAAACACCTGTTTCAGCCGTTTTTCCGGGCAAACAATACCGGAAATATTCCCGGAACAGGACTAGGATTAAATATCGTACTGCGTTATGCAACGCTGATGAGAGGCGAGCTGTATTTTGAAAGTACACTCCACACTGGGACTAAATTTGTTTTGTCCTTTAATAAATAAGTTACGAATGAAGAAGACACTGATACTCATTATAGAAGATAACGATGACATTCGGGAAAGTACTGCCGAGATATTGGAACTGGCAAACTATGAAGTATTACAAGCCGTTAATGGGCGGGTAGGGGTAGATCTGGCGATCAGTGAATTGCCGGATGTAATCTTATGTGACATCATGATGCCAGAGCTGGACGGCTATGGCGTATTGTATTTGCTCCATAAAAATGAACAAACAGCCACCATACCCTTTATTTTCCTGACTGCAAAAGCAGAACGCATTGACATGCGTAAGGGAATGGAAATGGGTGCTGATGATTACCTGACAAAGCCTTTCGATGATGTGGAATTGTTAAATGCCATAGAAAGCAGACTGAGTAAAAGAGATAAACAGCAGATTTTTTATAGCCAATCGCTAGAAAAACTGAGTGTATTGTTCAGCAATAGTTCCGGCTTACAAGAGCTGGAGAAAATCATCGCTGCCAGAAAAGTCCGCTCTGTGAAGAAAAAACAAGTGGTATATTATGAAGGCGACAATGTTTCAGGCCTTTACCTGGTCATGAATGGAAAGGTGAAAACTTTTAAGTTAAGTGAGGATGGAAGGGAGTTGCTGACCGGAATGTATGGCTCAGAAGACTATTTTGGCATTACCTCTTTGCTGCTCAATGCACCCTATGCAGAAACAGCAGAGGCAGTAGAAGATAGCACGGTGTGCATGCTGCCAAAAGATTTAATGGATAATTTACTCAATCGCTATCCTGATGTAGCCCGACAATTTATTCAATTGATCTCCAATAACCTTCAGGATAAAGAGGAACAATTACTGCAATTGGCCTACCATTCTGTTAGAAAACGTATGGCCGAAGTATTGGCCAGGTTATGTAAACAGGAGGTACAGGATGCGGAAATGATCCTTCGGGTTTCCCGTGATAACCTTGCTGCAATGGCCGGAATGGCTACTGAAACGGTGAGCAGGATCCTCAGTGATTTTAAGGATGAAGGGATCATAGAAAGGAAAGGCAGTCAGATCATTGTGCTCGATCAGCTTAGACTACAGCAGATGAAAAACTGATGAGGATCATATTTTCAATTGATTAAACTCATTCTCCCCGCTACCACTACATGCTAACTTTGATTATTAATAAATCGAACCAGCATGAGAGTTGTCGCATATAGTATAAAGTCTTTTGAGAAAGAACCATTGGCCATTGCCAATAATAAAAAACATGATATTACATTGATATCCAATTCTTTGGGTTCTGAGACAGCTTCTTATGCCGCAGGGAAAGAAGCTGTCATTGTATTCAATGAAGATGATGTTTCTGCACAAGTGATCAACAGGTTAGCGGATCTTGGGGTGAAATTCATTGCGACACGCTCTACCGCTACCAGTCATATCGATCAGGAAGCAGCTGCACTTAGAAATATAAAGATTGCCAATGTTCCTTTAGATGCATTAATAGCGCTTACAGAAAAGGAATTGCCTATGGCATTGGCTGTAGAAACCATCGTTAATCTGGATAAATGGCAGCAAAAGAAGTGTTTAGGGAATGCTTGTGTTTGCTCCAGATCTTGCGATCAGGCGCATTCATTAATACGTCCAGGTAGTAAACCTCATCACCATTAGTATGAATCATCTGATCTCGAAATATCATGTTGCTGCCCCTCGTTATACCAGTTATCCTACCGTTCCATATTGGAAAACAACAGATTTTACAGTAAAGGACTGGGAAAAAGCCGTTACGCAATCCTTTAGGGAAAGTAACGACAAAGAAGGAATCAGCATTTATATCCACCTTCCTTTTTGTGAAAGTTTATGTACTTATTGCGGCTGTAATACCAGGATCACTAAAAATCATAAAGTAGAATCGCCTTATATCGAGGCTTTACTGAAGGAATGGCAATTGTACCTGAATCTATTTGTAACCCGCCCATTGATCAAGGAGTTACATTTGGGGGGTGGCACACCTACTTTTTTCAGTGCAGCGAATTTAAAACTGCTGATGGAAGGCATCCTAAAATACGCTGACCTGCATGAGGAAGCCGAATTTAGCTTTGAAGCACATCCTGGAAATACCACCGACGAACATTTGATGACTTTGAACCAGTTAGGTTTCAAAAGATTAAGTTTAGGTATTCAGGATTTTGATCCGCATGTGCAACTGGTGATCAATAGGGTGCAAACCTATGAAGAAGTAGAACAAGTGACCTTAAAAGCAAGGGCTTTAGGCTATACCTCGATCAATTACGACCTCATTTACGGTCTCCCTCACCAACAGATCCAGGGGCTTTCAGATACACTGGATTCAGTACTGCAATTGAAACCAGACCGGATTGCTTTTTACAGTTATGCGCATGTTCCATGGGTTAAACCAGGACAGAGAAGGTATACAGAGCTGGATCTTCCTTCTCAAAAGTTAAAACAGGAACTGTATGAACTGGGCTGTAAAAAATTAAAAGATGGAGGATACCTGGATGTGGGAATGGACCATTTTACATTGGTTACAGACAGCTTGTATGAGGCAGAAATTAAAGGAAAACTGCACCGGAACTTCATGGGCTATACCCATCAGTACAGTCAGTTAATGATTGGTTTAGGAGTATCTTCCATAAGTGATACCTGGACAGCATTTGCACAGAATGTGAAAACGGTGGAAGAATATTTAACGATAGTGAATGAAGGTAGATTGCCTGTGGTAAAAGGCCATTTACTAAATGAAGAAGATAGGATCACCCGTCAGCATATTTTGAACATCATGTGTAAAGGACATACTTCCTGGACAGAGGAGGAAGCGAATTCTCCGGAGTTTTCTGAAGGTTTACAGCGCATGCGCTGGCTGGCACTGGATGGATTGGTGTTCTTGTCGACAGACCATTTGCGGGTAACGCCATTGGGCAAGCGGTTTTTAAGAAACATCTGCATGGCATTGGATTATAGATACTGGGCAGATCAACCGAAAACGGAACTGTTCAGCCTCACCGGATAAAAATATTAGTTTTACGTCTCAAATGTCAGTATTGGTGACCGTGATAAACGGTCGCCAATTTGTGTTTATAAGCCATTTGGAGCAGTCGCCTGTTTGATCTTATATTGCATCAATTGTCCGATGGAAGAGGCCCTGGAGATCGCCTGATCCGCTACAGGCCCTTCAAAATTAGCCCTGATGGTTTCTTCCCAGATTTTCATCCAGCGGTCAAAATGCTCCCCATGCAAAGGCACTTCTTTATTTAAAGCAATGTGCTTGAGCATAGGATTTCCTTTATAAGTGACCACATCCAATAAGATGGTTTCCCAGAAGGTAACCATTACCGGAATATGCCCCTCTAAAGAGAAATTTGCCGCTTTAAATACAGGCCCAATCACTTCATCTCTGAGGGCTTTATTGTAAAATTCAATCACTAGAAAACGGATGTCTTCCTGATCTTTAATATCTCTTTTTATAGGAGTAAGTGTCATGAGGGTAGTAATTTACGATGATTTGAAGGATTACCTACATTCAGGAGCCCCTTGTTCAACAGGTGCCGGGCTTAAATAAGGAATGTTTAATTCCATTCCTCTCAATATAAACCAGACTCCCAGACAAAGCATAAAATAAGGAATCACGCGGTTGATCTTTTTACGGACCAATGCACCGGTAAAACCGATACTGAGTGTGGCGATAAACATGAGAGGGAGGGTGCCTAACCCAAACCAGAACATATAAATAGCAGAGCCGGTTAAGCTGCCCGTATTTAAAGCTCCTGCCATGGCCAGGTAAACGAAGCCACAGGGTAGAAAGCCGTTGATGATGCCTATGATCAAATGATTGGCTTTGTGTTTTAAGGCATAGCCAAATAACTGATGGAAGGGTTTTAGGAATACCGAAGGGGTATTTTTAAGCATTTGAATCTTAAATAACCTGGAGCAGGCAGCCATCACAATCAGGATCCCGCTAAAAATACTGATGACCTGCTGTAAGCCTGCCATCCATAATTGCTGTCCGATTAAGCCAATCACCAGTCCTAAGAAACAATAAGAAACAATTCTCCCTAACTGGTAAAGTAATTTGTCCAATACCAGAAAAAGCCATCCTTGTTTTAAGGAGGGCACAGCAAAGGCAAGGGGACCGCACATGCCAATGCAATGTACGCTCCCTAACAATCCAATCATGAAGGCAAGCTTTTCGTTGCTCATTCTACCATGACCTCCTGTTCATCCAAATAGGATTTACCTGCACTATTCCAGTTGATGATCAGTTTCCAGCGGCCTTTAGCAATCCCTGTTAAAGGGATTGCAGCACGGTACTGCTCATCTGTATTGATTTGAACCATTTTATCCATCCGCTTATCTGCCGTGCGGACCAGGTTTACTTTTCCTTCAGCAGGGGCTTTAAAAGTCAGGATAATTCCATCCGTACCTACCTGGATCTCAGGTTTGGCATGGTCGGTTTTTACCTGTTCTTTCAGGTGGTACTCTTTGTCATAAGCCAGCCCCTTCTCATAGTAATCATTGTCTACCAGCGCATCGGGCGAGCTGTTAAACATCTTGACCGCAAGGATGATGATGAAGCTCATAAAACAAGCCATTCCAATTACCAATTTCGTTCCCCAGTTCCATTTCATTTCTTTAATCATTAAGCGGTGCGATGAAGGTCGTTTCAAAAGTATCTACCACCTTGCCATCTGACACCAGTTTAAAACCAATATCTGATTTGTATGTTTTTAATTTTCTCTGCGGCATAATGACAAAAAACGTCAATTTTGCCACTCCACCATAAGCAATGGTATCTTGTTTTTGAATGTACTGAATTTTCACCTCTGGATCATCCGGTACGATTTTAAATTTCAGTGATTTGCTGGTCTTATTGATCAGCTCTGCATTGAATAAATTGCTCACCGCCTTTTCTTTATCTCTCATTTGATACAAAGTTCCACTGGCACGCAGGATGGTGGTTTTAACGGCTGTTCTCGTGATCAAAAGATAGGAGAGTACGCCGATCAGCAATGCCAATACAGCAGCGTAGCCATAGACTCTTTTGTTCAGTTTAAAAGGCTGTTTCGTTTTGATCTCATCCTCCGATTTGAAGCCGACTAAACGGGTTGGGCGGTCAATCTTTTCCATCACCATATCACAGGCATCAATACAGGCGGTGCAGTTGACGCATTCCATTTGCGTCCCGTTCCTGATGTCTATTCCAGTGGGGCAAACCTGTACGCAAAGCTTACAGTCTATACAATCTCCGCCAGCGTTTTCTACTCCTTTTACGCGCTTTTCACGTGGCTCCCCACGTTCGTAATCATAAGCTACAATGATACTCTGGTTGTCGAGTAATACGCCCTGTAAACGTCCGTAGGGGCAAACTACCGTACAAACCAGCTCTCTCATTCTAGAGAAAACCAGGTAAAAAACAAAGGTAAATACACAGATCGAAATGAATCCGCTCCAATGCTGTGATACCGGTTCAGTTATGATTTTGATCAGGCTATCTGAGCTGATTAAATAGGAGAGAAAGATGTTGGCAATAAAGAAGGAAATCAATAAGTAAAGAAAATGCTTCCATCCTTTTTTGAAAAACTTCTCGCTGGTTAGCGGGCCATCATCCAGCTTTTTCCGTTTATTAGCATCGCCTTCTATCCAGATTTCTATCTTCCTGAATACCATTTCCAGGAAAATCGTCTGAGGACAGGCCCATCCGCAGAATACCCGGCCAAAAACCACTGTGAACAAGACGATAAATACCATAAAGGTCAGTAAAGCCAAGACAAACAGGTAAAAATCCTGGGGCCAGAAAATCACCCCAAAGAATACAAATTTCCGCTCTAAAACATTCAACAACACCAATTGCTCCCCATTTAATTTAATAAATGGGGCGGCAAACAGTAAGGTCAGGAAAAAATAGCTGACTACAGAGCGGTACTGATATAACTTACCTTTAATGACTTTCGGATAGAGCCATTTACGGCGCTGTCCGTCGTCGGTTAAAGTGGAGATCTGATCTCTGAAATGACTTGGGCTTTGTGATGACATGTTAATCTTTTTTGCCCTGTGGTGCTTTCGCGCCAGCAGGATTGCTTCCTTGTATAGAAAGGATATAATTGGTAATGTCTGAGATCTGCTGGGCATTCATAGATTTCTCCCAGGCCACCATTCCTTTTTCAGGAACACCATATTTGATGGTCTTGAAAATATCCTTTGGCGTACCACCGTGCAGCCAGTACTCATCCGTTAAATTGGGACCCACACCACCTTCTGCATGTTCTCCATGACAAGGGGTACAAACTGTTTTAAACAACGCAGCTCCCTTTTGGATGACTGCCGGATCGTCACTTTTCTCCATGTTGTTCTCATTGATTTTCGGACCTCCCGAACCAGGTTTTTGCAGAAATGCGATGCGATCCGCTTCCGCCTGACGGAGTTCTATCGCATATTCTTCTTCCTGTAATTTGCCCCAGCCAAATACATGGTAGTTGAGCATATAGCCGATGGCAAAAATGATCGTCCCATAAAAGAGTACCATAAACCAGGCAGGAGTAGGGTTATCCAATTCCGCAATGCCATCAAATTTATGCTCCATCATGATGTCTTTCTCCTCAGAGATCGGCCTCAACCCCATTAACTTAGTCCAGAAGGAAGGTTTGTCGGCTGCTGCTGCTGCACGTCGCTCTTCTTCCAGCCAGTATTTTTTCCTTTCTTCTTCAGAAGCGAATCGGGTAGGATGCAGGGTTTCCTTTACATAGATTTTGATGACTTTCAAAACCAGTAGGGAAACCACAAGTATAATCACTGCAGTGATGAGTAGGGCCCAAATTAGTAAATTCGTCATTGTACATCGTCTTTTAAAGGTAACTCACTCATATATTTTATTTCTTCTTTTTTCATGGTCAGCAAGAGTATGCCGACCAGGATAAAAAAGAGCAGGAATATGCCAAGGGAGGTGATTAAATACACCTGGCTTCCATCTACTTGATCTAAAAATTGCTTAAACATAATGTTGTTGTTTAGGTTATTGTGCTTTAATGTCCATTCCCAGGCGTTGCAGATAGGCAATCAGCGCAATGATTTCTTTATCATCTTTTACTTTGATGTTGTTCTGTTTCAGGTCTGCCGCAATCGCCTTGGCCTGTTTGTCAAGGTCGCGGTTCGCTTTATGCTCATAACCTTCTTCATAAGGAACACCTAAAGTGCGCATCGCATTGATCTTGCTGATGGTAGTGGTGGTATCCAGTGTCTGAGTGATTAGCCATTCGTAAGGAGGCATGATACTTCCCGGCGACATCGTTTGTGGATCCAGCATGTGGTTAAAATGCCATGCATTACCATATTTACCGCCTTCACGCTGTAAATCAGGACCGGTACGTTTTGAACCCCATAAATGCGGGTGGTCGTACACAAATTCCCCTGCTTTACTGTATTCGCCATATCTTTCTGTTTCAGAACGGAATGGACGAATCATCTGAGAGTGACAGTTTACACAACCTTCCCGGATGTATAAATCACGTCCCTGTAATTCCAGCGGACTATAAGGCTGTACACTGGTAATCGTCGGAATGTTCGACTTGATCGTAAACGTCGGCATCATCTCAATCATACCACCTATCAGGATGACAATTAAGGAAAGTACCATGAAAACCATTGGTTTACGCTCCAGTACCCTGTGGAATTTCTTCTCAGATCCCTGAGGAACATAGTCTTTTGGCAATGGCATTGCCTCTGCAGGCTCATCCGCCAATAGTTTACCTAAACGAACTGTTCTGATTAAGTTATAAGTCATCACGATGACACCAATCAGGTATAGCGCACCGCCTATAGCTCTCAGTACATACATAGGAAGGATTTGAATTACGGTTTCCAGGAAATTAGGATAGCGCAATAAACCATCTTCTGTAAACTCTTTCCACATCAATCCCTGTGTGAAACCTGCAAAATATAAAGGAACTGCATAGAAAAGAATCCCTAATGTTCCAATCCAGAAGTGGAAAGAAACCAGTTTTTTAGAGTATAGTTCTGTTCTGTAGATTCTTGGAATCAACCAATATAAAATACCGAAGGTTAAGAAACCATTCCAGCCAAGCGCTCCAACGTGTACGTGTGCTACTATCCAGTCAGTATAATGGGCAATGGCATTGATCTGTTTTAAAGCAAGCATTGGTCCTTCAAAAGTGGCCATACCGTAAGCGGTAATCCCGACTACCATGAATTTCAGTCTGGAGTCTTCCCTTACTTTATCCCATGCACCACGAAGAGTGAGCAATCCATTGATCATCCCTCCCCAGCTTGGGGCAATCAGCATAATGGAGAAGGCAACCCCTAATGATTGTGCCCAGCTCGGTAAAGAAGTATATAATAAATGGTGAGGCCCGGCCCAGATGTAAATGAAAATTAATGACCAGAAATGGAGAATACTCAATTTATAAGAATAAACGGGACGATTTGCCATCTTAGGCAGGAAATAATACATCATTCCCAGATAAGGAGTGGTCAAAAAGAAAGCTACCGCATTGTGTCCATACCACCATTGTACCAGCGCATCCTGTACACCTGCGTATAAATAATAACTTTTAAAGGCAGAAATTGGCAGCTGGAAAGAGTTAACAATGTGTAAAACAGCAACGGTCACGAAAGTCGCAATGTAGAACCAGATGGCCACATACATGTGTTTCTCTCTTCTTTTGATAATGGTTCCAAACATGTTGATCCCAAAAACAACCCATATAACGGTAATGGCAATATCTATTGGCCATTCCAACTCCGCATATTCATGGGAAGAGGTAAACCCTAAAGGAAGGGTGATGACCGCAGAAATGATGATCAGCTGCCAGCCCCAGAAATGTATTTTGCTGAGGACATCACTGAACATCCTCGCTTTGAGGAGTCGCTGCAAAGAGTAGTAAACACCCATAAAGATCGCATTCCCTACGAAGGCAAAGATTACTGCGTTGGTGTGTAGTGGCCTGATACGGCCGAAAGTCGTGTACTGGGAGCCCATATTTAATGCAGGCTTGAAGAGCTGCATGGCAATGAGCAATCCGACCGTCATTCCGATGATGCCCCATATAATGGTGGCTACTGCGAAGTTCCTGACGATCTTGTTGTCGTAGTAAAATTTTTCAGTCATGTTAAAAATTGGATTGCTTGTTTATGGATGTAAAATTAGGTCGGTGTGCTTAGCTACAGAATGACATCAATTGTGGCTATGCGTGATCTTCATCACTTTTTATCTCCTCATTTTTCTGTTGAATGTCATCATCAAAGAGTATTCTGACGGCAGGAGTGTACGTGTCGTCATTTTGACCCGTTTTACTCGCCCAGAAAAATGCCGCAAGAAAGATCAATGCCAATAAAATACTAAAGCCGATCAGGAGATAGAGGATGTTCATAAGAGCTGATTTTTTTTAGCATACAGTCGGACTGCAATGCTGGTGAAAAGGATAATGGTGATGGTGCTGATGGGCATCAATACCGCTGCAATCAATGGAGAAAGCATGCCTTGAACGGCAAAGTAAAGGCCTATTGCATTATAAGTCAAAGAGATCGCAAAGCTGATGTGAATCACCTTTACGGCATCCTTTGCCAGTTTGATAAACATAGGTATCTTTTCAAAACTCGCACCATCAAGAATGGCATCACAGCCTGGTGAGAAATTGTTGATGTTATCCGTCACCGCAATGCCCAGATCGCTCTGTTTCAAAGCGCCCGCATCATTCAGGCCGTCACCAAACATGAGTACTTTTCTACCAGAATATTGCAGGCTGCGAATGTAATCCAGCTTGTTCTGCGGACTCTGAGCGAAATGCATCTGCTGCGCCCTTGGGAAGAATGGAATCAGGGTTTGCTTGTCCTGGTCCTGATCACCAGATAACAGGTGTAAATCCGCGTCTTTACCCAGTTTGAAGACCAGGTCTTTAAATCCATTCCGCCATTGCTGTGTAGAACAGAAGAAGCCAAGGTATCTGTTGTTGATAATAATATGAACTACGGCGCCTTGTGCCGGTGTATTCATTTTCAAACCAAGGAAAGATGCACTGCCCAGCTTCAATTCATGACCATTGATCATGCCTGAAATTCCACGGCCTACCTTTTCCATGTATTTGACCGCCGTATATTTGGATGGCCTGTTCAGCCATTTCACCAATTCTCTGCTTAATGGGTGTCCAGAGTTCCTTGCCAGGTCATTTACCCATTGTTTTTCTTCTTCGGTAATGTGTCCTTCAAAAGTGAAACCTGTGTTTTCAGGGTTGGTAATCGTACCGGTTTTGTCGAATACAAACGTATTAATGCGTGCCATTTCTTCTACTACTGCCGTATTTTTAAGGTAAAACTTATTCTTATCGAAAATGCTCAGTACTGCAGAAAGGGTAAAAGGAGAACTCAAAGCCAGGGCACAAGGACAGGCAATAATCAGAACTGCAGTAAAAGAGGCAACGGCTTTAGTCGTGTCCTGGTGTAACATCCAGTAAGCTGCAGCGCCAATGGCGATACTCAGCAATACAATACTGAAATATTTGCTGGCGCGGTCGGCAAAGGTTCTGATCCTGGTTTTCTCCCCGAAAAAAGCCTCGTTGTTCCACAATTGAGTCAGGTAACTTTGTGAAACCGGTTTAACGACTTCCAGTTCTATAGCGCCTTTTAATTGCCTTCCACCCGCATAAACTACTTCTCCCAAAACCTTGTTTACCGGTAAAGATTCGCCCGTAACAAAGCTAAAGTCCATTTCTGCTTCCCCTTTTAAGAGGATGGCATCTGCCGGAATAATTTCATTGCTGCGGATCAAAATCCTGTTGCCTACTTTTAATTCATTCAGCGGGACTGGCCTTTCTTTATCCTCTTCAATCAAAGTAACTGCAACGGGGAAATACGAACGGTAATCTCTTTCAAACGATAGGTGGTGATAAGTGTGGTGCTGCATCCATTTTCCAATCAGCAGGAAGAAAACCAGACCGCATAATGTGTCCACAAAACCAGCACCTATATTGCCTGCAATTTCCAGTGTAGAGCGGATAAACATCACGGCAATGCCTAATGCCAATGGAAAATCAAGGTTTAAAATGCCATTTCTAAGGTTAGTCCAGGCAGAGGTAAAATAATCCCGTCCGCTATAGAATACGACAGGAATGGCAAATGCCAGGTTCAACCAGCCGAAAAAGGTTTTGAATTCTTGCTCCAGGTCGCTCAGTCCGAAGTAATCCGGGAAGCTGAGTAACATCACATTGCCAAAGCAAAAACCAGCTACCGCGATTTTGCGGATCAGTTGCCCTTCCGAATGGTCTGACTGCTGTTTTTTTACGACATCCTGTAAGCTGATGAGTGGCTCATATCCTATAGAAGCCAGAATTTCTATCAGTTTACGCAAAGATAATTCCTGATTTTTAAAGCTGATGACCACCTGTTTCTTTAAGAAATCAATCCTCGATTGAATGATCGCAGGATTGATCTGGTGCAAATGTTCGAGCAGCCAGATACAGGAGCTGCAATGAATGGCTGGAATATAAAGCGTGATGACGCTCGTCTTCTCATCCGTATAGTCCACTAATTTCGCAGCAATCGCCGCTTCATCCAGGTATTCAAAATGAGAATGCTTGTCTTTTTGTTTTTGTCCAGGTACATCGTTGTACGCGTAGTAGTTACCCAAGTTATGATTAGAGAGCAATTGATAGACACCTTTGCAGCCCAGACAACAGAAAGACTTGCTGTCCAGCAGGTAGGGCGTTTTTGGAAGATCATCACCGCAATGGTAACATTGGGTGTCCTGGGCTATGTTTTTTTGTAAGATCATAGGGGCAAATTGATGTGTTCAAAGTTCAGCCTTCCCCCCAAGTATAAATATGACGCTCATCACTTTCGACCCTGATATAAATCAGAAAAACCTTCGTAATGACATCTTTTAAACTTTCTATTAAATATGAGAATTAAAACTCTCATATTTATATCTTCAACCACAAATAGGACAAATTGTTTTATTATTGAAAAACAAAAGTATACCTCATGAATTATAGGGAAATATTAGATCAGTTAAGACTGCACGTCGCCAGCATTTTTCAGGCAAAAACCGACTCGAGATTGATCTACCACAACTTAAATCATACTGAACAAGTAGTAGAAAATGCCATCAAGATTGCCAACCATTATCAGCTTTCAGATGAGGATTTCTTTATTGTTACTGCGGCCAGTTGGTTTCATGATCTGGGATATTTCTTCGATTGTGCGCATCATGAGGCTAGTGGAGCAGGTCTTGCCGCTGAATTCTTAAAAGAAAAAGGACTTACTGAAGAGATCAGTACCAAAATCGTCAATTGTATCATGGCCACCAAAATGCCTCAGCAGCCAAATGGATTGTTAGAACAGATTGTCTGTGATGCCGATTTGTACCATTTAGGTAGTGATTCTTTTAAAGAAAGAAATAAACTGATGCGTAAGGAAGCAGAAGCTTTCTGCGCCAGGGCACTGGATAAAGATGAATGGAGATTAAAAACGATACAGTTGTTTAAAAATCACCATTACCACACTACTTATTGTCAGAACCTGCTGAATGCGAAAAAAGCAGAAAACCTGGAAGAGCTGGAAAATAAAGCAGCAGCGGCAGAACATAAAACAACAGATAGCCCTACAGTGTTAAATACTGGAAATGCACCGCTGCTAACCGATAAAAACATCCCATTGGAGATAAAAAAAGAAAAAAAGAAAAAGAGTGACCGTCCCGATAAAGGAATTGAAACCATGTTCAGGATCACTTCTGGAAACCACCAGAGGCTGAGTGATATGGCTGATAATAAGGCCCACATCATGATTTCTACCAACTCTATTATTTTATCGGTGATCCTGAGTATTCTGCTCAGGAAACTGGAAGATAATCCACATCTCATTATTCCTACCTTAATCTTATTGATCATTTGTGTCGTGACCATGGTATTCTCTATTCTGGCAACACGCCCATCTATTCCTAAAGGAGTTTTTACATCAGAAGATATCGCTCAGAAACGTGTGAACCTTTTGTTTTTTGGTAATTTCTATAGAATGTCGCTGCCGGATTATGAAGGTGGAATGCTAAAAATGATGGACGACCGTGAGTTTCTTTATGGCAGTTTAATCCGGGATTTATATGCGCAGGGCGTAGTTTTAGGCCGTAAATACCGTTTATTGCGAATTGCCTATAATGTGTTTATGTTTGGAATTATTGCAGCTGTACTGGCCTTTATTACGGCTTCAGTATTAGTGACCTTATAGCCTGTTATGGACTCTGCTATTTATTTTAACCGGGATTTAAGCTGGCTAAGTTTCAATGAACGCGTACTCATGGAAGCAAGCCGGGCAGAAGTGCCTATATTGGAAAGAATTCGGTTCCTATCCATCTATTCCTCTAACCTTGATGAATTTTACCGGGTAAGGATGCCGGTGATGATGTGGGATTATGAGCTCGCGAAGGCGAAGATAGACCAGCAGCAACAGCGTTATGGGGAAATCATCAGCCAGCAAATTTTACCGGCATTGGAAGCTCAGCAGGTATATTGGCTCTATAATAAACCTATTCCAGCAGCCATTTCTGAAAAGGTAACTGAACTGTTTTTTAATGAAGTCCTGGCTTATATTCATGCTGAATGTATTGACCATGGATTGACAGCATTTTTTGCCGAAAACAACAAGCTGTATCAGGTGGTGATCTTGAAGAACGCTGATGCGGAAGAGCGAATGGAACTGATCAGTATTCCTTCTGAAGATTTACAGCGCTTATATGCAATTCCAGTGGAGGGCGCACAATATGTGGTGTTTTTAGAAGATATCATTAAATATAACTTAGCCTATTTATTTCCAAATGATGAGATCCAGGGAGCTTTTAACCTGAAAATCACCCGCAATGCGGCCTTGAAAATAGGACAGGACTATTCCGAAGACATGACCATTGCTTTAGAGAAAGAACTCGAAGCCCGTGACTTTGGCTTTGCCACCCGCTTTCTTTTTGAACCTGGACTCCCATTGAGGAATTTGTACCGGATGATTTATGCCTTAAATCTGCAAAAAGCAGCTGTAGTGCAGGGAGGGGCCTATCATAACCTGAAAGACCTCAATGCTTTTCCTTTAGATGAAAAGCTTTTTGGATACCCTAAATGGCCCGCCTCAACAGCGGTAAAGATCGCAGAAAAGGAAACTATATTTGACCATATTCTTCGTAAAGATATCCTGGTTAATGTACCTTATCAGAACTATAATGCCGTATTGCGCTTTTTCAATGAAGCTTCCAATGATGTGAATGTCACAGAGGTCTATGTCACCTTATATAGAGTAGCGCGAAATTCCAGAATTGTTAATGCCTTGATGACCGCTGCAAAAAATGGGAAGAAGGTCGTGGTACTGGTGGAGCTGAAAGCAAGGTTCGATGAAGCAAATAACATCAAATGGGCTAAGCAAATGAAAGCTGCAGGGGTGAAGATTATCTATAGCAGTATAGATTTGAAAGTGCATGCGAAAGTGGCACTGGTAAAAAGGACGATCAATGGAGAAAACCAGTACCTGGGGCTTTTAGCCACCGGAAACCTCAATGAAAGTACAGCTAAGTTTTACACCGATCATATTTTACTGACTGCCCATCAGCCGATGCTGCAGGAATTAGAATCCCTTTTTGACTTTCTAAGTAGAAAAGATAAGACCGCAGTATTGGAAGATCCTGTGGAATTTAATCATTTGCTAGTGGCACAGTTTAATTTGCATCAGCGCTTTTTGGGGTTGATTCAACGTGAAATGGACCATGTTCAGCAAGGTTTACCCGCTGGTATTACCCTCAAATTGAACAACCTGGAAGAACAGGTGCTGATTGCTAAATTATATGAAGCATCACAGGCAGGGGTGAAAATACAACTCATCATCCGGGGAATCTGCTGCCTGGTTCCAGGCAAGCCAGGACTCAGTGAAAATATTACTGTAAGGAGAATTGTAGACCGTTTTCTGGAACATGGAAGGGTTTTTATCTTTGACAATAATGGCCAGCAAGAAATATATATGGGCTCTGCAGACTGGATGAACCGCAATATCTACAGTAGAATAGAGGTTTGCTTTCCTTTATATGACGCGGATTTGAAACGTCTCATCCAGGAAATTATTACCTTGCAGCTTCAAGATAATGTTCAGGCGGTAAATATTACTGCGGAATTGGAGAATGAAGAAATCAATGGTTCGCCTGCAATACGCTCTCAGGAAGCTATTTATCAATTCTTACAAGTGTTGAATAACTAATAAATGGACCCATGTTTATGAAGAAAATCTATACTAAATTATTATATATGATGCCCATTGTGGCATTAGTGGCGTTTTATGCCTGTAAGCCAGTAGCTTCAAAGTTTAGCAGTCCGGCGGGTTATGACCTGGAACACCCAGAGAAATTTAACATGCCTGAAAGCCTGCTCGAAATCTCAGGTATCGCCTTTTATAAAGGTAAACCGGATACTGTTTACTCTATTCAAGATGAAGAAGGCAGCGTTTTCCGCCAAAAATGGGGGGTGAAGCATCAGAAAAACGTGAGCTTCGGCAGTAAAGGAGACTATGAAGATGTGGCCATTTTCAATGAAAAAATATTCATCTTAAAGAGTAATGGGCACCTTTATTCTTTTCCTTTCTCAGAAAGAGTAAAAGAAAAGGCAGAACAGGTGAAAGTTACCAAGAAACTGGTTCCTAAAGGGGAGTATGAAAGTTTATATGCAGATCCAGAGACTCAAAAAGTATACGTTTTATGTAAATCCTGCCCGGTAGATAAGAAAAAGAAAACATCAACGGGGTATGTCTTAAACTATGATCTGAAACTGGATAGCCTAATTCCTGAAAGTACTTTCAGCATTGACTTGGAGCAGATAAAAAAGCTCAACCCGAAGTTAAAAGCAAGTCTTAGCCCTTCGGCACTGACAAAAAATCCGAAGACTAAGGAATGGTATATACTGGCTTCTGCCAACAAATTATTGGTTATTGCAGATGAAAACTGGAAAGTAAAACAAGTACATCGTTTGAATTCTTCGATTTATAATCAGCCGGAAGGCATAGCTTTTGATAACGATATGAACTTGTACATCTCTAATGAAGGAGATGAACTAACCAATGGAAATATCCTTAAGTTTAAAAAAGTAAAATAATAAAATACGAAAAATGCAAGCTATCACGCTGGATTTGAATAATAGTATTACTGGCTTAAGAGAACGCCCTCCATTGGGTGCTGAAATTAAGCTGTCTTTGCAGCCCTTTATCTCTTTCGTGGAAGAGAAGGCTAATACTGAGAAAACCGCGAAAATTAACTTCTACCGTTATATCCTTGAACAATTTAAACAATATCCAGAACTCAAAGACCCCATCCCAATGGAGAATGTCCGTAAGTACAATACCTTGTTTGAATTGATTTATACCGCTTTATCGCCGATCATTAATGAAGAGAAAGAGCATTTTTGGGCGATTAGTACCCCAATGACGCCTTGTTTTCATTATGGTACGAATGCGTTTTATAATGTACTGCTAGAGCCTTCTACCTGTACTTTGAAAGCCGATTTATCGCTGCCTTCCTCTTTGGAAATGAAGAAAAGCGTGCTGTCTGCCTTTTATAATATGGTATTACACCGGTTTTATAACTTTTCATTAACAGCAACAGAGTTTACCGTAAACTCTATCGTAGATCCGTTAACAAAACTCCCTAAATATTACCGCTTAAACGTAGATACCAGGTTTTTAACCATCACTGCAAATGTAGAACTGCCCGAGTATGACCTCAATATTGTGAAAGATTATATTCAGGATGAAACCAATACACTGGATATTTTAACCAAGCTCATTCCACCTGATATCTTTACTATTGAGGGGATTTCTATTGTGACGCTAACGGATGTAACCGGTGAATATGCCCTGGAATCCATTAAAAATGTAATGATTGATCACCATGAATCCAAAAATGTGAATTATGGTAAGGAAATCGGTAATGCTTTAAAAGCCTTGGCTGGCTCTGACCATCTGGAATTTGGAATGCTGCCTTATTTGAAGCTAAATAATAAGCTTTTGATCAATGAAAAGTCTGGTTTTCAGAGTATCCTGATCAAATTGGCCGAAGAGGCAGGATGGAAAGATGAAGAGGAATTTGACTTGATTCAAGACTATCTGAAACAGCCAAGAACCTTGATTTTCCCTGAAATTACACTGGAAGAACAAGATAAATACCCGATGCTCCGCTTGTTATGGGAAAAAGGAATCAAGTCTTACGGCCTTTTTCCATTGTACTATAATGCAAGATTGGTAGGCTGTCTGGAGCTATATACCAAGGAAGTCAGTCATTTTAATGGCAATGCGCTCACTAAAATAGACCTGGCCTTTCCTTTATTGGCACAATTATATCAAAATATCATCACCGATTTCAACCAGGAAATCGCGGAAATCGTGACCGATAAATTCACGGCATTACAGCCTTCTGTACAGTGGCGTTTCAATGAAGCAGCTTATCATTACCTTCAATCCGGAGGGAAAAAGCGCAATCTACCGGTAGAACAGGTGTTCTTTAAAAACGTACACCCTTTTTATGGTGCAGTAGACATCAGAAATTCCAGTATCCTGCGAAACATGGCAGTCCGCAAGGATTTATATGTACATTTTGAAATGCTGCAGAAAACCCTGGATACCATTAGAAAGAAGGTCTGCGAATCACTGGAACATGAACTTCCAAAAAAGTATGAAATCTGGAGTAAATCCAGGTTTGAAGACCTGACAGATCGCGAAATTCTCAAAACAGAAGACTACCTGCAAAGGCAGATCCCCTCTGCTCTGGTACATTTAAAGGAAACTCATCCGGAACTTAAACCGATTGTTGATGAGTATTTTGAATGGACAGCAGTAGATGGAAAGAGCTATGAACATCGAGATAGGTATGAAAAGAGCCTGCAAATGATCAACCTGGCAGTCACCAGGCATTTAGATGTATTTAACAAAGAAATCCAGGCGATTTATCCTTGTTATTTTGAGAAATTCCGCACAGATGGCGTTGAATTTGACATCTACCTGGGTAGATCTATCGCACCAAATACCGACTTCACGGAGGAAATTCTTCATGAATTTAGACTGAAACAACTGAAAGTTCTGGCAGAAGTAGCGCAAACCAGTCATAGTTTAGCGCCTTACTTTTCTTTACCATTGGAAACTACCCAGTTGATTTTCGTCTATGAGAAGGTGATCGATATAAGTTTTAGGATTGATGAGCAACGTTTTGATGTAGAAGGCAGCTACAATATCCGCTACCAGATGGTCAAAAAACGCATCGATAAAGCTCATGTAAAAGACACCACAGAAAGGATTACCCAGCCAGGAAAGATCGCAATTGTGTATTTTAACAGCTGGGAAGCCAAAGAATATGTAGGATATATCAAAACGCTTCAGGGTATTGGTCTCTTAAATGATGACCTGGAGTACCTGGAAATTGAAGAATTGCAAGGAGTGGAGGGCTTAAAGGCCCTCAGAATAGGAGTAACGCTTAAATAAATTCAATATGCGTTTTAAAAAGGAGCTGCAAGCGGCACTAATCATGAATATGGCGCTTGGAGCCATCCCTGTTGTGGGCTTTGCACAACAGACATTAAAATCAGACTCGATTACGGTGGCGATCGCCCCTGAATACGATAAAGTAAGTAGTTTTCACCGCTTTTGGCTTGGAGAGAGCTACCGGAAGTTATGGGCAACGCCGGTAACTTTAAGAATTATGGACCTCCAAAAGGAAAAAGGGGGATTAAAAATCATAAAACTAGGTGGGGGTATGCAAACCCGTTCCTTACGTTTGGTAGATCCAACAGGTAAAGAATGGGTGCTAAGGACCGTGCAGAAGTACGCAGACAGAAGTTTGCCGGAAAATCTGAGGGCTACGATCGCTAAAGACATTACCCAGGATCAGGTCTCTACCAACCATCCTTTTGCCGCCTTAATCGTGCCGCCATTGGCCGCCGCATTGGAATTGCCACATGCAAAACCGGAGATGGTCTATGTTGCCGATGATCCCGGACTTGGCGAATACCGTAAAGAATTTGCCAACGCAGCCTATATATTCGAAGAAAGATCCCCTGCGGAGGAGAAAACCGACAATACGGAGAAGGTGCAAAAGAAAATCCAGAAGGACAATGATACTAAAGCAGACCAGAAACTGACGCTTAGAGCACGTTTGCTGGACTTCCTGCTCGGTGATTGGGATAGGCATGAAGACAATTGGCGCTGGGCTGCAGATAAAACCCCAGACGGAACGACCTACACCCCGGTACCTCGCGATCGGGATAAAGTATTCTATAAAACATCCGGCGTTTTCCCCTGGATATTGAATCACCAATGGCTTAAAACCCATTTGCAGCCGTATTCTCCAACCATCAGAGAGGTGGAGTACTGGAACTTTAACGAAAGATATTTCGACCGGTATTTCTTAAATGAACTGAATGAAGACGATTGGAAGGAAGCTGCAAAGCTGGTGCAGAAAGAAATGACGGACGAATTGATCGCGAAAGCTTTCAGGGAAATGCCCGATCCTATCTTTAAGCAATGTGGTGAGGAGCTGATTCACAATTTTACTTCCAGAAGGAATCAATTGGAAGAATTAGCCTTACGTTACTACCGTTTCCTATCTATTAATGTAGATATTCCTGCTTCCGATAAGACAGAATACTTCGATGTGAAGCAGCAGGAAGATGGAAAAGTTTCTGTGCATATCTTCAATATTAAGAAGGACGGGACCAAAGGCCGCCGCTTTTTTAACCGCACTTTCGACCCGCTGGTAACTAAAGAGATCCGTTTATTCGGATTAGGAGGAAAGGACGTTTTCGACGTACATGGAAAGAATGAATCCCCGATAAAAGTGAGAATGATCGGTGGAGAGGAGGTAGATGAGTTTAAAATAGCGGAAAATGTACCCAATAAATCAGGGTTGTTTATCTATGACCGCTCCGATGAAACTAACGTGCTTCCGCCAAAAGGATATGCTAAAATGAGATTAGCTAAGGATTCGGCAGTCAACCAGTTCAATAAAAATGGGTTCTTATACGATAGGAAAGGTGTGCTTGTAGATGGGAATTACAATATTGACCAGGGAATCCAGCTAGGACTGGGCTATATTTTTGAGAAACAAGGTTTCAGAAAATCGCCTTATGCCTCGAAACAAGAGATCTGGGCCCATTACTCCACTGGCAGAAAGTCTTTTATTCTGGATTATACCGGCGACTTTAAAAAGGCAATAGGAAATAACGACCTGAATATCGGGATCAATATGCTGGGCCCAAATAACCTGAGTAACTTCTTTGGTTTAGGAAACAATACAATTTATCAAAAAGACGACCATGATGAAGACCTGCCAAATGGCGAGGATCGGGAAGATGGCATCTCTTATTACCGCAATAGGTACAATTATTTAAATGCGAATATTAAACTGAAAAGGGTCTTAGATCAGTCCTGGACCGTAGAAGGTGGGGTGTTGTTGTCTTATTATACCAGTAGCCGCGAGAAAAACGAAGAGCGCTTTTTGAATGATTATGATGCTTTACACCCAGAAGAAGAAGTGTTTTCTAACCGCTTTTATGCAGGTTTAACCGCTGGATGGTCTTATGATACACGTGATAATATTGCGATTCCTACAAAAGGTGTTTTCTGGAAAACCACGATCTCCGCACAGCAGCGTGTGAATGGCGGCGATGAGCGTTACGGTGTCCTGAACACCGAATTCCGCTTTTACTGGAACCCGGGAAAATCAGGCCTCGTGATTGCCAATAGAATTGGTGGAGGAACTACAGTAGGAGATCCAGCATTCTTTCAGCACATTCAGCTAGGGGGTGTAAACAGCCTCAGAGGCTTCAACAGCAGACGTTTTACCGGTAAAACAGGACTATACCATAACCTGGACCTGAGGTTGAAGCTGTTTAATTTTACCTCTTATCTGGTGCCCGGAACAGTTGGAATGATTGCATTTAATGATGTGGGTAGGGTATGGCAGCCAGGAGAGTCGAGCAGCAGATGGCATCAGGGCTATGGCGGTGGGTTATACGTCATGCCAGGCAATCAGTTCCTGATTCAAGGAACATTGGGCTTCTCTAAAGAAGCAACCATGCCTTATTTCTCTGTAGGTTTTAACTTCTAAATAGCAAGCTGAATAGTAAAAAACAGCGCTATTACGCCTAAAAAAGCCGGTTATCTGTATAGATAACCGGCTTTTTTAGGTGCTGTATGGAGGAGGGCTAATCTGCTTCTTCGTCTACGAATAACTTGATTTCGTGGTCAGAAATCGTGATTAAACGGTCTCTGTATAAACCGCCAATTACTTTTTTGAAAGCACTTTTACTGATTTTAAAACGGTCGTAAATGTCATCTGGAGCACTTTTATCACCTAAATGAACTACACCGCCACAAGCTTTCAATTCATCAAGGATAACATCTTTGTTCTCTAGGATATGGCCGTAACCCATTGGCTGTAAGCTCAAATCAATCTTGCCCTCTACACGGATTTTTTTAATCCATCCTTTTCTGATCTCTCCCGGTGACAATTGGTCAAAAAGCTCATTAGTATATAGCAAACCAATGTATTTATTGTCTACAATGGCATTGTACCCTAAATCAGAGCGGTCAATGATCAATAAACTCACCTCATCGCCTTCTTCTAAATCGATGTCCTGATCTTCCACATAATTGGTTAAGCGGGAAGAGGCTACCATACGGTCATTGCTCTCGTCCAGGTATACATAAACCACATGGTTGTCTCCTTTAAACATTGGGCGTTTCTGCTCACGTTGAGGAACATAGATGTCTTTATCGATGCCAAGATTCATGAAAACACCATCTTCACCATCATCAACAACGGTCAGGTAAGCGAAATCACCTACACAAGCGAAAGGTCTTTTGGTGGTTCCCATCAATCGGCCATCTTTGTGCATATACACGAAAACGTTGATGTTCTCTCCGATTTCGATGTTTTTAGGGACATCTACATAAGGTAAAAGTACTTCTTTATCACCTTCCGTTAAGATGAGGCCGTTTTCGGTTTTATTTATAACTCTTAGATCGTTATATCTTCCTATTTCTATCATTTTCTTGCAGGCATTTTTGCAAAGGTAGCGATATAGGCAGTAACATATCCATGATACGGACATCTAAATGCAAAAAATAAACGAAATTGATCAAACTAGCCTTACGTCATATCGATAAAAAGTACGGGAGTCATGCCATCTTTTCTTTTGAGGAATGGCAGCTGGATCAGGGTATTTACTGGCTTAAAGGTGGAAATGGCACCGGTAAGACCACGCTGTTTAAAATGATTTCCGGGCAAACTCCTTTTGAAGGTAGCTTGACTTTAAATGACATTAGCCTTAAAAATCAGCCGGTTGCGTATCGGTCGATGATCAGTTATGCAGAGGCGGAGCCTCAATATCCTTCCTTTGTCACCGGAAATGAACTGCTCAATTACCATATCGATGTTCGCAATGCCAATCCGGAAGCCTCCATAATCTTGATATCGGATTTGGGGATGAGTAGTTTTATGGATCAAAAAGTAGGCAGTTATTCCAGTGGAATGCTTAAAAAACTATCCTTAATCTGTGCCTTTGTAGGAGAGGTACAGCTTTATATACTGGATGAACCCTTGATTACTATTGATACAGCCGCCGCGCAAGTACTCTATCAGCTGATTCGTACTTACCAGGAGAAAGGCTGCTCCTTTTTACTTTCCTCTCATCAGGAGTTGGAAATGAGTCATTTGCCTATAAAACAAGTGTTTAAAATTGTAGACCGTCAGATCCAATCATGCTAAGACTGCTTTTAAAAACCTTAATTAAAGAGTTCTATGCGGCACATGCCGGTCTCTTTCTCTTTGGTTTTTATGTGGCTTTTGGGGTGGTAGAAGCCTCTCAGCTGCTGAGCTACCATAAAACACTAATGCTTATGGTGTACGCATCGCACTTCATCCTCGCTTCAGTATGCTGTTTTTGGGCATTGTATCTCCTCAAATGCCTGTTTTTCATTAGAAAACAAATGAAGCTGGAGCAATACCATTTCCTAAGGTTATTGGCCACCACAGAAAAAAAAAGACAATTCATATTATGGTTCCAGGTATATGCGGTACTATTATTGCCAATACTCATTTATGTGCTGCCTTTAATTTATGTTGGTCTAGCTGAAAAGGCTTTTATAGCTGTTTTTATCATCATCAGCGTGTTTTTTTTGTTATTAGCTGCCGTGTCCGCGTATATGTTCCGGATCATTAATTATAGCCATGTTCCAGTCAAGGTTTATTTTGTCTTCCCTTGCCCCCAATTGAAGAAACCTTACTGGACATGGCCTTTATACTATCTCCTCAATGAGCAGATGATGATGCTTTTTTTGAGCAAAATCCTGTCTTTTACCATGTTTACAGTAGTCATGTGGATGTTCAATGATGTCTCGAAAGACCTTAGAGTGGCATTGATTGGTATATTGGCCGCAGTACTGGCGCACAGTATGGTGATCCAGGTGATGCTCAGACAGGAAAGCGATCAGCTGTCCTTTAGCAGAAGTTTGCCCATCAGGTTAAGTACCCGAATGGGACATACGCTGCTCGTGTTTCTGGTTCTTTTTATTCCCGAAATCTTATTTTACCTGCTGAGATCTGATGGGCAGTTCTGGCCATTTATAGTCGGACTAGGCTTTGGTATTGCTGGATTGATGACCTTAAGAATGGTGTTGTACTGGATCAAATTAGACCTGGACCGCTACTTCAAATGGCTGCTGGCTTTCTTCTTTGTCAGCATGTTTGTGATCCTGGCTGGATACGCTGTTCCCTATAGTCTGCTCCTGTTAGCCAGCTATTTTCTGTACTTTTTCTTCTGCTATTACCGGACAGACCTTAAGGAAATGTAAGCCTGTTTTTTTTAGTGATCTGTTGATCTATCTAAATGTAAGCTTTAGTTCTATTGCTTTAACAAGCTGACAACAAATAGCTCTTCTGTTCTTTTTGAGCCAACAATTTTGGTGGCCATCCTGCTCTTTGCACCGGAAGTACAGCAAAATACCAGCCTGCTTTGAAAAGGAAGTTCGTCAATTCTAGCTTCAAGATCGTACAGTGAAATGTGAATGCCACCGATATTTTTTTCCTCAAATTCGAAAGCTTCCCGAACGTCTATCAGGCAATACTCAACTTTATTTTCTTCCCATTCCAATAGTTCTTTTGGAAAGATTTCTTCATACACGATGGCTTTCTTCGGATTAGGCTTAGCTGCCTGCTTGTCCTGGCCGACCTGGTTTTTTGGTTGAATGTTATAGAGCTGCATATCATTATTTAGTGCATTGAAGATAAGGAGTTTTCCGGAAAGACCATCGCCAAAACCACAAATCACTTTCATCGCTTCATTGGCCATCATGCTGCCAATGATCCCTGGTAAGGGCCCAATTACGCCACTCTCCCCACAATTTGGACTGTCCTGACTGGCTGGAGCTTCCGGGTAGCAGTTCCTATAATTGGGGCCTCCCTGATGGTTAAACACAGAAACCTGCCCCTCAAAGCGGAAAATAGAGCCGAAAACCAAAGGTTTTCCCAAAGCAACGCAGGTATCATTGACCAGGTAACGCGTTGGGAAATTGTCTGAGCCATCAATGATCAGGTCATAGTCTGCCACATATTGAGCGGCATTTTCTGGCGAGATATGGAAAGGAAAAGCCTGCAGCTGCAGTGTTGGGTTTAATAAGTTTAGGCGCTCGACAGCAGTTGAAGCCTTGTTTTTTCCTATATCCTGCTGCTGGAAAATTACTTGTCTGTGGAGATTGCTTTCTTCTATGGTATCCCCATCCATTACTCCAATTTTGCCAATACCTGCCCCGGCAAGATAGAATAGGAGGGGACAGCCCAATCCGCCGGCACCAATAACCAACACCGAGCTTTTCTGTAGCCTTTGCTGTCCTTCCAGGCCCAGTTCTTCCAGTAGTATTTGTCTGTGGTATCTTTTAAGTCCTTCGTTTTCCATGGTTTTATTTCATTAAGCTCAAGTCCCAATCCTTCCATACCGCCTCATAGCCTTGTTTATGAATCATTTCGGCGATTTCAGGAGCGGTTCTTTCATCAGATATTTCGAATTGTTCTAACGATTGCGGCTCCACTGCATAGCCGCCGGGATTGGTTTTTGAACCCGCGCTGATAGAGGTAATTCCCAGTTTGATGATGTGGTTGCGGAAGCTGATGGATTCCCTGGTAGAGATGGATAACTCCACACTCTCGTTAAACAAACGGTAGGCGCAGATGAGTTGTACCAGCTCACGATCGTTCATCGCTACCTTAGGCTCCAATCCACCGCTAAAGGGCCTTAATCTCGGAAAAGAGATGCTGTATTTACTTTGCCAGTACTTCTTTTCCAGGTAATCCAGATGGAGCGCAGTAAAGAAAGAGTCTGTTCTCCAATCTTCCAATCCGATCAGTACGCCCAAGCCCATTTTGTGAATTCCTGCTTCACCCAGGCGGTCTGGGGTGTCTAAGCGGTACTGGAAATTGGATTTTTTCCCCTTTGGATGGTGTTTTTTGTAATCTTCTTCATGGTAGGTTTCCTGATAAACCAGTACGGTGTTGAGGCCGTAAGGCGTCAATTCCTGATAATCGCTCAGGTCTAAAGGCTGCACTTCCATGGAAATATGGGCGAAATGAGGCCGGATCAGGTCTAAGACCTTTTTAAAGTAATCCGTATGAACGGTTTGATTGGCCTCTCCGGTCACCAATAACACATGCTGGTAGCCCATTTCTTTAATAACAGCCACTTCTTCCATGATTTCCATGGGGCTCAGTGTTTTACGTTTCACCTTGTTGTCGTAGCTGAAACCACAATAAGTGCAGATGTTATTGCATTCATTGCTCAGGTAAAGCGGTACATACATCTGTATGGTATTGCCAAATCTCTTCAAAGTAAGCTCCTGGCTCAGTTTTGCCATGCTTTCCAGGTAATGAGCCGCCGCAGGGGAGATCAGGGCTTTAAAGTCCTCCAGTGTTCTTTTTGAAGCATTTAAAGCTTGTTCTACATCCATTGTGGTCTTGGCGTAGATGCTTTTACTGGTCTCCTCCCAGCTTTGGTTTTGAAAAATCTCGTTAAATCTCATCTTCCAGGAATGCCGTTAAGGGGCTGCTCGCAACAGCCTGTGAATTGATTTGGCCCAATTTGGCGAGGTAGGCCATTCTACCTGCTGCTACTGCGATTTTAAAAGCCTCAGCCATCAATACCGGATTTCCGGAAACGGCGATTGCGGTGTTGACCAGGACGGCATCTGCTCCAATTTCCATGGCCTTTGCGGCATCAGAGGGGGAGCCTATCCCAGCATCTATCACTACAGGTACCTGGCTTTGGCTAATGATGATTTCCAGGAAATCTATGGTTTTTAGGCCTTTATTACTGCCTATTGGGGCGCCTAATGGCATGACAGCTGCGGTTCCTACTTCTTCCAGTCTTTTACAGAGTACGGGATCTGCGTGGATGTAAGGCAATACTATAAAACCTAGTTTAGCCAGTTCTTCTGTAGCTTTTAAGGTTTCAATCGGGTCTGGCATCAGGTACTTTGGATCTGGGTGGATTTCCAGTTTAATCCAATTGGTTTCCAGGGCTTCCCTGGCCATTTGGGCAGCAAAAACAGCCTCCTTGGCATTTCTAACCCCAGAGGTATTGGGAAGAAGGTTAAGTTGTGGGTGATGGAGGTGCTTCAGTAGATTTTCTGCGGGATGATTGAGGTCTACCCGCTTTAGTGCTACAGTAACCAGCTCCGATCCTGAGGCCAGTAAAGCGGCTTCCATGATGGCGCTGGCGCTGAATTTTCCGGTTCCTGTAAACAGTCGGGAGTGGAAGGTTTTGTTTGCTATTTTTAACATGATTCGCTGGGGGTTAAGGGTTAAGTGGAGGACTGGTTTTGGAGCTCCTGGTACAGCTGTCTGATGAGCAGATCTGTGTCAGGTTTGTTGGTTAAAACGCCTGAAAGTGCCAGTCCGTAAATACCAGTTTTTAGCAGTGCCGGAAGGTCTTCCGGAGTGATGCCGCCAATGGCAATTACCGGAATGTTGATGTCGGCATTTCTGACCTGTTCCATGATTTTTTTATAGCCATCCAGTCCTAAAATAGGGCTTAGATTCTGCTTTGTGCTGGTAAAGCGAAATGGACCTAGTCCAATATAATTCGCACCTGCTGCAACCGCGTTTTGCAAGTCTGCAAAAGTATTTGCAGTGGCGCCAATTGTTTTATTTTTACCTACTAATAATCTGGTGTTTACGACGCTTATATCATTTAATCCTACATGTGTTCCTTGGGCGTTTACGGCCTTAGATACTAAGGGGAAATCATTGATGATTAATTTACTTGCAAATTTTTTGCATAGGTCATTTGCAGCTTTAGCCAGGTTTAAAACCTCGTTTTCTGGCTGATTTTTTACGCGGAGCTGAATCCATTTTCCACCGGCATGTAATACCTGTTCAATGGCTTCCAGATGGCTGATCTCAGCGTTGGATTGGGAGATGTAATGTAGTCTGTCGATCATAAGTTATGGTAGCCTAAAAGGCTGGTGTTACTGTTTAAAAAACGCTCGATATACTCCTTGCCAAAGCGACAAGATTTTTGAAGGGAATTACCCAAAGCAAGCTGGGCAGTAATGGCAGAAGACAGGACACATCCGGAGCCGTGTTTTGGATAAACAACCGGGCTGCCGGAATGGAATTCCAGCCTTTCATTTTTGTGGAACAAATAGTCGGTGCCCGGCGTTAAGGGGTGGTGGCCTCCTTTGAGTAAAACCGCGCAGTCCAGCGACCAGCTCAGGCAAAGTTGCTCAACCGCTTTAACATCCTTCTGGTTCTCCTGATCAGCCCCCATTAAGGTTTGTAGTTCCAGATAATTTGGCGTAATCAAATAAAGCCGTTTTAAGACGTTTTTAAAAATAACCGAACCCGATATCCAATCGTGGAAGTTATATCCAGCACTGGCCTTTAAAACAGGATCCAGCACAATTTTAATCTGCGGATCAAATGAGATTAAACAATCGCAAACTGCTAATAAAGTTTCCAGGTCTTTGATCAATCCAATTTTGACGGCTGGTATCGGGAACTTTTCAAGCAATGGCTTGAGCTGTGCGAGGAGGTGTTCCTTTTCCAGCCAATCATTTTTCAAAAACGCAGTATCAGTTTGAATGGTCATGGCGGTACACACACCAAAACCATACAACTGATGCGCTTCAAAAGTTTTCATATCGGAGAGCAGTCCGGCCCCGGCACTGGGGTCGAAGCCAGCAATGCTGATCACGTAAGGTCTTTCTATCGATGGCACTATGCGGTGGTTTGACATGCTTGTTTTATTTTTTTAAAATTTGGTATGGCCAGTTCCGGCGCATTCCAAAGCGCCCCTAAAACTGCTGCCCCATCAAAATTCATTTGCTGAAGCCGACTGATTTTTGAATCTGTAACCCCACCCAAAGCAATCACTTTTGTCATAGATGGGGACAGGTTTTTAACCTCTTGCTGCGACGCTTTCAGACCGGCAGTCAGGGGTAGTTTAAAATCTGCTGGAATCATTCCCGGATAGTCTTTTTTTGAGATGCTTTGAAAAACAGGGCCAAGAAAAGTATATTTAAAATGTACTAAATCAGGTAAATGGGTTATTGAATGTATAGACGTGCTTAAGATGATTCCTGCTTTCTTTAAAAAATCAACATGCCTTCCTTCTATCCGTTCCTTCTCTTTAAAATGAAGTCTATGAATGTCAAAATCAACAGCAAGCTCATGGGATTGGTGCAGGGCGATACGCTCCAGATAGCGAGGATTGATCTCCCTTAACAACAACTCATAAGCCCGCTGGTCAGCCGATTCTTTTCTAAGGTGGAAGCGCTGCATGCCGAGGTCGAACAGCTCGTTGATCAGCTGCGCTTCCCCCTTAAAAAAGCTGGGTTTTGAAATGACAATCAGTTCCACTTATAAATAAATTTCACTTCCTTTTGCGGTAAACTCTTTAGACTTTTCAGCCATTCCCTGATTTAAAGCTTCTGATTCTTCGAGGCCTTGCTTGGCGGCATAGTCCCTCACATCCTGTGTAATTTTCATCGAACAGAAGTTTGGGCCGCACATCGAGCAGAAGTGTGCGATTTTTGCACCATCTGCAGGAAGGGTTTCGTCATGAAACTCTTTTGCGGTATCCGGATCCAAGGAAAGGTTAAACTGGTCTTCCCATCTGAATTCAAATCTTGCCTTGCTCAAAGCATTATCCCGGTATTGTGCGCCAGGGTGCCCTTTGGCTAAATCTGCGGCATGAGCTGCGATCTTGTAGGTAATCACGCCATCTTTCACATCTTTCTTGTTCGGCAAACCGAGGTGCTCTTTTGGCGTCACATAGCAAAGCATAGCAGTACCGAACCAGCCGATCATCGCTGCACCAATTGCAGAGGTGATGTGATCGTAGCCAGGGGCGATGTCTGTAGTCAATGGACCTAAAGTATAAAATGGCGCTTCCGAACAATGTTGCAGTTGTTTCTCCATGTTTTCTTTGATCAGGTGCATAGGTACATGGCCTGGGCCTTCGATAATGGTTTGGATGTCGTGCTTCCAGGCGATTTTTGTCAATTCTCCTAAAGTCTCCAATTCTGAAAACTGTGCTTCATCATTTGCATCGGCAATACAGCCTGGGCGCAAGCCATCTCCAAGAGAGAAGGCCACGTCATAAGCTTTCATAATTTCACAGATTTCCTCAAAATGAGTATACAAGAAACTTTCTCTGTGGTGAGCCAGACACCATTTTGCCATGATAGAACCACCACGAGAAACAATTCCGGTCACTCTTTTTGCAGTTAATGGGATGTAGCGAAGCAATACACCAGCATGGATGGTGAAATAATCCACGCCTTGCTCAGCCTGTTCAATCAGCGTATCTCTGAAAATTTCCCAGGTGAGGTCTTCGGCTTTGCCATTTACTTTTTCTAAAGCTTGATAAATCGGAACCGTTCCAATTGGTACCGGGGAGTTACGGATGATCCATTCGCGGGTTTCATGAATGTTTTTTCCGGTACTCAGGTCCATAATCGTATCTGCGCCCCATCTGCAAGCCCATACAGCCTTTTCTACTTCTTCTTCGATAGAAGAGGTCACTGCAGAGTTTCCGATGTTAGCGTTGATCTTAACGAGGAAATTCCGGCCGATAATCATCGGTTCCAGTTCCGGGTGGTTGATGTTACAAGGGATCACGGCTCTTCCGGAAGCCACTTCAGACCTGACAAATTCTGGGCTGATGTATCCTTTTGGAGTATTTGCGCCGAAACTATGACCTTGATGCTGGTGTGCCATTACGCCATACTGCGCGCCAAGCTGTTCATTCAAAAGGTCAATCCTTTGATTTTCGCGGATGGCGATGTATTCCATTTCGGCAGTGATGACCCCTTTTTTCGCGTAATGCATTTGAGAAACATTCATGCCTTTTTTCGCGCGGTAAGGTTTGTTCAGGTGGGAAAAGCGGAGGCTGTCGAGTTTTCCATCTGCCAGTCGCTCCTGACCGTAATCAGAAGAAATCTGATCCAGCTGGTCTACGTCTGCTCTTCCGGTGATCCAGGTTTCCCGAAGTCTTGGTAAACCTTTTTTGACATCGATTTCTGCATTTGGATCGGTATAAGGACCGCTGGTGTCGTAAATCGTTACTGGTGGGTTGACCTCTGTGGCGCCAAAACCATTGTGGATTTTAGTCTCGCTTAACGTGATTTCACGCATCGCTACCTGGATGTCATGAAGCTGTCCGGGAACAAAGATTTTTTTGGAGGCCGGAAAAGGAGTGCGGCTGATGACTTGCTCGTCTGGAGTCTTTTCGTGTTTCATATTTTTCGGTTTCTTGGTGAAGAAAATGAGTATGCTTAGAAATTTTAAGGTGTTTTTGTTTGGATTAGAGTCGCTTAGCCTCCTTGAGTGGCTTTAATGACGGTAAGTCGGTCGCCATCTTGCAGCAGCCGTTCGGGCCATTCCGTTTTTGAGATGATGGTTTGATTGATGGCTACAGCAATTCCCTGAACGGGAATTTGAAGCACGTTTAATAGCAATTGTTCTACGGAACAAGTTTCGCTGATCGGATAGTTTTGTTGATTTACAGTTATTTCCATTTTTTGATAAATAGGAAAAACTATAGGCATGACCTTTTTACAGGCATGAAAAGACGGCAAACGAATTTGCTTCTACTTTTCCCTTCGGCAGTACTAACTGCATCAGGTTCAAAGGGTATTTCTCAGCGCAAGGCACCCCTAAAGTTTTTTTGTAAAACTAGGCTATTTTTCTGAAAAACAAAGTCTGTACTGAAAAAATCAGGAAAAAGGAAGGAATTGTGTGCTCAGAACAACTGGTACTCACAGGGAGGACCCACCAGTAACGAGAAGGGAGAATAGCAAATCAGCGTAGTTCTTAGGGAAAAAATCAATCCTGAAGAAAGCAAATCCTTTAGGAGGAGAAGAATTAAATGATAAGTGGAGATAAAACTGCCTATCAGAAATAACGAACCCCTCAGGTAGGAACCTGAAGGGTCGGATTAAAATTGTAAGGGTTATTAAAAAAAACGGAATTATTCAGCCGCTGCCTGCTCGTTGATAAACTCTTCGGCAATCTCGGTTAGCGCCACATCCGTTTCTTTTTCATTGTCTAATGTCTGCTGCAATAGCTCAGCCACGTCGGTATGGCCCATATTTACTGCAAATGTTCTTAATGTACCATAAGTAGCAATTTCATAATGCTCTACTTTTTGTGCAGCGAGAATCAGAGCGGCATCACGTACTAAGGTGCCTTTTTCTGTATCTTCAATGATAGAATTTGCTTCTTCCACCAATCCTGCCATGGCATCGCACTTTTTAGCCTGAGCTTTTTCTCCAAGCTTTTCAAAAACCTGCTCAAGGGTAGCAATGTGTGTCATTGTTTCTTCTGTATGCTTTTTAAATGCGGCTGCGAGCTCCGTACTGGTCGCGGCTTTCTGCATTTTTGGCAAAGCTTTGGATAAATGTTTCTCTGCCCAATAGATGTCTTTCAACTCATCAATGAAGAACTTGTGAAATTCAGATTCCTCCATTTTACCATTTTTTCCATTTGAACTTGCTACAGTTTTAGTACTGCTACTTTTCGTTGTAGTTGCCATAATTCGTGTTTTTCTTTAGGTTCGACTTATGCCCCTATAAACTAGTCCAACACAAAAAATGTTTAACGGAATATAAAAAATAATTATTTATTTATCTCAAAAGCAGTTGGTTATGGATAGTTGTTGTGAAATAAAAATAAAAGGAGTAAAATAGAGATCAGCGTAATTAAGACCAAAAGATCAAAATATTTCCAGCTGATGAGGAGCAAGTTAAATCGAGGAAGAACTTGACGAAGGATAAAAACAGATCATCAAAAAATGAAGGAAGAATACCAGTAAAAGCATTCTTCCTGAAAATCTTAAAAATAGAAGTTGAGAGAAAGGTTGGTAGAAAATCGCTGGTTTCCTGGTAGGGTAGCCACTGCTCTGTCTAAACTTTTAAACTGTGTAGCCTCGTTGTAAGTAAAGCCTAGTTTTATTCCTGTCTGAATCTGTCTGAAAGTGGGGAAGGTATAGTCTGCCTGCACAGTTCCACTAAAATAATCAGCGGTATTATAGAGGTAATCGTTGTAGATGACCGTTTTTGTAAATGGACCTTCATTAATAATTGGAACTACAAACTGATCATTTATATTTTTTGAATATACACCTTTCACATTCATTCCGAAACTCTGATTCCCCGGAAGCTGCCTGTTGAAACCAAATCCCAAACCCGGTTTAATCGCACTGTAAGAAAGGATGTTCGCTTTTGAGCCATCCTGACGTTCTTCTCCATCTTTTCTCAGCTCCAGTACATAGTTGAAACTTGTCTTACCAGGTTTACTCAGGACTGCTTTTATACCCCATTGTTCCCGGTTGTACAGGTAATTATTGGCACTTACTTTATAACTAAAATCTTCACCATCTAAATTACTGTAGTTGGCGATCAGTAAAAGCTGATATTTGGACAGCTTTTTCTTCCAAGCCAGGTCAAATTTATAGCTGGTCAGGTAATAGTCGTTAAAGAAATCTTTATAGGTGATGTCTGGAAATTTGTTGAGGAAATTCTGGGTTTCTTTAAGGTAAGATCCCGACCAGGAGAACGTCCCAAAACTGGGGGCCTCATAGTTCAGGTAGGTATCCATCCCTTTGCGCGATTGCTTGTTGTGGAAAACCCTATTGATGGGCTTCATTTCAGGATCTCCATATCCATTGATTAAATGGGTGATGTACTGCGGCTGATCGGTATTCGTTTCATTTTGCTTGTTTTTGTAAGCGATGTCTGTTCGCTCTTCTCCATAACCGTATCTAAACCCCAGTCCTAACAATAGTCTTTTAGAAAGGTGGTAACCCAGACTTGCCTGCATGTTAAACTGATAGTCATTTAGCTTTGCCCTGGGGTCATTAGTCGAATAATGATCGCCAATCCGATAATCAATGCCCAAAGCAAGCGGTAAATTCTTTCCAATCATATTGCGCTGTGCCATCGCATTGAACTGGTAAACAGAGCGTTCGTAGTTTACGTTCCTTTCCGAGCCATAGTATAGCGGTGCAGTGGTGTTATTTCTGGTTTGATGCGCCCATCGGGTGCTATCTTCCCTGATTTTATGGTACACTAAAGATCCCCATAAGGCTACATCGGAAAGTGTAGTTTTTCCTTCTGTTGCAAAATATGTATCATTTGTTTTACTGCTTTCCTGGTAAGGCATAAATCTGCCTTTTGTCAATTGGTGACCTAAGCTCAGGGTATTAAAACCATCAGGCATAGTAGCCGTGAAAAAACTTTTGTTTTTTGCGAAATTATAAAAATTATAAGCCGCAGAGTCTATGGCAAATGACCTGGCTTTCCTACTTGCAGTCGAATCTGACTTTTGAGCGTAGGCAGCAGCTGCACAGAGCTGCAGCAGTAAAGCAATCGTATATATTTTTTTCATCGGGGAATTGGAATAATTAACAGTCATGAACACCATAATGATCATGACCGTTATTTAAATGATCAGCAAATTTTATTGAAAACCTCTTGGATTTGCTTTCTCCAGATAGATAAAATCTTCCGTAGAGTTGTTCGTGTCTTTTAATACCACCCTGCCATTTACTGTTTTCTCAGTTTTTCTAATGACCGACTGCGAACTGTAATTTCCCTTAGGAACGAAGGTAAATCCAGCATCAACATTGGCGCCTAATTTTTTCGGAAAACGGCTGGAAGCAATATTCGGCTGAATTTCTACCCCATCAATCAGGTATTTTACCGGAATCTGGAAGTATTTTTTCACTGTAGGCAATGGGGCTGCTTTTAAAGGCTCAAAATATTGCGGCCATTCTCTCACTTTTTGCGTGCCATCTACTTTAAAGATTACGTAACTGTCTTTTCCATTGGCATCCAGGATCATATCATTTCCTGAATAAGCAAGGATTTCAATATTAGGAACCTGAGGGTTGTTTATATCTGATGAAAATGGTTTTCCACCAAGAACATCTCCGTAATAAGCTTCGAAATCGGCACCACTCAAGTCGATTGTTAGTTCTGGATCTCTCACAGTAACCACTTTGCCATCATTTCCGGTAAAAGGTGCTTTGTGATTTAAGGCTGTTTGTGCCACAATAATGCTCTTTCCTGGTTGTACAGGATATTGTTTTCCGGTACCAGGGATCATAAATAAAGTTTTCGCATACACATAGTCTTTGTTCGCATTGGCGCCATCCACCATACCAATTGATTTGCTCCAATCCATTTGGCCTGTAGACGTGTAATTCATATTTGGAGATTCGCTGGACACCCTTCCATTGAGCTGCGCAAAATAGAGACTGTCTGCATATAAGACCTGATCGGTGTTGTTATAGAATTCAAGGAATTGATCTCTGAAGATCGCTCCGGTAGTGGTATTGGAACCAGCATAATAGATTTGCTTGATCAGCCATTCGCCAGGTGTGCCCGCAATTAATTTGAGGTCTAATACTCCAGTGAAAGCAGCATCAAGTTTTTTATTTTTTTCGGATGCATTAAAGGTCACTGGGGCATCTGTTGGGATCCCGGTAATTCTGGTATAATCTGCTGCAGAAATCGTTAAATTCGCATCAATGTCGTAGCTTCCTGGTGAAACGGATTTAAAAGCAAGCTTTCCTGAAGCATCTGAAGTTAACTCCATGCTCGCTTTACTCTGGGTATTTGTGATTTTAACGGTTATTTTTTCAAGCGGTAAAGTATATCCCAGTGATTGGTCGTCAAAACTAAGATTGATGTCAATGTCTACTGGCTGTGTTCCAGGAGTTTTGTCTTTTTTACAAGCCAGTAAGCTGGCCGCGAGGAAAAGGCTAAGTACAAGTTTTTTCATGAGTATTTATATTAGAGTTTTAATGATAATTCTGCACCGAAAGTAGGGCTGGGATTGGGGTTAATAATAGTTCCACCAGGGGTGGTATAAGTAGGCTGGTAATTGAAAACATTGTAGACATTGAAGGAGAATTTGAACCTTTTTTTAATCTCTTTTCCAATACTCATGTGGTAATTGGGAATGATTCTGGGAAGATTACTTTCTCTATATGAGCTTTTTGAGATAGCCAGGTGACCATATAAAGGGTCTTTTGGGTTGAAATCTGTGATGGTAATGTATTCAAGAGCATTGTTAAGGTAGGCAATTGGGATACCTGCATTGTCAGGAACCTCTGTTTTTTGAAGCAAAGCAAATTCTGCCGTAAACTCTGCAATCAAACTGATTTGTGGGATGTGAGTGGTGGCAGAAATACGGGCGTTACTTTGATAGGTGACCGGCGAAATACGTCTGTAAATACCAATGCGGCCATAGTTGAGGTTGGTGTTACTATTTTCAACAGGATTGTCTCTTTGATTCGACTGATTGCTAGTTGATGTCCTGAATATGCCGGTACTCAGGTTAAAGGAAGTGGCAATCGCTTTAATCGCTGGAGTGCTCATCATGAATTCCAGCCCGCTGCTGTTGGACTTTAAGCTGTTTTCAAATGAATAGTACGTCAGCAGTTGGTTTTCTGTACCCGTTTGCGTGATGGTGGGTTGCTGACCAGCTACAAACTCTGCTGAATATCGAGGTAATGGCACTACCCTCAGCTGTTCCACGGTATTGATACCATTTCTGGCCATTTTGTAAAATGCCGACATAGAAAGGTTAAACTGGTTTACTTTCAGATTTGAAGTGAACTCCAGGGTTTGATTTTGAGCAGGTTTCAGGTTCTTATTGGTCGGGTCGTATCGGTCCAGGTACAAGAGATAAATACTCTCATTCGCCTTCCCATTATAGGAAACTAACAATGGAACTTCCATGAAAGTGGGGCCAGGATAGCGTTGTGCCAACCCTGGTGCTTTAAATCCAATACCGTAAGCTAATCCTAGTCTTAGATTGTCGCTCACCTGGTAATTGATATTGGTTCTTGGCGCAACAGAGGCAAAAC